>CADCVF010000030.1 GCA_902806095.1 uncultured Rubrobacteraceae bacterium
TTCGGGTGCGTCGCCGCCACGACAAGGTCGGCCTCCAGTTCCTCGCCGCCCTCGAGCACCACGCCCGTTACGCGCCCGTTTTTCTGCAGTATGCGCTCGACCGGCGCGTTGGTCCTTACCTCCGCGCCGAACTCCTCGGCGGAACTCCTCAACGCGTCAGAGATGGCCCCCATACCTCCTCTCGGATATCCCCAGGAGCTTAGGCCGAGACCGGCGTCCCCGATCTCGTGGTGCATCAGGACGTACGCCGTCCCGGGGGTCGCTGGACCGGCCCACGTCCCGATAATGCCGTCGACCGCCAGTGCGCCCTTGATCTGCGGCGACTCGAACCAGTCGTCAAGCAGATCCCAGGCGCTCATCGTCATGAGCCTGGTGAGCTCGCCGACACGGGGCACATCCAATCCCCGCATCCGCCACGCCAGCTTCAGCTGATCCAGTAGATCGAGGGGATGCCTCGACCCCACTTTGGGCGGCGTCGTCAGCAGCAAGGGCTCAAGGATCGCCGCCAGCTCTCCAAGCCACTTCCGCCACTCCCCGTACGCCTCCGCGTCCTTGCGCGAGAACCGCGCGAGCGCCTCATAATCCTCTTTTACATCAACCCCGGTCATGGTAAGAGAACGCCCGTCAGGAAAGGCGTAGAACGAAGGACCCATCGGATATACCTTGTACCCGTGATGCTCCAGGCGCAACTCGTCAATAACGCGCCTGGGCATCAGGCTCATCACGTACGAGTAGGTGGTGACGTTGAACTCAGGGGCCTCCTGCCAGGGAGCGTCGGTCACCGCCGCCCCGCCGACCTTGTGACGGGCCTCGAGCACCACCGTCCTCAACCCGTCGCGGGCGAGATAGGCCCCCGCAGCCAACCCATTGTGCCCCCCGCCGATGACTATGGCCTCGTAACCGCCCCTCATCACCTCTCCTCTCACAAGCTTGCAATCAATACTAAACCACTGTTCAATGTAACATCCCGCGTTAACGAGGGCAAGACATTTCTTTTTGCTCGCGGATCGCGGGTTTATGTGGACTGGAGTGGGCGCTTATGCTATCGTTGTACATTAAATAGCCGTTCACAAGTTCGGATGCATACTGTAGGAGGGAAATGGGCGCGAGGCCCAAGTTGACGCAGAAGCGCCGCACGCAGATGCTGGAGGCTGCGATGGAGGTGATCGTGGAGCGGGGTCTTTGCGAGACGCGCATCGCCGACGTGGCGGACAGGGCTGGTTTGAGCCCGGCCCTGGTGGTGTACTACTTCGGGTCTAAGGAGACGCTTCTGACCGAGGCGCTCGCCTATGCGGAGGATCTTTTCTACATAGAGGCCTTCCGGGAGCTCACGGGCATCGAGGGTGCATCGCGGCGGCTGGTGCGCTTGATCGAGTTGGCGTGTCCGCCTGTGGTGCGGCGCGAGAGTGACGAGTACTGGACGCTTTGGGTCGAATTATGGTCGCGGGCTCTGCGCAACGAAGAGGCGGCCCGCAAGCGGGAGGCGCTCGAGCGCCGCTGGCGCAACACCATCGCTGAGGTGGTAAGGGAGGGCCAGCGCTCGGGCGAGTTCGGAGTTTGCGACCCCGAGCGCTTCGCGACGTACCTCTCCGCGCTCATGGACGGCCTCGCGCTACAGGTGTTGTTCGGCGACCCTGCGGTGGGCGGAGAACTGGCCAATGAGATGTGTCTGGAAACGGCGGCCAGGGAGTTGGGTTTCGACCCCGGCGCGTACGGCCGCAGGGGCGAGGAAGATGTCGCCGGGCAGGAGGAACTCGCGGCCGAGAGGTAGGGAAGGGGCGTACGAACGCCTCACGAGGAGGTTGGTAGAGATGGCATTCCACCCGAGGGAGAGATCACCCTGGCGGCGCACCATGTCGCGTCGAGAGGCGCTGAGACTGATAGCGGGGACGGCTGCCGCGGGCGGGCTGCTCGCCGGCTGCGGTTCGACGCCCGGTTCCTCGTCGGCTCCCCGGCTTGTTATCGGGACCCGGGAGAACCCGGTGGAGCAGCCGCTGTTCGACGACCGTCAGAGCATAGATTCAGGTCTCGAGCCGGAGGAAGGCCCGCTGCGTGTGTACAACTGGGCGGACTACATAAACCCCGCTGTGCTGAAGGGTTTCACCCAGCGATTCGGGTCGGAGGTGGAAGTCACCACCTTCTATAACTCGCAGGAAGCCGCGCAGAAGCTGAGGACCGGTAAGATCAGCTTCGACGTCTTCTTCCCCACGCAGGACGATTTGCCCAAGTACGTGGCGGGGAAGCTGTTGCAGCCCCTAAACCACGACTACCTTCCGAACCTGCAGAAGAACGTCTGGCCGACGCTCGTGGATCCCTTCTACGACAGGCACTCACGCTACACCGCACCTTACGTGACCTACAGCACGGGCATCGGGTGGCGGACGGACGTGGTTTCGGTTGACGTGGCGGGCATGGAGAACCCCTGGGACGTTTTCTGGGATCCCGAGTACAGGGGCGTCACCGGCCTCTACGACGAGTACAGGGACGCTCTGAGCGTGGGGATGTACAGGAGCGGCATAACCAGCGTCAACGACGCCAAGCCCTCTGACCTCGAAAAAGCCAGGGACAACCTTCTGGAGTTGCCTGACCTGATGGATATCCGGTACACCATCGACGGGGCTTACTCCAGGCTACCCGAGGGCAACCTGGGCCTGGCTCAGGCCTGGTCGGGGGACACGCTGCTGGCCATACAGTACGTGCCCGAGGGCAGGGACCCTTCCGTGCTGCGCTACTTGTGGCCGCCGAAGGCGACGCAGGACAGGGTGGGGGGTATGATCTCCAACGACTGTATGGCGGTGCTCGCAAACGCGGAGCGTCCCGTTCTCGCCCACGCGTTTATCAACTACGTCCTCGACACGAAGGTGGCGCTCGAGAACATGAGCTGGCTGGGTTACCAGCCGCCCCAGAAGTCGCTCGACCCGACGAGCATGGTGGACAGGGGGCTCGTCCCCGAGACCCTCGCCACGGCCGTCGTCGCGCAGGAAGACTTCGAGATGGGTCAGATCACCACGCAGCTGACGCCGGAAGAAGACAGTAGTTGGCAGGAGACGTGGTCAAGAGTCCAGCAGGGAGGTTAGCGGCCTGAGCGGGCCCGCCGACGAAAGGCGCGCGGTAGGCGAGAGGCGCTGGTTGTGGCCATCGCTGGCGCTGCCGGGCGTGCTCTGGCTGGTGCTCCTCTTCCTTACGCCGCTCTACGCCGTCTTCGCTGTGGCCATGGGAGCGCCTGATCCTATCTTCGGCGGCGCCCTGCCAGCGTGGAACCCGCTGGCGTGGGATCCGGGCGAGTTCGGGACGATCCTCGGCGAGCTGTTCACTGGGCAGCTGGGGTTCGTGTTCCTGCGCACGCTCATCTACGTCGCTATCGCCACGTTTCTGAGCCTCCTAATCGGCTACCCCGTCGCCTACTACGTGGCCCGGCATGCCGGCCGTTTCCGGGTCCTGCTCCTGATGCTCATCATCGCCCCGTTCTGGATCAACTACCTCATGCGGATGTTGGCTTGGGTGAACCTGCTCTCCACCGACGGTTACGTCAACCAGATCCTCCTGTTCGTCGGACTCCTGGACGAGCCACGGGAGTGGCTGGTCGGCAAGCACGAGACAGTCATCCTGGGGCTCGTCTACGGGTACGTGCCGTTCCTGATCCTGCCGCTGTTCGCCGCGCTCGACCGGATAGACTCGCGGGTGATCGAGGCCGCCCGCGACCTCGGGGCCAGCCCGGCGCGGGCATTCTTTGCCGTTACACTTCCTTTGTCTTCCCAGGGCATTCTAGCCGGCTGTGTCATCGTAATGCTGCCGATGTTCGGCGACTACTACACAGCCACGCTCCTCTCCGGCTCTCCGAGAACGAACATGGTCGGCAAGCTCATCGAGCAAGACATCCTCAGCGGCGCGGGCAGCGGAAGGGGTGCCGCCCTGACCGTCGTGCTGATGGTGTTCGTCGGCATCTTGATGACCTACTACCTCTACAGCGTGGCGCGGGCCTCCAGGGAGGCCAGGTCATGACGTTCGGACGCGCAGAATCGCGGCCGAATGCAACGCGCTTCAAGTCGTGGTGGTCGAATCCCTGGGGCAAACCGCGTTTCCTGGTGCTCTTCACGTGGGCTTACATCCTCTGGTCGCTCGTTCCTGTGGCTATAGCCGTGCAGTTCGGCTTTAACGAGGGCCGCTCGCGCAGCGCCTGGCAGGGCTTCTCGCTTCGGTGGTACGTTGGGGACCCGAACCTCTCCGTCCTGCACGACCCGTCGCTGCGCGCTGCGCTCGTGCAGAGCCTCCAGCTGGCAGCGCTCACGATGCTGATCGCCACGCCACTTGGGGTCGCGCTGGCTATCGGCCTCGCGCGCTGGAGCGGGTGGGGTGCCAGGCCCGCCAACTTCCTGATGCTCTTTCCACTGGTCACGCCGGAGATAGTGATGGGCGTCGCGCTGTTCCTGGTATTCGTGCACCTCTTCGGCTTCGTGCGGCTCGGCACGATGGCCCAGGTGCTCGGGCACGTAACCTTTACGGTCTCCTACGTCGTCATAGTCGTTCGCGGACGTCTGTTCTCTGTCGGCAGGGAGTACGAGGAAGCGGCTATGGACCTCGGCGCCTCACGGCTGCAAGCGCTCCGTACTGTGTTGCTGCCGATGCTGGCGCCAGCCATCTGGGCGAGCCTCATGGTAGCCTTCGCCATCTCTATAGACGACTTCGTGATCAGCGCCTTCCTGATGGGGGATGCGTCGTCGGCCACGATACCGGTCAAGCTCTACAGCGCCGCCCGCCTGGCGCCGAGTCCCGCGATAAACGCCCTGGCGAGCATTCTCCTCTTCGCCTCCATGCTGGCCATTACGATCGCTATCCTGGTAATGGGCCGGTCCCGCAGAAGGGAAGGCGCCGAAGGCTCCGCGGTGGAAGACTTTGCCAGGTTGGATCTGTAGGGGCGGTTCGTATGAGGGCGGTTCGCGAACCGCCCCTACAACCAATCCGCGGCTTCGGGTTTCAGGATTTCGCTGTCGCACGGGCGGATGCTACGGAACGCTCCCCGTTCTCCTCCTCGTTCGACCCGGCGGTTTCGGTGCACAGCACGCGCAGGGCTTCGCACGGCAGGCATACAGATACCCTGGTTCCCCGGTCGAAGGATGACCCCGCCCCATCGTTGGCCAGCATGCATCGGATCGGGGTTCCGCGGTCGAGGGTGACCACAAGTTGGGAGATGGCGCCGGCGTACACGATGCGTTCGATCTTCCCCGGCAACCTGTTCTCGCCGGTCTCCCCTGCAGCATCCACGCGCACCCGCTCGGGACGCACGACCACCTTGACGGGCCCCCTGGCCGAGGTGTGACCGTGGGAGGCGAACAGTTCGGAGTCCCCGACCCTGACCCGGCACCGGCCTTCGGAATCCGTGCCTGTGGCCTGCGCGTCCAGCAGGTTCGAGACGCCGAGGAAGTCAGCAACGTTGGCGGACGCCGGCTCCTCGTAGACCTCGCGGGGAGAGCCGACCTGTTCGATACGGCCCTCGTTCATCACAGCGAGGCGGTCGGCCATGGTGAGGGCCTCCTCTTGATCGTGAGTAACGTAGACGAAGGTGATCCCGACCTCCTCCTGCAAAGCCTTCAGCTCGATCTGGAGCGTTTTCCTGAGCTTGGCGTCGAGCGCGCCGAGCGGCTCGTCCAGCAGGAGCACCGACGGGTTAAGGATCAAAGCTCGCGCGAGCGCGACCCGTTGCTGCTGTCCGCCTGAGAGCTGGTGCGGTTTGCGGTCGCCCAACTCCTGCATCTGCACGAGGGAGAGCGCCTCTCCGACCCTGCTACGGGCCTCCTCCCTGGTCACCTTAGCGAAGCGCAACCCGAAGGTGACGTTCTCGGCGACGGTCAGGTGGGAGAAGAGGGCGTAGCTCTGGAACACGGTGTTGACATTGCGCCGGTTCGGGGGGGTGTCTGATACGTCCTTGCCATCAAGCAAGACCTGTCCCCCGCTAGGACGCTCGAAACCGGCGATCATACGCAGCGTCGTCGTCTTGCCGCACCCGCTCGGACCCAGCAGCGAGAAGAACTCTCCCGGCGGGATATCCAGGTCTATGCCGCACACGGCCTCGTGGTTGCCGTAGCGCTTGGCGAGATCTACGAGCTGTACGTGCCCCCCTGCGGGGCCTTCCTCCACGTTCATCCGCGCAAAGCCCTCGCGAAGGCCCCGAAGTTGTCAACGAAGCGCCCGGCGTCGTCCTCGGAGCCCTCTCTGTGGCTGACCCAGATCATCTGCGGACGCGCGATCTGCCCACCCGGGGTCGCCCCTCCCGCCTCACCGATCAACGCCCCCGCCCCGGACGGGCACTCCTTGAATCGGCGTTCATCCTCGACGACGATCTCATCGAGCCTGCGGAGGTCCCGATCAGTCCAACTCCGCACAGTCTCCATAAAACTCCTCCTTTAAACAACGATTCAATAATAGGCGCATGACTTCATTGTGTCAACGCTTCAGCATTTCAGCACGCTCCCGCTTCGCCTCCGCTCGTCAGCACTTCAGCCCGGCGGCTGTGCCGCCTTGTCAGCAAGTCAGCAAGGACTTGCACACGAATAAGCTGAAATGCTGACAAGTCGCCTGGCGAAGCCTGGCGGCGTGCTGAAATGCTGAAGTGCTCGCCGTGCATAAGGCTTGAGAGCCTTATGCACGGCGAGAGGGACGTAGTGCTTTCAGGACTTTGTCGATCGGGCCTGGGAGGTTGTGTTTGGGGGGTTCCCTGGCGGGTGGGTTGGGGTCTGTTCCCATCTGGTCCATCTTTTGCACCCAGAGTTCGCGCACCAGGACCTGCAGAGCGGCGACGAGTGGGACGGCCAGGAAGACCCCTATCAGGCCGAAGAGTGTGCCCATTACCAGTATGGCGAATATCACGACTGCGGGATGCAGGTCCACGGCCCGGCTCATTACGATCGGTTGGAGGAGGTTGCCTTCGATCTGCTGGATGATGATAAAGGCCAGTATCACATAGACGGCTGAGAAGGGGTCCGAGATCAGGGCCAGAAGCACGGGCAGGACGACCGAGATGAGCGCGCCCACGTAGGGGATGAACGAGATCAGACCACTCAAGAGACCGAGGAGCAGCCCGAAAGGCACCCCGATCAGGGAGAGCGAGACGGCCCAGAAGACAGCGATGAAGGTCATGGCAGCGAGCTGACCGAGGAACCACCGCTGTTCCGTTTGGTACAGTATCTGAAGCACCTCTCGCGTCCTCTGCCGCCATCCCGCTGGGAAGAGCGAGACGAACCCGTTGACCCAGGGCTCGGGCCGGATGACCAGGTAGATCGTGGAGATGAACACGACCGCCGCCAGCGAGACCACGGTCGCCGCGGTAAGCCCCACCCCAGCAGCCGTCGATACGGTGCTACCAGTGAGCACCTCTCGCCCGACCCCTGAGAGGCTTTCGGGATCGAGGCCGATCTGGGTACCGAGCCCGAAGAAGCTCTGGAGACGGTTGGCAAGGGCGAAGGCTTCTTCCAGGAGCGTCGGGAAAGCCTCGGCCAATTGGCGGGATTGCGTCTCGACGGCGGGGACGAGCGCCAGGCCGAAGAGCCAGAGCACTAGCGCCAACGCCACTATCACCGCCAGAAGTCCCCACGTTCGCGGTAGGCCTCTCCTGGCCAGGTAGTTGACCGGAGCACTGAGTATGATGGACAGGAGGATCGTCAGCAGGAACGCCAGAATCACACCGCTGGTCCGGTAAGCGAAATACCCGCCCAAGAGCAGCGCGAAGACCAGCCCGATGACCGTGTACGTCGTCCTACCAGAGGCTACGGGTCTATCCACTCCCACTCCTTCGGCTGTCCCCGTAGCCCGAGAATACACGACGAGCCATCAACCGTCAGCAAACAAAAAGCTGACAAGCTGAAATGCTGACAAGCGAAGGCGAAGCCTGAGCGTGCTGAAATGCGCGGGTAGGGGAGGGTCGCCGACCCTCCCCTACCCGCCGTTACCCGTCTCTCGGGCCTTGCGGTACTCGGAGACGACGAGTTCGGTCAGTTCCTCGACGGAGCTCTCGGCGACGGGCTTGTCGTACTCTATGCGGCCGTTTCTGAGCAGGTTGACCCTGTCGCAGACGTCGAAGACCTGGGCGTAGTTGTGGACGATCAGGATCATGGGTATGCCGCGTTCCTCTTTGAGGCGCTGGATGAGGTCGAGGATCAAGGCCCCCTCCTTAGCCCCCATCGCAGCGAGCGGCTCGTCCAGAAGCAGCATCTTAGCGTCCGAGTAGACCGCGCGCGCCACGGCTATGGCCTGGCGCTGCCCACCAGAAAGTCTTGCCACCTCGGTGTCTATGGACGGGATGTTCACGCCCATGTCTTCGAGGTACTGGGAGGTTTTCTCTTTCATCTTGCGGTTGTTGAGGAAAGGTCCGACGGTCATCTCGCCGTTCAGGAACATGTTGTGGAAGACCGAGAGCTCGTTGATGAGGGCGAGGTCCTGGTAGACGGTCTGGATGCCCAGAGAGCGCGCCTGGGAGACGGTGCGCAATGTCACCTCTTCTCCTTCGAGCAGAATCCTGCCCTCGTCAGGGCGGTGGAAGCCGGTAATAGTCTTGAGCAGGGTGCTCTTGCCCGCCCCGTTGTCCCCGATAAGGCCTAGTACTTCTCCTTCCCTGACGTGCAGGTCAACGCCCTTGAGGACGGAGACCGCACCGAAATTCTTGACGACGCCCTCTACACGCAAGAAGTCCGAGCCGTTCTCCATCATGCCCTCCCCGCGCCGCGCAGCCTCGCGACGTAGACGTTGAGGATCATGGCTATAAGGATGGCGATGCCAAGGATGATGTTGAAGGTGTAGGCGCTTATGCCCTGCAGGGTGAAGCCGTTGCGGAGGATGGTGAGAACCAGTGCCCCGAGGAACGCGCCTGTAACGGTGCCGACCCCACCCAGTAGCGCTGTCCCCCCTATGACCGCCGAGGCGATGCAAAGGAGCACGATGTCGGGCCCGCCGGCGAGCGGGTCTATGGACTGTATGCGGAAAGCCTCGATGATACCGACGAAACCGCCGAGCACGCCGCAGAGTATGAAGTTGCCGATCTTGATGCGGGCGATGCTAACGCCGGCCTCCCTGGATCCGAGCGGATTGCCGCCCGTGGCGTAGGTGTGCAGCCCCCACCGGGTGCGCGCGAGGACGAGCTGCAACACGGCGATGATGAGTAGGGTCCATATGGTCCCGGCCCAGGCGTACTCCCCGAGCACCTGGGTGATGGTGCTCGTCTCCGGCGTAATCGCGGGGAAGCCACCGGTGAGCGTCACGTTCAGGCCAGCGAGAAGGAAGAACATCCCCAAGGTAGTGATCAGCGAGGATACGCCGAGGTAGACCGTGATCAGGCCGTTTATCAGGCCGACCACGGCCACGGCCAGGAGCCCGACGACCACCGCGAGCGGCAAGACGAGGAAGAGTTTGTCGTAGGCCAGGTACATCACGATCGGTGCGAACGCGAACGACTGGCCGACGGAGAGGTCGATCTCACCGCAGATGAGCAGCAAACACAACGCCGATGCGATAACCACGTAAGGCACGGCGAACTGGGCGAGCGAGAGGAGGTTCTGCTGCGAGAGGAACGCTCCGTTCACCGCCTGAAAGTAGAGCGCCAACCCCACCAGAACGATAAGTATGCTCACCTCCCGCACCCGGACGAGCCCGCTCAACAGGCGGCCTGCGAATCCGCGCTCTTGCGTCCCGGCCCCCGCCTCTCGCGCCGTGGTCTCGCTCACGTTACCTCCTCTCGCCTTCGGCCAAGGCCTAAGCTTGCGACGGCGCCTTCAAGATCTTCTGCGTTTCGGAGTCACCCTCGAAGCGCGACGAGGTCTCGAGATAACGATCCACAGTGTCAGGCGTAATGAAGACGAGGCCCGTATTGGTCTCGGCAGGGCCCGTGACCCCGCCGGAGATGTTGTACAGATAGAGTTGTATGACAGGGAGGAAGCCTTGCAGGTAGGGCTGTTGGTCGATGGTGAAGTCTATGTGGCCCTTGCCCATGTTGTCCAGGATCTGTGGCGTCAGATCGTACCCGCCGGCCTTGACGCCCCTGTCGTGCAGGCCGAATTGCTCCATCGTCTGGGCGACACCCTGGGTGCTCCCCGCGTCGACGGCGAACATCCCTGCCACGTCCTTGTGACCGTTGTACCAGGCCTCGATTCTGGACCTCTCTTCGGTAACTTCGGCGCCCGTGGTGACCTGTTGTATCTCTATGTTCTTCCCAGAATCCTCTATAGCCTGCCTGGCGCCGTCGATTCTCGGCTGGATGTTGAGCTGGCCCGGCGTCGCTATAAAGAGCGCCACAAGTCCCTCGTCGACAAGGCTGACGATCCGCTTGCCCATCTCCACACCGGAGAGGAAGAGGTCCTGGCCCACGTACGCTAGCGCGGGGTTGGTCCCTGGTCCCTTCCCGTTGGCGTTGTAGGCGATGACCGGGATGCCGTTGTCCAGGGCCTTCTGGATCGGCTTGTTGAAAGCCACAGGGTCTACGACACAGACGGCTATGCCATTCGCGTTGCCCGAGATGGCGGTGTTCATCGCGTCGACCATCTCTGAGACGACAGATTCCTCCGAGCCCGTCCACTGTGATGTGGTCCCGAGCAGGGCCTGCGCATCCTCGATACCGTACTGGGTCGGTACGAAGAACGGGTTAGTGGTCACGTGGTTGACGAAGACGAAGTTCCACTCCGGCGTGTCCGGGAAGTTGCCGCCAGACCCGCCTCCACCGCCCTGGCTCGCCTGCTGCGCAGCCTCGCGTCTGCACCCCGCGAGCAACAAGCCCGCGGACGCCAGCGCACTCCCAGCGAGAAACTGCCTGCGGCCCAGCCTGTAGTCCCCAAGTCCCCTTGCGCCGGACTCACGCTCACTCATCTATCACCCCTGTCTGTAGCTTTCCAAAAACCCTTCCCCTGCCGATATTGTTATACCAATATGTATTCGTGTCAAGCGCACGCGCCTGACGTTACTCTGGACCGTCCCCCTGGTCCCACCACAGGCCCATCCTGGCCGTGGTACCGCCGTCCACGTAGAGGACCTGCCCCGTGACGAAATCAGCTGCGTCGGAGACGAGGAAGGCTACTGCGGGGGCGACGTCATCAGGACGGCCCACGCGGCCCCAGGGGACCAGGGTATTGCCGAACTCGGTCGTGTAGTCCGGGATGTCGAAGTAGCGGGGGACCTCTATGATGCCTGGGCCGACGGCGTTGACGCGAACCTTGCGGTCCGTGAGCTCTATGGCGAGCTGGCGGGTGAAGGCCCCGATCGCGCCTTTGGTAGCCGCGTAGGCCGTGTGGTTGGGGAAACCAGCGAACCCGTGGACCGAGGTTACGTTGACGATGCTCCCACCTCCCCTCTCCATCATGAGAGGCACGGCCCTCCTGGCGAGGAAGAAGTAGCCCTTCATATTGAGGTCGAAGACCGAGTCGTAGGTCTCCTCGTCAGTGTCGAGGAAATCTATGGTCTTGGTAACGCCGGCGTTGTTTACGAGCGTATCGAGCCCGCCGAGGGCCTCGGCCGCAGCGTCCATGGTGCTCTCACAATCACCTACTTTGCTCAGGTCGCCCTGTACCGTGGCGGCCTTGCCGCCGAGCTCCTCGATCTGTGAGACGGTCTCATCCGGCTCGGTGTGGGCGTAGTGGACGGCGACCTCGGCTCCGCGGCGGGCGAGCTCGACGGCGATGCCCTGGCCTATCCCCATCCCGGCTCCGGTGACCAGCGCCTTCTTCCCCGAGAGGTCGCTCACTGGTCAGCCTTCGTGCCGGCGCCCTCGCGCCTCTCCCAGCCTTCGGCGAAGAGGTTGAAGTGGACGTCCTGCTTGGGGTGGGCTTCGATGACTTCCTCGTCCAGCTCGACACCGAGGCCTGGTCCCTTGGGGAGCTCGAAGTAGCCTTCCTTGACCTCCGAGAGGCCTGGGGCCGTCTCGCGGACCCAGGGGTCGGCGAAGTCGTTGAAGTACTCCTGGATGCGGAAGTTCGTGGTGCAGGCTGCGAGGTGGAGGGCTGCTGCGGTGTTGATCTGGCCTCCGACGTTGTGCGGGGCGACGGTCACGTAGTACGCGTCGGCCCACGACGCGAGCTTCTTCGTCTCGAGCAGCCCGCCGATGTGGCTTATGTCGGGTTGGATCACATCAGCAGCCTGAAGTTCGAAGACCTCTCTGTACTCCAGCCGCTGGTGGATGCGTTCGCCTGTGGCAACGGTCGCCTCTATCCCATCCGAAGCTTTCTTGAGGGCCTTCAGGTTCACCGGAGGTACGGGCTCCTCGACCCAGCCGAGTCCGAAGGGCTGGAGCATCCTGGCCATCTCTATTGCGGTAGCCGGGGAGAAGCGGCCATGCATCTCCAGCAGGATCTCTACCTCGGGTCCTATCGCATCGCGGACGGCCTCGACGAGCGAGACGGCCTGTATCTTCTCCTCGTACTCGAGTTCGTAGTGTCCTGGGCCGAAGGGATCCAGCTTCAGCGCCCTGTACCCACGCTCCACGACCTTCTTCGCGGCCTCGTGGAACTCCTCTGGCGTGCGCTCGACCCTGTACCAGCCGTTGGCGTAGGCCTTGACTCTGTCCCTTACGGGCCCGCCCAGCAGGTTGTAGACAGGCTGTCCGAGTGCTTTGCCGACGATGTCCCAGCAGGCCGTCTCGAACATCGCTATACCGCTGCTCATAACCTCGCCGGCGCGCGAGAAATCGTCGCGGCCCATCTTCTTGACTAGCTCCTCTATCTCGAACGGATCATGCCCGACGAGGTGCCTAGGGGCCGCCTCGGCCAGGTATCCGACGAGAGCGTCCGTGTGGTTGACCATCCGCGCCTCTCCTAGACCCGTCAATCCATCGTCCGTGTGGGCGCGGATGATGGTCAGGTTGCGCCACTCGGTGCCGACTACGAACGTGTCTACGTGGGTTATCTTCATGCCCTCTCCTTTGCCTCGGCGTCGACGGGCAAGCCGGGGAATGTTGAGCCTGGCGGGGTAGTCTCGGCCTCGGGGAAGTAGCGCATGAGCATCTCCTGTCCGATCCTGGCGCGCCTGACCCTCTCCCTTCCGAGCGCGACCGCCGTCGCCTCCAGGTGTGTGCCGCTGGGGTAGATATTCGGTGCGTTTCTCAGGCCGAACTTGACGAAGACTGGCGAAGCGACCCTTACGAGGTCGGGGATTTCGTAGTGCCTCACGAACCCCCCGAAGTCGTCGGGCACCTCGACGTATACGTCGAGCGGGAGGTCACAAGCGGCGCGTATCGCGGCGAGTTGGGCCAGCGACAGGTCTGTTGGCACGTTGTACGTGTCCGCCCCGAGGTCCTCCATAGCCTTTACGGCCGCCGCGTTGGCCGCGGCGAGCTGTACGGAGACCTTCAGGACGAGGTCCTCGGGCAACTCTCCATTCGCCTTGAGGTCTCTCAGGACCCAGAGGAGTCCGGCGTCGGCGACGAGTACCCCGCGCAGTCCCAAAGAGACGCCGCGCAGCACGTCTTCCAGGGCGTAGGCGAGCTGGTCCTGGCCGCGGTGCTGGGCTCCCAGGACCTTGCCTGCGCCGGAGACGGCGGTCGCGCCGGTCTCCCACGAGGCCCGCGGCCCGACGAAGAGCGAGAGCTCCAGGGCGGCCTCGCGCGCCATCTGGCACATCTCTAGAATCTCCGCGTCCGTGAGGAGCATGATCCCCGACCCCTGGGAGACGCGGTGGATCTGGACTTCTCGTCTGTGGGCCTCCTCGATCACCGCCTCGAGCACCCGCGGTCCTTCGACGCTGGGGATCTCGACCCTGTACTGCGCCCCGTCAGGGAAACGCTTCTGCGAGTCGGGCAAATCGTGGAGGTCGCGTCCAGGCAACCCCAGTCCGGACAACAGCTCGTTGGCCTTCATACCCCCTCCTTCTCCTGAAACTCATCGGCGTCGAGCATCCCTTCACCGATGGCAGCCTCGATATCCTCCGCCGTCTTCACGAGGTGGGCGCGCATCTCCTCCCGTGCTCCCCCGGCGTCTCCCGCCTCCACCCGGCGCAGTATCCGCTCGTGCTCCCCTAGAGCCCGCAGCGCGTTGCCAGGCCTGGCGGCGCTTACCCGGCGACTCGCCCGCAGCAGGTCGACCACGGGCTCGAGCATGGTCAGCAAGACCTCGTTGCGGGTCCCCCGCGCCAGCAGCGCGTGGAACTCGACGTCAGCGTCGACGTAGCCCTCCGGTGCCTCAATGGAGTCCCGCATCCTGTCTAGCTGGAGCCGCATAGCCACCACATCATCGGGACTGACACGCTCCGCCGCGAGGCCTGCGACCTCGACCTCGAGGATCTTGCGTATCTCCAGGAGCTCCCACAATGTCTTCGGTTGTACGCGCAGGAGCAGACGGAGGGTGTCACGCACGGCCCGTGGACTGCCGCCGCTGACCACCGCGCCGCGGCCGTGTTCGATGCTGATGAGGCCGCGCGCCTCGATCAGGTTCAGAGCCTCCCTCACGACCGTCCTGCTCACCCCGAGATGCGCACACAGCTCACGCTCGGGCGGAAGACGCTCTCCCGGCTCCAGCCCGTCCGAGATCACCATCTCCAGCAACTCGTCCGCCGCCTGGTCCCTGAGCCTGGTTCGTCGTGACTGCTCCATATCCCCAATGCATTGTCATACCAATCAGGATGCCTGTCAAACGGTGTCGAACATCGGGCGCTCTACGGTCAGTCACCGTCGGCTCCCGTTTTGGTCTGGGTGTCCCTCCTCCTGCGGGAACCCATAACGCGGCCATTGATCGCTTGCACGGGAAAGAGCAGGAGGTAGGCGTACCCTGCCCAGGCTACGTGCTCTGCACCCCCGAGGAGGGCGATGGCCACCGACACCAGCCCGACCGAGATGTTCAGGAGGGAGCTTTGTATCTCCTCGCGCGTCACCGACAGCTCGCGCGCGTCGAGTTCCAGAACCGCGCGCAGCGAGTAGGCCCGCAGGTACATCAACACGAACACGATCTGGACGGCGACGAAGCCGGCGCCGTAGATGACCAGCAACTGCGGGACCTGGGACGGTTCTATCGTCTCGTTCTGGGCGAAGCCGAATAACTCGTCTATCAGCAAGGTAAAGAGGAACTTCAAGGGGTAGACGTACATGAGAACGAGGAAAAGCAGCGCCGCGTTCAAGCACAGGATCAGGAAGTCACTCAGACCGTAGCGCCTGAAGAACTTGTAGTGCTCGTACCACACGATGAAAAGCAGGTAGAAGCAGATCGCGAACGCGAAGAAGCCCTGCATGGTCGCGAGCAACTCGTCGAAGGTCTTGGGGACCTCCAGGGAAACCACCAGGAGCGTTACCGCGAAGGCGAAGACGGCGTCCGAGAACCCTTCGATGCGCGAGACGTCCTCCCCGCGCCAGCGGAAGTCCTCCTCGCCGCCCTGCCTCCGCGCCAATCCTCCGCGTACCACTACCCGTTCACCCCCGCTCGGCCTCCGCCGGTCTCCACCCGGCTCGGACACCATGATAAAGGAGCGGTCGCGGGTCGCACAGCCGGACATCTTGACTGGAGATGATCTTATGACCCATGATGGAGCTTGAACGTGTCTCACCGCGGGCATGATAGAGGGACGAGTACATAGAGGCGCTGGAGAGGGGCGATCTTCTTGCGAGGTGTGATCCTACCAGGACAGGAACGAGTAGATTTGAGAGAGTTCGGCCGTCCCGAGCCTGGCCCCGGCCAAGTGCTCGTAAAGATGAAGGCCTCGGGGCTCTGCGGGAGCGACCTGCGCGCCATCTACCACGAGCACACGGGCTCTGGGGCGGAGCGCTACCAGAACGTCATCGCTGGCCACGAACCATCAGGACAGGTCGAGGCCGTGGGACCTGGGGTGGACGGTTTCGAGTCCGGCGACAGGGTCGTCGTCTACCACATCCTGGGTTGCGGGCGCTGCGGGGAGTGCACAAAGGGATTCATGATCGGGTGTCGTTCTCAGGAGCGGGCGGCCTACGGCTGGCAGCGTGACGGGGGCCACGCCGACTATCTGCTCGCCGAAGCACGTACCCTGCTCCACCTGCCCGACGAACTCACCTACACCGACGGCGCCCTCGTGGCCTGCGGGTTCGGCACCGCCTACCAGGGGATATCGCGCGCGGGCGTTTCGGGCCGCGATACGGTCCTCGTCGTTGGGCTCGGACCCGTCGGGCTGGGGGCTGTCATGCTGGCCGCTTCCAGCGGGGCCAAGGTAATAGGGGTCGACCTGATCCCCGAGCGTCTCGAGCTGGCCAGGGACGCCGGCGCCGCGCACGTCCTGTTGGGCGGAGAGGATGCGGCAGAGGAGATACGAGATCTTACCGATGGCCGCGGTACGGAGGTCGGCATGGACTGTTCGGGCAGCGCGGCCGGAAGGAAGCTGTGCCTGGAGGCGGCACGCGAGTGGGGGCGGGTCGTCTACCTCGGAGAGGGTGGTTCCGTAACCTTCGAGCCGAGCCCGCTGCTGTTGCACAAGCAGCTCACGCTATACGGCTCGTGGGTCTGTGGCATCAACGAGATGGGAGAACTCCTCGAGCATCTGGAGCGCAAAGGGCTGCACCCAGGGTCGACCGTCACCCACACCTTCTCGCTCTCCGGCACCAGACAGGCCTACGAGACATTCGACGCCGGCAAGACGGGCAAGGTCGTGATCCTCCCCGAGGACGCATGAGCACGGCCCCCGATATGCCCGTGAGCACCACCGCCTACACCGTCGGGGTCCATCTCGGGGCCCTGAGGAGGCCGAGGTCGAGCAGGTCGTAGCGCCCGCCGGGTTGGGGCGAGGTGGGGATATCAGGACCATGCCACATCGGTATCCATGCTCGCCCACGCGGGCGCTTCGGATCGTGCCAGGGGCCGAGGAGGTTCTTGGGGAGACCTACGACCCGCAGGGTGAGGGGCCCATCTCCCTCTATGGGCACCTCGTAGGGAGGCTCCCACAGCCGTGCTACGACCCTACCGTTCTGCTCGACGATGAGGAACGAGCCGTGCCAGTCGTCATCGTTCAGGGAGAGGACGCCTCGGCTACTCTCTTCGGGTAGCCGGAAGACGTAGGCTACCTCGCGGTCGTAGAACGGGTGGCCCTGTCGTCGCCAAGAGCCGAGGCTTAGGGGTTGCGGCGGCGTGAGGCGGAAGCCGGGGTCGCTCTCTTTGCAGGAGAAGTTCCCGAGGAGGTAGATGCCTTCGATCTCCCGCCGCACGTCGAAAGGACGGCCGTCGAGCTCCACAACGTTCTCGCCTGGCACGAGAAGAGCCCCGACCTCCGTGGTTCTCGTATGGTCGTCCAGCCACCGCTCGCCAAGGGTGAGATCTACACTCTGTCCGTTGACCTTCGCCGCCCACAGCTCGGGCGTCTCGATCGCCAGCCGGATCCCTGCCGGGTCGAGATCTTCTGAGATCGTGATGCGGTAGCGCACGGTCCCACCGCTCCCCTGTGGCATCGTCTCGTTGCGGGCCAGGATCTGGTCACGGTACTGGATGGTCGCCATCCACCCGTTGGTCTCCATACCGTGGGCGGCCCACAGCGCTTCGTTCGCGGCGTAGACGTGCTCAGGCTCCCTGACCTCGCCGCTAATCTGGAGCTCGCAGTGGTCGACGACCAGGACGTTGGGTCCTATCCGCTCCACGCTCTCTGACTCCAGCTCCGTTTGCCCTTGCCGGGCATGAAACTCGAGAGGACGGTCTTCTGCCGGCGCTTCCTCGTCGGTGGCCCACAATACCGTGGCCGCCCGCGCCCCGAGCCGCAACCTGCTCCTGAGATGACCTGTGCCCCTCGTCGTCTCCAGCGGGTAAAGAGCGCCGGTCGAGGGATCGAGCTCATAGAGACGGTCTCTTGTGGTCTCCATCTCGAATCCGCTGTCCAGCGGCTCAGAGGAGGAGTTGACGACTATGAAGAGCTCGGCGTCGCCTTCCACCCTGCGCATGTGCGCGAGGCCAGTTCCTGGCGGGTTGTCGAACTTCAACCGTGCGGGCACTTGTCCGAGCACGGCCTCGACAAGCGCCTCTCTGTCGGGGAACCAGCGGCAGTTGTCCTGGAATCGGCGTTCCCACTGCTCCAGGAGATCCGAGCTCCGGCCGTCGACCGTGATCTCCTCCGGACGTAAGCCATAGAGGAGACCCCCGGCAGCCAGATATTCTCCGAGCATCTCCGCGGTAGCATTCCTCAGATTCGTCATACGCGGTGGCCAGACTACGACCCCGTACCGCTGCTCTCCGACGATGAGCCTATCGCCCTCCGTCCTGCCGAACTCTTCCATCACGTACTCGTCGCCGAGGTCGAAGTCAGCCTGGGCGTCACTCAGGTCCTGGGCGAGCTCACCGAAATCGCGCTGGAGATCCAGGACACTCGCTATCGCCCTGGTGAACTGCTCTTCCCCTGGCGGGGCGCCAGCGTTGTGCGAGGAGCCAACGTCCCTTTCAGGGATGCAGTCGGCTTTGCGAGAGAGGCAGTAGCCTGTGGTCAGGGGGTCGAGGACGAGTATTCGCTGTTCGATCCAGCCGCGGTTCGAAACCCAGCAAAGCCTGCCAAGCTCGTCGTTGAGCGGGCGCAGGTGTTCGTAGGCGGGGCTGTGGTCGGAGAAGGTCTGTGGGTGGTCGGTCTTCCTCGTACCCCTGATGGTAAGAAACGAGAGGTGGGGGACGAGCAGGTTGACCCCGTGCACCACGAGCCAGCGCCCGATGCGGGACCAGTCCTCGGGTCTCGAGTCGTTCCCACCGGCGCCCCAGCTCTCGTCGATGACCCTCTCTTTGCCGAGCTGGTTGGCCACGGAGTGCACCTGGCGCAGATACATGAGGCCGTGAGGCTCCCTGCCGTCCTGACTCGGGTGGAAGTTCTGTATGTCGTGGAAGTCGTGCCCAGAGAGGAGGAATGTCTCCAGCATGTCCGTCCCTGGCCAGTGCATGTGGGCCAGCATGTGCACGTGCCCCGGCGTCGCGTAGGGGCACGGCCAGTCGTGCTCCAGGTAGTGTCCCGTGAGGGCCACGCCGTGCTCCTCGCACCACCCTTCCATCGGCAGGGCCCAGTTCTCGACCCAGAGCTCGTGCATAAGGTCGTACAGGTCGAAGCGCACCCGCCCGTACTCGCCGACGTCGTAGAACACACTAGCCAGGCAGGGCCGCAGGTCGTAGCCCTTGCGCTGCCTGAACTGCCCGAGCAGGTAAGGGGTAACGTGCAGACCAGGGCTCCACGGGCCGTGTCCTTCCGCCGGGAGGTGCGGCTCGTCAGTGAACACGGCGGGGATCCCGTCCCACAACCCGCCGAGTTCCCGCCGGTAGGCTTCGTAAGTCGTCTGCAGAAAGGCCTCCGCGGTCCTGGGATCGAGCAGGCTCGGGTAGGCGGTGTCGCCGTGCCAGGCGAGCGGCTGCATGGAGTGCACGACGAAGGCGACCCAGCCAGAGGCGATCTCTCCCTTCTCCACCACCCGCCCAGGCCGCCCACCGTCCCACGAGTGCAGGGAAAGCCTGTCCTCGGGGACGCCGTCAGGACCTTCACCGAAGACGGCGCCGACATATCTGGTCCTGGCCTCGGGTACGCAGGCGGGGACGTGGCCGCCAGCGAATCCGCTCGGGTAGGAGTTCTCGTCGTATAGGTAGGGCACTAGCCCCAGGCGCAGGCACTCCTCGACAGCGTGACGCATCAGCCCGAACCACCGCGCCGAGAGGTACTCGGTTATCAGGCCGGGCCGCGGATGCAGGAAGACCCCACCGTATCCCGCCCGCTCGTGACCCTCAAGCACACGTGTAATGCGTGCCTCACCGGCCTCTCCTTCGTGCTCGTCGTTGAAGACCAGCAGCGGGGCAGGCCCGTAATCCGCAGGCGGCGAGCGGAAAGCTCCTGGCAAAGATCCCTCATCCATCCCGTTCCCTCTCCATACGTCCTCTCCAATCCTCACCCTACCTTAACCGACCACCACCCCAGCGTGAAGTACCTGCTCCAGGCTTGCATCGAACTGAAGCCTCCGTTACAGTGTGAGCGGGCTAAGGAAGGATCTGAGCGGTTTGGAACGAAAGCTGTTCGATCGATCATATTATGACGGAAAAACGCGCAGATTTACCTGAGCAACGTCAGCAGCGGATAGCGATGCTCGTGCGCGAGTCGGGTAGCGCCACGGTGTCTGGGCTGGAGAAGGAGCTTGGCATCTCGGCGGCGACTGCGAGGCGGGATCTCGCGGTGCTCGAACGTCAAGGGAAGGTCAAGAGGACCCACGGTGGAGCTGTTCCGCCCGGACTCACGCAGCACGAAGATTCCTTCCAGCAGCGGTTGGGCGAGGCGGTCGAGCAGAAGAAACGTCTGGCCCGCGTCGCCGCGGCGCTGCTAGAGGTGGATGAGACCGTGTTTATCGACTCGTCGACCACGGCATATTTCGCGGCGCAGCGCATCCTTGCCGGCACGTCGGGCGTCACCTGCCTGACCAACCTGGTGCCGGTAATGGACCTCTTCTCCACCGCGGATCCATCGGGGGCGAGCATGGTGGGGCTGGGAGGAATCTTCCGTGCGCTCACCCTCTCGTTCGTGGGACCGTGCACTATACACACGATCGAGTCTTACATGGCAGACAGGGCCTTCTTGAGCGTCAAGGGGATCACATCCGAGGGATATCTCACTGACATCAATCCGCTCGAAGCCGAGGTCAAGAAGGCGATGATCCGGCACGCCGAGAGGCCCGTGTTGCTCGTGGACGGCAGGAAGTTCGAGCAGAGGGGGTTCAGCGTCATCGCCCACGTCTCGGAGGTCAGCCTGGTGGTGACGGCCGACGCCCACCGGTCGCACGTCGAGGCTCTCGAGGATCTCGGGGTGGAAGTGCAGAGCGTATGAGAAGGGGAGGCCGAAGAGAGGAAGCGTTGCGACGGAGATAGGGGACGTTGGACGGGAGCGACGATCAGGAGGAGGCTCTATCTAGATCATGGCTACTTCGGAAGAGGATGTAAACAGGCAACACGAGGACGACAGCCACGTCACGGGCCAGCAATGGAGGTGGACTATTCTGGCTGGCATGGCGTCCTACCTGGACGCCGGGTCCATCGTCGCGCTCGCCGTCGGCCTCGCGCTGTGGCAGGAGTATCTCGGCATGAGCAGCACCACTGTGGGACTGCTCGCGGCTCTGGGCCCTAATGCCTTCGGGGCTGCGATAGGAGCCCTGATCGGGGGTCGGCTCGGTGATCTATTCGGCCGCAAGCGCATCTACCAGTACGACCTGCTCGTCTATGCCTTCGGCATCCTGTTGGTGGTCTTCGCGGTCAACCTGCCGATGCTCATTACTGGAACCTTCATAGTGGGCCTCGCGGTAGGCGCCGACGTGCCGACCTCGCTCGCGTTGATCGGCGAGTTCTCGCCCAGCAAAGCCCGGGGCAGACTCATGGGCCTCAGCCAGGTAGCCTGGAGTCTCGGCCCGATAGTCGCATTCGTGCTGGCGTTCGCGCTCTCGTCGTATGGCGTGCTCGGGAATAGGATAATCTTCGCCCACCTGTTCGTGGTCGCGATAGTCACGTGGGCCCTCAGGCGGGGCATGGTTGAGTCAGCCCGCTGGACAGCCGCCTCGGGGGCTGGCGAAGCGGAGCGCTCCTCTGACCCCGAAGCGCAGCCCGAGGAGGCGTCGGTTCCGGCCGATCCGCTCGCCGCCAGCCGGCTGCGCGGCCTGTTCTCCGGGCCGACCCTCTCAGCGATATTGTTTACCACCACCGTGTATCTGTTCTGGAACCTGGCTGCGGGGACCTTCGGCGTCTTCCTGCCCTACATCTTGAGGACCCTGGGGGCGCAGAGCCAGGCGGCCAGCGTCGCCATGTCGTGTGCCAGCTTCGTCCTCACCGTGCTCGGCGTCGTCCTGGTCTTCATGCCGTTCAGCGACCGCAGCCATAGTGCCCGGCGCCTGATGTGGGGCGTTGGGGCCGTCATGCAGGTAGGCGCCTTCGCCCTCGCCGTTATCTTCCCGTTCACGACCCCGGTGGCCCTCGCCCTGATCCTCCTCTTCGGCTTCGGGGGGGCGCTGGCGGGAGAACCATTCTACAAGACGTGGTCACAGGAACTGTTCCCCACCATGCTCAGGACGACGGCACAGGGGCTCACGTTCGGGGTTGCCCGCTTTTTCCTCGGCATCTGGAGCTTCTTCGTGCCCGTGCTTGCGTCGCTGAGCATCAGACCCGTGGCCCTGATACTCATGATCTTCCTCACCATCAGCGGCGTGGTCGGCTACTTCTTCATGCCTAATACCGCGGGTAAGTCGCTGGAGGAGATCGAAGCCGAACGTAGCGGCAGTCCGGCGCGCGAGCGGGCTACGGCCTGACAGATGGCCCAGTCAGAACTCAGGCCCGTAGGACTCAAGTGCGAGTATCGTGTTGCTCCCCTCGGCATCGACGAGAGATCGCCCAGGTTGAGCTGGACTCTAGAATCCGAGGGGCGGAACCAGAGGCAGTCTGCCTACAGCATACTGGTCGCGGGTAGCGAGGAGGACCTCGAAGCGGAGGGGAACCTCCTGTGGGACAGCGGCAGGGTGGAGTCGGGCCGCACCATCGGCGTCGAGTACGAGGGCGAGGCGCTCGGGTCCGGCGCGCAGTGCGTGTGGAAGGTTCGTGTCTGGGACGGGGCCGGCAACCCTTCGCCCTACGTGGGGCCTGCCGTCTTCGAGATAGGATTGCTAGAGAAGTCAGACTGGAAGGGAACCTGGATCTCCGCCGGCAAAGGTCCTGCTGGCGACATGGAACCCCCTTCAGGGGAAGAGTACGACGACCTGGCCAACGGACTCTCCCCCAGCCCTTACCTGCGCAAGGAATTCCTTCTGGACAAACCGGTCCGCAGGGCGCGTCTCTACGCCACAGCCCGCGGCGTCTACGAACTGTACATAAACGGGAACAGGGTAGGAAACGACGTGCTAGCCCCAGGCTGGACAGACTACGACAGGCGCCTCCAGTACCAGACCTACGACGTTACTCCACTGCTCGCGGAGGGCCAGAACGCCCTCGGCTCCGTCCTTGGCGACGGCTGGTTCGCCGGGTTCGTCGGGTTCGACCCCAAGCACAGGGGCGCCCTCTATGGTCCCAGTCCGCAGCTTCTCGCGCAGCTCAACGTCGAGTACGAGGACGGCACCACAGAGAGTCTCGCGACCGACGGCTCGTGGGGGTGCTCGACGGGGCCGATCCACTTCTCCGACCTGCTCATGGGCGAGTCTTACGACGCCCGCAGGGAGATGCCCGGCTGGGCCGAGCCAGGCTTCGACGACTCGGGGTGGTACGGGGTGGAGGCAGAGGAGATAGGGGACACCAACCTCGTCTCCCAGCCGGACGAGGGCATCAGGGTCACAGAAGCGCTGCAAGCGACGTCCGTCACCGAGCCAGAGAGCGGCCGTTACGTGTTCGACCTGGGCAGGAACATGGTGGGGTGGGTGCGTCTGAAAGTCGAAGGTGAGGCAGGAACGGAGGTCACCCTGCGCTATGCCGAGGCCCTGAACCCCGACGGTACGATCTACACCACCAACCTGCGCTCAGCCAGGGCGACAGACCGCTACGTGCTTGGGGGCGATGGGGAGGAGATCTACGAGCCGCACTTCACGTTCCACGGCTTTCGGTACGTCGAGGTGACAGGCTACCCTGGTGAGCCACCGCTCGGGGTGATCACAGGCCGCGTCGTACATTCGGCAACGCCCCCTTCAGGGACTTTCGAGTGCTCGAGCTCTATGGTCAACAAGCTGCAGGAGAACATCGTCTGGGGCCAGCGCGGCAACTTCTTGAGCATTCCGACCGACTGCCCGCAGCGAGACGAGCGCCTCGGCTGGACGGGTGACGCGCAGGTCTTCGTGCGCACAGCCTCCTTCAACATGGACGTCGCCGCCTTCTTCGAGAAGTGGATGGTCGATGTCGAGGACGCACAGTCTCCCGAAGGCGCCTTCCCCGACGTGGCGCCATTGCTCCGGGGCTCGGGCTTGATCGACCTCAGGTGGGGCGCACCGGCCTGGGGTGACGCCGGGGTCATAGTGCCTTGGACGGTTTACCGTACCTACGCCGACGCGCGAATCGTCGAGCGCCACTACAGCGCCATGACCCGCTGGATGGAGTACCTCTACGAAGCCAATCCCGACCTGCTCCGCAAGAACAGGATGGGCAACAACTACGGTGACTGGCTCTCCCCGAAAGGGGATCTCACGCCAAAGGACCTCCTCGCCACTGCCTACTGGGCCTACGACGCGAAGCTCATGGCCGAGATGGCCGAGGCCATCGGCCGCCACGATGACGCAAAGAAGTACAGGGATCTGAACGAGAACATCAGAGCCGCCTTCAATGAGGCCTACGTTTCCTCCGACGGGCGAATACAGGGCGACACCCAGACGGGCTACCTCCTCGCCCTACACATGGACCTTCTGCCGGAAGGGCTCAGGTCCGCTGCAGCGGAACACCTCGTGAGGACCATAGAGAGGGAGGACTGGCACCTCGCCACGGGCTTCGCCGGAGTAGGCTATCTGTGTCCCGTACTGACGGAGGCGGGCTACACGGAAGTCGCCTACCACCTGCTGGAGAACGAGACCTACCCTTCGTGGGGGTACACCGTAAAGAACGGGGCGACGACCATCTGGGAGCGCTGGGACGGCTGGACGGAGGCCGGCTTCCAGTCGCCGAACATGAACTCCTTCAACCACTACTCTCTAGGCTCCGTAGGCGAGTGGCTCTACCGTTACGTTGCTGGGATAGACCTCGATCCCGACGGGGTCGGATACGAGCGCATACTCATCCGTCCGCGCCCCGGCGGCAGCCTGGCGCACGCGAAGGCCGAGTACGACTCGGTCCGCGGTAGGATCTCGAGCTCCTGGAAGATCGAAGGCGACAGGTTCCTCCTGGAGGTGCTCATCCCTCCCAATACCACGGCCACTGTCCACATGCCTTCCACGGACGATGTCTCGGAGGGTGGCAGGCCCCTGGATGAGGCTGGTGGTGTCGAGTTCCTAAGTACCGGCGAGGGGAAGACCGTTCTCTCCGTTGGATCCGGACGTTACGAGTTCGAGGGCAGGATGGCGTGAGGATGAGCGCCAGCTACCTCGCGGTCGACCTCGGCGCCGAGAGTGGACGCGTCGTGCTCGGGCGCTTCGACGGCGGACGGGTATCGCTGGAGGAGGTCCACCGCTTCCCGAACGCGGCGGTCAGGCTGCCCGACGGGTTGCACTGGGACGTTCTGCGGATACTCTCGGAGATCAAGGACGGGCTGGCGAGGGCCGTGCGGGAGGAGGAGATCGAGGGCGTCGGGGTAGACTCCTGGGGCGTTGACTTCGGGCTTCTGGACAGTGAAGGAGCGCTCGTCTCGAACCCTTACCACCACCGTGACGCGCGCACGGAAGGCATGATGGAGAAGGCCTTCGGGCTCGTGCCGAAGGAGGAGATCTACAACACCACAGGCATCCAGTTCCTCCCCATAAACACCCTCTACCAGCTCCTCGCTATGCGGGGATCTCCCCTGCTCGAGGCCGCCGAGACGATGCTCCTGATCCCCGACCTCATGAACTTCTGGCTTACCGGCGAGAAGGCCTGTGAGTACACCAACGCCACGACCACCCAGCTCTTCGATCTCGAAGAGGGCGGATGGTCCGAAGACCTCTTCGAGGCGATGGATCTCCCTTCCCGCATCCTTGCGCCCATCGTCCAGCCAGCCACCGAACTGGGTCCCCTGCTCCCCGAGGTGGCGGAAGAAGTTGGTGCAGGGCCGCCCGTCTTCGCGGTCGCCTCCCACGACACAGCCTCGGCCGTAGTAGCGGTGCCCGCCGAAGGGGAGGACTTCGCCTACATCTCGAGCGGCACCTGGTCTCTCGTTGGGGTGGAGCTCTCCGGTCCCGTCGTAACCGAAGAAGGGCTGAGGGCCAATTTCACCAACGAGGGCGGATTCGGGGGAAAGACGCGCCTGTTGAAGAACGTCATGGGTCTGTGGTTGTTGCAGGAGTGCCGCAGGCAGTGGGCTAGGGAA
This sequence comes from uncultured Rubrobacteraceae bacterium, assembly GCA_902806095.1. Lineage (GTDB taxonomy): Bacteria > Actinomycetota > Rubrobacteria > Rubrobacterales > Rubrobacteraceae > Rubrobacter_D. The sequence goes on from CADCVF010000030.1 coordinate 25,855, forward strand.
GGTAAGGAGTACTCATACGAGGAGCTGGCACGCCTCGCCGAAGACGCGCCGCCCGCCGGCCCGCTCGTCGACCCCGACCATCCTGTGTTCCTGGCGCCCGGCGACATGGCCTCGCGCATCCGGAGCTTCTGTGAGGAGACCGGACAGAGGCCGCCAGAAGAGCCCGCTGCGGTGGCGCGGTGCGTCTTCGAGAGCCTGGTGCTCAAGTACAGGCACGCTATAGAACAAGCAGAGAGCCTGGCCGGCCGGGCCATCGGGACGGTCAACGTCGTTGGTGGAGGATCTCAGAACTCGCTCCTCTGCCAGCTTACCTCGGACGCGACGCGACGTCCTGTGCTGGCTGGGCCCGTCGAGGCTACGGCGTTAGGGAACCTCATGGTCCAGGTTCACGCCCGAGGACACCTGGCTTCGTTGGAGGAGATAAGAGAGACCGTACGCCGCTCGGTTGAGGTGCAAGAGTACGAGCCGCAGGGCAGAGAGGACGGATGGCAAGAGGCTTACGAGAACCTGCAAGGCCTTATCGGGGCCGCGCCGCGGCTGGATCGGGAAGGGGAGGACACTTGAGAGAGCCTGGGGAGACTCACGCCGGAGGAGCTGCGGCGGTCCCCTTCTTCAGGCTCGACGGCGTTACCAAGCGGTTCGGGGGGGTGGTCGCGGTAGAGGATGTCGTCTTCGACCTGTGGCCTGGTGAGGTACACGCTCTGGTCGGGGAGAACGGCGCCGGCAAGAGCACGCTCATGAAGATCGTGGACGGTCTCTACGGTCCTGATGAGGGGATGCTCGAGGTCGGTGGCGAGGCCGTTTCCTTCTCCTCGCCCCGGGAAGCCGAGGCTGCGGGCATCGCCATGATCCCCCAGGAGCTCGACCTGTTCCCCGAGCTTTCGGTCGCCGAAAACCTGTTCGTCGGCCGCAAGAGGCCCCGCACCAGGTGGGGTGGCCTGGACTGGGAAGCCATGCAAGGCGAGGCGCGAACGAGGCTCGACGCACTGGGTGTAGATCTGGACGCCACGTCCACCGTAAAGCGGCTCTCGGCGGCAAACCAGCAGATCGTTGCCATCGCCAGGGCGCTGGTGGGGGAGGCGCGGGCGGTGATCATGGACGAGCCGACCTCGTCCCTGACCGAGCGGGAGGCCAGCCAGCTCTTCGGCATCATCGAGGACCTCACTGCCGAGGGCGTTGGCGTAGTCTACATTTCCCACAGGCTCGAGGAGGTCTTCGAGATATCCGACCGCATCACCGTCCTGCGGGACGGCCACCACATAGAGACCGCGTCCGCCTCCGACCTCGACGTCGAGAACCTGGTGCGCCTGATGGTGGGCAGGCCCCTGCACGAGCTCTTTACCCGCAGCGCAAGCAGCCCCGGCGAGGTCGCCCTGGAAGTCCGTGGTCTCACCCGCGACGGGGAGTTCGAGGACGTTAGCTTCACGTTGCGGCGGGGGGAGATCCTTGGCCTCGCGGGCCTCGTCGGGGCGGGGCGCACCGAGCTTGCCCAGTCCGTCTTCGGGATACGTCCGGCTGAGTCCGGTGAGATCCTCGTAGGGGGCCAGGAGGTCCGCGTCCGCTCCCCGCAGGGGGCGATGGAGAAGGGCATATTCTACGTGCCTGAGGAGCGTCGCTCCCAGGGGCTCGTCCTGCCCTTCTCCATTAAGAACAACATCACATTGAGCATCCTCGAGCGCATCTCCAGGTTCGGCTTCCTGCCGCGCTCGGAGCGGCAGACCGCCGAGGGTTTCGCCAAAGAGCTCTCGATCCGGGGGGCGAAGCTCTCAGACCCCGTTGGCAGGCTCTCTGGCGGAAATCAGCAGAAGGTCGTCGTGGCAAAGGCGCTGGCCCGCGAACCAGGGGTCCTGCTGCTCGATGAGCCCACGCGGGGCGTTGATGTCGGGGCGAAGTCCGAGATCTACCGTCTCATGGATGACCTGGCGAAGGAAGGCAAGGCCATCCTGCTCATCTCCTCGGAGCTCGAAGAAGTCCTCTCGATGGCCGACCGCGTCCTGGTGATGCGCGAGGGCTGCATCAGCGGCGAGTTCGGGGGCGGGGAGGCCACCCAGGAGAATGTCATGACCGCGGCCACCGGAGGCCGGTCGGGCGCGGACGGTCCAGGTGAGAAGGTGTCGGGCAATGAGTGAGGCCGGGGCTGACAGGCGCGGCGCGGGTGGGACGGTGTTCCTCAGATTTCTGGCGCGTCCCGAGGCGCCGGCCCTGATCTTTCTGGTCGTACTGGTCGCGGCGTTCACGCTTGCGAACGAGCGGTTCTTGCAAGTCGGTAACCTCGAGTCCATCCTGACCTCGGTAGCCGTGCTCGGGGTCATCGCGCTGGCCGTCAACCAGGTGATCCTTTGCGGCGAGATAGACATCTCGACGGGCTCGATGCTTGGACTGTGCGCGGTCACCTCGGGTGCTGTAGCTACGAGCGCGGGCGGGCTCTTTTTGCCGCTCCTGGCCGGTGTGGCGGTCGGTGCCCTGGCCGGCGCGGTCAACGGGCTTCTGGTAACTCTCGGGCGCATACCTTCCATTATCGTGACGCTCGGAATGCTCTACGCGCTGCGGGGTGTGATCCTGCTGGTCACGGGGGGGACCTGGATCACCGGCATCCCGAACGACACCAGGGTGCTCGGCACAGGGAGGGTGCTTGGCCTTGGTTATCCTGTGATCGTGCTACTCCTGTTGTTTGTTGTCATGGAGATCGTCAGCCGTCATTCTACCTGGGGCCGCAACGTATTCGCCGTGGGCGGCAACCGTAGGGCGGCCCGCTTCGCCGGGCTTCCCATAGACCGTGTCCGCTTTCTGGCCTTCGTGCTGGTCGGCGTCTTCGTTGGCATAGCCTCGGTCGTCTACCTCGGTCGCGCCGGCTCCGTGCAGACCAACACGGGCGCCGGCCTAGAGCTGCAGGTCGTGGCTGCCGTCGTGATAGGGGGGACCAGCATCTCAGGCGGGCGTGGCTCGTCGCTGGCGGCCCTCACGGGGGCTGTGCTTATCGGTGTGATACTGAACGGGCTCGTCCTGCTAGGGGTGCCCGGCATCTGGCAGGACGCCGTGCTCGGGGGGCTTATCCTGCTCGCCGTCACCACGGACGTCGTACGCCGCAGGCTGGTTGGAGATAGGGCATGAGCGCAGCAACGGCGGCCCTCAAGCGTCTCAAGTTCTCCCGCGAGGCGGTGTTGCTCGGGGTGCTGATCTCGCTGGTCGTCGTGATGACCCTGCTCGACCCGCTGTTCCTGTCCCCGACCACCCTGCTCAACACCTCCCGCTTCTTCGTCGAGGTTGGGCTAATGGCGCTTGGGATGACCCTGATCATCATAACCGGCGGCATAGACCTCTCGGTTGGCTCGAACCTCGGCCTGGTCTCCGTCGCCGTCGGGTTCTCCTACGCGGCAGGGCTACCCCTGCCCCTCGCCATCCTGTTCGGCCTCGTTGTAGGCGTGGCCGCAGGCTTCTTCAACAGCGTATTTATCACGTTCCTCGACCTGCACCCCCTGGTCGTCACGTTGGGCACCTTCGCCCTCTTCCAGGGCCTCGCCTACGGCCTCTCGAACGCCGACGCCGTCTCGGACTTCCCGCCCTGGTTCGCGTACTTCGGGCAGGCGTACCTCGGGCCCGTGCCCGGGCAGCTCATCATCTTCGTCGTGGCTGTCGCTGTGGTCTGGATCATCCTGTCGCGAACCAGCTTCGGTCGCTACGTCTATGCCATCGGCAACAACGAGGAGGCGGCCCGGTTCTCGGGCGTACCGATTCGGCGGGTCAAGATCGCGCTGTACTCAGGCATCGGGCTGCTGGTGGCTGTTGCGGCGGTGATCTACACCTCGAGGGTGTACACGGCAAGGGGCGACACCGGCCTTGGGCTCGAGCTTGACGTGATCTCCGCCGTAGTCCTAGGGGGGGCTAGCATCTACGGCGGCTCAGGAACCATAGGGGGCACGGTGCTTGGCGTCCTGATCATCGCGACGCTCCGCAACGGCCTGATCCTGGCCGGCGTGCCGAGCACCTGGCAGCTCTTCATCCTGGGCGTCCTGCTCCTCGTGGCGGTGTTCCTGAACGAGTTCTTCCGTAAAGGCGAGGAGTAGAACATGTCTGGGTAGAGTGGGTCTTGGTTCTCTGGAGGTAAAGTTTTGGGAAGGAGGAGTAGCGTGTTCGTTTCGAGGAGGAATCTGAAGGTACTCTCTGCGGCTCTGTTCGCGGCACTGGTGGCCACAGCCGTCTCGTGCGGGGTGGGCCAGCAGCCGTCTCAGGGCGGCGGTGGGGGCGGTGGACCGGCCAAGATCTGCATGATGCCCAAGCTGGTCGGCATACCGTACTTCAACGCCTCGGAGGAGGGGGCCGAGGAGGCGGCCAAGGAGCTGGATGTGGAGCTCGTTTACGACGGGCCGACGGAGGCGAAGGCCGCGCTCCAGTCGCAGATGATCGAGCAGTTCATCCAGCAGCAGTGCGGCGCCATCACGGTGGCTGCGAACGACCCCAACGCCCTCGCCCCCGCGATGAAGAAGGCCGGTGATGCAGGGATCGCCACCGGAGCCTGGGACGCCGACGTGGCGCCTGAGGCCCGGGATGTCTTCGTCAACCAGGCCACTTTCCAGGCCATAGGCTACGAACTCGTCGACGTCATGGCCGCGCAGACGGATGGCAAGGGCAAGTTCCTGGTCGTCACGGGCTCGCTCACCGCCCCCAACCAGGTCGCCTGGCTCAAGGAGATGCGGGAGCGCATGAAAGAGAAGTACCCTGAGATGGAGATCTCCTCCGTCGAGCCGGGCGAGGAGGATCTCCAGCTCGGCATCGACATAACCAAGAACTACCTGCGGGCCAACCCTGACACCGCCGGCGTCTTCGGCATAACCTCGGTGGCCCTGCCAGGCGCGGCCGAGGCCGTGGAGCAGGCGGGCCTCGAAGGCGAGGTCGCCGTAACGGGCCTCTCCACGCCGAACGAGATGAAACCTTACCTCGAGTCTGGGGCAGTCGAGGAGTTCGTGCTCTGGAACCCTGTGGACCTTGGTTACCTCGCCGTCCATGTGGCGAACGCCCAGATAGAGGACAAAATGCCCAAGTCGGGCACCTTCGAGGCAGGCCGCCTCGGCAAGGTCGAGGTGATCGCCGAAGACGAAGTCCTTCTAGGACCGCCGCTGGTGTTCTCGAAGGAGAACATCAATGATTACGACTTCTAGTAGGTTCTGGCGCTGGCGCTCCACGGAGCGCCAGCGCCCCTGATCGAGGAGAGAAACCATGAGGTCAACAGCCCAACGAGCTTACGAAGTTCTCACAGAATCCCTTGCTGCCCGCGGGGTGGAGATAGACGCGGTGGAAGAACGGCTGCGCGCCCAGAGGGTGGAGACCCCCTCGTGGGGCTACGGCGACACGGGCACGCGCTTCGCTGTCTTCCCGCAGACGGGAGTGCCCCGCGACCCGTTCGAGAAGCTGGCCGACGCGGCGCAGGTGCATGGCCTCACAGGCGTATGCCCATCGGTGGCGATCCACATCCCCTGGGACAAGGTGGACGACTACGGCGAACTCAAAGGTCACGCCGAATCTCTGGGCCTACGCATAGGTGCCGTCAACCCCAACCTCTTCCAGGAACCCGAGTACAAGCTCGGCAGCGTCTGCCACCCAGATCCAGCGGTGAGACGCAAGGCTACAGACCACCTCCTCGAGTGTGTCCAAGTCGCCAAAGAGACCGGCTCCGACGTCCTCTCACTATGGTTCGCCGACGGCACGAACTACGCCGGGCAGGACTCCTTCGTGGAACGTCGCAACAGGATGGTCGAGTCTCTAGGCGAGGTCTACGCCGCGATGCCCTCCTCTATGAGGATGTTTATCGAGTACAAGCCCTACGAGCCGTCCTTCTACCACACCGACCTCGCCGACTGGGGAGCCGCCCTGACTATGGGCCAGAGGCTGGGCGAGAGGGCGCAGGTTCTCGTAGACCTCGGCCATCATGCCAAAGAGGTCAACATCGAGTACGTCGTGGCGCTCCTTCTGGACGAGGGGCGTCTCGGGGGTTTCCACTTCAACAACAGGAAGTATGGTGATGACGACCTGATCGTGGGTAGCGTCAACCCTTTCGAGCTGTTCTTGATCTTCGTCGAGCTCGTCGAGGCCGAAGAGATCTCCGATACACGCATCGACTACATGATCGACCAGACGCACAACATCGAGCCCAAGATAGAAGCCATGATCCTCTCCATAATGAACCTGCAGGAAGCCTACGCAAAGGCCCTCCTAATCGACCGCGCAGCCCTCACGGAAGCACGCCACTCGGGTGACGTGCTCGGCGCCCACTGTATCCTCCTCGACGCCTATGCCACAGACGTACGTCCACTGTGCGCCAGGATCCGCGAGGACCTCGGCGGCGCGTCAGATCCCATAACCACCTTCGAAGAGAGCGGATACGCCGAGAAAGTGTCGGAAGAGCGCGGAGAAGGCGCGGGAGCGGGATGGAATTAAAGCATGTCAGCACGCCGCTTCGCGGCTTGTCAGCACTTCAGCTAGTCAGCATTTCAGCTTTCTGTATGCGAGACCTGGTTGACAAGGCGGCGGAGCCGCCGTGCTGAAGTGCTGACAAGCGGAAGCCGGAGGCTGGAGCGTGCTGACTAGCTGAAATGCTGAGACGACCGAAGGGAGGCTCCACATGGAGACGGAGACACCAGGAGCGACGGAAAACCTGTGGGATTCGCAAAACGCTGAGGGTCTCTCCGATCTCGAAGCCCTGGCTTACCGCTCCAACTTGTTGGGGAGAGACAGGGCCGTTGCGAACTACGGGGGCGGCAATACGTCGACCAAGGCCAGAGATAGGGACCATACAGGGCGTGAGATCGATGTCCTGTGGGTGAAAGGTTCTGGGTCCGACCTGGCGACTATCGAGGCTGGGCAGTTCACGGGGCTCAAGCTGGGTGAAGTCCTTGCACTCGAAGAGCGGGAGGAGATGGAAGATGGGGAGATGGTCGCCTACCTGGCCAGTTGTCAGCTCAGGCCCGACATGCCGAGGGGCTCTATAGAGACGCTCCTGCACGCTTTCGTCCCTTACGCGCAGGTCGACCACACGCACCCAGATGCGATCAATATGATCTGCTGCGCGGAAGGCGGCGAAGAGCTCGCGCGCGAATGCTTCGGGGAAGAGGTGGTCTGGATCCCCTACATCAGACCAGGCTTTGCCCTCTCGAAACAGGTGGGCGAAGCCGTAAAGAACAACCCTGAGGCGAAGTTCGTCCTGCTCGCCAAGCACGGCCTCGTTACCTGGGGAGAGACTCACGAGGAGAGCTACGGCCGCACCGTCGAGGCCATAAACCGGGCCGCGGAGTTCGCCGCCAGCAGGGCCGGCGAACCGTTCGGCGGCAGGAAGGTGGAACCGCCAGCTCCCGAGAAACGAGAAGCCTTGCTCGCCGAAGTCCTGCCGGCGTTGCGCGGGGCGCTCTCGTTGGGGCTCGAGGAGCCGTCACACAAGATCCTCCGTCCCGACTACACCTCAGAAAATGTCCTTACTTTCGTCTGCGGGCGTGACTCCAGGGATCTCTCCCAGATCGGCGCAGCTTGCCCGGACCACCTGGTAAGGACAAAAATCAGGCCCCTGTGGGTGGACTTCGACCCCGAGAACGAAGGCGCGGACGAGCTCAAAGAAAGGCTCCGCGAGGGCGTCGCGCGGTACAGGAAGGGCTACGAGGCGTACTTCTCACGCCACGAGGAGGCTGACGAGGAGATGTTCGATCCTAACCCGAGGGTCGTCCTTATTGAGGGCATCGGCCTCGTCGCAGCCGCGAACAACGCCAAAGAAGCGAACCTCTCCAGAGACTTCGCTTACAGGGCCATCAACGTCATGCGCGGCGCCAACGCACTCGGCGGCTATGTCTCCCTCACAGAGGAGGAGTCCTACGCCGTCGAGTACTGGCCGCTCGAGCTCTACAAGCTCACCCTCGCCCCGCCTCCCGACGAGCTCGCCGGCAGGGTCGCGTTCGTTACTGGTGGGGCCGGCGGCATCGGCGGCGCCGTAGCCAGGTCGCTGGCTTCGCGCGGGGCCTGCATCGTGGTCTGCGATCTCGACGAAGAAGGAGCGGGTGAAGTCGCGGATAGTCTCGCCGAGCCTAGCATCCCGGCGAGAGCCGACGTGACCGATGAGTACGAGGTCATCCGCGCCTACCGGCGTGCCATCCTCGAGTACGGCGGCGTTGACGTCGTCGTCTCCAACGCTGGCCTCGCCTCTAGCGCCCCCATCGAAGAGACGAGCGTCGAGATGTGGGACAAGAACCACGCGGTCCTGGTGAAGGGTTATTTCCTCGTCGCGCGCGAGGCCTTCCGCATCATGAGAGATCAGGGCTTGGGAGGAAGCCTCGTCTTCGTCGCCTCCAAAAACGCTCTGGCTGCCGGCAAGAACGCTGGTGCTTACTCCTCGGCGAAGGCGGCCGAGTTGCATCTGGCGCGGTGCCTTGCCGAGGAAGGGGGGCCCGGACGCATCAGGGTAAACACCGTCAACCCCGATGCGGTGTTGCAGGGGTCCAGGATCTGGGACTCGGGCTGGCGCGAGGAGCGCGCCGCCGCCTACGGCATAGAGCCGGACGAGCTCGAAGACTACTACCGAGAGCGCAATGTCCTGAAGCTGAGCGTACTGCCAGAGGACGTCGCCGAGGCCGTGCTCCATTTCGCCTCGGAGACGCGCTCCTCGAGGAGCACGGGTAACGTCCTCAACGTCGACGGCGGCGTCAAAGACGCGTACCCGCGATAGATCCGAACGGAGGGTGATACAGGTGACCGGGGAACAGCGGGCCAAAGTCGGGGTCTTCGGAATCGGGCTAGAAGCCTACTGGGAACAGTTCGACGGACTCGAAGAGAGGCTGAAAGGCTACCAGCGGAACGTCGAGGAGCGGATCGGCCAGTGGGCAATGGTCGTCTCTGCCGGCCTCGTCGACACAGCCCAGAAAGCGTACGCCGCGGGCGAACTCTTCGCGGAAGAGAGGGTGGATCTCATTTTCTGCCACGCGGCCACCTACGCGACGAGCTCGCAGGTTCTCCCTGCGGTCCAGCGAGCGGGGGTCCCCATCGTCGTGCTCAACCTCCAGCCGACCTCTTCACTGGATTACGAGAACACGGACACGGCCGAGTGGCTCGCGAACTGCTCGGCCTGCTGCGTGCCCGAGATCTCCAACGCCTTCGAGCGCGCATCAATTCCCTTCAACGTCGTCTCGGGCACGCTACACGAAGACGAAAACGCCTGGACCGAGATACAAGAATGGTGCCTCGCGGCCACAGCGGTCGGAACACTGCGCGGTAGCCGCTTCGGCTTCCTCGGCCACACCTACCCCGGTATGCTCGATATGTACTCGGATTTCACCATGCACCAGGCTCAACTCGGCCTCCACGTCGAGGTCCTGGAGATGGACGACCTGCAAGACCGCGTGGAGGATGTTCCAGAAGAGGCGGTCGCAGCCAGGCTCGAAGAGACGCGCGAGACATTCGAGGTAGACGAGAGCGTAGACCAGGAAGATCTCCGATGGTCAGCCCGCGTCTCAGCCGGCCTCGACCGCCTCGCCGGGGACTTCGACCTCGACGCCCTCGCCTACTACTACAGGGGGACCAACGGCAGCGTCTACGAGCGGCTCGGCGCTGGTCTCATCCTCGGCAACTCCATGCTCACGGCGCGCGGCATTCCGGCCTCAGGAGAGGGAGACCTCAAGAACGCCGTCGCCATGAAGGTTATGGACTCCTTAGGGGCAGGCGGGTCGTTCACCGAGTTCTACGCCATGGACTTCGACGATGGCTTCATCCTCATGGGCCACGATGGCCCAGGGCACGTCGTCATCAGCGACAGCAAGCCGGTATTGAGGGGCCTCGGTGTCTACCACGGCAAGGCCGGCTACGGCGTCTCCGTCGAGTTCGGCGTCAAGACCGGACCCGTCACCATCTTCGGCGTAACCCAGACCCGCGAAGGCAACCTCAAGATGCTCACGGCCGAAGGCGAGTCGCTGCCAGGGCCGACGATGAGGATCGGCAACACCAACAGCAGGCTCAGGTTCACGCTACCGCCAGCCGCGTTCATGAACGCCTGGTGCGAGCAGGGACCGACGCACCACTGCGCCCTCGGCGTAGGCCACCACGCCGGCACGCTGCGCAAGGTCGCACGCCTGCTCGGCCTCGAGTTCGTCGAGGTCGGACGGAGCTAGGAGAGGAGGACGGATGACCCAGTATGCGTGGGTTCTGGAGGTCAGGCCGGGGTACGAAGAAGAGTACGTGCGCCGCCACCAGGAGATCTGGCCCGAGATGGTCGAGGCGTTGATCTCCGCTGGCATCCGCAACTACTCGATCTTCCGTCACGGCCTCACCCTCTTCGGCTACTTCGAGACCGACGACATCGAAAAGACCCAGAAGTATCTGGCGAACGATGAGACCAACCGGCGGTGGAGCGAGTGGATGGACCCGATCATGAAAGTAGACATCGACCCAGGCACCGACTTCCCCTACCTCCTCCCCCTGCAGTGGCACATGGAGTGATCCGGCGTGGAAGGTGCCCGGACCAGGGTCGTTTCTCCGTCGCGTTGATTACGGACGCGCGTCCGGTATACTCGTGACGCTACGCGATAAAGAACATACGTCCACGATCATCGAGATGCCGGATGTCGAAGAGCATCTCCTTTTTTGTGTCTTGTGCCTGTCCTCTCCCGTTGAGTGGTAGCCCGCGACGTACGCTCCTTATGGTGGCGACCACTGCACAGCTACAGAGAGGAAACAGCACATCTTGGCAAGCACAATACCGGAGGTCCGATGGACCTCTTTCGCAGATCTGCCCTTATCCGAACAGGTCCACAGGGCTGTCGCTGACCAGGGCTGGAAGATCCCGACGCCCATCCAGGCTCTGGCTTTGCCCGAGCTTCTGGACGGAGAGGATGTCGTCGGTCTCGCGCAGACCGGCAGCGGCAAGACGGCCGCTTTCGCCATACCCTTGATCGAGGGCCTGGGTCGCAAGGCGCGGGGAGTACAGGCGCTCGTGCTCTTGCCGACGCGGGAACTGGCCGCGCAGGCCGCGAAGGAGATCTCGAACCTCTCTCGCTACAACCCGGTCCGTCCGGTCGTCCTCTGCGGTGGCGTGCCTATAGGACCCCAGATCAAAGCCCTCAAGAACCGCTCCGCCGCTATCGTCGTGGGCACGCCCGGACGCATCCTGGACCACCTGCAGCGGGGCACGCTGCACCTCGGTGCCGTGCGCTACCTCGTGCTCGACGAGGCTGACAGGATGCTCGACATGGGCTTCGCGCCCGACGTCGTGCGCATCCTCTCCCATACTCCCGATAGCAGGCAGACCGCCCTGTTCTCGGCCACGATGCCTGGCGCCATACGTGGGATGGTCAAGCGCCACATGCGTTCCCCTCGATACCTGACGGTGGAGTCCGAGGCGCCCACGGTGGACACCGTCGAGCAGGTCTACTATCGGGTGGACGGCAGGGACAAGACGCGTGCCCTGCGGGCCCTGATCGACGCGGAGCAGAACCCCCTGGCGATCGTGTTCCGTAGGACCAAGCACGGGGCGACCAAACTACACCGCCAGCTGGAGAGGGACGGCTATAAATCTGCCCTCCTGCACGGCGGGAAGACCCAGGCGCAGCGCACCAAGACGCTCGCCGGGTTCGCCCACGGACGGAGTAGGATCCTGGTAGCCACCAACGTCGCCTCGCGCGGACTCGACATCCCGAACGTCTCGCACGTCGTCAACTACGACCTACCCGAGGACGCCCAGACCTACGTGCACCGCATAGGCCGCACGGCGCGGGCAGGCAAAGAAGGGGTGGCGGCGACGCTCGTGGGCGAGGCCGAAGTCAGGGAGTTCGACAAGATACAACGCTCCCTCCCCGTTCAGGTGCGCCGGAGCGAGCTGCCACTCTCCGCTTGATCCCAAGTCTGTTAGAAGGGACCTTATTCGGACTGCTGGCGAGCACGCCGAGGTCCTCCCATACACGTCATTCCCGCGAAAGCGGGAGGAGAGAGACCGTGTCCTGGCAGTTGCAGGAAGCCAAGCAGAGGTTCAGCGAGTTGGTGCGGCGCACTTTGGAGGAGGGCCCTCAGGTGGTGACGAGGCACGGCGAGGAGGTCGTCGTGGTGGTCCCTGCTGAGGAGTTTCGGCGGACGAGTGGGGAGAAGCCAGACTTCAAGGAGTATCTGATGAGTGCACCGGAGGGGTTGGAGCTCATAATCCCTGAACGTCCGCCGAACGACTTTCCGCGAGAGGTAGACCTGACGGACGGAGATTGAGGAGATCGCCTTGAGCTTCGTCCTCGACACCAACGTCGTCTCCGAGGCGCGCAAGACCTGTACGAAGGTTCAGGCCAAAAACCGTCCCCCCGCCCGATGTGCGAGCCTCCATCCCGGCGCAAGATGTAAGCGCATAAGACAGGCCAAGAGGAGGAATATGATGAACAATGAACCGTTGGCGCAGATAGAGCGCGAGGTCTTGGGATGGGATGGGGTCTTCAAGAAGAGGGACGAAGACGGTCCTGGTAGGATCGGCGTCACCGGCTACAGATACGGAGACCCCGAGATAGGAGGACCCCAGATCGGGCACGTCCACGACGACGGCCACGCCGACTTCCGGTTCCCCAGAGAGGTCAGGGACGAGTTGATCCGCTCCGGACGGGCGATCCCTCATCCCGCGTTCCCGAACAGCCGGACGACGGCGAGTTACCGGATAGGAAGTGCCGAAGACGTGCCAGGTGCCCTGGAACTCTTCCGCATGAACTACGAGCGAAGGAAGGAACGAAACGGGCCGACGGCGAAGGTCGGCTAACGATCAATAACCATCGAAGAGCCCGCCCCGGTGAAGGGATTGTCCGCGTCAACGCAGAACGAACCGAAGGGTGGTGGACGGCGAGGAAAGCGGTATGGTTGGCGGAATTCGGTGGGCCCGAGGTGCTCGTCGCCTGACCAGAGGAGATACTGCGCCCCGACTGGCGAGACTCACTACTAGAGAACTCAGGAGAACTATGAAGATAACCGCTGCTGACCACACCAACTGGCGGGTAAGGGATGTCGAGAGGTCTCTTGGCTTCTACCGCGACGTCCTTGGTCTCGAGCCGTTCGGCCTGGAGGAGTATGAGCGCGGAGAGCATCCCCTCGTCTCGTTGCGGGTAACGCCCGGGTTCATCTTGCATCTGAGGCCGGACCCCACCTTCGAGGCCGTCTCGACCGGGGGCTATGATCACCTCGCCCTGGTGGTCGAGGGTACGAACCTGGATGCGCTGGCCGAACGCCTCAAGGAGGCTGGCGTGGAGATCGAAAGCAGGTCTGAGAACGTCATAGGCGCAAGAGGATCGGGGGAAGCCCTATACGTGCGGGACCCTGACGGCTACCTGATAGAGCTCAAGCTCTACGATGTAGAGTCCGAGGTTACTCGAGCCGAATGAGCACCGTCGGCACACAAACGACCTAAGACACCGCAAGGAGGTATGCGATGTTCAGCAGCGGAGTATCAGAACTCGTGCTGGTAGTGAGGGACGTGAGGTCCTCGGCTCGCTTCTACGAGGAGGTGGTTGGTCTGACGCCGGAGAAGGAGGCCGACGACGAGTGGGCCTGGTTCTGGGCCGGGACGCCGGGAGAGGCGCAGCGCATAGCCTTGCGCAAGGGGCCTCTGCTCTTCGAGCAACACTCCCCGCGACCCGAAGGTGAGCGCTGGGGAGCCGTGCATTACGCCTTCGAGGTTCCCCGGGATAGGCTCGATGATGCCATAGGACACGTGCGAAGCAAGGGTGTTGAGGTGTACGGGCCTGTAAACCTCGATTGGATGGACGCCGTCTCGTACTACTTCTACGATCCCGACGCGAACCTCATCGAGTGGTGGTCCAGGAGAGACCGATGAATATCTTCACCACGAACGAGATCGAGTACCTCGGGAGCGGCCTCCTCGGACGCCTCGCAACCGTGGGCCAGGACGGAATCCCGCACATCGCGCCGGTCGGAATGATCTCCTACAACTCACAGCTCGACACCATGGACATCCGCGGGCACGACCTGACGAACAGCAAGAAATACCGCGACATTGCGCGCTCCGGGCGTGCCGCCCTAGTCGTGGACGATCTCGCTTCCACAAAGCCGTGGCGGCCAAGGGGGGTCGAGGTCCGCGGGAGTGCTGAGGCCATCGAGAAGCCTGAGCCTGTGATCCGCATTCACCCGCAGCGCATCGTGTCCTGGGGTATCGACACCGGCGGTTTCGATCGCAACAGCCGATCCGTCGGATGAAGAGCCAGCCGAAGAAGAGGAATGATACAGAGTCAGTTCGAAGGGGATTCTGCGTTGCTGTCATTCCCGCGCAAGCGGGATCCACAAGCAGGAGAGTGGTGGGTAATTGGCGTACTTCGTCGTGAGGTTGGTATTCACGCGGACTTGGTACGAGAGGATCCTACGCCAGAGATTTCCTTCACACATCAAACGCCTCCTTGCGATCCTCGACAATTGAGTTATCGAGCATGACTCTTTAGTATTCTCCTTCTACGATGACCGTCTTCGGGATCATGGCGAGCACCTCGAGGTCTTTCGGGCCATAAGCGAAGAAGCTGAAGTGCTGACAAGCGACAGCCGAAGGCTGGAGCGTGCTGACTTTCTGAAATGCTAAAAGAGGAGCACGATGCCCCGCAAACGCCCCGCCGGCGAAGATCTACGGACGCGAAAAGCAAGGGAGGAGATGATTCAGGGCCCCTCCGCCATCGACCTTGCCGTCCACGACTTCTCCGTGAAGGCCGTTGGCCTGCCCCTCTTCCGCAGGGAGGAGGACGGGAATCTCTCGCAGGTCTTGCGGCTGGTGGTGCTGGCCGAATCCGCGGCCGGAGACGTAACGTTCACAGTTTCCGACTGGGATACCACCCTCGATACGGCAAGGGCCAGGATCAACGAGGGCAGAACCCTCGTGCATCTCTTCGTCCCCGAGGTTTACGAGCCCCGCACGTTTACTCTCAGGGTCGAAGCAGCGGGTGGGGAACCGTTCACGGCAGAAGTGGAGATCCTTCCCCAGCGCAAATGGTCGGTGTTCCTCGTCCACCATTCGCACCTCGACATTGGCTACACCGACACCCAGAGTTCGGTACTACAGCATCACCTGCAGTATCTGGACTCGGTCCTGGATCTCACCTCGGCCACCGACGACTGGCCTGAGGACGCTAAGTTCCGTTGGAACGTGGAAGCCACCTGGCCACTGATCCACTGGATAAAGAACCGGCCAGAACGTGACAGGACCAGGTTCTTCGACCGCGTTCGCGAGGGACGCATAGAGATCTGCGCGCTCCCCTTTAGCATGCACACGGAAGCGTATTCGATCGACGAACTGGCGCGCCAGCTGCGCTTCGCCGAGGAACTACGCGAGCGCTATGACGTGCCCATACAGACCGCGATGCAGACCGACGTGCCAGGGGCGACGATCGGCCTTCTTACTTCCCTGGTGGACGCGGATATCCGCTACCTTTCCGTGGCCCACAACTACGCAGGCCGTTCCGCCCCGCATCTGGTCGGCGGCCAGGAGCTTACGCGCCCCTTCTACTGGCGCGCCCCCAACGGCAAACGCCTGTTGGTGTGGTATACGGATACGCCGCACGGTAGCGCGTACATGGAGGGCAACCTGGTCGGCCTGGCGGAGAGTTATCAGGCCACGCTCGAGGCATTGCCTGGCTATCTGTCCGCCCTCGCGGAGCGTCCCTACCCGTACCTGGGACGCGGGGAGAGCATCCTCGGATGGACGGGCCTGGACCCCTCCTCCGAGGTGACGAAAGTGCCTTATCCTCACGATGTGCTCCACCTGAGGGTCCAGGGCGTTTTCTCTGACAACGCCTCTCCGAACATAACACCTGCCGCGGTCGTGCGCGAATGGAACGAGAAGTGGGCCTACCCGCAACTACGCCTGGCGACCAACAGCGAGTTTTTCACCGCGGCCGAAGAGAAGCTTGCAGGGGATATCGAGACCTACTCAGGAGACTGGACCGACTGGTGGGTCGACGGCATAGGTTCGGGGGCGCGCCACCTCGGCTTCAACCGTCGTGCCCAGGCTAATGTAAGGACGGCCCAGACCCTGCACACCCTGGCTAATGCGCTCACCGAAGACGGCGCTGATCCGCGGGATGAGATAGACGAGGCATACGAGAGCATGGCGCTCTTCGATGAGCATACCTGGGGGGCCGCGAATCCCTGGATGGACGGCCTGGAGAAGAGGGAATCGGGGGCGCTCCAATGGGAGAGGAAGGCGGGTTTCGCGAGGGACGCCTATGAGAGATCCAACGCCCTCGTAAGATCTGGCGTCCACCGCCTCTCGCACGCCTTCGGGCGGTCCGGCGACTCACTCGCCTCCGTTACCGTCTTCAACCCCAGCCGCTGGGAGCGCACCGACCCGGTCAGCGTGTTCGTGCCCGAGAGCCGCACCGAACTCCAGTGCCCCCTCACCGTGGTCGATAGTGCCACGCGAGAGCGCGTGCCTTGCGTGGTCGAAGACCAGGAAAACGCCCAGTTCAGGGTGCGCGGAAGTCGCCTCAGCTTCGTTGCCAGTGATGTTCCGGCCTGCGGCTACAGACGCTACGACCTCGTCGAAGGTGACGAGGAGTACGAGGAGCCAGTAGCAGGTCACGAGCCTTGCGTAGAGAACGAGTACTATCTGGTGCGCTTCGACCTCGCGAGGGGTCGGGTCACGGAGCTACTCGACAAGACTTCAGGCCTGAACCTGGTCGACGCAGACGCCCCGTTCGGTTTCAACCAGTACGTGTACGACCGTTACGCCAGCGCCCCGCACTTCAACCACCTCTCCAGCCGCATCCAGGCGACCGACCTGTCCTTGCTCGGCGGGCGCTCGGCCGGGGGTCTCGCCGTGGTCACGGAGCGGTCGTCCAACCAGATCTGGGATCGCATAAGCGTCCGCCTTGTCGACGAGAGGTCCGACATCGTCGAGTCTACGTTGACCCTGTTCCGCGGCGTGCGCAGGCTGGATATCACCAACCGCATCCACAAGGCCGGTACTCCCGAGAAGGAGAGCGTATACTTCGCCTTCCCCTTCGACGTCGGGGAACCTTCGATCCACTATGAGATAACAGGGGGGATAGATTCACCCGACGCGCCGCGCGTTCCTGGCTCGGCCGACCACATGCGGGCGATCCGGCACTGGGTCGGCCTGGAGAACGAGAAGGTCAGGCTGGCGTGGGCCACGATGGAGGCCCCGCTCGTCCAGTTCGGAAACATCCACCTCCCTTACCTCCCTTTCCCCAAGACCATCGACCCCGAGATCACCAACCCGGCGACCGTATACTCCTGGGCCCTCAACAACATCTGGGACACCAACTTCCCTTCGCAACAGCAGGGCGAGATGGAGTTCGGCTACGCGGTCGCCACGGGAGACGATGTGGAAACGACCGAGCTGGGTATGAGGACCGCGGCGGCCCTGACGACGCCACTACTGGGGGTCCTCTCCGCGCCATCTGCCGGGAACGACCTTCCTGAGCGGGGCAGCTTCTGCTCCGTTGAACATCCCGCGGTAGATCTCATCGCCCTCATGCCTTCGAGGCGGGGGCACGCCCTCACGGTGATGCTCCAGTCTCTGTCCTCAGAGAGCGAGGAAGTCTGCGTCTCGTTCGGGCTGCTCAGTGTCGCCCGGGCCTGGGTGGGGACGCATCTCGAAAAGGACCTGGAAGAGGCGGAGGTCGATGGTGAGAACGTCCGGTTCTCCGTTCCGGCGGGGAGCCTCGTCTCCCTGGCCGTGGATCTGGAACCTGGGAGGTAGCGTATGACGGACGAGGTGCGCGGTAGGGTGGCCATAGTAACCGGTGGCGGGGCCGGCATCGGGCTCGCGGCCGCAGAGAAGCTGGCGAGGGAGGGGGCCTCCGTCGTGATCTGCAGCGACCGTGAAGATCAAGCCCAGCGGGCTGCGGACGGGCTGCGCGAAGAGGGCCTCGAAGTCAGGGGGATAAAGGGGGACGTAACCTCCTCTGCTGACATGAAGAGCCTCATCGATTTCGCTGTCGAGGCCTATGGAGGGGTAGACGTGCTCGTCAATAGCGCAGGGGTCCAGCGCTACGGGAGGGTCACAGAGACCGAGGAAGACGTCTGGGATGAAGTCCTCGATGTCAACCTCAAGGGTATATACCTGGCGGCCAGGCACGCCATTCCCGAGATGAGAGAGCGTGGGGGAGGTGCGATCGTCAACGTGTCGAGCGTTCAGGCCATAGCCTCGCAGGCAGGAGTGGCGGCCTACACGGCGAGCAAGGGCGGCATCAACGCCCTGACGCGGGCGATGGCCGTCGATCACGCCGAAGAGAACATAAGGGTCAATGCCGTTTGTCCTGGTTCGGTTGACACGCCGATGCTCAGATGGGCGGCGGATCTCTTCAAGGGGGAGAACACCGTCGAGGCGACGGTCGAAGACTGGGGCAGGATGCATCCCCTGGGAAGGGTCGCAAAACCGGAAGAGGTAGCCGAGGTGATCTGCTTCCTCGCCGGCCCGAAGGCGAGCTTTGTAACAGGAGCGGAGTACATGGTCGACGGAGGTCTGCTCGCGGCCCTCGGAGTACGATTGCCGGAATAGTCCCGCGGTCGCATAGAGCAAGGGAGAGGAACTTTGGAACCCATACTGCCCCTAGACAGCGCCGAGGTCTTCTTCGACGGCATATTCAGCGAGCCGCGACTCCGCCACCCCGAGGGGATCGCGATCGACGCTGGCGGCGACATCTGGTGCGGGGGAGAGACGGGGGAGATCTACAGGATCTCCGCCGATGGGTCGGGAATCGAGGCCGTTGCCTCTACAGACGGCTTTATTCTCGGCCTGGCCTTCGATGATGACCAGAACCTCTACGCCTGCGACCAGCGCCACTCCGCGGTGTTCCGCCTCGACACGCGAACAGGAGATCTCGTCCACTTCGCGAACGGTGGGGGAGGGGATGAGATGCGCATCCCCAACTTTCCCGTGATAGAGGGCTCCAGGAACTGCCTGTACGTCTCTGATAGCTATGAGATCCCGAAGAGAAGGGACCGGGGATCTGGAGGTTCGACCTGAAGAGCGGCGAAGGAGGGCTCTGGTACGACAGGGCCATGACCTTCGCCAACGGGATGGCCCTCTCTCCCGGCAGGGATCACCTGTACGTCGCGGAATCTTTCGCCGGCAGAGTGATCCGTATCCCCATAGACGAGAACGGAAACCCGCAAGAAGGCGAACCGTTCGTAGAAGAGCTCGAGCGTGTGCCCGACGGCCTGGCCTTCGACGTGGCGGACAACCTGTACATCTCTTGCTACGAACCCTCGCGCATCTACGGGGTGAGTCCGGAAGGAGAGGTACATCTCTTCATCGACGACCCCATAGCACACACCCTGTGCCATCCGACGAACTGTGCGTTTCGGGGCGAAGAGCTCTTCACATCCAACCTGGGCCGGTGGCACATAACACGCATCGAAGCCCGCTCCGAAGGCCTCCCACTGCCGTGAAAGCAAAAGGAGACGCCCCATGAGGTTCGTAGTCACCCCGGAAATCTTCGAGCTGTTCCCTGGCCTCAAACTTCCGGTCGCCGTGGCGGAGGACGTCTCTCCTTCCGCCGACGCGGCGGGGATCGAAGAGCTATGGAGGCAGTCCTGGGAAGATGCTGCTCGCTCCGCCTCGGATCACGACAATCCCCAGTCTCACCCCCGAGTAGCCGCCTGGCGTACGGCCATGAGTGGGATAGGGATCTCGGGCAGGAAGTTCCCCAGCTCTATAGAATCCCTGCTGCGACGTGCCTCCAAGGGCGGAGATCCCCCGCGCATCAACCCGCTGGTGGACTTCTACAACGCCGTCTCCCTGCGGCACGTGGTCCCCACCGGCGGCTTCGATCTGGAGGAGATAGACGAGACATTGGAGCTAAGACTCACCCGCGCGGGAGACGCCTTCTATCCACTGGACGGCTCTGCTGCGGAGAGCGTCGACCCTGGCGAGGTCGCCTACGCCAGCGGTGCCGAGATCCTGACGCGTCACTTCGTCTACAAACAGTCCCGCAAGGCGCTCCTCGGCGACTCCACCACCTCGCTCTTCCTGGTCTCCGAGGTACTCGGGGAGGTCGAGGCCGGAGAGGGAGTGGCGAACGCCGTCCTCGAGGACTTCGCCTGCGGCCTTCAGCGTCACTTCGGCGCGGAGCCGGCGACCTTTATAGTGGAGGAGGGCAGTTCGGAGATCCCTCTCTCCGCTAGACGCTAGATCCCCTCCGCAGAAAGGAAAAGCCTCAGCTACAAGGGGACGATGGAACAGGCAACGCGAGTCGCAGCTATCTACGACGTTCACGGCAACCTGCCGGCCCTGGAAGCGATCCTCTCGGATCTGGGGCGCGTCGAGTCCGACTTGGTTGTGGTCGGGGGAGACGTGGCCTCGGGGCCTATGCCTGTGGAGGTCCTTGATCGCCTCCAGGAGGTGGGCAATCGCGTGCGCTGGGTGCGTGGCAACGCCGACAGGGAAGTCGTCGCAGCCTATGACGGCGGCCCGCAGGCCATCGAAGCCCTCATGTCCGACCCGGCCCTGGCTATGGACGGATGGGCGGCCTCCCGAATCGAGAAGCGCCACCGCGACCTTTTGGCCTCCTTCTCCGAGCGCGTTGAGGTTGACATCGAGGGGATCGGCGCGGTTCTGTTCTGCCACGCCACCCCCAACAGCGACGAGGAGATCGTCACCACGGTGACGCCGGACGGGAGGTTACGCGGGATCCTGGCCGGGACCGAGCAGGACGTCGTGGTCTGCGGACACGTCCACACGCAGTACGATCGCCGCCTGGACCACAAGCGGGTCGTCAACGCCGGAAGCGTCGGGCTGCCCTACCAGGGCGAGCCCGTGGGCGCCTTCTGGGCGCTGCTCGGCCCCGAAGGGGTAGAGTTGCGCCGCAGCAACTACGAGCTGCGAGGAGCCGTAGAGGGGTTCCGCGCCGTCGGCTACCCTGCGGTCGGGGACGTCGCGGAGAGCCTCCTGGAACCGCCCGACCCCGCCTGGGTGGCCGAGCTCTTCGAGCGGCAGGCCGACGACCGCCCGTGAGAGGGGACGACCCGAAGCCTCTCCCGACGCCCGAACCCGATACCCGTCGGCTTACTCAGGAGTTCGCGAATTCACCTGGAGGTCGGGAGATCCTATGGTTTATGTCCTGGTTCAGGAGGCTCCACCTTCGTCCGTCAGTTTCCAACATGATGAGCGTCATCCACGCTTCTTCTCTCGTCATTCCCGCGAAAGCGGGAATCCACAGCAGCAGGCACTCAGCACCTCCAGATGCGATCTACCGGACTACGTATCACGTGGGGGTCGAGTCTTACGGTCCTTGATCTCTCCGTAGCTCCACCTATAATCTAGACTGACTAGATATCTATTCGGTGGAGAAGATAGCTGTGTCCTGGCAATTACAGGAAGCCAAGCAGAAGTTCAGCGAGTTGGTGAGGCGCACATTGGAAGAGGGACCGCAGGTAGTTACGAAGCACGGCGAGGAGGTCGTCGTGGTGGTCCCGGTCGAGGAGTTCCGGAGGATGAACAATGACGGCGAGAAGATGGACTTCAAGGAGTTCCTGATGAGCGCGCCGGATTTGAGTGTGTTGGATCTGGAACGTCCGAAAGAGTTGCCGCGGGACGTCGAACTGTAGCGTCGTGAGGTACCTGCTTGATACCAATGTGCTCTCGGAGGTGCGCAGGCCAAGAGGAGATGCTAGCGTGAAGCGTTGGATCTCTTCGGTACCCACCGAAGACCTCTACCTTAGCGTGCTCACGCTAGGAGAGATCCGACGTGGGATAGTTCTACTCTCTCGAAGAGACCAGACGCAGGCCGATGTCTACGAGGCCTGGCTCGTCACCGTTCTCCGCGACTACGCGGACCGGGTTCTGCCCGTTGACGCCGAGGCAGCCGAAGAGTGGGGACGCATGAACGTGCCGGACCCCATCTCGATCGTTGATGGCCTTATGGCTGCAACTGCGAAGGTCAGGAACATGACCTTCGTGACCCGCAACATATCCGACGTCGCGCGAACCGGCGTGCGGCTGCTCAACCCTTTCGACGCTTCTGAGTAAGAGTGCCGAGAGATCCACGCTACCTCGACCAGCGCTGAGTCAGCGGACCTTCCTTACCGAACAGAGGGTCCGACTCCGGTAAGGATACATTGCGGATGTTCTCCATAACCTCCGGGCGTTCGCCTTCTTCGCCGGTGCGCAGGTCATAAGATTCTTGTCCGCGCGGGTAGGCCCCGACGACCGAGAAACCACCGTTCGACCCTTTGTTGCAATGTCCGACCCCGGCCGGTATCACCACCACGTCGCCCGCCTCGACCTCCACCGCCTCGCCCTCAGGCCCGCCTAACGCGATGCTCGCGGAACCGTCTACCACACAAAGCACCTCATGGGCGTTCGAGTGATAGTGATGATAGGAGAAGACTCCGTCCACCCACGCGCCGCCCCAGCCGTTCTCCGCGAGCAGTTCCTTGCAGCGCGAGGAGTCCTGCTCGGAATTGTCGAGCGCTTGCCGGTATACGAGCAGCGGTAGCCTCGGGTTGTTCGGTATGCGGCCATCGTCTTCGAAGATATATTCTCGTACGTCGGTCTCCTGCATCTGGTCCTCCCAACAGTTTGGTTTGAGGTTCTCGGCGTCTACCCTATGGTAACGGCACGATAAGGCAGACGTCCGATAGGATGACTTTAGGACCGCTCGACGTTGACATGGTCATTGGGACCTCGGTGGGCTGCAGGTGGAACTCGAATCCTTTCTCGACCGCTGGGGGAAGTAGTGACCGTGCGCGGACTCAGGGCGCGTACCAGCGAGCGCGCGTGCTGCGGGAAGCGGTACCGCTCTTCGTACGATCGAAGTCGATGCTTCTCCTGACTTTGAAGGACTGACCCATTATCTAGATGAGGAGTTGCAGTGACTTGATCGCCAACTCGAAGAGCAGTGCTACATTGATAAGATGCAAGGGCAGTCGCTAATATAAACGTATGCCTGTCAGGGATTCCTTAGAGTATTACATTCGGCTCTTTGCTAACTTGAGGACCGACAAGAGCGCCAATAGGTGGCCTGACCGTGTAAGAAATCGTGCTCCTCAGAAGCCCATACTGTTACTTGCCGTACTGGACCTCTTGGAGCTTAACGAGATCGATTCCAACCTCATCGAGATCACCGAAGACCTCCTCGATCTTTTTGACAAGTATTGGCTGGAAGTCTTACCATTTACAAGACCTAGTACCCTAGCCATGCCGTTTGTTCGCATGGAGAGCGAAGGTTTCTGGCATCTAGCCAGGCGTAAGGAGGGTGAACCACTCTTTGGCAGACCTGAGAGATCCGTCGCACAGCTGCAGGAGCGAGTGTTCGGCGCCTATCTCGATGAGGCTCTCTACGAGCATCTTCGGGTAGAGACAAACCGTAGTATTTTGCGCTCTGTCCTCGCAGGTGAGAGGTATTTCTCGAACGAAGCCAGTAAGGTCCTCCTGCAGCAAGGTTTCGTCAATCGGGAAGCCTTCATCTATAGTGAGAAGCTACTTAAGAACCCGGGAGATTTAACGATAAGAGACACGTTGCCGCTCGAAGAAGAGTACTTACCTGTTCGTGGTCAAGGCTTTCGTCGGGCTGTCGTCACCGCTTATTCACATCGTTGCGCCCTGTGCGGCATCCGTGTCCGTACCCTCGATGGGCATACGGCTGTCACGGCGGCGCATATCGTCCCGTGGAGTGAGACGCAGGACGACCGGCCCGCCAACGGCATGGCACTGTGCAGGATGTGCCACTGGACCTTCGATGAGGGGCTGCTCGGGGTTTCTCAGGTGTACGAAGTCATCGCCTCTCGGCAACTCAACACCCTCGATAACCTTCCCGGCTACCTGACCAACCTCGAAGGACGAGGTATCGTGGGTCCTGATCGGAAACCACTCTGGCCCGATACCGAGTCGTTGCAGTGGCACCGCGAGAACGTACTTCGAACACAGTAGCTGTACCTGACCTTCCTACTTCTTCTCCCGGCACTCAAGAACGCTCCTGGAGAAGACGCCACCCGCGGCACAGGCACCCTCCTGGGCTCGAACAGGACGTCTCGCAAGATCTCACGTCATGTAGGCTCTCGCGTAGGAGAGCTCCGCGAAGCTGGCGGCGTGTCGAATGAACCAGGGCGCACTCAACGACCCGGCGGGCACGAGGCTACTGCCGATCTGGCTTGTGATCGCCGACGGCTCTCGCGCCTCAGGCTTCGGCGCGGGGGATAGAATCAATCGAACGATGAGCCCGATGTCCGTAGAGAGATCACCGGAAAACGTTGCTGCCCTTCCAGGTCGTCTGGATGGCGTCGACGCCGCCCGCGCGGTCGCGGTTCTCGGTATGGTCATCATTCACTTCGGACCGAACCCAATCCCCGATACGGTCTTCGGCAACCTCTACGAGGTTCCCCACGGGCGTGCCTCTGTCCTATTCGTGCTGCTCGCCGGGGTGGGGGTGGCACTCCTCGCCGGCAGATCAGGTGACGGGCGACGCTGGCAGGCCCGCGGGCGGCTGCTTTTCCGGGCGGCTCTGCTTCTACCCCTCGGGCTGTGGCTGCAAGGGCTCGACCACGGGGTCCTCGTCATCCTCCAGTACTATGCGGTCTACTTCCTCCTCGCGGCGCTCGTCCTCACCCTACCGGACCGCTGGTTGCTGGTGGCTGGCGCCTTCGCGCTCCTGTGCGGCCCTGTGTCCTACTTCGTGGGCGAGACGGCGAAGCCGGGCTGGTTCGACGGGCACCCGGCCACGCTCGGAGATCCGCTCGCCAGGATTTCCCATGACCTGTTGCTCTCCGGGGCTTATCCGCTGGCGGTGTGGTCGGCACCGCTGTTCGTCGGGCTATGGGTCGGCCGGAGAAGTCTATCTTCGCCGGCGGTCCGGTGGTGGCTGCTCGGCGTCGGACTCGCGGTCGCCGTCGCCGCGCCGTTCGTCTCCGATGGACTCACCGCCGCCCTTGGCGGGCCGACCGGCGGAACAGGCCCAGGCTTCGCCAAACTTGTAACCGACGAGCCTCACAGCCAGATGCCCCTCTGGATGGCCGGGTCGATCGGTTCAGCCTGCGCGGCGCTCGGCGGGGCGCTCTTGCTCGTGGAGATGCTCCCGCGCGTGAGTTGGCCTCTGGTCGCCACCGGCCAACTCGCGCTCTCCGTCTACGTGGGCCACCTGCTGTTGCTCGACTCCTACGAGGAGCTGCTGCGCTACGAAGCGCTCCCGGCGGCGGCCACCACCG
This sequence comes from uncultured Rubrobacteraceae bacterium, assembly GCA_902806095.1. Lineage (GTDB taxonomy): Bacteria > Actinomycetota > Rubrobacteria > Rubrobacterales > Rubrobacteraceae > Rubrobacter_D. Next base: position 51,004 of record CADCVF010000030.1, read on the forward strand.
TAGGTGTGTTCATGCTGCTCGCCGCGATCACGTGCATGCTCTGGCGCGCGGCGCTTCCGCGAGGGCCCCTTGAGGCCGCCCTCGCCACGCCGTGGTGGATCATCGAACGGGTCGCCGCCTGGCTACGCACGACGCAAGGACGAGACAGGCGAACCCCCGTGGCCGTCGCGCGGGTAAGCCGCGAAAGGCAGAAATGAAGCACGCTTCGAAAAGGGTAATCTCGGTATTGATGCTCGCGTGCATCCTGGCGTCCTGCGGTGGTGAGCCCGCGGAGCCCGAGGTGGCTCCCCCGGAAGCGGGCGCCGGGAGAACGACCACGGATGGGCAGACGACCCCCGTTGCGGGAGTCACGAAGGAAGCTACAGTGAAGGAGACAACCGGACGAGAAGCGAAGGCGCAGTCCGGCGCGGCGGAGCCGGAGCTTCGTAGAGGACCAGCGAGCAGCAGCACGCCGACCCGACCGGCGCTAGGCACGAACGGCATGGTCAGCTCTGCCCACCCCCTCGCCACACGAGCGGGGTTGGAGGTCCTCGAAGACGGGGGCAACGCTTACGATGCGGCGGTCGCCGTCGCGGCTTCCCTTGGCGTAGTAGAGCCGTACATGAGCGGCGTTGGCGGCTACGGGGCGATGGTCATCTACGACGCGCAGACCGGAGAGACGAGATCTCTCAGCGCCGCCACCAGGGTGCCAGAGACGCTCGACCCTGCCGTGTTCCGCCCGCCAGCGCCGGGTTACCTGGAGAACAGGCAGGGCGCCCCGGCCATCTCGACGCCTGGCGCAGTGAACGACTGGGAGGCCCTCTGGGAGGAGTACGGCGAGCTCCGGTGGGAACGCCTCCTGGAGCCAGCCATACGACAGGCCGAGGAAGGGTTCATCCTGGACGAGGAGAACGCCGGCTGGATCGGCTCGGAGTTCTACACGTTTCCCCCGCACGCCCAGGAGATTTACGGCGAGAATGGAACGCCCCTCGTCGCTGGACAGCGCCTCGTGCAGGAGGACCTGGGGCGTTCTCTGCGCCGGATCTCCGAACAAGGCGCGGACGTGGTCTACGGCGGCGAGCTGGGCGAAGCGATGGCTTCAGCGGCGCAGCGAAACGGCGGATTCCTGACCACCGACGACTTGGACGCCAACCGCCCCGAGTGGCAAGAACCCATAAGCGTGGACTACAGGGGCAACGAGGTCGTCACTTCTCCTACGCCGACGACAGCGTGGAACGCCCTAACCCGCCTCGGGGTCATGAGTCGGCTCGACGCTGAGGCACTCGGCCACAACACCGTGGCGTACCTCGACACGTACGCGACCGTGACGCGGCGGGCCCACTACGAGCGGTCCGAGTACGCCGCCGACCCTGAGGTCGCGCGGACGCCCCTGGACCTGCTGCTCTCCGAGGATTACTGGGAGCGAGAGGCCGCCGCGGTAGAAGATTCGTCGGCGAGTTCGTCCGCGAGATCCTCGTCCGTAGGGCTGAATTCCACCGAGCAGCGCGGGCATACTACGCACTTCGTGGTGGCCGATGGGGAGGGGAACGTGGTCAGCATGACACAGACCCTGGGCAACATCTTCGGGAGCAAGGTTATGCCTAAAGGTACTGGTATCTGGCTAAACAACTCGATCAGCTACTCACAATTCGAGCCCGAGGGCAACACTCTGGACGTCTTCCCCGGGCGCCACAGGCTCGTCGGGATCGCTCCGACCATCATCATGCGCGATGGCAGGCCCCGGATCGCCCTTGGCTCCCACGGCGGCTACTACATCTTGCAGACCACACCGCAGATGATCATGAACCTCATCGACTTCGACATGAACGTCCAGCAGGCTATAGCCGTCCCCCGCATCAGCTTCACCGAACCGAGCTCGTTCGCGGTGGACGCCGGCATGTCTGCCTCTGTCCAGGGTGGGCTGGAGGCCACGGGCCACGATGTGTATGTTGACGAGTACGGACTTGGCAACGCCCACGGTCTGACCGTCGAGTACGGCCAGGGCGAAGCCGGCGGGCCTACCCGGTTCACCGGTGGCGCAGATCCGCGGGCCGAAGGGATCGCCATCGGCTATTGAGCCAGGTATGCTCTCGATCGAGGGATCGGGACTCAATGCTTTCTTTCACCCGGCCTTCGATCAGGAACGCTCCTTCACGGTACGGGATTATTGCCGTTCCGGTTCATAGATGAGCGCCACAACGCCCGAGCTGAACGACTGTGATTCGAGAAGCTTCAACGTCGCAGGGGTATCCTCTTCGAACAGGCGCTTGCCTTTGCCCACGACCAACGGGTAGACAAGAAGTCGATAGCGATCCACAAGATCATGCTGCATGAGCGTTTGCACCAGCGTGGCGCTGCCGTGGACCGTGATGTCCTTGCCGTCCTGCTGCTTGAGGTCGGTGATTTGTTCCACGATATTGTCTTTGATCAGCCTCGAGTTGTTCCACTCCAGGGACTCTTCGAGGGTCCCAGAGACTACGTATTTGCGCACGCTGTTGAAGTAATCTGCCCCTTCATCGTTGCTCTCTGGCCAGGCTGCCGCAAACCCTTGATAGGTCACGCGTCCCAGGAGCAAGGCATCGCTTGCGGTCGACTCTTCGCTTTTGAACTTCGCGATCTCGTCGTTCCAGTACTCGAACGTCCACCCCGGCTCTTCCATAACGCCATCCAGTGACACGAATTCGGTGACGACTATATTCCGCACGATGGTCTCCTTTTACCGTTCGCCTTCTATACCGCAATCATAGGGCAACAAGAAGACAGAGCCTCGTTGGAATGGCGGAACTACCGGATCAACTGGCAAATCTCCTCGCGGCCTGCGTCCGCGCCTTTTCCGCCTCTACTTCGCGGTTTCTGGGCGGCGCCTTGGTCTCCAGTGAGGCAAGCAGTCTGTTCGAGGCTGCCGCTATCTCATGGACGGCGGCATAAAAGGCGACTTCGTTGGCTTTGGATGGCTTGTTGAAGCCACTGATCTTGCGCACATATTGTAACGCTGCCGCGCGGACTTCTTCGTCGTTGACGGGTGGATCGAAATTGTACAGGGTCTTGATGTTTCGACACATTTGCTCCACTCCCTCGCCGTGGATCTCATAGTACATGTTGGGGTCATTTACCTGAGCGTAGTTATTCCTCCTGCGGTTGGGCATCGTCTGCGCGCAGCATACGGCACGAATCCGGAAATCCTATAGCGATTTTCGTCACCCCGCTCGTCTGCCGGGCTTCCTGGCTCGGATGAAGCTGCCCGAGGCGGAGACTGCACGCTCTGTGTCGATCGAGGTCCCTGGGTGTCGCCTGGCGAGTGCTTTACCCAGATCCCCTATCTGCTCGACGAGGAAGGAGAAACCGCGCCGGTCGTCCTGTTCGACGCGCCCCTCGAGCAGGAAGGCGCCGGACCGATGGAGGAGGTGCCCGTACTTCTCGTAGACGCGCTCGAAGATCGTGGCTTGCAAGAGGCCCCTTTCGTCCTCCAGGAGCAAGAAATAGACGGGTCTTCCGCTCTTGGTGGGCGGTCGTTGCAGGCACTCGATGAGGCCTGCGGCAAGGACTCTCGTGCCGTGCGGAAGGTCGAGGATCTCCTGGCTGGGGACGACGCCGAGTTCTTTCAGGGTCCGGCGGTACGAGAGCAAGGGGTGACTGACGACGTCCAGGGAGAGGACCGCTTTCTGCTCCCGCTCCGCTTTGCCGGGCGGCATCGGCAGGTTGTGGAGAGACGCGCCGCTCAGATCGTACCCGGCGGATGCCCGCGCCTCCCACCAGCTCGCCGGGTGCGGCAAGGGTATCTCCGGATGCCCCGTACGGCCCCGCTTCTTCGGCAGGCGATCGGCCTCGGCCAACAAGGGCGCGCGGTCAGCCCCGGCCAGGGGGTCCAGGAATCCCCCTTTTATGAGGTTCTTCAGGGCGTCCTTCTGGACGGGAGTCCTCCTGTAGAGGTCAGCGACCGAGGCGAAAGGACGCGCCTCCCTCTCGTGGATAATCCCCTCGATCGCCAGCCGGGAGAGTCCCTTGGAGTACGAGAGGCCCACCCTGAGCGCGGTGCCGTCCTTCTCCACGGAAAAGCCCTCATCCGACGCGAAGACGTCGGGCGGGAGGACTCCGAGGCCGATCCTCCTGGCCTCGTTGAGCAGGACCCTGGGGCTGTAGAAGCCCATCGGCTGGGAGTTGAGCAGGCCGCAAAAGAACTCGGCCGGGTAGTGGACCCTCATGTAGGCGCTCGCGTAGGAGAGGTGCGCGAAGGAGGCCGCGTGGGCTTTCAGGAAACCGTAAGAGGCGAAGCCCTCCATCCAGTCGAAGACCGTGTCCGCCGTCTTCTTTGGCACGCCGCGGTCGACGGCACGCTGGAGGAACCTCCGCCTCATTCCGGCCATCGCCCCAGACCCGCGGTCCTTGGTCATCGCGCGCCTGAAGCCGTCGCCCTCGGCCAGCGCGAAACCGGCGACGGCGCGCGCCACCTCCAGTACCTGCTCCTGGTACATCAGCACCCCGTAGGTGGGCCTCAGGATGTCGTCGAGCTCCGGCAGGGGCACCGAGTAGGGCTCGCGGCCATTCCTCCTGAGCACGTACGGGGTGACTAGGTCGCCGCGCACGGGACCTGGCCTGAAGAGCGAGATCTGGGCAACCAGGTCCGAGAAGCGTCTGGGTTTCAGCCGGCGGCTCAGCTGCATCTGGCCAGGGCTCTCCAGCTGGAACATACCCGCGTTGCGACCGGTGCGCACGAGGCGGAACGCTTCCCTGTCCTCGGGGGGCGGGGAGAGCGGGTCCACCTTCTTGCCAGTCCTCCTCGTCGCCAACTCGCCGGCCTTCTGCAGTGCCGTATGCATCTTGAGGCCAAGGATGTCGAGCTTGGGGATGCCACAATACTCGAGGCCGTCTTTGTCGTACTGGCAACGCAACAATCCCTCCTTACCAGAAGGCTCCAGGGGCACGAGATCCGACAGGTGGTGTTCGGCCGTCCCGAAGACGAGGCCGCCGTTGTGGGTGCCAGCCCCCTGCAGCCTGCCGGCGAGCCCCGCGGAGAGCTCTAGCAGGAGCCGGTATCTCTCCGTGTCTTGCAAGGGGTGCCCCCGCATGGCCGGCTCTCTGAGCACCTCTTTCCAACCGTCGAGACCGGCGTAGACCTTGTCGCGGTCCGAAAAGCGGGTCGGGACGTGGCGGGAGAGGACGTCGATCTCCTGCGGCGGGTGGCCCAGTGCACGGGCCGCGACCCTGACGGCGCCCCTCAAGGAATAGGAGGCCGCAGTTCCGGCGACGGCTACCCCCCTACGCGCGTGGCGCCGCTCCAACTCGTCCCGCACCTCGTCGCGGCGCTCGGAGCAGAAGTCCAGGTCGATGTCCGGCGGGTCCCTTCGCTCCTCGTGCATGAACCTCTCGAAGAGCAGGCGGTTGGAGAAGGGCTCGGGCTGCGTCAGGCCCAGACAGTAAGAGACCAGGCTGTTCGCCGCGCTCCCTCGGCCCGTGACCGGCACGCCCTTTTCGCGGGCTATCTCCACGGCCTCCAGGGCCAGCAAGAAGTACGGCGCGAAGCCCAGGTCCTCGATGCACGAGAGCTCACGCCGCAGGCGCGAAACGACCTGTCGGTTCAGTCCCCCGTACCTCTCCCTCGCGCCGCGCAGCGCGAGCTCGACGAGGACCTTCCCAGGGTCTTCGTGTTGTGAGGCTGGGACGTGGACCTTGCCTGACAACCTCACGGCGCCCGCGCACCGCCAGGCGACCTCCGCCGCGGTATGCAAAGACCAGGGACGGTACGCGAACAGGCGAACCATCCTCCTCGCGTCCTTGAGCCACAGCTGGTCGGTCGGCCGGTAGCCGGGGCCTGGTAACCGGGAGAGGTTGGACGCAGCCACGAGCGTCTCGTGCAGACGGTGGTCAGCGGGCTCGAGGTGCGCCACCTCGTTGGTCGCCAGGGTGGGCACGCCGCAGCCTTCGGCGAAGGAGGCTACCCGACCCATCCTCCTGCGGCTCCCTGCAGTCCCGTCGTCGGTCAGCTCGACGAAGAGGTTGCCCTCCCCGAACGACTCGCGTAGAAGACTCAACACCTCCCACGCTCGTTCGCTGTGGCCAGAGAGGATCAGGCCTGGCAAGAGCCCGAAGGGCACAGCCCCAGTGAGGCAGACGAGCCCTGCGGCGTGCTCGAGCAGGACTTCGAGGGAACACGCCGGGCAGCGCCGGTCTTCCGCAGCGCACCGGTAGGCCGTGATGAGCCGGCACAGGGAGCGGTACCCTTGCATGGACTCGGCCAGCAGCACTACGTGCCCCCATGCAGTCGAGACCTCGGCTCCGACGATGGGAAGGATACCGGCTTTATCCGCGGCTTCGAGAAACCTCGGAATACCGTAGAGTCCGTCGCGGTCCGTGAGCGCCAGAGAGGACATCCCCATCCTCGCCGCTGCCTCCACGAGCTCTTCTGGCCTCGCGACCCCGAAACCGAAGGAGAACCCGCTCCTGGCGTGCAGATGGACGAAGTTGTCTGGGGACTCTTCGTTCAATCCGTCACCCCTACGAGGAACCACTCCCTGTCGTTCTCCCGCGCCAGGTCGACGACCGAACCGTCGGAGAGGAGGACCCTCACGAGGCTCCTGTCCTTCGCCCGCTCCTCGTCCCACCACGCCCGAACCTCCCGCCAGCGTCCAAGAACCTCGACGACGTAGTGCCTCTTGCGGCACCGTCTCCGGCCCGAAGACCACACGATCCGCACGCGCCCGTGGCGGTTCTCCAACTCGACCGGCTCCCGCAGGATACGGGCGACCTGCCCGACCCCCTCTATCTCCGAGGCCAGCGAGAGCCAGGGTGCCAGGAGTAGGTGATCCAGGACCCTCCTCCTCGACTCGCGGGTAGGGAAAAGCGGCTCCTCGAACCCCTCGGGCCGCAAGGGGTAGCAGTGTATCTCCGAGACGCTCGCCTCCATCTCTCTCCTCCCTCCAGGGAGCGCCAGAGCCGGGGGATGAGAAACCCGCGCCACCGGATATAATCCAGGGAGCAGGCGTCCTCGCCTCCTTCTAACCTTCGCAGGCCGGTGCTGGTTGGACGCCGGCCGGCCCGCGAGGCCCGGGGTGGGGGCGCTCCTGCTTTGCCGTTCTTCTCTCTACGCTACCACAAACTAATGTTTGCAGTCTACGGCAAAATCGTATAGAGTGTCATCGCGAGGCGTTCAGAGGAGACGATAATGGTCCCTGAGAACTGGAAGGTAAGGATGGAGATGCTCCGGCGCCTGGCCCGTGCTGGTGCGAGGGGAAAGGGGCCTCCGAGCGTGCGCGAGGTGGGGGAGGCTGTGGGCCTGAAGAGCTCCCAGACCGCGTACAAGCACCTCAAAAAGCTTGAGGAGGCTGGGTACATCGAGCGGGAGGCTGGACGGGCGCGCGGCATCAGGCTGACGGAGAAGGGTTGGGAGGTCGCGGGCGAGATGCCCCTGATGGGTAGGATCGCCGCCGGGCGAGGGCTCGAGGCTGTGACGGTCGGGGATGAGGCCTACTCGCTGGCGGCAGAGCTAGTGGGGTCCCGCTCGGGCAGACGGCGATACCTTTTGAGGGTCGTTGGGCAGTCCATGATCGGGGCCCACATAGCAGACGGGGACCTCCTGGTCGTAGAGGAGGACGAAGCTCCGCCAGACGGCGCAGTCGTAGCAGCCCTAATCGGGGACGGAGAGGAGGTCACCGTCAAGCGGCTCTACCGCGAGAGGGGCGAAGGCGGAGACCTCCTGCGGCTAAGGCCCGAGAACGGGGACCACGAGGACCTAATCATGCCAGCCGAGGACGTAACCATACAAGGACGCGTAGTCTACGTCGTACACCCGCCCAGAGGAAAGTCCAGCAATTCAGCACGCTCCGGCTGACGCCTCCACTTATCAGCACGCCGCCTGCGGCGGCTTGTCAGCACTTCAGCAAGTCAGCAAGAACCTGCAAGCGAGGCTCCAACACGCAGCCCCAGCCTCCGTGGCAATCGATGCGGAGCCTTTATCCACCGCCGAGCAAAGCTGACTAGCTGACAAGCGCCCGACAGGGCGCGTGCTGAAGTGCTGAAATGCTGTGACGGGTAAAGTAAGAGGTGTGAACGGGCCTGCACAAACGACCGGAGACCCGGAACGGGAAACCTTGCTGACCCGGCCGGTGATTTATCTTACCCTCGTCGCTTTCGCCGCCCTCTTCGGTTTCCAGTTGCTGCTCTCTGTCGTGCCGCTCTACGCCGACGAGGCCGGCGGTGGCAGCTCTGGTGCCGGTCTTGCGACCGCGGCCTTCATGCTCTCGACGGTGCTTACACAGATCCAGATGCCCAGCATCCTGGCCCGTTACGGCTACCGGCGGGTGCTCGCGGCCGGACTCCTTTTCCTCGGGATTCCGGCGCTGTTCTATGCGTACGCCCAGACGTTGGTGCCTATACTGGCCGTCACCCTGGTTCGTGGCGTGGGGTTTGGGATCGTGACCGTGATGTTCGCGGCCCTGATCGTCGAACTCGCCCCTCCCCATCGCAGAGGAGAAGCCCTCGGCCTCCTCGGCGTCGCTATCACGTTGCCGACCATCTTCTGCAACGCGCTGGGGCTCTGGCTGGCGGGAGGATTCGGCTTCGGAGTCGTCTTCTTGCTCGGGGGCTTAGCCCCATTGCTCGGGCTAGGCATGATCCCCTACATCCGTTCCGCCCCACCGGCGACGAAAGAAGGGGAAGAGAGCGGGGCCGGTTTCTTCACGGGGCTAGGACGAGCCCCCCTACGGCGCATCTTCCTCCTCTTTGCGATAACTACGATGGCCGCCGGGGTGGTCTTGACCTTCCTGCCTCTGGCGGTGCCCGGCTCGGGGGTTTTCTCCGCCGCGAGCGCGCTCCTCGTCGTCGGTATAACCACGACCGCAAGCCGCTGGTGGGCAGGAAGGTTCGGCGACCGCAAGGACCCTCGTCTCCTGCTCGCCCCCGGTCTCATCGCCTGCGCGATAGGGATGGTCTGCCTTCCGCTAGGGGGTGTGATCCTGCTGTTCGGAGCCTTGCTCTTCGGGGGCGGGTTCGGGCTGCTCCAGAATGCCACCCTCATCCTGATGATGGGGCGTGTCTCGAAATCCGAGTACGGGCTCGGCAGCACGCTCTGGAACGCTGCTTTCGATACGGGGACCGGCATAGGAGCCTTCTCGTTCGGGTTCGTGATCTCAGCCGTCGGGTTCTCCTGGTCCTTCTTCATCTGCTCCGCCCTGCTGGCGTCAGCCCTAATACTCGTGCTCCTCGAGCACTCCTCTACACAGGACTGACAGCGAAATGCTGAAATGCTTGCAAAGGGGTGCGAACCTCTTTGCAAGTTGCTCTAAGAAAGCACGTCGCGGCGGGTAAAGATGGCCCATGCGGCGGTTAGGAAGCAGGTTCCCCACAGGAGGCTGACCCAGATTGAGCGTGCTATCGGTTCCCAGGCTATGGGGTCGCGGGCGAGGTTTAGCCAGGCCTCGAACTGGTTCGTGAGCAGGTAGGGGTCCAGGGGGCCGGCGAGGCCGAGGCCTGAGGCGAGACGGAGGAGCAGGACGAGGACCACGGCGCCAACGCCCGAGCCCACCGAGTTGTGGGTGGTGACGGATAGGAAGACCGCGAACGCGGCGAGCGCCATAAGGGGCACGGAGACGAGGCCGGCGCCGGCCCACACGAGCGCGATGCCGCGTCCGACGCTTATCGGCGTCCCGCCGGGCCCGGCGAGCGGGGCGAAGCCGCTAGCCAGGTAGCCCGCGGCGAGGCCGACGCCGGCGAGGACCGCAGAGGCGGCGAGGCAGTAGACGCCGACCGCAGCCGCCTTGGAGAGGAACAGTTCAGTCCGGCCCACGGAGCGGCTGAGGACCGTCTTCAGGGTGCCAGCCGAGATTTCACCGGCCACAGCGTCCCCGGCGACGAACGCCACGACGAGCGGCAACAGGACGAAGGTGGCGAAGGCGAGCGTGACGAGCGGGACAACGAGCCCGTTCTCCAGTAGTTGCGTGGCGAAGGGAGCCTCGCCCTCAGGCGGGCCCTCGCCCGTGATCTCCAGCGCCGCCACGAACAGAACGGGTACGAGCGCCGCCGCCCCCAGCCCGAATAGCGTCCGCCGCTGGCGCACGAGCTTGTAGAGCTCCCAGCGGATCACGCGGAATCCCGGTGGAGGGTTCGCTGTTCGTGAGGGGCGTGACGTGTCAAGAACGCTCCTCCGTTAGCTCCAGGAAGAGATCTTCGAGGCTCGGCCGCGCAGGGACTAGCGCCAGGACTGCCACGCCCCCGGCCACCAGGTCCCGCACGACCGGTCCAGGGCCCTCAGGGCCGACTGCGAACCTTATCTCCTCATCCCCGAGTCCGTCTGGTGGCTCGGCGACCGATGCGCCGGTGACGTTGGTGGTGCTTTCGAGGATTCGCAGCGCGCTTTTCGCGTCGTCCACCACGAGCCGGTATCCCGGGCGTCCGTTGTCTCCTCCTACGACCTCGGCGATGGTGCCTTCGGCAAGGAGGCGGCCGTGGCCGATCACGGCCACCCTGTTGCACAGTTGCTCGACCTCGGCGAGGAGGTGGCTGGAGAGGAAGATCGTCAGGCCGTCCTCGTTGAGGCGGCGGATGAGATCACGCACGTCGCGCATCCCGCCAGGGTCCAGCCCGTTCGTCGGCTCGTCCAGGATCAAGACCTCCGGCTCCCTGAGTAGCGCGGAGGCTATCGCCAGCCGCTGCTTCATCCCCGTCGAATAGGTCTTGACCTTGTCCCGCTCACGCCCGAGTAGCCCGACCGTCTCGAGGACCCTGGTCATGGGTGCTTCCCCCTTGCGCCGGTCGGCGGCGGCGAGGACCTTGAGGTTGTCGCGCGCCGAGAGGTAGTCGTAGAAGCCGGGCATGTCCACAAAGCCGGCGACGCCCTCGCGGCCCCCTGGTCTGCCGGCCTGATGCCCGAGGAGGCGTATCTCGCCCTCGGTCGGTTCGACGAGGCCGAAGATTGCCCGGATCGTGGTGCTCTTGCCGCTCCCGTTGGGACCGAGGAACCCGTACACGTCCCCCCGGCGCACCTCGAAGCTTAGGGAATCCACAGCGACGAAGTCCCCGAACTTCTTGGTGAAGCCCCGGACCTCGAGTACCGAAGCTTCCCGGCGGACTCCCACCGTCTAACGGGCCAGCAGCCCGCGCGCCGCCTCCCTGAGTTCGGCTGCCTGCACGCTCCCCGCGAGTGTGTACGACACGCCGCCCTCGCTCCAGGAGAGGACCGTGCCCACGGGCGTGGAGAGCTCGTGTGCCCTGACCCCGTCCCCGAGATCCACGACCGGAACCTGCAACTCGCCTCCCCGGTCCCCGGCGCTCTGGAAAGGTCCAGCCCCTACCTCACCACCGGTCTTCTCGGCGAGGACCACGGCCCCCCAGCCCGACCCGTAAGTGAGGATCGCGCCATCTCCAGCGACCATTATCTCCTCCAGCTCCCGGCCCCCGGGCGCCTCGGGCAGCTCTTCGACGGTGAACCCAGCGAGCTCGCTGGCCTCCTCCACCGAAGCGGCCTTCCGAGGCTCGTCGCCTCCGCTGTATCCATCCGCCCGGTGGTCTCGGGGTTGCAGCCGCTCGACCGTGGCGCCCGGCGGCGTCTCGAACTCGAAGCGCGCCTCCGGGACGGGGCCGACCTGGAAGTCTTTGGCCTCGTAGCGGACCACAGGCTCGGGCCTCCCTTCGGCGTAGAGCTCATAGAGGAGCGGCACGAAGGTCTCCGCGTCGACGAGCGCCTCGGCGCGCTCGACGAGAGTCGTGCTCTCGTCCCTGGGCTCCAGGGTCAGCGGGTAAGCCCAGCGCCCGGCTACCTCGATCGGCGTCCCGGTCGTAAGATTACTGGACGGCGCTATCTCAGCGAGAAGTTCGTCTATCTCCTCTGGCGATGCCCCTGGCAGCCCGTCCGCCTCGTCCGCGCCGGACAGCGCGGCCTCAGGCTTCTCGCCGGTCTTGAGAGTGTTGGATGCGCCGTCGTAGATGCTTACCCGCGCGCCGTTCCGGACGAGGACCCTATCCCCGTTCCCGCCCTGAAGCTCGGCGCGCAGTCTGTCGGGGCCGCCGCGCCACACGCGGGCGGTACGCGGGCCCGCGTCTCCGGTGTCGCCTTCGGAGGCGCCGAGGAGGCCTTCGGGGACGAGCGTCTGCTCGGCGGTCAAGGTCGCGCGGAAGTCGGGTGCGTTCTCGGGGGCGGCGGTTACGCGCAAGAGAAGCTCTTTCTCGGTGAGCCTCTCGGGCGGTTCGCCCTGGGCGCCTGCCCCAACGGTGAGTGCGCCGACGCCTAGCGCCGCTACGAGGATGAGGCCCAAGGCCACGGTCAAGACTCGCATCGGGATCCGTCCGGTCCTCGCTCCATCCATGACAACGTCTCCTCGCGCCGACCCTGTTACAGCCTTTCGGACCTTTCTAGTCTACCCTACGAACGGGGAACAGGAATGCGTTCGCGCACACTCTAGTCGGGCCAGCGACGCACGAGGCGCCTGACCGCGACGACGTTGTCGGTGACGGTGGCAGACTCCCCGTTCGGGCCGGTGCCCAGACGTTCGGGCGTGCCCAGTCGTTCGGTGCGCCACTGCCAGGGACTCAGGTCGAGCGCGGCCAGGACTTCCTCCGGAGTGGGGAAGCGGGTATGCGGTTTGTGGTTCCACGACCAGGGTGCGGCCGAGGCGTGGCCGACGATCAGCAGGAGGCCGCTGGACGCTACGGCGCGCGCCGCCATCCGCAAGACGCGGTCGCGGGGGAACTCCACCGGCGAGTGCAGGTACTGGGCCGAGACCAGGTCGAAGGCGCCTTCGGGGAATGTGCGGGCCAGGTCGTGCTGCTGAAAATCGATGCGGACGCCGGCCTCGGCTGCGAGGGTCGCCGCCCGGTCGAGGGCGGTGGCGGAAACGTCGACGGCGGTCACGCGCCAGCCCTGCTGGGCGAGCCAGACGGCATCGCCCCCTTCGCCGCAACCGAGGTCCAGCGCCGTGCGCGGCCGCAGCGACCCTGCGACGTCGACCAGGACGGGGTTCGCCCTCCCGCTCCATACCCTTCCTTGTCCTCGGTAGTGCCCCTCCCAGAACTGCTCGGTCTCGCCGTGAAGCTCATCGGTCATCGTGGGACTTCCTTACTTTGCCAGGAGCCGGCGGCCTCGGCGTCCTCGCCGCAGAGTGCGTGGTTGAGGAAGGCCGCCGCGGTGGCCCCTGAGACTGCGGCCATGATGGTGCCCTGCACCATGGTGCCGGAGTCTCCGCCAGTTGCGGATCAGGGTCGCCTGCATCGTCAGGTGCTCGGCCTTCGCCAGGACCGCGTGGTAGCGAGACCCACCGCCCTCCTGGACGCTCTTCGACGCCGTCTTCTCGAGATTCTTGGGAACCATGACTATACCTTCCTCCTGACTAACAAACTCCCATAAACTGCAGGTCGCCAGGACTAGTTCGGTGCGCTCGGTCGTTGCCGTAAATCTCCTTCAACGTACTTTCGCTACCGGCCCTCGTCCCCGTGGGGACGGCCCGCCTTCCCGAAACCCCGATGCCCCTCCACGAAGGGGTGCCGGCCTCTGGGCGACACCTGCCGGTGCGTGCAAGGCACGCACGAGACCATCAGCACCTCCGCGTCCTCAGCGGAGAGTACATCGAAGTTGTGCGGTAGCCGGGCGTCGAAGAAGGCCGCGTCCCCTGGCTCCAGCACCGTTCTCTCGGCACCCAGAGTGAGCCTGAGCCTCCCCTCGAGCATGTACAGCCACTCCTGACCCTCGTGCTCGTGGAGCTCGTGGTCAACCACCCGGTCGGCAGGGTAGATAACCTTCACCGCCGACATCCCCTCGGGCCCGGCCTCCGGCATCAGGGGTTGGAGGCGGAAACCCGTGCCCTCGTAGACGGGGGCCTTACCCCCGCGCACCACCGTCCCCATCCCCGGCTCCTCCTGCTCCTCGAAGAGCTCCTCGAAGGGAACGCCCAGGCCGAAGGCCAGCCGCAACAGCCCATCCAAAGAGGGCTGCCTTTCCCCGGACTCCAACCGCGAGATGTGCGCCAGCGAGACGCCCGACGCCTCGGCCAGATCCTCGAGCGTCATATCCCGGTCCCTGCGCGCACGCCTTATGTTGGCTCCGAGCCGCGAGAGCACGCGCCCCACCCGTTCCTCCGCTGGCCTGTTGCCCGCTTCTCCTAACGTTTCCATGCCCATACTATACCACACAGACAATTATTTTGCGCAATTCTTTTGTCTTTATCGTGTCAACCACTGGCGTGGTAGCTGGCAAGAGCTAGCGGACACTGCAGGGAGGCCTCTTACGTATAGTAATCTGCCGCTAACGAGATCGAAAACCTGCGAGAAGGCGTCGCTTATCTGAAGAAAGACACGGACAGAGAGGAGCACGACCATGACTGATGCCGAGGATGTCATTCCTCGGGTAATGCGTAGCCCCGGTGCTAGACTCTCGAGCTACTCTGCTGCCGAGATGTGCAGATGCTACTTGGGAGGCGACGAAAACCTCGTACACTTTCGGCACGGTCCTGCGGCGTCGACTGCGAGCAAGGGGACGGGCTGCTCTCACGGGCCTTCCGTGGTCTCGTAGCGCGGCGGCACTGATAGTCGAAAGGAGACGCCATCGCCATCAAACCGGACCCGCCGATCGTCCCGTTCGCCTCCCGCGAGGCGTGGGAGGCATTTCTCAACGAGCCGCGCGCGACCTCCGAAGGGCTGTGGATCAAGATCGCCAAGAAGGGCTCGGGCATAGAGAGCGTCACCTACGCTCAGGCCGTCGAGGTCGCCCTCTGCTACGGCTGGATCGACGGCCAGGCACGCAAGTTCGACGAGGACCACTACCTGCAACGGTTCACGCCGCGTAGATCCAGGAGCAGGTGGTCGAAGGTCAACCGTGAGAAGGCCACCAGGCTCATCGAGGGAGGCAAGATGAAACCCGCTGGCCTTAGGGAGGTCGAGCGGGCCAAGGCCGACGGCAGGTGGGATGCAGCCTACGACTCGCCGAGCAGCGCCACGGTGCCCGAGGACCTACGCCGAGAGTTGGAGAAGAACGAGGTCGCTGGTGCGTTTTTCTCCGAGCTCGACGGCAGAAACAGGTACGCCATTCTGTACCAGATCCAGGACGCCAAGCGCTCCGAGACGCGGACGCGGCGCATCGCCAAGTTCGTAGCCATGCTGGCCGAGCGAAAGAAACCCTACCCCTGATAGGAGTCCCGAGTGACGACAGACGAAGCCTCCAACACCGCCGGACCGCAAGGCTCCTTGCGCGGATTCCCGCTGCCGGGGACCGCGGCTTCCGTTGTC
This sequence comes from uncultured Rubrobacteraceae bacterium, assembly GCA_902806095.1. Classification (GTDB taxonomy): domain Bacteria; phylum Actinomycetota; class Rubrobacteria; order Rubrobacterales; family Rubrobacteraceae; genus Rubrobacter_D. The sequence continues at coordinate 66,187 of CADCVF010000030.1, forward strand.
GTAGTACCTGCTCCGGGACACGGACCCGGCTACTGGGCTGGCGCGTCGAGCGCCGCGCTCGACGAGGATGGCACGTTCGTCATCGGCTACCGCCTCCGCAACGGCCACGATGGCATCGCTGAGACCGTGATCGCGCGCTCAGAGGACGGCGAGCGGTTCACCACCGTCGCCACCCTCGAGCAGACCGAGTTCGGCGCGAAGAGCATGGAACGCCCATCGATCGTCCGTACCGAGGCGGGCCGCTGGCGTCTGTACGTCTGCTGCGCCGACCCTGGCAGCGCACACTGGTGGATCGACGCGCTCGAAGCCGACGAGCCGGAGGAGTTCGCCGCGGCCGACGCTCGCACCGTCTTCCCGGGCGACAGCCTCATCGGCGTCAAGGATCCATTGGTGCAGCGTACGAGCCAGGGATGGCGAGCCTGGATCTGCTGCCACCTCCTCGATCGGCCCGGTGAAGAGGATCGCATGTATACGGCCTACGCCACGAGCGAAGACGGTCTGCGCTGGGAATGGCACGGCGTCGCCCTGGAAGGACGTCCAGGGGCCTGGGACGCCCGCGGCGCCCGCGTCACCGCGGTGCTGCCCGACGGCAGCGCGGCTTACGACGGCCGGGCTACCGCCGAAGAGAACTGGTTCGAGCGCACAGGCCTCGCATACCAGAGTGGAGAAACCGGACGGCTGCGACACGCCGGCGGCGAGCCCGTGGACGTCCGATACCTCGATGTCCTGCCGCTTCCAGACGGCGGCTTTCGCACCTACTACGAAGCCAGGCTTCCCGACGAGGGCCACGAACTGCGCACGGAGATCGTCCTGCCCTAAAACCCGACATGGACGAGACTTACAGGCCCCGCTCCTCGCGACCCTGAGGTGACCCAGGGACGAGCGTGGGACCTCGCCCCCTGGCATGATGGTCGAGGTGGGAAACGTCGAGACCCGCCGGATATCCCTGGCGGGAGAGAGGAGAAGGGTATATGCCCCGCTACGTGGTCCTCGTCAACTGGACCGAGCAAGGCGTAAGGAACGTCAAGGAGACCCTGGAGCGTACCGATAGCGGCGGCGGGATCGCCGAGAAGCACGGGTTGAAGTTGGAGCAAGCTTACTGGACCGTCGGCCCCTACGACATGGTCGCCATCTTCGAGGCACCCGACGATGAAGCCCTGAGCGCCCACCTCCTGGAGATCGGCTCTCTGGGCAACGTGCGAACCACCACCCTCAGGGCGTACGACGAGGAAGAGATGTCGGGGATCCTCCGGAGGCTTGCCTGAGCCGTTCGGTTCCCGAGAACGCGCCCCAGGCGAAGTTCCTACGTTGCCCTTTTTCGATGATTGGCTGTGCCGTGCATGTTGGATCGCCCTGGAAGCGGCAGTCTTGGAGCGGTGGTTCGCCTTCGAGGTTGCGTTCCGAACTCAGAAGGTGCTTCTAGACCAATAATCCCGGATGTGCTTCCCTCCTGGTTCGGCAGCTTCGGCAGCAAGCCCACTTCACACTAGCATTCGACAAATCGTGGCGCAATCATCTCAGGACGAGTCTGTTGGCGGATGTATGAGAAAACCTTACCCAACAGATCTCTCTGATGCCGATGGATCCAGGGATGCCGAGTTCCATCTTCGCTCCGGGCGAGTGACCACGGCTCCAAATGCACGAAACTCATGCCGGGGAGGGGATTCCTCGCGCGTACCGGCCACCGGATCGCGGGTCCTCGGGCATCGCCTCGTCACATCGGTGAGCCCGGACGACCGGGTCGGTTATTCGAGCCATTCGGTGACGAACCGGTCGCTGGCGTGTATGTCGACCTGCCTGAGCCTCCCGGTTCCCGAGTTCACGAACTTGTGCGGCACGCCGGCAGGCACCACCACGACCTGGCCGCCCTCCACCTCGGTAGTCTCGTCGCCGGACGTAAAGGTGGCGCTACCCTCCTGCACCACGAAGACCTCCTCGTAGGGGTGCCTGTGCAGCTTGGGTCCGCCTCCCGGCGGCGCGTCCACAACGATGAACGAGACGTTCGCGCCGAGGTGGTAGCCCTGCAACTCGCCTGCGTCATCGCCGCGTGACGGGTCGCCTAGTTCCACGACGCGCGCTGCGCCCCCCTGTTGGGTACGCCTGCCCTTCTCTTCCGGTCCGGCGTTCACGTTGCCCTCCTTCCGCTTTCGTCCGCATGCGACATGTGCTTATGTTAGCGGGTACCGTCGTTGAGGCAGCGCCCAGATCCATTGCCGTACGATTATCTCCCGATCATGCGATGCTGCTGGCAGAGATCCGGTTTCTTCTTCATCCCTGTTTATCCAACTTCGAGGCAGAGCCTCCCCAGAACTTCGTCAATCGCCCCTTTCTACGATGCGGAAATACTATGGGTGTTCGGAGAAGCCGGCGTCCGGCTGAGTTCTACGGTGAACGGCTTAGAAGTTTCTTGTCGACGGAGGCTACCAGAGAATAGGTGGTGTCGACCATGTTGCCCACGTACAATCCGCCTGCCTGGGTGAGCAACTGGTATGCGTCCCAGCGATCGTAGCCGTGTTCCTGCTCCAGCCACAGAACTAGCTCAGTATTCGCGATGCGGGCTGCATCTTCCATGGGACGGGCGCTGCCGACCACCATGATGGCGTCGTCGGACTCGATGCGGGGCCACTCTATCGCTTTGTCCTTGATGAGGTCGAAGACCACGGTCGACTTGGAGGTGATCTCCAGCGCTACGCCGCATAGCTCGCCTTGACCCTGCCTAGCGTGGCAGTCACCGGTATAGACGAGAGCCCCCTCATTCCACACGGGCAGATACACGGTGTTGCCTGGCTTCACGTCGGGCACGTCCATGTTGCCCCCGAAGGGTCCGGGGGCGAGGGCGGTTATGGCTTCCAGGTCTGGTGCCACGGCCAGGGTACCAAGGAATGGCTCCCAGGGCAGCTTCACGCCGAGTTCCTCGTTGGTCAGGTTGGTGCCGCCGTCCACGAGGTCCCAGATCCAGACCCTTTCGGGCAGCGGCTCCTGTAACGTGCGGGTGAAGTTCGTCGAGGTGAGACCACCGAAGTAGGGTATCAGGACGCTCACGGCGAAGTCTCGTGTGGGCTCGATGTTCTCGATGCGAACGGCGAGGGTGTCGCCCGGTTCGGCGCCCTCCACGTAGATAGGACCCGTTTGGGGATTGAGGAACTTGGCTGTGGCAAGGGCACGGCTAGGAAGATCTCCCTTCTTGGTTATCCTGCTCTCGAAGGCATCATCGGTATGTATGGTCACCCGGTCTCCTGGCTTCACCCTGGCTATGGGCTCCCGATACGGGTTGAAGACGTAGCTGTAGTCCTGGGGTACTACCTCCACCACGTGATCCTCGCTTATCTGCATTTGCGACCCTCCTCGTGTTGTTCGCCCCTAACGCTCTCCCTCGTGCTTCGCACTGGCGTGGGCTGGTTCGTAGTCAACGGCCCCGCCTCGCCGTAATTGCCGGTCAAAATGCACGTGCTTTCCCTTTCCTCTGCGGGTTGGGTTCGGTCACGGCACTGTAAGGGTCCCGTTACCGGAGGCGGACGAACCCGAAAGGACGGCGGCCAGCCCCTTCGCCAAGGCCCAGGTGGTGGAACCATCCTCCTCCCCGTGGTCGGGGTTGAACTCCGTGACGGTCACCGCCGCCAGCTTCTCGCTACCGAGCACTTCTCCTAGCGCCCGCAGCGCAGCGTCGAACGGCAGCCCCTCGTTGCGCCCCGTGTTCTCCGAGAGCGGCAGGTCTGTGAAGTCCACGGTGTCCACGTCGAAGTGAACCAGCAGGCGGTCGCAGCGGGGCTCCATCTCTGCCAGCGCGCGGGCAGCGGCGCCTTCCGGGTCGGCGGCGACCTCCCCGACGGGTATACCCCTCAACTTTCGGCGTTCGATCACTCTGCGCTCGTGTTCGGTCGCCTGCTCGGGGCCGTAGGAGAAGAGGAGAACATTCTCGTCTTGCAAGAGGGGGAAACGAGGACCCAGGCGGCTCAAGGGCTCAGCAGCGCCTTCCACGCCGAGCATGTGCGCCACGCCCATCCAGTCGAGCGCACCCTCGCCCACACTGGCGGGCACGTTGAGGTCTGGGTGGACGTCGTAGTAGATCAGGCCCAAGCGCTCGCCGGGGCTTCCGTCAGAGGATAGCAGGCCAGCGACCGTGCCCAGCTCGACGGTGCAGTCGCCCCCGACCACCAGCGGCAGGTGCCCGGCTTCGCGCGCCTCGCGCACTCGCTCGGCCGTCTCGCGGGCGACCTCCGCGACGGCGGATAGGTTCTGCGCGCGGCGATTCTCCCTGTCTGGCCTCCAGCGCCGCACTCTACCGCCGTTCCCGTGGTCGGCCACCTCTATACCCGAGCGGGAGAGCCGCCCGAGGAGATCGGCCTCCCTTAGGGCCATCGGTCCCTTCTCCTGGCCGGGGGCGAAAGCCCCCATGCTCGAGGGGACCCCGATCAGTCCAAGCGTCCTCGTCACGTCACCTCCCGGTCGGATCCCACCCACCCGGTAGCCTCCCAGAACGACGGCTCCGGCGGATCCACGATAGACGGGTGGCGTCGGACACGCAAGACCTCCGATCCTATCCATTTTCGCAGCACCCGTACGCGGGATTCATGTCCTGGTCTGCATGGCTTCACCTGCAAGTTCTCTAGCGATCGCTGCCACTCGTGGTTCGAGTCAAGAGCGCCTCCGCCCGCGCCTCCACCCGTTCGACGATGGCCTCGAGCAGCGCCAGGCCGCGCTCGGTCGTCGCCGCCTCCGGATCGTTCGAGGCGTCCGTAACCGCGGGATCGACGCCTATATACTTGCTCTGGGTTTCCCTGCGTCTTCTCAGGTGCGCCTGCTCGTTCGCGTAATAGGGACGCAGCGAGTCGTCGGTCTCGAACGTCTTGTCGAGGGCCACCAGATCCTGGCGAATCGCCATAAGTAGAGACGTCTCGCCGCCGGCCGCATGCTCCATCGGGTAGTGCAGGTCGGGCACTACCTCCTGGTCGGTAAGCAAGAGCCAGCCCATCGCCGGGTGTGCACGGCGAAACTCCTCCCCGGTAGCCCGGATGGCCGCGATGTTGTGCTCGATCGACCAGTGGCCGCTCAGGACGACGATCGCACGGAACCCGCGACGGCGCATCGCCTCGTAGGCGTCGAGCAGCAGGTTGCGGAAGGTCTCCGGGCGTACCCAGAACATGTTGCCGGGCACGTGGTAGCGCTCCCCGCGCTCGATGCCGCCGGTCAGGTAGTCGCCCTCGGGAAGGTCCTCGCGCCAGTCGGTAGACCAGTAAATCGGCGGCACGACGAGCCCACCGGAGCGCTCTGCAGCCCGGACGCAGATCTCGTGCGCCTTGAGCGCATCTAGCCCGACGGCGGCGTGCTCGCCGTGCCACTCGAGCGTGCCGAGTGGCAGGTAGCACAGCGGCGCCTCGGCCATCGCGGCCGCGACCTCCCACGGGAACATCTCCTCGAACCGGACCTTTCGCTCCCTGCTATTCACATCGACGCTCCCTCCTGCCGCTCTCGAAGCCTGTCCTCGGCGACATTAGACTAGCGCAAGGGAACACCCCCCTGGCAAGCGATAGGATCGAGATATCAGCCGCCACCCGAACCTACGCTCTACGCGACGCTGCCTGGAGGAGGCCACCGGTGATACTCGATCCATCAGACAAAGTGCTATCAAGATATATCGTGATATACTGCTTAGCTAGAGTTGGCCGCCGGGATGAAGGAGGCGACATGTACGGTCGGGGCATGATGGGCTACGCGGGTGGGAGGCGGGCTATGGTGCCTTACGGGAGGCCCTTTCCCCCAAGGTTTATGACGGGGTTGGTGATAGGAGGGTTGTTTCTGCTCTTCGTGGCCGGTCCCGGCTTCCATTTCCTCCCGCTTCTTTTCCTTGTCGGGGTAATTCCGTTGTTCCTGATGCCGGCGTTTGTGGCCGTCTCGAGGAGCTTGACGGGGCTTGCTGAGGACCGTATGCGGGAGAGGTCTGGCAGGGTGACGGCACAGGAGAGCAAGGAGCGGGAGCTTTTGGAGGCGCTCGCGCGGCGAGGGGAACTATCGCCCGCGCTGGCGGCGCTAGAGACCTCGCTCACCGTCGCCGAGGCGGACCGGATGCTCTCCGATCTGGCCAATGACGGTCACGTGGAGGTAAGGGCGCACGAGGGAAGGTTGGGGTACGCGCTCTGGGAGCGTGACCGGCGCGAGTTGACGGATGAGGCTTAGTGTTACGGGATAGCGTTTACCAGAGGAGGTCGAGAACATGTTCGGTCCAAAAGCGATGAGGGGGTTTTTCGGAGGTAAGCACGGGCCTGGGTTCGGCCACGGTCCGCGGCGGGGGCGGATGTTCGAGAAGGGGGATCTGAAGTACGTGATCCTCGACCTGCTCAAAGACGAGCCTTCCCACGGCTACGAGGTCATACGAAAGCTGGAGGAGAGGTCCCGCGGGTTCTACTCCCCGAGTCCGGGCTCCGTCTACCCCACACTGCAACTGCTAGAGGACATGGGGTATGTGGGTGCCACCCAGCGGGACGGCAAGAAAGTCTACGCCATCACTGACGAAGGGCGTAAGTTCCTGGAAGAGAACCAGCGCTCCATCAAAGATATCTGGGGCAAGTTCGGGGGAGGCTGGGACCCCGAGGTCGCATCCGAGATCCATGAGATCAGGCACGACCTCATGGATCTGGGCAAGCTCTTCGGCCAGAAGATGCGCGAAGGAAAGGTAGACCGCGACAAGGTGGCCCGCATAAGGGGCATAATCTCGACCGCCGCAAGAGAGATAGAGGACATTCTACGAGAGCGGGACGAAGTGCAAAGAGGTTGAACCTCTTTGCACTGCAGCACGCTCCGGCCTGCAGCCCCCGCTTGTCAGCATTTCAGCCAGTCAGCATGTCGGCTTTTCCCGCTCCGGCCTTGCCCACGCCGCGTACGAGGGATCGCTGCCTGAGGCTGTCGGGTTCTACGCTCTTGGGGGGCTAGGGGAGGAGTTGCTGAAGTGCTGAGAGCCGCCGACCGTAGGGAGGCGGCGTGCTGACTTGCTGACATGCTGGTATCTTGAGAGGTGTAGAGAGGGGCGAGCAAAGGGGACGTTGCATGGCGCAGCGGACGGGAGAAGAAGCCGCTGGGTACCGGCGCGAGGACGCCTCCCTTCCCTCTACCCTGATTATGTGGCGACGCGGCTCGGGGCGCCGAAGAAGCCGCTCATCATCCCCGCACATTATGGTCTCCGTCTTCGCCCGCGGTCTTCTAAAGCGCCTGGTGACCCGTATCTACTTCCCCGACAAGGAAGACGCCGTGGACCCCGTGCTCTCGTACGTCGAAGACCAGGAGCTTCGGAGGACTCTTATCGCCTGTAACGAAGGAGGCGCTCTGCGTTTCGACATCCATTTGCAGGGTGATAAGCAGACCGCGTTCTTCGGGTTCTAGGGATGGCCGGAGAGTTGTTCGGGCCGATCTTCGTACCTGACGAGTTCAGGGAGGCCGTCTCTGGAAGGGCCTGGCTTCGTGCCATGCTCGATGCCGAGGGTGCCCTTGCGATAGCGCAGGCGCGGGCTGGTCTGATCCCCCAACAGGCCGCAGAGATTATCGTCTCCTGCTGCGACAGGGACCGCTTCGATCCCGAGGAGATAGGACGCAAAGGACGCGCCAAGGGCAACCCAGTCCCGCCGCTCGTCCGGATTCTTACCCAGGCGGTCTCGAGGGTCTCCGAAGACGCGGCCGGTCACGTCCATAATGGGGCCACGAGCCAGGACATCATGGACACGGCAGCGATGCTCGTCTCCCGCCACGCTCTTGGCCTGATCCTCACCGAAGTAGAAGGAATCTCGGCGGCCTGCGCCCGTCTCGCAGATACTCACAGAGACACCATGATGCCAGGCCGCACGTTGCTCCAGCAGGCGCTCCCGACGACCTTCGGCCTGAAAGCCGCGGGCTGGCTCGTCTCGATACTCGAAGCCAGGGACAGGATGTTCGCTGTGCGCGAATGGGGACTTGCCGTTCAGCTGGGTGGGGCGGCGGGGACGCTGGCCTCGCTCGGCCCGGCGGGCACGCGAGTGCTAAGCGAGTTCGCGCGGGAGCTTGACCTCGTGGAGCCCGTAGTTCCGTGGCACACGGACCGGGTCAGGATCTCGGACATCGGGGGCGCCCTCTCGCTCGTCGCCGGTGTGCTTGGCAAGATCTCAAAGGACGTAATCCTGATGGCTCAGACGGAGGTCGGGGAGGTCGCCGAGCCCGCGGGAGAGGGACGGGGAGGCTCTTCGACGCTGCCCCACAAACGGAACCCCATCCTCTCCGTGACCGCTGCCGCGGGTGCCAGCCGGGTGTTGGACCTCGCGCATACACTGCAAGCGGCTATGGTTGGCGAGCACGAGCGGGCCGCCAGCGCCTGGCACTCCGAGTGGGAGGCCCTCTCGGATGCCCTCGCCCTCGCCGGCGGGGCCGCCACCGCGGTCAGGGAGGTGACCGAGGGAGTGGAAGTCTATCCGGAGAAGATGCTGGAGAACCTGAACGCCACCGGAGGACTGCTGCTCGCCGAGAACGTAACCACGGTCGCAGCGGAGCATCTCGGGCGTCTGGAGGCGCATGGCCTTGTCGAAGAAGCTTCCCATCGGGCCCTAGGAGGCGGAAAGCCTCTGCGCGATGAGCTGTTGTCCGACTCCAGACTCGGCGAGGTTCTCTCCGAGGAGGAGATAGATGCTGCGCTCGACCCTGCAGGCTACCTCGGGTCTGCGGGAGAGTTCGTGGACCGGGCTCTGCAACGCTATCGTGAGGAGGAGATCTAGTGACCCAGCAAGCCGTAGTGGAACTGAACCACGTCCTCGAAGGACCGGAGGATGCGCCGGTCCTCGTCCTGTCGAACTCTCTGGGCAGCACGCTCGGGATGTGGGACGACCAGGCGCCTGTTCTCCGCGAACGTTTCCGGCTCTTACGCTACGATCAACGCGGGCATGGGGATTCGCCTGTTCCGTCCGGTCCATACAAGATAGAAGACCTGGGGCGAGACGCACTGACGCTGCTTGACCGGTTGGAGATCGAAAACGCTTCATTCTGTGGCCTCTCTATCGGCGGGCTCGTCGGCATGTGGCTGGCGAGCGAAGCTCCTGGGCGTGTCGAGCGCCTGGTGCTGTGCTGCACAGCAGCCAGATTCGACCCAGAGATGTACGACGCCCGCGCCAGCAAGGTCAGGGCCGAGGGTGTCGGCTCTATTGCCGACGTGGTGCTCGAGCGCTGGTTCACGCCCCAGTTCCGCGCCGCCCGTCCAGAGACCGTAGAGTCGGCAGGGAGCATGTTGCTTGGCACGCCGGTGGAGGGGTACGCGGGTTGTTGCGAGGCTCTCAGGGACGCCGACATGCGGAGTAGGCTCCGGGAGATCCGGGCTCCCACGCTCGTGATCGCGGGCGCTGAAGACCCTGCGGCCACCGTGGATCAGGCAGAGGAGATCCGCGACTCGATCCCGGAGGCGCGCCTGGTCGTGATCGAAGCTGCGCACCTGGCGAACATCGAGCAGCCCGAAGCCATGACGCTGGAGATCCTGGAACATCTGGAGCCGGTCGAGGGGGACGGAAGATGACCTCGGAAGACTCTGCGTACGATCGCGGTATGAAGGTTCGTCGCGAGGTCCTTGGTGACGAGTACGTCGACGCCGCCATCGGGCGTGCGACGGAGTTCACCGCTGACTTCCAGGACTTCATAACCAGGTACGCGTGGGGGGAGATCTGGTCCCGCCCCGGACTGGATCGCAGGACGCGAAGCTGCGTAACCCTCACCGCGCTGGTCGCGCTTGGCCGCCTCGACGAGCTGGAGACGCACGTGCGCGCCGCGGTTCGCAACGGCCTGACGGAAAGTGAGATAGGAGAAGTCTTCCTGCAGAGCGCCGTCTACTGCGGGGTGCCAGCGGCAAACGCCGCATTCGCCGTGGCCCAACGCGTCCTATCCGACCTCGACGAGAAGGCATAGAGATGCGTACGCAGGTAGCGATCGTCGGGGGCGGGCCGGCGGGTCTGCTGCTCTCGCACCTTCTGCACCTGGAGGGGATCGAATCGATCGTGCTCGAACGCCGCAGCCGCGAAGGTCTCGAGACGACGGTCAGGGCCGGCGTGCTCGAACACGGTACGGCCGGGCTGCTAAGGGAGGTTGGAGTCGGCGAGAGGATGGAGCGGGAAGGCTCCGTCCACCATGGGATCGAACTGCGCTTCGACGGCCGTGGGCACCGCATCGACTTCGCCGACCTGACGGCCGGGCTTTCGATCACGATCTACGGCCAGCAGGAGGTCGTCAAAGACCTCGTCAACGCCAGGCTCGAAGCGGGTGGAGAGGTCATATTCGACGCCGAAGCTGCGAGCTTCGACGATCTCGACACCGAATCACCCAGGATTCACTACTTTCAAGACAGCGAGGAAGATGAAATCTCCTGCGACTTCGTCGCCGGCTGCGACGGCTCTCTCGGGGTCAGCAGGACCGGAATCCCGGAGAAGGCGCGCACAGAGTACCAGAGAACCTATCCCTTTGGTTGGTTCGGTATCCTCGTCGAGGGACCACCGTCGACGGAGGAGTTGATCTACACCCTCCATGACCGCGGCTTCGCCCTGGTCAGCACCCGCTCCCCCGAGGTCCAGCGCCTCTACTTCCAGTGCGACCCGCAAGACGATGTCGAGGAGTGGCCCGACGAGAGGATCTGGGACGAGCTCTCCACGAGGCTCGCCACCCACGACGGCTGGGAGCTGACAGGCGGCAGAATCTTCCAGAAGGATATCGTGCAAATGCGCTCCTTCATCTGCGAGCCGATGCAGCACGGCAGGCTCTTCCTCGCCGGGGACGCCGCGCACATCGTCCCGCCGACGGGAGCGAAAGGGATGAACCTGGCCGTTGCCGACATCCGGGTCCTCTCCCACGCCCTGAGGGAGTTCTACAGATCTGGAGACAAGAGGCTACTCGATGCGTACTCCGAGACCTGCCTGCGCCGCGTCTGGAGGGCGCAGCGGTTCTCCTGGTGGATGACCTCCTTGCTGCACCGCTTCGACAGGAGCGATCCTTTCCAACTCAAGGTGCAGCAGGCCGAGCTCGACTACGTCACGACCTCGCGGGCCGCTGCGACGACCATCGCCGAGAACTACGTCGGAGCGGCTCTGAACACTTCCCACCCTTTATAATAGGCGGCGTGTCGAGAGGGATGATCAGCGGCAAGACAGGGTTGCTGGCCCTGATCGGGCACCCCGTCGGCCACAGCCTGAGTCCGGCGATGCACAACGCGGCCTTCGTCGCTGACGGCCTCGACTTCGTCTACGTCTGTCTGGATGTGGATGCCAAGGATCTGCCGGCGGCGGTGAGGGGCGCAGAGGCGCTAAAGCTCCGGGGCTTCAACGTTACGATGCCGCACAAGCGGGCGATGATCCCACTCGTGGATGAGCTGGACGAGAGCGCCCGCATCTCCGGCGCCGTCAACACCGTGGTGATCGGGGACTCCGGATTGCGCGGTTTCAACACGGACGGAGGCGGGATGGTGGTGGCCTGCCTGGAGGCAGGCATACAACTCGCAGGCAAGAGCATCCTGCTCCTCGGCGCCGGGGGTACCGCCGCTGCCATCGCGGTCGCATTCGGCGACGCAGGGGTCGGCGAGCTTCACATCGCCAACCGGAACGTCGAACGCGCCGCACACCTCAGGGATAAGCTGCACGGCACGGGCACAAAAAGGCTCGCGATTCATCACTTCGACACAATAGAGGATACGGTCCCCGACGCGGAGATCGTCATCAACACCACCCCCCTAGGGATGAAGGAGGAGGACCCCGTCGCAGTACCATCCAGTTACGTGCAGAAAGGCAGAACGTTTTGCGATGCGGTCTACCGTCCAGGGACACAGACACCCCTCGTCCGACTGGCCCGCGAGCGGGGCGTCCCCGTCGTCGCCGGCGACAGGATGTTGCTCTACCAGGGCGTCCTGGCACAGAAACTCTGGACTGGCCGCGAGCCGAACGTGAAGGCCATGGACCGCGCCATCACCCGAACCAAAACCTGAATTGCTGAAGTGCTGACAAGCGACAGCCGCAGGCTGGAGCGTGCTGAAATGCTCCTTCAAAACGGATAGACGACTACCCCCAGAGCACCAAGCGCATACCACGCTCCGAAAGCCATGCTAAGGACGCCGAGCACGGGGGCGACGCGTTCGAAATTGCGCGCTATCGGACCGCCGGCTATGACGAGGCCGAAGGCGGTAGAGAGGAGCGCCATCGAGACGGCGGTGCCGGCGGCGAAGAGTAGCAGCGCCCCGGTCGCCTGAGCCTTCTCCGAGATGGTCGAGAGCAGCAGCAGTGTGAGCCCACCAGAACCGCCGATGCCGTGCACCAGCCCGACGCCGTAAGATGACAGCGGAGTGCGCCGTGGGACGCGGTGGGCGTGCCCGTGGGCCTCGTTCTGGACGTGGGAGTGGACGTGGCGGTGGGCTTCGCCGCTTTCGTGGGCGTGGACGTGGACGTGGTAGAGTCCGCGGCGCCACCGCACGAGAAGCCTCACTGCCAGCAGCACTATGATGCACCCGATGGCGACCTCGGCGACCTTGCTTATGACCTCGGGCAGATACTGGTTCAGAAGAACGAGCGGCAGGCCGACGAGCACGAGCGTGGACCCGTGCCCCAGGCCCCAGAAAAAGCCCATCATGCCGGCCTTCCTTACCCGGTCTTGCTCTTTCTCGGAGGCGATGAGGGTCGTGACGGCGGCGAGGTGGTCGGGGTCGCTCGCGTGTCGCAGACCGAGCAGCAGGCTGACGAGCAGGATGACCCCGACACTGACCTGTCCGTGCAAGAATCCTTCGAGCCAGCCGTCTATCTTACCCACGCGCTCCTCCTCGCCTCAGTCTTCCAACGCGGCCATGATCAACCTGCGGTCATGCTCCCAGGCGAAATCAAGGTCGTCGATGTCTTCGGCCGAGACCCAGCGTATCCCGGCCACATCGTCTGCGGGACTCGGCTCGCCTTCCACTATCCGCGCCAAAAAGCTGATGGCGAGGACCCAGTTCCCGTCAGGCCCGTAGGTGTGCGTCGCCAGCAGGACCGGAGTCTCTTCCACCTCGACCTCGATACCGAGCTCCTCCCGCACCTCCCGCTCGAGCCCTCTGGCAGGGTGCTCCCCGACCTCGACGAAACCGCCGGGCACGTCCACCCTCCCCTTCTCCGGCTCTCTGGCCCGTACGGTGACGAGTGCCTTGCCGCTCCGCACTATGGCAACCCCGACCGCGGGGGCTGAGTTGCGGTACCACGACCGGCCACACTCGGGGCAGGTCACGCCGCCGCTCGGGCGGGGGTCCCCGAGGGGCGTGCCGTCCGCGGGGCAAAAGCGGTAAGGCGTCGTGTTGGAGAAGGGCACGTCTTTGCGGGCCTGGATCACACGCGAGCCCTTACGAGCTCTTCGGCGACGCCGGCGAGCTGGTCTACGCTTCTGACGACCTCGACGCGGTCGCAGAGGGGTTCGTAGAGCGGCATGTCACAAGACCCTAGAGACCAGCCCCACTTTGGCTCAGGGGTGATCCAGACCGTCTGCCTGACGTGCTGTGTGATCTCCTCCAGCGCCGCCGCGTTGGGTGGTTTGCCGTTATTACGCCCGTCGCCGAGTATCACAAGCGTCGTCCGGTGGTTCAGCGCAGGGAGGTATTCGTTCCTGAACTGTTCGGCCGCCTTGCCGAAATCGCTGTTCACGTCGGCGTCGAGCACACGCCCCGAGAATACCTGATCCACAGCCCGGTCCATGCTGCTCTCCTCGAAGTACTGTGTGACCTCGGCCACATCGGCCACGAACACGAAGGTCCGCACCTTCGAGAACAGGCTCTGCATCTGGTAGACCATGTGCAGCCAGAACCGGCTCATGTTCCGCGTGCTCATGCTGACGTCGCACAACATTACGACGCGTGGGCGTTTCTCGTGGTGGCGCCGCAGGACGGGCTTGAAGGGGATGCCATCGTAGCGGACGTTGCGCCGCAGGGTATGGGGGACGCTTATATGTCCTGTGCGGTCCTGTTTCAGACGGCGGGTCTTCGCGCCGTGGATCTGGCGTGCTATGCGGCGGATGGCAGCCTCGGTCTCCCTCTGTTCGGCTGGGGAGTAGTCGAAGATCTTGCGCAGCGAACGCCGCATCAGGGCTGAGTCATCCTTCTTTTTTTCGAGCTTCTTCTGGCGTTCGACCATCTGCTCGATGAGCTGCGGAAGGCCGCGCAGTATCTCCTCGCTCTGCTCCTCGAGCTGGCGGATGAGCGACTCATCGACGTCGAGGTCGTGAAGGTGGTCGACGAGCCCCTGAAAGTCCGTGGCTGAGACGTCGAGCGGCAGTTCCTGGCCGCCGTGGGTGATCAGGTCGCCGGGGCTGAACATGCCGCGGGCCCGGCGCAGCTTGAGCTGGTGTGTTATGCGCTGCAGCGCCTGATCCAGGGCCCCTGGTTTGCGGTTCAGGATCAACTCCTGCGAGAACATCGAGAGTCGCATCTTGTCAGCCTCACCGTGGATGTCCTCCGAGGGACGCATCTTGTCCTCGTCGAAGTGGCGGCGGAACTCGGTATTCTCACTGTCCTCGTGGCTGTGCTCCTCCGAATCCGGCGCCTCACCCTCAGCGTCCTCGCCGAACTCCATGCTCGTCGGCTCGCCATGATCGTGATCGTGGTCGTGCACATCGAGCTTCGCAGTCCGCTTCTCCGCAGTCGGCCGCAGATTAAAATACAGGTCGAAGAGCCTGTCGAACGTCTCGATGTCATCAAGGTTCTTGACGAGCGTGGTCCTCAAAGTGTCACGCACCACCCCGCGCTCCCCCAGCCCCGTCTGCTCCAGCGCGTGCAAAGCATCCAGGCTCTCTGCGGGAGACACCCTGACCTGGTGCCGCCTCAACACCTGCACGAAGTCGTTGATTACGGTATCCACGAGCTATTAATGCGTGTGCTTGTGGGTGCTGCGGTGCATCTCGTACATCGCCTCGTGTGGGTGCTCACCGGTGGGCTCTTTCTGCCCGAGGTCTTTGCGCTCGGGGCTTCCGCCGACGTGCGCGAGCACCTTCTCGGCGTCGCGGTCGTACTTGACGATCACGCTTAGGGTCTCTTCGATCAACTCCTTGTCCAGGTTCGGAGCGCCGAGCACCACCAGCGAGCGTGCCCAGTCCAGCGTCTCCCCGATGCTCGGCGATTTGCGCAGGTCCAGGGCCCTTATCTCCTGTATGGTCTCGACCAGCTCCTTCGCAAGCGCGTCGCCGACGCCGGGAGCCTTGAGGCGTACGATCTCCAGCTCCACCTCAGGGCTTGGGTAGTCGAGCTGCAGGTGCAGGCAGCGGCGCTTGAGCGCCTCGGAGAGTTCGCGGGTCCTGTTAGAGGTCAGGATGACTACCGGGGCGTGCTCGGCCTCGACCGTCCCGATCTCGGGTATGGAGACCTGGTAGTCGGAGAGGAACTCGAGCAGGAACGCCTCGAACTCCTCGTCGGCCCGGTCGATCTCGTCCAGCAAGAGTACCGGCGGCCTCTCTGAAGTTATGGCCTGCAATATGGGACGCTCCACCAGGAAATTCTCGGAGAAGAACACGTCCTCCTGCTCGCGCAGCTTCGCGGCGGCCTCGCGCAGTCCCTCCGTCGGCCCGAGGACTTCTCCTATCTTCTCCCGCAGTACCTGCGTGTACAAGAGTTGCTTGCCATACTCCCACTCGTAGAGGGCCTTGGCTTCATCCAGCCCCTCGTAGCATTGCAGGCGGATGAGCGCCCGTTCCGTGGCCGCCGCGAGCGACTTCGCAAGCTCGGTCTTGCCGACGCCAGCGGGACCCTCCACGAGAACCGGCTTGTCCAGCTTCATGGCCAGGTACACCACCGTCGCCAGGCGCCTGTCGCAGACATACTCCTGCTCCGCGAGCCGCTCCCTGACCTCTTCGATGCTCTCGAACAAAATGCTCCTTTTCGCGAATGGAATGAATCTGCTCAATAATATATGGTCTCAAATGGCGGGAGCGGACGGATGCCCACTCCCGTTTTTCGTTCCGCGCGTCGAATACCTCTGACTACTGAGGTCCCGGACGTTCGCTCGCGGTCTGCTGCGTCCTGCGGCCCATCTCGGGAGCGACGCCCCAGATGTTCTGCCGGTAGCCGTTGCCCGTCTTGACGGCCATGCCGTCGTACATGCAGTCGCGCAGGACCTCCTTCGCGCCATCGACCGTCAGGTCGCGAGGGTTGCCCGGCGTGCACAGGTCGCCCATCATATGCTCGGCCATCTTCTGCAGTTCGTCGTCGTCGGACTGGATGGCCGCGTTGGTCTTGCCCTCGTAGTGGCCCTTGCCCATCCTCGTCTTAGGGTACTCTCCGACCTGACTCCAGCTCTCGGGGCAACCACAGTCCTTGACGAGCCGGATGACGGCCTCTATGGCCGCGTCCGCAGCCTGCGGGACGTTCATGCCCTTGGTGTCAACGCCCATCGCCTCGGCGATGTCCGCGTACCGCTCCGGAGCCGCCGGCTGGTTGTACGTCCACACCCTCGGCAAACCGACGCCGTTATTCAGGCCGTGGTGGATGTCGTAGTAGGCACAGACAGCGTGGGAGAGCGAGTGCAGAATACCGAGCAGTCCGGTCGAGAACGCCTGGGCCGCCGTGTACTGCGCCCAGACCATCTGCTCCATCGCCTTGTAGTTCTTAGGGTTGTACGTCGCCTCGCGCAAATTTTCTTGGGTCAGCCTGATCGCGGCCAGGGCTATCGGCGTCGTCGAGAGGTGCTGCACGCGCCCGACGTAGCACTCAGAAGCGTGGGCCATCGTGTCGAAGCCCGTGTACGCTACGTACTCCGGCGGCTGTGTCATGCACAGGATGGGGTCGTTGATCGCCAGCGTCGTGATCGCCGCCCGGTCGAAACCGACCCACTTGTGCGGCGCGTTCGGCGACGAAAGGTCCGTAATGACGTACGCAGGCGTCGTCTCGGACCCCGTCCCTACCGTCGTGTTGATCGCGATGTGGGCCGGGTTGTCCAGGGTCTCTGAGGCATTCAAGGCCTGAAACTCGTTGACGTTCCTGCCGTCGTGCGCCGCGACGACGCGGGCCCCCCTTCGTCGTGTCGTGCGAGGAACCGCCGCCGATGGAGACGAACCCGTCGCATTCGCCCTCGGAAAACGCCTTGTAGGCGTCCATGACATTGTAGTCCTTGGGGTTGGACTCCACCTTGTCGTAGACCGTCACCGAGACACCAGCGTTCTCGAAGTTGGTCTTGCACTCGTCAATGATCCCGGTGCCACTCAAGCCCGACGTCACGAAGAGGACGTGCTTGAGTCCCATCGCCGCCGCCTCGGGACCAGCGTTCTCGTACGCCCCCGCCCCCAGAAGCGACCTCGGCTGCTTGAAAAACTCCTTGATAGGAAACTCGTACATTCGTGAGGTGTCCACTAACCTCGCTCCTCTCCCTCTTTGTTCATTCTGTGCGGACCGGCCAGAAAGCCGGACGCAAGTCCCGAAATTACACTCCGAAAGAACGTTTGTGATTTGCCCCTATCACCTCTTCCCCGAAAACTGTTACTACAATGTAACAGCCTTCCCTCTCCCTACGCAACACTAAACGTTCCTGTGGACAGAACGGATCAGTTGAGAGAACCGACTTTATTTCATGATCATCGGTCTCGGCGCTCCGGGGACCTACCCACCGTGGGTCTTGACACAACAATACTTTGATACTACAAATGTCGTCATGAAGCCTTTGTCACGGTCCAGCATGGGGACGCTGTACCATCAGCTGTTGGGAGTCTTGAGGGGTCGGATCGAATCCGGTGAGATCGGGGTTGGGGACAGGTTGCCCAGTGAGGCCGATCTGGTCTCTGACTTCGGCGTGAGCCGGACGACGGCCAGGCGGGCGTTGGACGAGCTGAGGCGCCAGGGACTCGTGCGGCGGGAGCCGGGACGGGGAACTTTCCTGGCGAGCCCGCGGCTGCGGTCCAACCTGGCGTATTTGCACAGCTTCTCCGAGGAGATCGAACGCTGGGGATACGCGCCGGGAGCAAGACTCGTCTTGCGGGAGGAGAGGGTGGCGGGCGAGGAGGTCGCTGCGCGGTTGGAGATCGGAGTTGGGGAGAGGGTGCTGTTCGTGAGAAGGTTGAGGCTCGCGGACGAGCGTCCGATCTTCGTGTGCGACTCGCACTTGCCGGTTGGGCGCTTCCCTGCTCTAGAGGATGCTGATTACGGGGCCGTCTCCTTGAGTGGGCTCTTCGAAGAAAGAACAGGACGTAAGGTCGAACACTCCAGGCAGTGGATCGGGGCCGCGACAGCAACACCTGACGTGGCAGCCTTACTCGAGATACCCACCGGGGTTCCTGTACTGCAAGTACGTCGCATTACCCTCGTCACAGGCGACGCCCCCATCGAGTGCGTCGAGGCGCACTTCCATCCCGAGCGCTACCAGCACTACAACGAGCTCTCTGTCCGGCCCGTGGAAGTGTAGGGGCGAATCTCGCCCCTACACTTAGGACTGAGAGGCTGGTGGCTCGTCTCGTGGAGTCAGGGACGCATCCACAGTGAGACGTGCGCCTGGGACTCAGACTAGCCCGATTCGCATGAGCCGGCCAGCGAGGCGACGCGGCCCGAGATCAAGGCCCCCATCTCCTCGAGCAGGGCTTCGTCTTCCTGGGTGAATGCTCCGACGGTGTCGGAGTCGATGTCGAACTCGCCGACTATCTTGCCAGCATCGCGTATAAGGACGACCAACTCGGAACGGGTGTGGATCGAGCACGCCAGGTAGTTCTCGACCTCGCGCACGTCTTCGATGACCTGGTTGCAGTCTTCCGAGACGGCCGTACCGCAGACGCCCTCCCCGATCGCGATGCGCGAGTGATCCGCCGGCGCTGTGCGGGGACCCAGAATCAGTATGTCCCCCACCAGCAGATAGATGCCACTCCAGTCCCACGTAGGATGCGCCTCGTGCACCCTCCGCACGACCTCGTTGAGCACCTCCTCGTCCGGCGCGCCGGAGCCTACCAGCGCCTCCACCTCGGATCTCAGATCCTCGCGAAGCCCCGTCTTCTCACTCATCGATGGAATCCTTCTGTATCTGGCACGTCTCCCACAAATGATAACGCCGCCCTGAAGAGAAATCCGTGAAGATCCTAGCGAAGGGACCCGAAACCGCAATTTCCTTGCAGGGGCGGTTCGCGAACCGCCCACATACGAACCGTTCTAGCCGGAGAAGATCCCCGATGTGTCCCACACCAGGATGACGCCGTCGCTGGTGGGGTCTTGCGTCACGCCGACCAGCTTCCAGCTCTGACGCGCTCCCTCGTTGATCGCCTCCTGCAGGGCAGCCTCAGAATTGCCGGCCTCGCCGGCCTCCAGCGAAGCGTGCTGCGCGTAGTAGCGCTCGGCATGTGGACGGTGGGGAGCATCCCTATGTCCCTCGGTCATGTCGTTCCTCCGTTCTCACTGTTGCCCCTCGGGCAACCTTTTCCTCACAAGCATGATGCCATCCATCGGGACCAGGCGCACCCTCCAGAGGCCCGCAAGGCACGCATTCCGCGGGCTTTGCGTGGTTGTCACGAGCCTGTGGTTCCATGCAGAGGCCGAACGTTCGGCCCGAATCGCTACGTATGAGGCGCCGACACGTCGTTCAGGTCCGCAATTCTGTGCACGTTGCACAAAGACCATGGCCTTATCGTTCCCTAATATGGACGCCAAGACCAGAACGTTCTGGTTGTGGCGCACAAAGTTTCTGAGAATAGGGGGTTTGCGATGTGTTCGATCCGGTCGAGGCTCTTAGCACTGGCGTGTATCTTTCTGATGCTGCTGGGGCTTGTGTCATGTGGTGGAGGTTCGAACAATAGTGGGTCCGGCGGTGGAGGTAAGAAGCAAGGAGGAACGCTGACCATACTCGCCGCCTCTTCACTTATAGACGCCTTCGGAGAGTTTGGGAACACCTTCGAGAAGCAGAACGAGGGCGTGACGGTCAAGCAGAGCTTCGAGTCGAGCTCGACTCTGCTCACCCAGATCCAGCAGGGCGCTCCTGCTGATGTCTTCGCTTCGGCCGCCCAGGAGGAGATGGACGAGGCCCTCAAGGACGGCCTCGTGACGGGTGATCCGAAGGTCTTCGTCAAGAACCGCGAGATCATCATGGTCCCAAACGCCAACCCTGCCGGCATAGAGGAGTTTCCTGACGTGGCCAACCCTGGTGTGAAACTGGCGCTGGCCCAGGATGACGTGCCAGCAGCCGACTACGCCCTACAGATACTGGAGAAGGCCGACGCCCAGTACGGTGAGGACTTCGAGAAGAAAGTGCTCTCCAACGTGGTCTCCAGGGAGGCCGATGTGCGGGCTTCGGTCAACCGGGTCGTTGTTGGGGATGCCGACGCCACCTTCGGCTACAAGAGCGATTACACCATCGACATTAGGGACAGGGTGAAGGTCATCCCGATCCCACCCGACCTCAACATCATCGCGACCTACCCCATAGCCGTCCTAAAGGACGCCGAGGACCCCGAGCTGGCCAAGAAGTGGGTCGAACTGGTGACCAGCAAAGAGGGACAGCGCGTGCTAAAGAAGTGGAACTTCGAGCCCGCGGCGTGAAGGAGCGTAGCAAAGAAGAGCCCACTCCGAGGAGCTCCCCCTGGGGCGACAGGCTCGTTTCCGGTCTGGCCATAGCGGCCCTCGCCCTGGTCGCGGGCTTCATAAGCCTGCCCATCCTGAGCCTCGTGGTCTGGACGGTAGACAGGGGAGCCTGGCGGGCTATGACCTCGCCTGTGGCGGTGGACGCCCTGCTCCTGAGCATGAGGACCACCGCGATCTCGATGTTCATCATCGTCCTGGTCGGGACGCCGGCAGCCTACGTGCTGGCCCGGGCTGACTTCCGCGGGAAGCGACTCGTGGACGCCCTGGTGGACATACCGGCCGTGCTGCCTCCGAGCGCGGCAGGCATCGCGCTGCTACTCACCTTCGGACGGTTCGGGCTAGTGGGGAGATACTTCGACGCCTTCGGAGTGACGATCAGCTTCACCACCGCGGCTGTAGTGATGGCGGAGATCTTCGTCGCCGCCCACTTCTATGTGCGCCAGGCCTCCGTCGGGTTCGCCGGGGTGAGACGCGAGGTGGAGGAGGCCGCGCTGGTGGACGGGGCGGGGCGGTTCTCCGTCTTCACCAGGGTCACCGTGCCCCTGGCGTTCCCGGCCCTGGTCGCAGGGGCGCTCACGGCGTGGGCTCGGGCGCTTGGCGAGTTCGGGGCCACCGTCATCTTCGCCGGCAGCTTCCGCGGGATCACCCAGACCATCCCGCTGGCGATCTTCGCCGAGTTCCAGGGCGACATAGATGCGGCGGTGGCGCTCTCCGTGCTGGTGCTGGGCTTCGCTTTCGTCGTGATCCTCGCGGTCAGGTACCTGACCAGGAAGGCGACCGAGTACGAAGACTAGAACCCTTCGTCGATCAAGATCATCATGTCGGTCGCCTTTACGAGGGCCGTTACTTCCTGGCCCACTTCCAGGCCTAGTTCCTCGACGCTCTCTGCGGTTATCAGGGCGACAACGTGATTGTCGCCGACCTGTAAGGAGACCTTCGCGGCGGCTTCGCCCTTCACTATCTCCACAATCGTACCGGGGAGCCGGTTACGGGTGCTAAGCTTCACCTTTATCGCTCCTTTCGTTTGTGGTCGCCAGCAGTGCGAGTCGCGCCCGGTGGTCCTTCAAGTCTAGACCGGTGAGCTCTTGGACGCGCGCCACGCGGTAGGGGAGGCTGTTGCGGTGCAGGTAGAGGCGGTCGGCGGCCTCGCTCGCGTTACCGTTGGCGGCGAAGAAGACCTTCAGCGTCCGGATCAGGTCGTCGCGGTCGTAGGCCTCGACGCGCCCGATCAGCTGCCGGAAGGGCCGTAGGTCCGCCGAACGCGCCAACCCTTCGAACATGGGTCCCAGATCCAAACATCCCCTCGATTCGCAGCCCGCCCGACCGCAAAAAATACCACAGCCCCACGGGCCCCGCTGTCCGGGGGCTACGACCGATCAGGCGTAGCGTCCGCCAGGGGGCGGGGCCACCGAGTGCTCGTAGCCTTCGAGCAACCCGGCGGCGTCGCCGACTTCGACGCGACCAGGCTCGACGACCCAGCAGTTGAGCGTCATCTTACCTCCGAAGTCGCGGTAGATGCGCCGGAGCACGCCCTTGTCCTGAGTCAGTGTGTCAGGGTCGAAGGTCGTTATGACGCATCGCTCGCGCAGGCTGTGGACCGCGATCACGGCCTCGTCGATCCGCAGGAACCGGCCCGGCCAGGCGCGCTCTTCGAGGCCCTCGACGCCTTCGAGCACGATGTTGGGTCGCAGCCTGCGACGATCTTCTCCGAGATCCGCGATAGCGCCGTCCGTGGCAACGAGCAGCGGCAGGATGTCGAAGCGCTCGAAGCCGTCAGGGCGCCGAGGCGCGCGTTACCGCGTTGGCGATCTCCTGCGAGTCCCACCGCCGGCCGAACACCACCTCGATCTTGGTCGGCCAACCCGCCATGTAGCGGAAAAGGTCTGCTGCGAGCGCTACGTCGGCGGCCTTCGCCACGGATACAGGCTTGCCGTTATCCAGCGCCTCTAGTGTAGCGAATTCGTCGGCGTGGTCTTCGATCAACTCGCTGATCTTGAACATGAGACGTCCCCGCTCGGAGGCGCTCATCTTGCGCCCCGGCGAATCGTCCGCGAAGGCCCTCCGCGCTGCCCTGACGGCCCTGTCGATGTCCTCGGCCTCACCCCAGGCTATGTGCGTCAGGTGCTCCTCCGTGGCCGGGTTGATGGTCTCGATCCACCCAGTCACCGTCGATCAGAAGCTTGTGCCGTCCATTCACGAACTCGTTCACCTTCGGTTCTAGCTGTAGCTCCACGCTACTCCTTTCGTAAATCCCCGCCCTATGCGTGTGATTGCATAGATGAGTGATAGATGAGTATGCCAGGCTATAGGGTCGCCAAACCCACCTTCGTAAAGCGTCTCTAACCTCCGGAATCACCCCTTCCGAGTTCGTCTCTGCATTCTCGCTCCAACACCGAACCCTTTCACATAGCCGATTAGATTCAACCGTCGAAATGCACAAAGAAAATTACCTGTGCTACACTGCCCGCACTTCTAAGAGAGGAAGAAAACAGGGCGAAATCATTGTATTAAAGGGAAAAAGTCAACACGTGTGAACTATTTGACGGCGGCTGAGGGGTAGCCGAGAGAACGTGAAGTCTGGGCAACTTGCACAGGGGCGATCTCCGTTTTGGGGACTCGCGAAGGAAAGGAGAGAGGGTTGCGTAGGATCCAGATGACAGTGGACGGGAACGCCCACGTGGCTGAGGTGGAACCGAGGTTGCTGTTGCTCCATCATCTCAGGGAGAACCTTGGGATCGGGGGTGTGCATCCGGGATGCAACACGACCAGTTGCGGGGCTTGCACGGTGCACATCGACGGCGAGTCGGTCAAGTCGTGTACGATCCTCGCGGTGCAGGCTGACGGGCATGAGATCACCACCGTCAGGGGCATCACGGAGAATGGTGTGTGGCATCCGATGCAGCAGGCTTTCCACGAGGCGCACGGTCTCCAGTGCGGCTACTGCACGCCTGGCATGATCATGGCCTCCATCAGTTTACTGAAGGAGAATCCGGACGCGACGGAGCAGGAGATAAGGGAGGGCCTGGAAGGGAACCTGTGCCGCTGCACGGGCTACGAGAACATCGTGAAGGCCGTCCAGCTCGTCCAGCAGCACGAGGACGAGATGGCCCAGCACGCGGCGTCCTAGAGGAGGAAAAGAGTGACCCAAGCACCGGAGAAGTTCGTCGGAGGCGGCGTACCGCGCAAAGAAGACCCTGCCCTCGTAACCGGGCGGGCCAACTGGACGGACAACATCAAGCTGCCAGGGATGCTGCACGCGGTGTTCATGCGCAGCCCATACGCGCACGCGAAGATCACTTCCATCGACGTCTCGGCTGCCAAGGAGCAGCCCGGCGTCGTCGCTGTCTTCACGGGCGAAGACCTCCTCGACGAGTACGAGAAGCACCCGCGGGAGAACCCCGCGGCCGTAACCGGCTACGACGTGAGCCTCCACGATCGCACGCAGGGCCACAGCGTCACGGGCGAGACGGACGGGGCAGATGGCCAGGACTCCGACGAGCCGCGCTCGTTCGTCTCCTGGATCGTCCACGACGAGCTCAAGATCCCGCACCACGACCCGCTAGCCCACGACGAGGTCAACTTCGCGGGAGAACCCGTGGCGGTCGTGGTCGCGAGCGACCGCTACAAGGCCCAGGACGCCATCGAGTTCATCGAGGTCGATTACGAGCCGATGGACGTCGTAACGGACCTGGAAGAGGCCATGACCGAAGGCTCGCCGCTGGCCCACGAGGGCTTCGGGACGAACGAGGCGTACACCTGGGACCTCGCAACGGGGGACATCGACGAGGCCTTTTCCAAGGCCGACGTCACCGTGAAGGGCCATTACTTGCAGCCGCGTCTGATCCCCAACGCCATCGAGACGCGTGGCGTGGTCGCCAACCCCGACCCGGTAAACGGGGGTTTTACGGTCTACACCTCGACGCAGGTGCCGCACATCACAAAGGCCGTGCTCTCATCGTATCTCGGGGTGCCGGAGCAGAAGCTCCGTCTGGTCGCCCCCGACGTGGGCGGGGGCTTCGGCTCCAAGCTCAACGTCTACGCGGAGGAGGTCATCGCGCTCGTTCTGGCGCGAAGGATGGGCGTGCCGATCAAGTGGATCGAGGATCGCTCCGAGAACTACCTGGCGACCATCCACGGCCGCGGGCAGGTGCAGGACATCGAGGTCGCCGCCGACTCGGAGGGCAAGATCCTCGGTATGAAGGTCAATCTACTCGCCGACATGGGCGCCTATCTGCACCTGAATACCGCTGGAATCCCGCTGCTCGGCGCGTTTATGTACCCTGGCGTCTACACTTTCCCAGCGTACTCTTTCGAGTGTATCGGCGTCTACACCAACAAGACGCCTACTGACGCCTACCGCGGCGCGGGTAGGCCCGAGGCCGCCTACGCAGTCGAGCGCATCATGGACGCCCTCGCCGCCGAGACAGGGCTCGACCCCGCCGAGGTGCGCCGCCGCAACTTCTACGAACCCTTCGACGAGCCGACGGACACCCCTGCCGGAATACAGTACGACTCTGGCAACTACCAACTGACGCTCGATCGGGTGCTGGAGCTGGCCGACTACGAGGGGCTGCGAGAAGAACAGCGCCGGAGGCGAGAGTCTGGCGATCCCGTACAGCTAGGCATCGGGTTCTCCACCTACACCGAGATCTGCGGCCTCGCCCCCTCGCAGGTGCTCTCGGCCCTCGGGGCCGGAGGGGCCGGCTGGGAGATGGCGAAGGTCCAGATGCTCGCCTCGGGTAATGTCGAGGTCATCACGGGCACGACGCCCCACGGACAGGGACACGTGACGAGCTGGTCCCAGATCGCCGCGGACGTCCTTGGCGTCACGCCGGACGACGTGGAGGTGTTGCACGGCGACACGGCGATAGCCCCTTATGGGCGCGACACCTACGGTTCGCGGAGCCTCCCCGTGGGCGGCGTCGCCGTGCACCTGGCGGCCCAGAAAGTCGTCGAGAAAGCCAAGAAGATCGCAGCCCACATGCTCGAGGCCGCCGAGGACGATATAGAGTTCGAGGGCGGCACGTTCAGCGTCACAGGCTCGCCCGACCAGAACGTCACTATGACCGATGTGGCGGGTGCCGCATACATGGCGAATAACTTGCCCGAGGGAATGCAGCCAGTGCTCTCCGAGGAGTACTTCTTCGACCCGCCCAACTTCACATTCCCGTTCGGGGCGCACATCTGTGTAACCGAGGTGGACACGGAGACCGGGTTCGTGAAGATCAGGGACTACTTCGGCGTCGACGACTGCGGACCCATCATCAACCCGACCATCGTCGACGGGCAGCTGCACGGGGGGATAGCGCAGGGCGTAGCCCAGGCCCTTTACGAAGAGGCCGTCTACGACGAGGAGGGCAACCTGACGACGGGCTCGATGGTCGACTACCTGATCCCCGGCGCGCCAGAGCTCCCGAACTACACCCTGGAGCGGACGGTGACGCCTTCAACCTCGAATGAGATGGGCGTTAAAGGGGTAGGCGAAGCTGGGACCATCGGGGCGCCTCCGGCGGTCATAAACTCCGTCGTCGACGCGCTCTCGCCCTACGGGATAACGCACGTAGACATGCCGGCCTCGCCGTGGAAGGTGTGGCAGGCGATCCAGGACGCACAGGGGCAGGAAGCGGGCACGCGCGACGCAGACCGCTCCGGCCGCCCGGCCCAGGCGGTCGACAGCACCGATACGGAAGGAGGGAGCACTTCATGATCCCCCTTGCCTTCGACTACGAGGTCGCCGAATCCGTCGACCACGCTATCGAGTTGTTGGGGCAGCACGGAGACGAGGCCAAGCTCCTCGCCGGCGGCCACAGCCTGCTCCCCATAATGAAGCTCAGGCTCGCCGCCCCGACAGTCCTCGTCGACCTCGGACGCCTCGGTGACCTCAACTACGTCCGCGACGAAGGGGATCACCTCGCCATCGGCGCGATGACCCGACACTGCGACATGGAACGCGACTCCACCCTCGGGGAGCACTGCGGCCTCATCGCCTACACGGCGTCGCTCGTGGGCGATCCGCAGGTCAGGCACCGCGGCACGATCGGCGGCTCCATAAGCCACGGCGACGCGGCATCGGACCTGCCATCGGCACTACTGGCCCTCGACGCGAACTTCGTCGTCAAGGGATCCGGCGGCGAGCGGACCGTGGCCGCTGGGGATTTCTTCGAGGACTACCTGCAGACCACCCTCACGCCCGACGAAGTGCTAACTGAGATACAGGTTCCGAAGCTGAACGGCGCAGGCTGGTCTTACAAGAAGTTCAACCGTCGCGCCCAGGACTGGGCTGTTGTCGGGGTGGCCGCCGTCGTGGAGCGGTCGAACGGTTCGATCGGCTCGGCCCGCATCGGGCTTACCAACATGGGCTCGACGCCCCTGAGAGCGACAGCAGCAGAGAACGCCCTCTCCGGCGCTGATCCTTCCTCGGTCGCCGAGGCTACTAGCTCTGCCGACGAAGGCACGAGCCCTTCCTCCGACATCGCGGCCTCCGACGAGTACAGGCGCCACCTGGCGCGCGTCCTCAGCAGGCGGGCCGTCGAGGAGGCCCTGACCCGTTGAACAACGCGTCCGGCGAACGCCGGGGGGCCTTGCCCTCCGGCGTTTCCCATTTCCGGGAGCTGGGAGTGCGGCTGCGCGAGAACGATTACCTGGCGGACGAAGGGCTATCCACCGCGATCTTCCTCTCCCTCAAGCTCGGAAGGCCGCTGTTTCTAGAAGGTGAGGCAGGGGTCGGCAAGACCGAGGTCGCCAAAGTCCTCTCCCGCATCCTCGAGACGCCTCTCATCCGTCTCCAATGCTACGAGGGCATAGACGTCTACCAGGCCGTCTACGAATGGGACTACGCCCGCCAGCTCCTCCACATCCGCGCCGCCGAGGCTTTTGGGGGCGAAGATAGGGAACGCGTCGAGCGCGACCTCTACGACCGCGAGTTCCTGGTCAGCCGTCCACTGTTGCAGGCACTGGAGCATCGGGGGCCGATGCCGCCCGTGTTGCTCATAGACGAGGTGGACCGCTCCGACGACGAGTTCGAGGCGTTCTTGCTCGAGATCCTCTCGGACTTCGCCGTCACGATCCCCGAGCTCGGCACGATTATGGCCGAACGTCCGCCCGTAGCCATCCTGACCTCCAACCGAACCCGGGAGGTCCACGACGCGCTCAAGCGCCGCTGCCTCTACCACTACATCGAGCACCCCAGCTTCGAGCGGGAGGTCGAGATCGTACGCCTCAGGGTCCCCGACGCCGAGGAGAGGCTGGCCCGCCAGGTCGCCGCGGCTACGGAGAAGATGCGCACGATGGACCTCTACAAACCACCGGGTGTCGCCGAGACCCTCGACTGGACCGAGGCGCTCGTGGCCCTCGGCGCGAGGGAGCTCGACGAGCAGCTGGTCGAAGCGACTCTAGGCTCCGTCCTCAAGTACCGCGAGGACCAACAGCGGGCCGCCAACGCCGGCCTCGCCGCGCTCGTCAGCGGGGTGGGCGGGGCAGGGAGAGATGCCTGAGGGGGGAATACAGGCCCCGCCGATGCTCGATGCGGCGGTTGCCTTCGGGCGTGTACTGAGGGGGGCCGGCTTGCGCGTCGGGACCGACCGTATAGTAGAGTTCGCCCGCGCCATAGAGGAGATGGACCCCGCCCGGCGCGACGACGTGTACTGGTCCGGTAGGATCACACTGACCTCCCGTCCCGAGGATATAGAGGTCTACGACCGTGCCTTCGAACTCTTCTGGGAGACCGGGGGCGGCGCGAAGCCGAAGCCGCGTCCGAAGATACGCCTCTCCGTGCCTCAGCCCGACCGCTCTGTCATGCCGCCGAAGAAGACCGTAGAGAAGAACGAGTCAGGCGAGGAGGCCGTCAGGCTCCGCTACAGCCCGGTCGAAGTTCTGCGTCGCAAAGACTTCGCCCTCTACTCGCCCGAAGAGTTCGCCGAACTGCAGCGCCTGCTCGCTGACCTCAGGCTCTCCGGGGCGCTCAGAAGGAGCCGGCGGTTGGAACCCGCTCCGCGCGGGCGCAACGACCCTCGCCGCACGCTGCGCAGTGCCATGCGGACCGGCGGTGAGGCCGTGAGGCACCGTTTTCGCAAGGCGAAGGTGCAGCCGAGGCGCGTCGTGTTGCTCTGCGACGTATCGGGCTCCATGGCCCCTTACAGCCGCGCGCTGCTGCGCTTTCTGCACGCGAGCGTCGTCGCAGGGGGGCGGCTCGAGGCGTTCTCGATAGGAACGCGACTGACCAGGATCACACGCGAACTCACGACCCGCGACCCCGACAGGGCGCTCAGGCAGACGGCTGGTGCGGTACGGGACATCTCCGGCGGAACGCGGCTGGGGGATGCGATCAAGGAGTTCGTCGTCCGCTGGGGACAGCGGGGTATGGCGCGAGGGGCCGTCGTCGTGATCTTCTCCGACGGCTGGGACCGTGGCGACGTCTCCGTGCTCGCCGAACAGATGCAGCGCCTGTCCCGCCTCGCCTACAGAATAGTCTGGGTCAACCCTCTCAAGGCCACCCCAGGCTACAAGCCGTTGGCCGCAGGAATGGCCGCAGCACTCCCGCACGTAGACGTCTTCCTCTCGGGCCACAACTTCGAATCACTCGAAGAGCTTGCCCGTGCCGTAGCCGCCGCAACGGAGCGTGAGAGATAGAATGAAGCACTTCAGCATTTCAGCCAGTCAGCCCGGCGGCTTTGCCGCCTTGTCAGCAATTTAGCCAAGTGTAGTGTGGTGAGAAGTTCGTGCGCTTGAGAGAATGCCAGAGTAGCACCTACTCATTGAGAGTTCGCGTTGACGGCAGGACCCGACAAGCTGAAGTGCTGACGAGCGAAGGCGTCAGCCTGAGCGTGCTGAAATGCTGAAGTGCTGCCGACTGAAAGGAGGCACTCTGTGAACCCCGTGATCGACAAAGTGGCGCAGTGGAGTGAAGAAGGAAAAATGGCCGCCCTCGCCACGGTCGTAAAGGTCGAGCGTTCCGGGCCTCTGGGGCCCGGGACTTCGATGGCCGTCTCCGAGGATGGTCAGGTCGTCGGTTCCGTGAGCGGGGGCTGCGTGGAGCCGGCGGTCTACGAGGAGGCGATGACCGCGATAGAGGGCGGAGAGCCCAGACTCCTCTCCTACGGCATCTCCGATGACGAGGCGTTCGGGGTCGGGCTGACGTGCGGTGGGACCATCCACATCTTCGTCGAGCGCGTGGACTGGTAATGGCCGGTCTACTCTCCCGCTGGCACGCTGCCCTCGCCGAGCAGTCGCCCGTGGCGGTGGCGACTGTTATACAGGGGCCGGAAGGTTCACTCGGGGGTAAGATCCTCGTCTTCCCCGAGGATCACACAGGAACGGCTGGCAATGCAGAGTTGGACAAGGCCGTCGTGGAGACGGCGCGAGGTTTGCTCGAGGGTGGGCGCACCGAGACGGTCCACCTCGGACCGCGCGGCCAGCGCAGGATGGAGGACGTTGCCGTCTTCATCCAGTCGTTCGCCCCGCCGCCGAGGATGTACGTCTTCGGCGCCATAGACTTCGCCTCGGCGGTAGCGAGGGTGGGCAAGTTCATGGGCTACCGCGTCATCGTCTGCGACGCCCGAGCCGTCTTCGCCACCCGCGAACGCTTCCCTTCGGCGGATGAGATCGTCGTCGCCTGGCCTGATGAGTTCCTGAAGACCGCCGAGGTCGACGGCCGCAGCGTCATCACCGTCCTGACCCACGACCCCAAATTTGACGTGCCTGTTCTCAAGCAAGCGCTCGGCACGTCGGCGGGCTACATAGGGGCGATGGGGAGTCGCAGGACGCACGACAACCGAACGGCCCGCCTCAAGGAGGAGGGCGTCACGGACGAGCAACTCGCGCGCATTAGCAGTCCCATCGGCCTGGATATCGGGGCGCGCACCCCCGAGGAGACGGCCATAGCGATAGCGGCCGAGATCGTCGCGCTGAGGACCGGGCATTCCGGAGGACGTCTCGCCGAAAGATCCGGCCCTATCCACGAGGCTGCGGCGGAAACCAGTACCGGTGGGGAAAGCGTGCGGTGAGCAAAGATCACACCGGGATATGGGCGATCGTGCTCGCCGCGGGCGGTGGGAGCCGGTTCGGGGGCGGGAAGCTGCTCGCCAGACTCAGGGGTCGACCGCTCATAGAATCGGTCCTCGACAATCTCCTCGACGCGCCCGTCGAGGAGATCATCGTCGTCGTCGGCGCAGACGCAGAAAGGCTGCACGAGGTCTGCGCACGGTACGGGGTCAGGATCGTCGCTAACGAGGAGTGGGAGCGAGGCCAGTCCACGTCGGTCCTCGCCGGACTGCGGGCGTGTGGTGGAGAGGCTGCAGTGGTCTTGCTCGGGGACCAGCCGTTCGTCGGGCCCGAGGCCGTGGAGCGGCTCGTGGCGGCTTTCGCGGAGGGAGCAAGGGTTGCTGTCGCTACCTACGCAGGGAAGCGGCGCAATCCTGTTCTGTTCTCGCGGGAGGTGTGGCCGCTGCTCGAAGCGGAGTTGGCCGGGGATGAGGGGGCGCGGTCTGTTTTGCGGCGGCATCCTGAACTGGTCGTCGAGGTACCATGCGAAGGGGTGGGAGATCCTGCAGACATCGATACTAGGGAGGACCTGAGGCATCTGGAGGAGATGCGCGGAGCTGTGGGTGACTATAAGATGGCGGGAGAATAGAAGGTCGTAACCGAAGAACGTACGATAGCGATTCCTCAAAAGGAGGTACGATGAAGATCAACAACGAGTTTACGGTGAGTGCCCCGATCCAGCAAGCCTGGGACACCATGCTCAACCTGGAGAGGATCGCGCCCTGCCTTCCAGGGGCGGCGATCCAGGATGAGAAAGACGAAGGTGAGTACGACGGCACGATGAAGGTGAAGATCGGCCCGATCACGGCCAACTACAAGGGCACCGTGAAATTCGAGGAGGTCGACGAGGAGAACCACCGCGCCGTCCTCCAGGCCACAGGCCGCGACGCCCGCGGCCAGGGTACGGCCTCGGCGACCATCGTCTCGACCTTGCAGGAAGAAGGCGACGGTACAAAGGTCAGCGTCGAAACGGACATGAAGCTTACCGGACGCGCGGCCCAGTTCGGACGAGGCATCGCGCAGGACGTGGCGACGAAAATGCTCGACCAGTTCGCCTCCTGCCTGGAAGAGGAGATCACGGGCGGCCCCGAAGAAGGAGCCGCAGAAGGCGCAGCAGCGGAACCGACCGGCGAGGAGAACGGCTCGCGCGACGGCTCGCAGCAGGAGGAGGCTCCTCCCGCAGCGGCAGCAGGCGGTACGGCGGGCAGGATTATAAGCAGCGAGGACCCGACCGTCATGGCAGGGGGCACGGTCGAAGGAGCCGTCGTCGCAGGAGCCAGCGCCTCCGAAGGCTCGGAGGGCGCCCCGACCACCGAGACCGAACAGCCCTCCGCACAGCGGGAGACACCGCGCCGCGAGGAGCCGGAGGCGTTCGACGTCGGCGCGGCGAGCCAGGAGGCGATCCTCCAACGGGCCAAACCCTTGCTCATCGGCGCCGGCGTGCTCCTGGTCCTGATCTGGCTTCTCCGCCGCCGACGCTAGAGCGGTTTGCAAAGATCCTTTGCAAACCGCGCATTTCAGCTTGTCAGCTAGTCAGCATTTCAGCAAGAACAGAGAGCTGAATAGCTGACGAGCAAAGCCCGAAGGGCTGAGCGTGCTGACCAGAGCGGTGTGAGGCAGCGAGTTGCCTCACACCGCATCAATGATGACTGTGGTGTTGGTGGACGACGGCGTGGCCCTTGCCGCGGGAGATCAGGTACCGGTTGACGGGGAAGGCGGCGACGAACGCGACCGCGAGCGCGAAGGCCAGGCTCCCCCAGAAAAGAAGGCTGCCTAGTCCCGCGTCCATCGCGCCAGGGACCGCCACGATGATGAGGTTGTCAACGATCTCCATGACCGTGATCGAGAGCGTGTCGGAGGCGAAGGCTAGCGGCAGTACCGCACCCAACGCCATACCAGACCGCAACAGCGGCAACATCGTCAGCCCGTATCCGAAGAAGAAAGCCAACACTATCGCGAGCGTGATGGTGGCGAAGGTCCCCCATCCGAGCGCGGTTCCGATGACTATCCCGAGCACCTCACCTATGGCACATCCCGTCAGACAGTGCAGCGTCGCAGAGAAAGCCGTCCGGTTGAGTGGGCTATTCCAGGTGGCCATAAACATCCCTCCTAGGCGCGTAAATCGACGTCATTATATACCCCCCAGGGGTATATGTAAAGGTGGTGATGATGGCGGCGATGGCCATGAATTCCCCTGGGCACCCCCCAACGAGCCGGATGATCTACGCGTCCGCATGAAGCAGGGACCACTGCGGCTCGATTAGAGCAGCAAGTCAGCACTTCAGCACGCCGCTTCGCGGCTTGTCAGCTTCTCAGCCGGTCAGCGTTGTGGGTTGCGCGCGAGATCTGGCTGAAATGCTGAAGTGCTGCCGGGTTAGCGGGTATCCCGCTAACCCGGCTCACCTGCGGCTATCGTTGAGGATCTCGAAGACCTCTTCGATCAGGGCCTCGCGTTTGTCGGGGGGGAGGTCGCGGGGATGAATGGTTTGTTTGTCGGACTGGAGGTTGCGCAAACTCGCCTCTTCGGCCAGGTACTGGTCTATAAGGCGGACGATGGCGTCAACCTTCTCACGGGGCAGTCCGTCGCCGCCGCGGGTCAGTCTGCTCCACATGTCGATCGTCCCTTCCGTGAAGGTGGGCGGTGTCGTGGCAGATTATAACGTCGGGGTACTGTTGGGGCTTCAAGCCTGCCTGGAGGCTGTGCGACGTAAGAAAGTGCGGTCTTCCGAGGGCATGAAGTCCTTTCCTTTACGCCAGGCGTAGGCCGTTATGTGGAGTTCGTGATCTTCTATCTCGACGAGGTTGAAGCTCGATGCACGTCCTGGGCGGATTCGGTTCGAGATGGTCCCCGCGGTCGAGATGATCAGACCTCGTGCGCCCCTCTCGAAGGTGTGGATGGCGTCCTGGTGGTCGTGCCCGGAGAGGATCAACTCCGTACCGAGGTCGGCGAAGGCGTGGAGGGCCTGCTCCGTGTTGGCGAGGCCGTGGCGGCCGGATAGCGGGCCCCTAACCGGGTTGTGGTGCATCATTACGACGCGGCAGGCGTCGGGGGCGGCGTGCTCGAAGATCTGCCTAACACGCATTACGTCAGCGTGTTTGACCTGGCCTATAACGCCGAGGTCACGCAAGCGGCGAGTGATCGAACCCCGCGTGATGCCGTGGGCCGTGTTTACACCCGCGATGATCGCCCCCTCGACCTCGAGAGAAGGACTCAGGTCTTCCGAGATGTGCCTTACATACCTGGAGTACTTGAACTTGTGGGCCTGCTCCCTGAAGAGACCAGCGAGGCCGAGGTTGCGGGCCACGGCCCCGAGCCAGCGGATGTCGTGGTTGCCGGGGACAACGGTGTAGGGTGCTATCTCCCCGATGGAATCGAGGTAGGCTCGGGCGTTCGAAAACTCCCTGTTCGTGCAACGTTGCGTCAGGTCGCCGGAGACGGCCACAGCGTCTGGCCGGATCTCCGCAATGAACCCTTTCAAGGCATCGAGGCGCTCGGCGACCGCTGGACGCCCGAAATGCAGGTCCGAAATATGCACGAGGGTGGCCACGAACAGCGATTCTACCCGAACGCACCCTGGCTCCAAACCCCGCCCTGCCATTTGCAAGCCTTTCACCTAGTCAGCATTTCAGCTCGTTGGTTTCGCTTATAGTTTCTCGCTCGTAGTCGCATGCGCAGATTCGCGGTACTGGAGCTGCGGATGGGGCAAGCTACTTGGGCTCGGAGGCAACGACACGCCAGGCTCACCCTACCTGATGCTCTTCAGGAAATCTGAGAGTGCGGCGTTGAACTCCTCGGGCGCTTCGAGATTGGAAAGGTGGCCGGTCTGGGGAATGGTCACGTGTCGGGCGCCGGGTATCTTCGCGGCCAAAGCGCCCATGATCTCGGGGGGAGAGATACCATCATCCTCCCCTCCGACGACGAGGGTTGGGACGCCTATCTCACCAAGGAGCGGGGTCGAGTCAGGGCGCTCGCGCATGGCGCCGAGGGCTGCGACGGTGCCGTCGGGGGAGTTCTCGAAGATCATGGCCCGCACCCTCTCCACGAGCTCTTCGTCGTTCTGCAGGGTGTCAGGGGTGAGTAGGCGCTCCATCTGAAGATCCACGAGGACCCCGACTCCCTCCCGGGCGACGCTGAGGGCCATCTCTTTGCGGGTCTCCCGCATCTCCTCGGAGTCAGGTTCGGCGCGCGTATTGGCGAGAACGAGGGCGGAGACCCTCTCGGGGAAAAGCCTCATACACTCGAAGGCGACGTAGCCGCCCAGCGACACGCCGCCGAGGATCACACGCTCCAGATGCAGCCTGTCAAGGAGGCCGCGGAGCCCTTCCGCATAGTAGCGGACGTCGGGCTGGGCCGGAGTACGAGGAGAACGCCCGAACCCGGGGTAATCCGGAGCGACGACACGGTGGCTCCCCGAGAATGCCGCCATCTGGGACTCGAACATCCTGCCGTTGAGCGGAAAGGCGTGGAGCAGGACGAGCGGCTCACCCTCCCCGAGATCCCTGTACGACATCGCTACGCCGGAAGTCCTGTGGTCCACCACGTTCTCCTTTGGTTAGCTTGTCAGCACGCCGCCCTACGGGCGGCTTGTCAGCTAGTCAGCATTTCAGCTAGTCAGCTCTTTAGTCCTGCAATAGCTTCTCCAAGAAACCATAGCCGCCACCGATGGTAGCGGTTTCGGCGGACAGTTTCCGCCTACACCCTCTCCCAGATACCTGTAACCTGAAACCTATGGCCCATCCGTTACCATATCTTCTGACAGGTCCCGAGTGAGGGGTAACGAGCATGTGGGAGAACCTGGCGAGCGTGTTGGAGGGAAAGGTAGTGCGACTCGAGCCTTTGGCGCGGCGTCACGAGCAGGGCCTCTTCGAGGCCGCGGGGGATGAGAGGATCTGGCGCTGGATGCCATACGACGCCAGTGAGTCCGGCGAGAGGTTTCACGTCTGGCTCGAGGATGCCCTGGCCGCTACTTCGGCGGGGATGGAGGCCGCTTTCGCCACCGTAGACGCGGGCACGGGGGAGCCCGTGGGCAGCACCCGTTATCTCGCCCTTCGGCCCGAGCACCGGGGGCTGGAGATCGGGTGGACCTGGCTCGCTCCCGCACACTGGCAGGCCGGCGCGAACGTCGAGGCCAAGCTCTTGATGCTGGAGCACGCCTTCGAGCGCCTGGGGTGCCTGCGCGTCGAGTTCAAGACCGACGCCCGTAACGAGCGTTCGCGCGCCGCCCTAGCGGCCCTCCCGGCGCAGTTCGAGGGCATCTTCCGCAAGCATATGCTCGTGCGCGGCGATGAACGCCGCGACTCCGCCTACTACAGTATCATCGACGAGGAGTGGCCTGAGGTCAGGGATAACCTCAGGCGACGCATCGACGCTATCCGAAAAAAGGAGGCCAGATGAGCGGCGGCAGCGCTCTAGCCGGGCGACGCAGGATGACGGTCGCCGAGGCGATGGAGCACTTGCCGGGACTAGGGGGAGAGCGTTTCGCGGAGGTACTCTGGCACGGGAGCATGGAGGTCGAGATCTACGCTCCCCGCGGCACCGACCCGCAGACGCCGCACACCCGCGACGAGCTGTACGTGGTCGTCAGCGGAAGCGGGACGTTCGTCAACGGGCCCGAGCGCCATCCCTTCGGCCCAGGCGACGTGTTGGTCGTGCCGGCGGGCGTCGAGCACCGCTTCGAAGATTTCACGGACGATCTTGCCGTGTGGGTGGTCTTCTACGGTCCCGAGGGTGGAGAGGAGAATTCATGAGACCATTGATGCGCTGCGTTCTCGGGGCGTGGAAACCACATGGATCGGGGTCGCTATGATCTTGCACGATTTCCTGTCGTCCGGGAACGGCTACAAGGTCAGGCTGCTGCTCACGCAGCTCGGCATCCCTTTCGAGCGGATCGAGTACGACATAACAACCGGCGAGACGCGCACCCCTGAGTACCTGGAGACGGTCAACGCGAACGGGCGCATCCCCGTGCTCGAGTCCGAAGAAGGCGTGCTTCTGCCAGAATCCAACGCCATATTGTTCTACCTCGCTGAGGGTACCAGGTTCATGCCGGAGAACCGGCTAGGGAGGGCCCGGGCGTTGCAGTGGATGTTCTTCGAGCAGTACACCCACGAGCCCAACATAGCCGTGGCCCGCGCCTGGCTTCACGTCTTCGACGTCGCGATGACGGAGAAACGGAGGAGCGCACTCGAGACCAGACAGAAGCTCGGGTACGAGGCGCTAGGTGTCATGGAGGACCACCTGAAAGCCAACGACTTCTTCGCCGCCGGTCGCTACTCGATTGCGGACATCTCCCTCTACGCCTACACGCACGTCGCGGATGAAGGAGGCTTCGATCTGGCTGGTTTCCCCTCCGTTCGCGCCTGGTTGGAGCGTGTCTCCTCGCAGCCAGGATACATACCGATAACCCAGAGTTGAACATAGCACCGGCCGGCTATCTAGAGAGGATTCGGCATGACGACCGAGCTGCGCAACGCGCACCCCTACCACATGCACGACGCGATCCTGGCCCAACCCGAAGCGTTCCTCCGGGTCGTCGAACGCAACGAAGGCGCGGTCGATGACTTCGCTTCCCTGATAACCTCCTGCGAGAGGGTCTTCCTGGCAGGAATAGGAACCTCGCACCACGCATCCCTCGTCGGCGAGCACCTGCTGCGGGCCTACGGCGGTGGCCTCGAAGTCCGTGCGGTCCACTCCTTCGACCTCGCGCTCTACGGGCCGGAACTGCGCCAGGAGGACTGCGTCGTCGCCGTTAGCCACCGCGGGGCCAAACGCTACACGGCCCTCGCGCTGGAACAGGCCAGGGACATGGGTTGCCCAACGGCTCTCATAACAGGCGAGGGAGGGTCCGGTGAGGGCCGCGCCGACGCCGTATTCCGTACAGTGGAGCAGGAGAAATCACCGGCACATACGGTAAGCTACACTAGCTCGGTG
This sequence comes from uncultured Rubrobacteraceae bacterium, assembly GCA_902806095.1. GTDB lineage: Bacteria > Actinomycetota > Rubrobacteria > Rubrobacterales > Rubrobacteraceae > Rubrobacter_D. Next base: position 103,677 of record CADCVF010000030.1, read on the forward strand.
GCGGTGCTCGCGCTTCTCGGGGGGAGCATCGGCTACCGCAGGACGGGCTCGGCAACGCTTCCCAGCGAGCTCTTGCGGGAAGAGCTTCCGGAGGCGCTGCGGTCGGCCCTTGGTAAAGAGGAAGAAGTGGCTGCGCTCGCCCGCGAGAATGTCGGTCGGCGTAGGATCTGGCTCGTCGGCGGTGGGCCCAGCGCGGTGACGGCCAGCGAGACGGCGCTCAAGATCAAAGAGACCTCTTACCTCCAGGCAGAGGGCATGTCGACAGAGACTATGCTGCACGGGCCTTTCCAGTGCGTCGAGGCGGACGACCTTTTCGTCTTTATAGCCCCTTCGGGCGCCGCCAGGGAACGTACCCTGGAAGTGGCCGAGCTTGCAGAGGAGGTCGGGGTTCGGTACGTGATCTTCGGCGACGATACGACCGAGAGCCGCCGGGCCGCCGCTGGCGTGGTGAGGGTGCCAGAAGTCCCCGAGCCGTTCAGCGCCCTGAGTTGTCTCGTGCCACTACAACTCTTTGCTTACCATCTCGCGCTCGCGCGCGGGACGAACCCCGACAGCTTCAGGGGTGATGATCCGCGTTTCGCGAGGGCCGACGTTTCGGGGCGTTTGTAGGTAGACTGGGCGCCTGTGCGTCTGATCTACACCCTTCTACTCGTCGCTGTCACGGCCGTGTGGGGCTGGACGTTCGTCGTGGTTCAAAACGCTATCGCTATCTACGGCGTCATCCCTTTCCTGGCCGTTCGCTTCGTTCTGGCCGGTGCCGCGCTCGCCCCTGTCTATGCGACGAAGCTCACCCGCCGGTCGCTGCTCGTGGGTGGCGGCATCGGCCTGGTGCTCGCGGCCGGTTACTTCTTCCAGACAACAGGGCTGCTCTTCACGACGCCGACCAATTCGGGCCTCATCACGGGACTCTTCGTCGTCTTCGCGCCGCTCGCAGATCGTCTCCTGTTCGGGGCCAACGTCTCGCGGCAGGTCGTCCTGGCCGTCACCTTGAGCCTGGTGGGGATGGTCTTGCTCGCCGGCGGCGGGCCCGAGGGCGCGAACTGGGGGGACCTCCTTACGCTCCTCTGTGCGGCGGCGCTCGGTCTGCACATCGCGCTCCTCTCCCGTTACGCCGCACTCTACGACGCGGGTGCGCTGACGCTGGCCCAGATCCTCTCGATAGCCCTGCTCTTCGTCATCGTGTGGCCGTTCTTCGGTCCCGTCTCTTTGCCACCGCCAGGGGTGTGGGTAGCGCTGCTCGTGACCGGTCTCTTGGCATCGGCCGGCGCTTTCCTGGTGCAGACTACGGTGCAGCAGCACATCCCTGCAGCGCGGACCGCGATCATCCTTACCATGGAGCCCGTCTTCGCCGCGCTCTTCGGCTACTGGCTCGCGGGGGACAGGCTCGTGGCGGTCCAGATCCTCGGCGCGCTCATGATCCTCTCCGCGCTCGTGATAGGCGAGGTTGTGCCAGTGCTGCGGCGGCGCAAATAGCCGTGCCGTTTAAACCGTTTGACCCGGCCCGAGAGCCCTCGGACGAGCACCTCTCGCAGCTTGGTCTTGACCCGTAACAGATAGCATGCAACCGTGAAAGACGAATGTTAGAGATCCTGAAGCCTTCCTCCGCCCGGTATAAACTAGAGGTTCCAGAGGCGAAAAGGAGTACGTTCATGCGACGCACCATCGAAGTTCCCGAGTACGAGGTACAGGCCGGAGTTCGGGTAGATTCGCACCGAACCGTCCTGATAGTGGGGGATATGCAGAACGATTTCGTGAAGGAGGGTGGTACGCTAGTCGTACCCGGCGCCGAAGGGACTATCCAGCCGATACTGGGGCTCCTGGATCTGGCGCGCCGGTCAGGTATGAAGGTCGTCTTCACCCAGGATACCCACAGCGATGGCGACCCTGAGTGGGAGATCTGGGGCGAGCATTGCCGCGAGGGGAGTTGGGGCTGGCGGGTGGTGGATGAGCTTGCCCCGCGCGAGGGTGAGGCAACTGTCCGCAAGCCGCGCTACGACGCCTTCTACGGCACGCAGTTGGAGCACATGCTGCGTCAGTGGGGCGTCGACACGCTGATCATCTGTGGCACGGTCGCCAACATCTGCGTCTTCTACACGGCGGCCGGCGCCGCAATGAGGTGGTTCAACGTCGTAGTTCCCAAAGACTGCATCTCCAGCTTCAACGACTTCGACATGGAGGCATCCCTGAGCCAGACGGCTACCTTGCTCGGAGAGGTCGTGAGCAGCGGGGATATCGAGATCGGGGAGCCGGAGACCACAGAGGTCTACCGGAGTAAGCTCGAAGAGGCGGCTGCTCGCGAACGGGGTGGGAGTTAGGGAGACCGCCACGGAAGATTAAAGCGCCGGAGCAGCGGGTAAGCTTCTCTAGTATCCGAGAGAACAGATGTATGGAGGTATGTATGGCTACTGCGGAACGGCGCGCGGATGTCGTGTGGAGAGGAGACTTGCAGAAAGGGTCTGGCACCTTCGACCTGGTGAGCAGCGAGGCGGCCCACGATCTGCCGGTCACCTGGGCTTCGCGTACGGAGCGTCCCGACGGCAAGACCAGCCCCGAAGAACTCATCGCCGCGGCTCATGGGAGCTGCTACGCGATGGCTTTCTCGAACGTGCTCGCCGAGATGGGTAACGAGCCCGAGGAGCTCAACATCACTGCCGTATGCACCTTCGATGCCGACCAGTTGAAGGTCACCACTATGGTCCTCGACGTCAGCGGGCGAGTCCCAGGCCTCGATGCCGAAGGTTTCCAGAACGCCGCAGAGCAGGCCGAGCAGGCCTGTCCCGTCTCAAACGCCCTGCGCGGCAACGTGGACATCCAGCTGAACGCTAGCCTGGCCTAAGCATTGAGACGTGCCATAGAGTAGGCGTCCACGTACTCGCCCTTTCTGAAGGCAAAGCGGAGGTGCGTACCCTCCACCTCGAACCCGAACTTCTCGTAGAGGGCGATGCCGGCGGCGTTGTCCACGTAGACAGTCAGCTCGATACGCGTGAGGCTCAGCCAGTTGTCCGTCAGGTCCAGTGTCGCCTCCATAAGCGCCGTCCCGACCCCCTTATCCTGCCAGTCGTCGCGCACGGCCATCCCAATGCTGCCGACGTGACGCATACGCCAGCGGGTAGGAGAGGTGTGCAGGCTGAGACTTCCGACCACCTCGTCCTCCACGCAGGCCACCAGTGAATACAATCCCTCCGGCGGCTCCGAGAGTCGCTCGCGCCACGTCTCCGCCGATGGAAGAGGCATCTGCAAGGTGCCCGCTATCGCCCGAGGGCCGCTGAAGATGCAGTGCAGCGCCTTGTAGTCCTCGGGCTCTGAGTGACGGACGGTTATCTCCAAGAGTGGCCTCCCTCGAACCTGCCGGTTAATGCTGGCGATCACAGAATAGCAGCAAGCAAAGAGCCCCCGCCGGTGGGGCGGAGGCCCTAATTGCTAAAGGCGTGTTTCTGACGTTACGACGTGCGGGGTTCCTCCTGCGGGGTGGCTTCGTGGATCTCCTGTTCTATGTTCGAGATGCCGGTGAGGGAGCGGACGTAGATCTCGTCGTAAGACACCTGGAGACCCTGCTCGCGCTCGCGCTCGGCGCCGCGTCCGCCCAGGAGCGTGCCAAGGTAGCAGCCAAGGATGCCCAGAGGAACCGAGAACAGCGCCGGGTACACAAACGGGAAGATCGGATCTATGGGTATGATCGGGGTCAGCGGAGGCTCAGGGTTAGGGCCTGTCATCACGTTCGGGCTGAGTATGATCAGGATTATGCACGAGAACAGACCGACCAGGATGCCCATAACCGCTCCGGTGGTGTTGAACCGCTTCCAGAAGATCGTCAGCAGGATAACCGGCACGTTGGCGCTAGCGGCGACCGCGAAGGCGAGCGCGACCAGGAACGCCACGTTGAGGCTCGCAGCCGGTATCGCCAGGATTATCGCCGCCACGGAGATCCCAACGGCCGTGAAGCGCGCCGCACGGAACTGCTCCTGCTCCGAAGCGTTTCCGCCCCGGATCACGTTCGAATAGAAGTCATGGGCGAAGGCGCTGGAGGCCGCCACGACGAGCCCTGCAACCACAGCCACGATGGTGGCGAAAGCGACCGCCGAGATGAAGGCGAAGAAGATGGGACCGCCGAGCGCCTCGGCGAGCTGCGGAGCGGCCGTGTTCCCCGCCGGGTTCTGCGCCGCGATGGCGTCCTGGCCGACG
>CADCVF010000031.1 GCA_902806095.1 uncultured Rubrobacteraceae bacterium
TACCTCCTTTATGGCCTTCTTGGCCCGAGCATGCACGCTCTTTGGCAGCCCATCCAAGACGTTTGCGGTTTTATGCACCCAATCGCGCTGGTGGCGGGTGAGATATGCTCAGAAGTTGTGGATCGAAGATTTCTTGAGACAGGCGGTGTACCTTCCCAACAAGTGAGTAAGAGAAGCCGGCGCGCCAACGCCGGTGGGAAGGAGACACCGCGATGCACAGAGTACATCAGGCCGAGAAGCTACGCGAAGAGCTCATGCTCGACCTCGACGAGATCGCCCGTCAAGGAGCGAGGAGGATGCTGGCCGAGGCCCTCGAAGCAGAGGTCGAGTTCTACATCGAAGCTGCAAGGGGTGAGCGCGATGAGAGAGGGCACGCACTGGTGGTGAGAAACGGCTACGCCAGGGAGCGGGAGATCCTCTTGGGAGCCGGGGCAGTGGAGTTGAAGGCGCCCAGGGTCAACGATCGGCGGGTCGATGAGGATGGCGATAGACAGAGGTTCAAGAGCGTGATCGTGCCACCCTACATGCGTCGCTCTCAGAAGGTTAGCGAGCTCCTGCCGCTATTGTATCTGCACGGGCTTTCGAGCGGAGATTTCATCCCGGCTCTGGAGGAGTTCTTCGGCAGTGAGGCATCTCTTTCGGCATCGACCATCACCCGGCTCACCGAGCGCTGGCAATCCGAGCGGGAGAGCTTCATGAGCCGCGATCTCTCGAGGCGAGATTACGTGTACGTGTGGGTGGACGGCATCCACACCGGGGTGAGACTTGGCCGAGATGAGCGGCTGTGCTCTTTGGTGATGGTCGGAGCCAGGCTGGACGGAGCCAAGGAGCTCGTGGCCATCTCAGACGGCTACCGGGAGTCAGAAGCGTCATGGGCGGAGTTCTTGAGGGACCTCAAAAAGCGAGGGATGAGAGCACCGGTTTTGGCCGTAGGAGATGGTGCTCTTGGGTTCTGGGCTGCCGTAAGGGACGTCTTCCCCACGACGCGCCACCAAAGAGACTGGGTTCATAAGACCAGGAACGTTCTGGACTCCCTGCCCAAGAGCGTCCAGCGTAGAGCGAAGGGGGCCATCAGGGAGATCAGCTGTGCCGAGAACAAGATTGAAGCCAGCAAAGCCATCGAGGCGTTTGCCTCAGAGTTCGGAGCCAAGTGGCCCAAGGCGGTCTCAAAGATTGCCTCCGAGAAGGAGCAGTTGCTCGCTTTCTACGACTATCCAGCAGAACACTGGCGCCACCTGAGGACTACCAATCCCATAGAGTCCACGTTTGCTCCGGTGAGGGCGAGAACCGACCTGACTAAAGGGCCGGGATCGAGGGAGGCAGGCTTGGCAATGATCTACAAGTTGCTGGAAGCTGCCGAGGGGAGGTGGAGGAAGCTCACCGGCTCTCAGGTGGTGGCGCTGGTGAGAGCGGGAGCGAGATTCGTTAACGGAGAGCTGGTTGAAGGAAGCGAGGAAAACGAGGAGAAGGACGCCGCTTGATCAAGGAGGCCGATCCACAACTCTTGACGATACCTCGGGCGCCGAGCCATTACCTGAGTGGTGCGTTAAGGATCACAGATGTTTGCAGGAGCTTTGAACTGTTCGGTCTAGTAGTCTCCATCCCCGAGACAGAAGATTATTTCCGCATCCCCGGTTCGAGGATCTTTTTGCGCAGGCGGATATTCTGAGGTGTGATCTCGACTAGCTCGTCTTCGCCGATGTACTCGAGGGCTTCCTCTAAGGTCATCCTGCGCACGGGCGTGAGGTTTAGTGCATCGTCGGCGCCGGAGGAGCGGACGTTAGTTAGCTTCTTGTTCTTGCAGACGTTGACGTTGAGGTCGTTCTCGCGATTGTTCTCGCCGACGACCATACCCACGTAGACTTCGGTCGCCGGGGTGATAAAGAAGCTGCCGCGCTCCTGGAGCTTCCAGATGGAGTACGCGAAGGTGCTTCCTGCCTCGGAGGCTACGAGGCTACCGTTTTGGCGGGTCTTGAGATCCCCGGCCCAAGGCGCGTAGCCGTCAAAGACGTGGCTCATTATGGCTTCACCCTGGGTCATGGAGAGGAACTGGGTCCTGAAACCGAAGAGGGCACGGGCAGGGATCTCGAACTCTATCCTGCTGCGCGAGCCCTGTGGCACCACGTCGACTAGCTTGCCCTTGCGACCGGACAGCACCCCGATCACCGCCGAGACGAACCGCTCGGGGACGTCGATGACGAGGTGCTCGAAGGGTTCGTACGTCTTGCCGTCGACCTCACGCGTGATGACGCGCGGCGCGCCGACCTGGACCTCGTACCCCTCGCGGCGCATGGTCTCGAGCAGGATCGAAAGGTGCAGCTCGCCGCGTCCGGAGACTTCGAACTCGTCGGGCCGCAGCTCCTCGACGCGCAAAGACACGTTGGTCTGGACTTCTCTCATCAATCGGTCCCTGAGGTGGCGGGACGTGACGTATCTGCCCTCCCTGCCAGCGAAGGGGGAGGTGCTCGGCCCGAACATCATGCTTACCGTCGGCTCGTCCACCGTGATCGTTGGCAGCGCCTCCGGGTCGGCTGCGTCGGCTATGGTCTCCCCGATCTGGGCACCCTCGATGCCCGAGAGGGCCACGATGTCGCCGGCGCCAACCTCCTCGGCCTCGATGCGTCGCAGCCCGAGGTGGGTGAAGGGCTGGACCACACGCGTCTTCGTCATCGTGCCGTCCTTGTGGATCAGGTTGACGGACTCGCCGCGCCTGACCTCGCCTCGCCGTACGCGACCGACCACGATGCGCCCGAGATACTCGGAGTAGTCCAGGTTGGTGACGAGCATCTGGAACGGGGCAACGAGGTCGACCTCAGGGGCAGGGATTTGCTCGAGCACCGTCTCGAACAGCTCCCTCATGTCATCCCGCGGCTCGTCCAGGCTCCTGAACGCCCTGCCCTCGCGGGCAACGGCGTAGAGGATCGGGAAGTCGAGTTGCTCGTCCGAGGCGCCGAGGTCGGCCATCAGGTCGAAGGTGAGGTCGACGACCTCGTCGGGGCGGGCGTCCATGCGGTCGACCTTGTTTACGACCACAATAAGCTTGAGACCTAGCTCGATGGCCTTGCGGAGTACGAAGCGTGTCTGTGGCATCGGGCCCTCGGCGGCGTCGACGAGGAGCAGGCAGCCGTCGACCATGCCGAGGACGCGCTCGACCTCGCCGCCGAAGTCCGTGTGGCCCGGGGTGTCGACGATGTTGATCTTGACTCCCCCGTACTCGACGGCCGTGTTCTTGGCCAGTATGGTGATGCCACGTTCTTTTTCCAGGACGTTGCTGTCCATGGCGCGCTCGGAGATCTCCTGCCCGTGGCCGAGCTCCAGGGTCTGCTGGAGCAGGCCGTCCACGAGAGTCGTCTTGCCGTGGTCGACGTGCGAGATGATGGCGATGTTGCGGTATTCCACGTGTTCTCCTGACGCACTTCTCTCACCGTGCCACTAGCGCCTCGCCAGAACACGGGTGGGAGATCCAAGCAACGAAAAAGGCCTCGCGGAGCGGGCCCTCGAACCCAGAGTCTACCGCATGAAAGGACATGGATCGAACTGGGTTCGTTACAATTTTCTGATGGGTGGTAGAGGACGAGGACTCTTCTGCGGGACGTTGGAGCCTCGCGTATAATTTTCGCCCAGGGAACAAAGGGGTGACGAACATGATCTCCACACCGACGCCGCCATTTGATGTGCCCGAGCCTGGCTCAGCGGAGGAGCTCGAGCGCTTCGCTGCTTTGCAGGCAAAGCTAGGGCCGCTGGCGCGGCGGGTGCTCTCTGATCCGCGCGCCTCCCAGACGGTCATTGTGGTGCCGAGCCTCACGCTCGACGTCGAGGAGCTTGCGAAGATCCCCGGTTCGCACCACTACGAGGAGCGGATGCTCTGCATGCTGATGCTCTTGCGCCTGCCCCGCACCAACGTCGTCTACGTCTCGAGCCAGCACATCGCGACGGCCATAATAGATTACTATTTGCACCTGCTTCCCGGCATCCCATTGCGCCACGCCCGCAGCCGTATGACGCTTCTCTCCTGCCACGACGCCTCAGACATACCGCTGACGCAGAAGATACTCGACCGTCCACGCCTGGTGGAGCGGATCCGCTCGGCGATCGCCGACCCCGAGGCGGCCCACTTGACCTGCTTCAACAGCACGGCCCTGGAACGGAGCCTCGCCGTTCGGCTTGGCATCCCGCTCTACGGCAACGACCCGGAACTCAACTATCTCGGGACCAAGAGCGGCAGCAGGGAAGCTTTCAGGGAGGCCGGGGTACCTCTGCCCGACGGGTTCGAGCACCTGCGCGACGGGGGCGACGTGGCCGAGGCCGTCGTCGAGCTCAAGCGCCGCAGGCCAGGGCTGCGAAGGGCAGCCATAAAGCTGGATGAGGGATTCTCGGGCGAGGGGAACGCGGTCTTCCCCTACGACGGCGCGCCTGAGGGGAGGGATCTTGCGCGCTGGGTTCGGGACGAGTTGCCGAGGCGTATCAGGTTCGAGGCCGAAGGTGAGACCTGGGAGCGTTACGGTCGGAAGTTCGAGGAAATGGGCGGCATCGTGGAGTGTTGGCTGGAGGGTGGGGAAGTGCGATCGCCTTCGGTGCAGTGCCGTATCAACCCGCTCGGAGAGTCGACCATCGTCTCCACCCACGACCAGGTTCTGGGAGGGCCATCGGGGCAGATCTTCCTCGGCAGCACGTTCCCCGCTGACGCCGAGTATAGCCGGGATATAAAGGAGGCCGGAAACAGGGTAGGTAAAGTGCTCCGCGAACGCGGTGCCCTTGGAAGGTTTGCAATCGACTTTATCTCCGTCAGGCGCGGTGAGGGTTGGGAGCACGCGGCCATCGAGATCAACCTCCGTAAGGGCGGCACCACGCATCCTTACCTGATCCTGCGTTTTCTGACCGACGGGACCTACGACGCGGAGGACGGCCTGTACTGCACGCCGACGGCGAAGCCCTGCTACTACTACGCCTCGGATAATCTCCAGAGCCCTGCATACGAGGGCCTGACCCCCGACGACCTCGTGGATATCGCCGTCGACAACGGCCTCCACTTCGACGGTGCATCCCAGCAGGGGGTCGTTTTCCACCTCATCGGGGCGCTCTCCCAGTACGGTAAGGTCGGCACCGTCTGCATCGGCGACAGCCACGAGAACGCCTTGAAGTACTACCAGGATACCGTCGCAGTTCTAGACCGCGAGGCGCAACGGTAATGGGTCGGACCAGTCTACAGCGTCGTGCATAACGAATGCCTTATGCACGGCGCCGTCAAAACAACCATATCCTGGAAAGCAAATGATAGGCAACGTAAGTGACAGCTCCGACGCAAAGGGCGGTTACCAGTATCACCGTGATCTTGCCAAGAACGGAAGCCCGCCAGACCTTGTGGACCAATTGTCCGAACGTCCTCAGCCGTACTTCGAGCCAGTCGAGGAAGCGGGCCGCTGGGAGGAGTTCGCCGGCCAGGATCATGAGCCCGACAAAGACCGTGCCCCAGCCTGGTCCTGGCAGTGGAGCGAGGACCAGGCTGCCCACGGCGATGATGGCGCCGATAGTGATCAGGAAGATCCTCCAAATGATGTGACCCTGTTCGTGTTCCCTCCGGCGACGATAACGGTCCTTGAATCGTTGTCCTGGCTTGCTCTCTGTGAACTCCCGCCAGTGCTGCTGTAGCTGCTCGATCATATATAGATCATTCCTCATCGGGCCCCATTTGACAACCTGAGTTGAATCCACCCTCCGCTGCGCGTAGATGGCAAGGACGCAAACGGAGTGCCCGCTCCGGGCCAGACGCCGTGCATCAGAGTAACGAATGCGGTATACCGAGAGGGCCGAAAAGATACGAACGGAGAGATGTGACCCATGACGATTGACGAAAGATCAAACGGCTCTCGGAGGGAGGTCGCCACGCTCGGGGGCGGCTGTTTCTGGTGTCTTGAGGCGGTCTACCAGGAACTGCGGGGCGTGGAGAAGGTCGAGTCGGGGTACTCGGGGGGCGACGTTCCTAACCCGACCTACAGGGAGGTGTGCTCGGAGACGACGGGGCACGCCGAGGTCGTGCAGGTTACGTTCGACCCCGAGGTGGTCTCGTACAAAGATATACTCGAGGTCTATTTCACCATCCACGACCCGACGACCCTAAACCGCCAGGGCGCGGACGTGGGGACGCAGTACCGGTCTGTGATCTTCTACCACGACGATGAGCAGAGGCGCATCGCGGAAGCGGTCATCTCCGACCTCGAATCAGAGGGCATCTGGAGCAACACCATCGTGACCGAGGTGGCGCCTTTCGACGAGTTCTACGTCGCCGAGGAATACCATCAGGATTACTTCCGCAACAACGGGTTCCAACCTTACTGCCAGGTCATCATCGCACCCAAGGTGGCCAAATTCCGCAAGCAACACCTCGACCGGCTCAAAGCATAGTCACGGAAAAGAGCCTCTCTGAAAAGAGCCTATCTATGTAGCCACGAACTTTGAAGGCACCGGCCAGAGCGAGAAGCTACAGTCGAGAACAACGAACTGACAAGCTGAAATGCTGACTAGCTTGGGATTCCACCTAGCCCGAAGAGGTCGTCCTCCTGGCTTTGCTGCAGTGCGCCTAAGAGCTCCCCAAGGCTGCCCATCCTTACCCTCATGGGACCCTCACCGGCCGGCGGCGGGTTGATGGCGACGTAGTCGACTTCATCCCCGACGGACTCGAGCGCCCTGATGAGGCCGGCACCCGAGACCTCGACAGGCTCGAGTCCAGCCCCGAAGTCCGTGGAAGCCGCGAATGTTTCGGCCTTCTCCCCGGAGTCGAAGAGCGGCACGGCGCCGCGGTCGTCGACCAGGATGGTGAGCGGCGTGGCGCCGGGGCCTACCTCCTCGAAGAGGAGCACGTAGGGAGGCTGGGGCATCTCGTTCGAGGCCACGGCTCAGGAGGGTCGTGGGGCCATCGTTACGAGGATGACCAGGTCATCCTGTGTCTCGTTGCTGACGCCGTGCGGGTCTCCGGCGCGGGCGATGAGGGCGTTGCCCTCGCCGAGATCCCGCTCCTCCTCGCCCACGGTAAAACGGCCCGCGCCTCGCAGGACATAGTAGACCTTGTCCGAGCCTTCGTGGGCGTGGACCTTCTGGGACTGGCCTGGGAGGAGGCAGTAGGCATCGTAGAAGAAGTGCGGCGAGTCGAAGAGGGCGTTCTTCTGCATCTTCTCCTCAGAGAACGCTACGGCATCCGAAACGGTTCTGGTCTCCAATTCATTTCCCCTTTCGATTTCATCAGGCGGACGATTACCCGGCACGCTTGTACGCTCAGATCCGGAACACCTTCGGGAACGTTGTCAGGTTGCGGCAGCCATCTTCGGTAACGACGATGAGATCCTCTATGCGGACGCCGCCGATTTGCGGGTCGTAGACGCCGGGCTCGACCGAGATGACGTCGCCGGGGATGAGCTCATCGTCGGCCAGGGAGAGGCTGGGGGCCTCGTGAATCTCCAGTCCGACCCCATGCCCCGTGCCGTGGAAGAAGCCCTCCGTGAGAGGCTTTCCTTTCTCCTGATCGTGGACGTTCGTCTTGTAGCCCGCTTCGTGTAGGACATCGGCGACCTTGCGATGGACGTCCCTGCCGTTGACGCCTGCCTTTATCATGGAGAGGGCCGCCTCCTGGCTCTCCAGGACGGCATCGTACATCTCTTGCAACCCCTCGTTCGGTTCGCCCTTGACGAAGGTTCGGGTCATGTCGGAGTAGTAGCGGGTCGAGAGGTCAACGGGGAAGATGTCGATAATGATGGACTCTCCTGCTTTCAGAGGCCCATGGCCGCGCTCGTGCGGGTCGGCCGCCTGCGGGCCTCCGGCCACGATCGTGCCGTCGGCGGTGCAGCCGCGCCTCAGGAGCTCGACGTCTATCTCGGAGCGCAGCATCTCGCTCGTGAGGGCCGCGCCGCGCCACTCCAGGGTACCGTCGTCCTCGATCCCCGACTCTTCCAGGATACCGAGGGCGTGGACGCAGGCGGCCTCGACGGCGTTCTGGGTCCTCTCGATGTTGGAGATCTCCTCCTCCGTCTTGGCGCGCCTGAGGCCGTCGAAGAGTTTGCCGTCGGGTGTGAGGGTGATGCCGCGGGCCCGCAGCTCATCGGCGTAGACGACGCCGAAGTGCGCCGGCACGACGACCGGGGAGCTCGAGGCGCCGAGCTCACCGAGGAGGTTAGCCACAGCGACGGCGTAAGCCCTGGCACCGCTCTTCAGCTCACGGGCGAGGCTGACGATCCCCAATTCCTCGTGGGAGAGTAGCTCGTCGACGGGAGCATCATTCGCGGCCCGCCCATACTCCAGGGACGAGACGGCCAGGTACCTCTTGCCAGCTACGCGCAGGCAGATCACCGCGTCGGGCGCGAGGAACCCCGAGAGATGGTATGCGTCGGCGTCGTCCTCCGGCGCCCCGATGACCAACAGGTTCTGCCCTTCGTCCTTGCTCATAAACGTCCTTCCCTAGAACGGGTCCGCCCAAGCGTCCCATTCTACTACCGTACCGGACGAAATCCGTCCCCACAACCGGATATAATCGGCAGTGTGATGGAGCAGCGGGACATGCTCAGTAAAGTAGAGGATGCGCTGGACAAGGTCCGTCCGGCGCTGCGGGCCGACGGGGGAGACGCCAGGGTCGTAGCCTGCGACGAGGAGAACGGTTCCGTCAGCATCCAGATGCTCGGGGCCTGCAAGGGATGCCCGCTCTCGCAACTCGACTTCGTCTACGCTATCGAGAGCCTCATCCGACGCGAGGTACCCGAGGTACGCGAGATAGTAGCTGTATAGCATTTCAGCCAGTCAGCACGCCGCCCTGCGGGCGCCTTGTCAGCATTTCAGCAAGTCGTTTCGTGGCCTCGCCATGAGCGTCGTACCCGACTGCCGCTCTTGGCGGTTCATCGTGCGCGGCAGGGTGAGGCCGAAACGGAGGAAGCTGAAATGCTGACAAGCGAGGGCCTAAAAGGCCCGAAGCGTGCTGAAATGCTGACAAGCGGAGGCGAAGCCGGAGCGTGCTGAGAGGCTACTGCCTCTCCTGCGGTGCGGTGCGCAGGGCGCCTGGCGGGAGAGCCTTCCTGGCCTCGGAGAGGGCGTCGATCGCCTTCTTGCGGCTTCGGCGGAGCCTGGCGCGTCTGAGGAAGGAGGCGTTGGGGAGGGCTTCGTTGGTGAGGTGGGTCAGGGTGATCATATCGTTCGCGCAAGCCCTGTAGCCGAGGGCGCACATCTCGACGCGGACCTCGTCTGAGGGCGACTCTTCCAGGGCGTGCCGGATCTCCTCGGCCCGTTCTACTATGGCGCGGGAGAGATCTTCGGGGGAGTTCGTGGCGGGACCGCGAGCCCTGTAGCCAGCGATCGCCTGGGGCGAGAGGCGGTGTATTCTGTAGGCAGGACCGCCAAACCTGCGGCGGAGGATAAATGCCACGATGAGCGTCAGCGGAATTATGGGGACGAGTAACCAGAGAGGCACGCCCAGCGGCAGGAACTCGAGCGCCGCCAGGGCGACTACCTCAGCCGCCAGTATCGAGGTTAGGTAGAGCTTGAACATCGCCTACGGTACCTCTCCGCCACCATCTTCGAGGGACCTAAGTCTATGTTTCGGAGAGCGATTTGGCAAGCACGATCCCGACGGTCTGTATAATCCTGCTCATGCAGAAAGAGCAGGCCCCAGAATTCGACCTGCGGCGTCCCTTCGCGAGCGCGGTCGCTGTGATAAAGTCCGTCCTCTTCTCTCCGAGGCGTTTCTACCTGAACTTCGAGGTCGACGGGCCTCTGAAGGAACCTGTGGTCTTCGTGTTGCTGGTCGGTGCTGTCGCCGGCATCCTCGGTGCCGCGGTAGCCCTATCCTCCAACCTTCTCTTCGGCGACCTCGATGCCGGAGACTTGTGGGCTGCGGTGGCTGACGCCGTGCTTTTCGCATTGCTATTGCCGGTCGGGGTAGGCGTGGTTGCGGGGGTCTACCTACTCTCCATAAGGACCTTCGTCGGGAAGGTGTCTGGTTTTACGGAGGTCTACCGCATGGCTGCCTACGCGGCCGCCGTCCTCGTACTCGCATGGATACCCATACTGGGTGCCTTCGCTTTTACCTACGCCCTGATGGTCTTGATGGGTATAGGCATCCATAGCGTCTACAGGACTACTTTCCTGACCGCCGTCGTCGCGGCCGTGGTTGGCTTCGTGCCAGTCGCGTCGGTTCTGGTCTGGCTCACAATCGCCGGGATGGATGTGTAGAGGAGTCGAAGGCAGCGGGTGTGCGCGGACGCTGCACACACCCTATTCTACCCACCATGACCGGCCGTCCCCAGGCACTAGCCCGCGCCGCGACGAACGTGCTGAACCCGTTCATCATCTTCACGGCGCTCTTTGGCCTGGTCGCCTTCGCCGAGGCTACCGCCTCCTGGGCCGTGCTCTACCTGGCGCTGGAATTGCTCGCAGCCACGGCCTTGGCGGGATACGTACTGCTTATGCGGCGGCGCTCGCGGGTGGAGGACTTCTGGATCTCCGCGCGTGCCGAACGCCTGACGCCGGCCCTAGTTCTCCTCACCGCCTTTGTGGCGCTGCTCGTGGTCCTGGCCCTGTTCGACGCCCCACAAGACCTAACTCTGCTGACCCTATCGATGGGCCTCGCGAGCGCTACCGTGGCGGGGATCACGCTCCTCTGGAAAGCGAGCGCCCACTGCACCGTCGCAGGACACGCTGCCGCCGCAGGACTCCTGCTCCTCGGACCCGCTGGTCTCATCTTCCTACTCGCGTTGCCGCTGGTAGTCTGGTCGCGGGTTACACCGGGAGCACACACCCTGCCGCAGGCGCTCGCGGGCGCAGTGGTTGGCATGGTGTTCGCGGTTCTCTTTCTGGCATAGAGACAGCCCGCCGAAGAGCGGGCTTGCGGAGTGACCCCACCGGGTTCGAACCCGGGTTTTCGCCGTGAGAGGGCGATGTCCTTGGCCTCTAGACGATGGGGCCTTGCCGACAGGCAAGGGCGAGTTTATCGCCCTTTGAGGCATTGGCTGCTGGTTTACTGGGGCGTAGAACCCACGGTTTGTCCCCCACACTGACCCCCACGCCGGACCACGGACGAAGAGGAGGTACGTTCGTGGCGAAGAAGAACGCTAATGGAGAGGGTAGCCGTCCCCGCAAGAGACCAGACGGGCGTTGGGAGGGCCGTTATTGGTCGGAAGGGAAGCGGCGCAGCATCTACGGTAATTCGCGCAAGGAGGTTGCAGACAAACTGGCTGACGCCTTTGCTGATGACGGCGTTGTGGTGTTCGTGTCGTCGAACATCACCGTGACCGAGTTCCTTGTGCAATACGAGGATGCTGTCAGGCACACCATGAAGCGCCGTTCGTTCGAGACCTACCAGAGCATCGCAAAGGTACATCTCCTGCCCACATTCGGGGACATCAAGCTCAAAGATTTGAGACGGGAGCAGGTCCAACGTATGTACTCGCTTAAGTGTGACGGCGGACTCTCGGCGGCGAGGGTGAGACGGATACACGGGGTGCTTTCCTCCGCCTTGAATCACGCCGTCAGGTGGGGCTTGATAGAGCACAACGTCTGTAAGGAAGTATCCCCACCAAAGGTGCCCACACCGGAGATCCGTCCGCTCAACCGGGATGAAGCAAGGCGGTTCCTTAAAGCGACCGAATCCGATAGATACCACGCTCTGTACGTGTTGGGTCTGACTTCCGGGATGCGCATAGGAGAGATCGGAGGTCTGTTCTGGTCTGACTTGGATTTAGACCTCGGCGTGCTGCACGTACAACGCTCCCTTATTATACCGTTCCGCTTTGTTGATGGCATAATGAAGGCATGGCTAAGATACTCTACCCGCAGGTAATCACCGAAGACCTCGATGACCTCAAGGAACTGGAGAAGTACCATCGCTAC
>CADCVF010000032.1 GCA_902806095.1 uncultured Rubrobacteraceae bacterium
GGCTGTTTGGTCGCATGTGGCCGAGTTAAAGGCAAAAAGTTGCGCGCCTATTCGCGCAAGCTCTAAACAGTTGAGATTCCAGAAAACACTGTAGATGATCCTCTACCGGTAGTTTGTTGTTAACGGACATAGAGGTAGAGTCCTCTGCCCGAGAACACCCACTCAAGCAGCGCTCTTAGCCCCTTTGGCGGGTCCTTCTCAGAGTACGCTTTCCAGTAGCGACATAGCATTACGTAGGGCTCCAGCCACGCTCTGATCCTTCTTAAAGCCTCCGGCCAGCACAGAAGATGGCGATCCTCGTTTGAGTTTTCGGTCTTCCTTTTTTCCCCTCTCCGTCTCTGCGACGGAGGTGCGCGGGATCTCTTCTGTGTCGAGGACCACCCCGGGTGGTGCACCCGCCTCCAGCAGACTGGCGCCCTCCCACCAGCAGAAGGTGAAAGCGCAGCACACCAGTTGCCAGTGGCGGCGGATGGCTATGTCTTTCCTGACCTGGTAGTGCGCCCAGCCCAAAGAGCTTTTTACCTGCTTGTAGCTCTGTTCGATCCAGCTTCGCAAAGAGTAGAGTCTTACCACCTCGGCCACGTCTGCCGTCTCGGTCTCGCTCTCGGCGGCCTTTGAAGATCCCGGGGCCGGCAAGTTGGTTAGCAGGTACCAGGTGGTGAGGTCCGGCAACGTGGCAGGGTCGGTGGTCGCCACCACCAGCCGCCTCTGTTTTTCTATTCCGAACGGGCGGCACTCGGCCTCCAAGGCCCACCACTGCTCGGTGTGGCCGTCGCGGAAGGTGCGTTCGAGCTTGATCCATTCGCCGGGATCGTCGGGTCCAGCCCAGGGAGCGATCCACGCTATCTCCTCCACCGAGCCTGGCTCTCCCACGGGGCGGTACCAGGCGTAGGAAGGCTTTATGGCCAGCACGTAGGGTACCCCTCCGTTCTCCAGCCCTTCCTTGAACTTACGGTGCTCGCCGTAGAGGATGTCCGCCACCACCGCCCGGAACGGGATGCCGTACTCTACGGCGGCTTCCACCAGTTCGAGGGCTATCTTGGGCTTCGTGCGGAACTCTGGGTCGTCCTTGCCATCCGCGAAGTGATGAGCGGGGGTGTAGGGCTCGACCTCCAGCGGGTAGTAAAGGTGCTCGTCGGCGATCAGGCTGCTCACGGAGACCACCCCATTATCTATCTTGCCGATGCCGCCGAGATACTGCTTGCCGACGTGGGCGGTCGCCTTGCCGTCTTTACGGTCGCCGGTCTCGTCTATGACCAGGGCGCTTCCTCCATCCGGAGCCGTCCTGGGATCTTCGAGCATCAGTTCTACCCTGCGCCGGTTTGCCTCCTCAGGGTTCCATGTGGACTCCGAGAGGAACCACTGCAGGCCCTGCGCTTCCTTGCGCTGCGCCCCAACTACCGGCTCGGTGTTGGCCAGGGCGGTAAGGGTCTTATTGCGCTCGGCCGGCAGCAGGAGCCCTTCGAGGTAGCGGCGGAAAGCTTGGCGCTGGGCGAGGGTACCGAAGAGATCGTCGAAGCGGGCGGCATAGTCCTCCAGCGGACCAGGGGCGGGAGTTGCGGGCAGTCGTTTGGTCATGATGGCACCTCCTCGCCCTCATTGGAGCACAACCGGTACCCCCGCTCAACAAACTACCGGTTACAGGCAGATTCCGCTACCTGACGACCCGGAAGGTCAGGTGGGTCACGTCTGGATCTTCTATTATCCTGGTCCTCTCC
>CADCVF010000033.1:0-1559 GCA_902806095.1 uncultured Rubrobacteraceae bacterium
CCCAAGGATCGCCCTGAGCTGATGGAGCTTGCTCTAGGCCTTCCCGATGAGGCGGAACCGACCGGCGCGGGCTCCGACGGCCGCCTCCGCATCTTCGCGTTCCCCGAGCCCATGGCGGGCTTGGAGACGGCCCTGAGGGAGGTCGAAGCGTGGGGTTGGGTCAAGGACAACGTCCCGGAACTAGAGGGGGATCCCGTGGCCAGGCGAGAGCTCCAGGCTCGTCAACTCTACGCCCAGGAACGCCTCGAGGAGATCGCTGGCGGGGTGTTGGGGCTCAGGGGCCACGGGTTCGATCCGACAGCCTCGACGTGGGTGCAGGGCGGCGGACAACGCGCCCCTTCCGCGGCCAAGGAGTTACTGAGTTGGCTCTCTGTGTTGTGTGACGAGGTCTACTTCGAGGCGCCGACCCTCCACAACGAGCTCCTGAACCGCAACCAACTCTCCTCTTCGGCGGCGGCGGCAAGGAGGACTCTCCTGGAACGCATGCTCTCCAGCGAAGGCGAACCCGGATTGGGTATCGAGGGGACTCCACCCGAGGCGAGCATGTACGCGTCCCTGCTCGCCTCCGCCGGCTTCCATGGCCGCCGCGGGGGCAATGGGTGGAGATTCGGGGCACCAACCGGAGGTTGGGTTCCCCTGTGGGAAAGCACCGAGGAGTTTCTGGCCTCAACTCAGGGCGGGCGACGGCCGCTCACGGACCTCTACGAGCGCTGGAAGCGGCCGCCATTCGGCTTAAAAGAAGGGCCGCTTCCGGTTCTGCTGTGCGCCGTAGTTTTGGCCTACCGCGATGATGTAGCGCTCTACGAGGACGGAGTCTTCGTCCCCGAGGTCCGGATCGAGACCTTCGAGCGGCTGTTGCGCTCTCCGGGGGCGTTCGAGATCCAGCGCTTCGTCCTCACGGACCACGGGCGCGAAGCCTTGGAGGCCGTAGGCACCGTCATGGGCCAGCTCGAGGGATCGGAGGGCCATGAGACGAAGGCACGCTTACTGGAAGTGGTGCGGCCCATGGTCTTGACCGCGGCCCGCCTACCCACCTATGCCAAGTACACGAGGCGAGTCGACCCCCCTCAGGCGGTGGGGTTTAGGGAGACGCTCCTTAGGGCCACGGACCCCTACGCGCTCCTCTTCGAGGAGTTGCCGGAGGTATTAGGTGTGTCCCTAGATTCGCCCGAGGAGGCTTCGAGGTACGCCGATCTCTTGCGCGAATGCCTTAGGGGCCTGCAAATGGCGTACCCGCGCCTGCTCGACCGGTTGGAGGATCAAATTCGGGAGGCCTTCGACCTGCACGGTTCCTCCGAAGAGGCGAAGGAGCAACTACGGACCCGAGCGGAACCCCTAATCGGTTACGCCGCGGACCGGACCCTATCCCTGTTTGTTAGGGAGGCGAGCCGCCGCGACGACAAAGATTGGCGCGAGGTGCTCGCGCGGGTGGTGAGCGACGGCACCCCGCCTAACGCCTGGCGGGACGCCGACGCGGTAACCTTCCAACTGCGCCTCCGGGAGTTGGCTAGTGACTTCGTCAGGCTAGAAGAGCTCGTCGCCGAAAAAGGACGCACGGG
>CADCVF010000033.1:1569-39730 GCA_902806095.1 uncultured Rubrobacteraceae bacterium
TGAACGGAAAGGTCCGGGAGGCCAGGGAGGTGGTCGCCGTGACCCCCGAGAGGGCTCCGGTGGTGGGCGACCTAGCGGAACGGATCGCCGAGCTGCTAGAGGGAGAGTCACACACAGGGGAGGAAGGCCGGAGGATCAGGCTCGCGGCCTTGATCCAGGCCGCCATGCGGGACCTACGGCACGAAGGGGAGGAAGAAGATGGCTGAGGACAACGTGCGTCACATCCTGCTGGTCTCGGGCGGCAAGGACAGCACCGCGCTCGCCGTATATATGCGCGAGAAGCACCCCGAGCTCGACGTCGAGTACGTGTTCTGCGACACCCACAAGGAGCTCGAGGAGACCTACGATTACCTGGCAAAGATCGAGGGGGTTCTAGAGAAACCGATCACCCGCTTATCTTCGGGGTTGGGAGAGCGAGGTTTTGACCACCATTTGAACGTCTACGGCGGGTACTTGCCCTCGCCGTCGGTGCGCTGGTGCACCAAGAAGCTTAAGATCGAGCCGTTCGAGGACTACGTCGGGGACGATCCGGTGCGGCTGTACGTGGGTATCCGGGCCGACGAGCACCGCGAGGGCTACATCTCCACCAAGCCCAACATCGAGGCGGTGTTCCCGTTCAAGGAGGACGGCATCAACAAGGAGGATGTCCTCCGAATCCTCGAGGAGAGCGGAGTAGGTCTACCCAAGTACTACGAGTGGCGCACGCGCTCGGGCTGCTACTTCTGCTTCTTCCAGCGCAAGAAGGAATGGGTAGGCTTGCTTGAGAGGCACCCTGACCAGTTCGAGAAGGCTAAGGCGTACGAAAAGGTTGAGGAGGGGTACACTTGGGTGCAGAAGGAGAGCCTAACCGAGCTCTCACGTCCCGAACGCGTAGCCCAGATCAAAGAGAACGACGCCAAGCGAAAAGCGCAAGCGGCGGCGCGGAGGAATCCGAGGAACCTCGCGGAAGCGTTTACCGGTGAGCTCAGCGATGCGGACGACGAACAGGGTTGTCTCATCTGCCATTTGTAATCGGTGAGAGGAGTGCGAGAGTTTCGTACTCGGTGACCCTTTAACGTATACACGAAACTCGAGTGACCATATACAAGCAGACCAAGAAGGCCGCCTTCCCTCCTGGTCCGCTCTTCTCAATCGGTGGAACGCGACCAACCCAAACGAGGAGTTCAAGGACAAGAGCGCCCTCTATAAGGCCTACAGACGGGCTGTAGAGGCGCTCGTTCCTCCTTACCTACCGTTGACCTAGTGCAGCAACCGTGCAGCAACCTGAGCGAATATGCTGAAAACCCCAGAGGAGTATCTACCTGAGAATACACTCATTTGCAGGGGATTCGCAATCTAGAGAAACGCCGGGGAATGTATCAAGACTAACTCTGAATCACTTAGTCCTGGTTCGAATCCAGGTCCGGCAGCTTCTAAACCACCTGCAAACGAGCAGTTATATGGGGAGACCCGGTGTTTCTACCGAGCCTCTTGACACCAACCTGACACCAACCCGAGAGAGGGCATCATCCATGGCACTCACGGCTTTCTCTTGCATGTCGGGCAGTACATGGGTGTAGGTGTCCATCGTCATGGAGATGTTCGCGTGCCCTAGCATCTCCTGCACTATCTTGGGATGCGTTCCCTTGGATAGTAGGAGCGTTGCGCATGTGTGCCTGAGATCGTGGAACCTGATTCGCGGCAAGTTGGTACGCTTCAGGAGCGGTCTGAATGAACGGTAGGTGAGATTCCCCACGTTCACGGGCGTGCCGATAGTCGAGGTGAACACTAAACTCGTCTCCTCCCACAAGGAGCCCGCTCTCGCCCGTTCCTCATTCTGCGCCTCCCTATGGGCCTTCAAGGCCTCAATCGCCATGTCGGTGAGCCTCACCACGCGCGCCTTGCCGCGCTTGGGTGCGGTGAAGGAGAGTCCGTCTCTGGTGCGGGTCAACTGCCGGCGCACCTGCAAGAGTTCGCGCTCGAGGTCGACGTCCTCCCAGCGCAGACCTAGCAGTTCGCCTTCCCGCAGCCCGGCGGTGATCGCCAAGATGTACAGGGCTCTCAAGCGGTCCTTGCGGACATTTTCGAGCAATCTCTTGGCCTGTGCTGGAGTAAGTGGTTGCATATCCTTCTTCGTTTGCCGAGGAGCCGAAGCTTGTCTTGCCGGAAGCACATCGCAAAGTACCGACCGCATCGCCCGCACCGTCCGTAATGTGGTGTTTTGCAGGACTTTCTTGCGGTCGGTACTGCCATGAGTTATCGACCGCCATGGGATGGATACCGACCGCTCCCATAAGTACCGCCTGCTTATCGACCGCGTAGGAATGCGGCGTTTTGCAGGTCTTTCACCCAACATTTGACTCTTGCGGTCGATGCAGTCGGTACTTTGCGAGTTCTTTCCTCATGGTTCGTATTGTTGGGTGAAGTGCGCCTCTGCGTGTATCCTTCTGCCAGGCAATATTCATACACCTGCCCAGCGACTACATTACCCCCACGGGTGTGTCGGCGTGAGCTGCTGGCAACGGCGCACCCTGACATGGAGTCGGTCGCGACGACGGCCCCGCTGACGTCCCTCTCCATAATCGGGACGTGTGCTCTCCGAAGTTGATCTGCAACCGTGTATGACAAAGGCGCTCGTAGGCAGTTCGGGCAAAGATGAAGTTCGCGATGGTCCGGCGAGTTGATGTTCTGGCAGCCTAGCTCGACAACTCCGCTGCCATCAGCGTCAGGCCGCCGTCCACGACGAGCGAGGCGCCGGTTGCGTAGGATGACTTCTCCGAGGCGAAGAAGGCAACCCACGCGGCGATCTCGCGTGCGTGGCCAGGGCGGCCGAGCGGCAACTTCGGGCGATCAATGTTCGTCGGATCCTCGTCCTCGGCGCCGGTCATGGGTGTGGAGATCTCACCGGGTCCGACCGCGTTGACCAGGATGCCGTACGCTGCTAACTCCATCGCCATGACCTTGGTCAAGAGACCGAGACCGCCCTTCGATGCGCAGTACGCGGAGGCACCAGTGCGCGGGATGTGCTCGTGCACGGACGTGATGTTGATGATCCTGCCTCCGTTTCCGGCGTCGACCATCCTCCTCGCTGCCCGCTGGGCACACAGGAATGCTCCCGAGAGATTGGTGTCTATGACCTGCCGCCACTCCTCATAGGGGAGCTTCAGGAACTCGCCCGTTGGGTCGCCGGTACCAGCATTGTTGACTAGCACGTCGATGCCACCCAGAGAGTCGGCCAGCTCGTCGATCACGTCCGCAGCCTCAGGCAACTCCGTGAGGTCCAACCTTCGCACCTCGCCCCTGCGGCCCGCAGCCTCCACGGCCTCGAGCGTCTCCTGCGCCCCCGCTTCATCGGTACGGTAGGTGATGCCTACGTCGAAGCCATTCTCCGCCAGCTCCTTCGCCGACTCCTGTCCTATCCCCGAGTCCGATGCGGTCACTATGGCTACCGGGCTCATGCCCTCTCCTCTCGTCAGCAAGACCTGTCCACTCGGCTCTATGCCCCAGAAGTGGAGAGCACAAACAGGGTACAGTCGGTACGAGTCGAAGGTGTCAGTATCTACATCGAGGCTATTCAGAAGACGGTAGAAAGCCTGTCCCACGGCATCCTTAGCCTACCCTCTGCGCACCGCTACCCCGCAGGCCACTCTCCTATGCGATGAGCTGCATCTTCATTCCACCCTCGGCATCTAGGCGCACGTTAAACGGGAGTGCCATCCTCGCAACCGGCGCGTACCGAGACGAACGCGGTAGCGACAATGTCCCCGCCGACATCTCCGCGCGTACGTGGAAGGATGCTTGAAGGAGGTGTCGGATCCCTAGCTTGAACGCATGATCCGCAAGGTCCTACGAAGCCTTGCGGGCGAGTTCTTTGTCTATCTGTTCCTTGTCGAAGCCCACAATCCAGCGGCTGCCGATCTTGATCACAGGCACACCCCTCTGCCCTGTCTTGCGCACGATGTCCCGCGCAGCACCCGCGTCGCGTTCTATGTTGATCTCTTTGAACGGAACCCCGCGCTCCTTGAAATAACGCTTCGCCCTGCGACACCACGAACACGTTGACGTGCTGAACAGTAGCACCTTGGACATCGAAGGTCCTCCTTTGCGATGCTGCCGGTTGCCGTGCGATTATAAGCCGAGAAGGCACCGGGAGTGATGAGCGGAAGGTGTCTCTATTACTAGATAGATGGCGATGCTGCCACTGCCAAGCCTGGTCGTGAACGGGCCTGTGGTCGCGTCCTGCTCGTGATCCGAAAGGCAGAAGTGGGGCGACCGAATAATTTAGTGGTTGAGGTAGACGAGATCGCATCCTCTAGATGCTGACCGAAGTCGACACCGAGCGGTTAGAATGACGAATGTCATGTAGCCTTCAAGAGGAGCGAGATGACCAGCGGCTACACGCCAGGGAGTATGCCCGAGAAGGACCAGCCGGGCTTCGACCAGATCCTTAGAGCTCTAAGGGAGGGGCTAAATGAGGACCCGCGGCTCAAAGGGATGCCGGCTGAGGAGGTAGCTAGGCGACTCGTCAAGGGTGGGCACCTGGAAGGGGAGCCCCCTCCACCTCTGGTCGCGGAGGCTCTGGAAGGTCTGGAGGCTGAGGAGCAGAGTTTGCAGAACGACGAGCTTTCCTCTGAGGATGCCAACCCCACCTGAGCAGTGGATGGGCGGTCTTTTCCTGCTAGTGGGAACGCATCTCCATCGAGGGCCAAGAAGATGTTGTGACAGCCCTTAGGTAGGTGGGGATACGGCACCCTCCCGACAAGAAGGCGATAGCAATCCGTCCCTGCCGGCGTCTCCCCTAGGCGGCCTAAGGCAGTATCCTGGGTAAGCTCCCGCGCCTCATCGGCTGGCGCGACTACGTATATGCTGCTGTTGCCCATCGCCTCACGCACCCCGTCCTCAACGCTGGTCCCCTGGTCCTAGTCACCCGAGTGCGTGGAGGAAGGGGCTTCCTCATAAGTCCATGTGCAGAACCGAGCGTAGGGCCCGGTACTCCGACTCCCACTAACACCAAAGCTTGCTCGATCGGCGTGCCCGAGCGCCGTAGCTCACAGTAGTGCTCTATGAACTCTGTGGAGTCCTGGGTGCCCGCAAGCATCAGTATGGCTAGGGCAAAAGGAAGGCGAGGGGAAGGCCGGAGTGCGGCCGAACCGTTTCGGGTATATAGGTTGTGCGAGCGTTGCGGCACGCCCGCCGACACGACGGATCGACGCGACGACTACGGAGGTAAGACCAGATGAAAGCGGTAGCATGGCACGGCAAGCGCGACGTGCGGGTCGATAACGTACCCGACCCGACGGTCCAGGAACCCACGGACGCCATTGTCAGGATCACCACGACCAACATCTGCGGCTCGGACCTGCACCTCTACGAGGTCTTGGGACCGTTCATCGAGGAGGGTTACGTTCTCGGCCACGAGCCGATGGGCATCGTCGAGGAGGTGGGACCCGAGGTCACCCACGTCCGGCCCGGGGACCGGGTTGTGATCCCTTTCAACGTGTCTTGCGGCCACTGCTGGATGTGCGACCAGGGTCTCCAGTCGCAGTGCGAGACCACCCAGGTGCACGAGCAGGGCATGGGCTCGACCATGCTCGGCTTCGCCAAGCTGTACGGTGAGGTGCCCGGCGGGCAGGCCGAGTTCCTGCGCGTACCGCAGGCTCAGTACGGGCCCATCAAGGTGCCCGAGGAGGCCGAAGGCATGCCGGACGAGCGCTTCGTCTACCTCTCGGACGTCCTGCCCACCTCCTGGCAGGCGGTCGAGTACGCTGGCGTCCCGGAGGGGGGCAGCCTGGTGGTCTTCGGGCTGGGGCCGATCGGCCAGATGAGCGCCCGCATCGCCCGCCACAAGGGTTTCCGCGTCATCGCGGTCGACCTCGTGCCAGAGCGGCTGGAGATGGCGCGCCGGCACGGGATAGAGGTGGTAGACATCCGCGACCACGACGGCGACCTCCCCGACGCCATCCGCGAGATGACCGACGGGCGCGGCCCCGATTCGGTGATCGAGGCGGTCGGGATGGAGGCGCACGGCTCGCCCGCTACCGGGCTTGCGCAGACAGTCACGGGTCTCTTGCCCGACTCGGTGGCACAAGAGGCCCTAAACAGGGGCGGGGTCGACAGGTTGAGCGCCCTCTACTCCGCCATCGACACCGTGCGTCGGGGCGGCACGATCTCCCTGATCGGTCTCTATGGCGGCATGGCCGACCCCCTGCCCATGCTCACGCTCTTCGACAAGCAGATACAGCTCAGGATGGGGCAGGCCAACGTGAAGCACTGGACCGACGACATCATGCCGCTCCTGACCGACGTCTCCGACCCTTTGGGCGTCGAGGATCTCGCGACCCACAAGTTGCCGCTGGAGGAGGCCCCGCGCGGCTACGAGATCTTCCAGAAGAAGCAGGACGGCGCGATCAAGGTCTTGCTCAAGCCCTGAGCTCGTGGAGCCTATTTACCCGAGTGCGTAGAAGGATCCAGCCTGTTGAAAGACTCTTTCGGTGCCCGCTTTCGTTCCAGATTGGCTACCGAACGCACCGGTTTTGGGGCGTTTCGGGCTCGATTTGTGGTCACCATCAACTCAACGCCGACCTTTTCAACAGGCTCGGAGATTCTGCGAATTGCACCTTTCAGGGTTCTCGGAAGTCGGTATGCAGGGTCGTGCACAGCCCGGCCATGTGGTTTGTGAGACCATCGGATCGGGGTATGAGGAGGGGTAACAAGGACCTACAGCAGAGGAGGAACCATGACCGAAGCCTCAAGGCAGCCCAAGGACAAGAACTACAACCTCATCACGGTGCTCTACCAGTCCTCGGATAACGTGGAGTCCCTGAAGACCTACATCCAGGACGCCGAGCAGGAGGGCGACCAGGAGCTCGTGGAGTTCTTCAGCGGCGTGCTTGAGAACAATCTGGAGGCCGCCCAGAGGGCCAAGGAGATGCTCGTGCCCCGCTTTCAGAGAGAGCAAGAGTAGAACAAGGACATCGTGCCCGGTCGGCATCTCCATCACAATCCCAACCTGGTACGAAGAGGCGGAGCCTACGACAAGCCGAACAAGAAATCCTCTAGGTTAGCACGAACTACCAACTCACTATGGAAACCAACCTCGAAACCCTGCCCATCGGGGAACACGCCCCTCGGCTGCTCAACGCCGTCATAGAGGTCCCTGTGGGTAGCCGCAATAAGTACGAGCCCGAGCTTGGGGTCATCGTGCGAGACCGGGTCCTGCCGGGAGCCGTCCGTTACCCCACCGACTACGGCTTCGTGCCCTCCACCCTCACCGATCGCGGCGACCCCTTGGACATAGTGGTGGCAGCCTACGACTTCCCGAACGAGCCGAGTGCGGCGACATTGGCCACGGAGATAGCTTTAAGGAGCAGCGAGGAGTGGGCGCTGAGACGTTACCTTACGATGGACGCCCTCGAGGCAGAGAAGCTGAACTCACAACTTTCGAGACATTGACAGGTCTTGGGTATAAGCTGTTCATTATCGACAGAAAGGACGGTAGGATGTCCCAAGAGCGACACGCGCAGCAAGATCCAACACTCAAGCATCCGCAACCCACGTCGTTTCCGGAGCAGGACCAGCGGGACAAACATCCTGGCCTTGAAGGACAAATGGAGCCCAGGCCCGACTACGGAGAGGAGACGTACCGAGGCTGCAGCAGGCTGGAGGACAGGGCCGCCGTCATCACGGGTGGTGACTCCGGCATCGGGCGGGCTGTGGCGTTGGCCTTCGCTCGCGAGGGTGCGGACGTCCTGATTTCTTACCTCGAGGCTGAGGAGCCTGATGCCGAGGAAACTGCACGGGTGGTCGAGGAGTCGGGCAAGAGGTGTGTACGGGTACCCGGGGACATCAGCGAAGAGGCGCAGTGCAACAGGGTGATAGAGAGGGCCGTGGAAGAGTTCGGCCGGGTGGACGTCCTGGTAAACAACGCTGCCCACCAGCGGACGGTCTCCGGGGTGGTCGATGTCTCCACAGAACTGCTCGACAAGACGTTCAAGACTAACATCTACGCTATGTTCTGGCTCGTCAAGGCGGCCATCCCGCACATGCCGCAAGGCGGCGCGATCATCAACGTGGGCTCCGCGCAGGCGTTCAAGCCATCGCCAACCCTCCTCCCCTACTCCGCGACCAAGGGATCCATCGTCACCTTCACCGAAGGCTTGGCCCAGGACGTCGTGCAGTATGGGCTGCGGGCCAACTGCGTCGCGCCGGGCCCGGTGTGGACCCCGATCATCCCGGCCTCTATGGAGGGCGAGACGGTCTCTCAGTTCGGCGCACAATCTCCGATGGGCCGCCCCGGTCAGCCCGTTGAACTGGCTCCTGCCTTCGTCTTCCTGGCCTCTGACGACGCGAGCTATGTTAATGGTTCGGTCATAGACGTCACCGGCGGTCAACCGGTAGCGTGAAAGCCTGACACTCTGTCTGAGCAGCACGACGGTCTGTAGGTCGCGTTCGTTGGCAGGCCAAAACACGTGAAGCAGAGGTGTGGCGTGTTCCGCAAGCATATACGGAGGATCCGGGCGCTCTGCATCGCCATACCGTTCGCGGTCGTGGTTCTCGAGGTTCCGGGTTTGCTCCTCCGAGGGCGTTCGCGTCCCTGAGCGCCCAAGGGACGAGGCCGTCCTTGGCTTACCCACAATCCTCAAGCGCGAGCTGGCTGACTACCGAATGGCCCGGCCTCAAGGTTGGCGGCGAGCCCTGGCACGGAGGTGGATCCGACATGCTCGACCGAGAGCGCCACCTCTCCTAAAGCTGCCCGAATCTTTGCCTCCTCCCGGCCGAAGCGCTCGGCCCACGCCGGGTCATAGTCCGCGATGATTATCGTCTGCGGCTCGATCTCCCCTATGATGGCTCCTCGGAGTCGTTCCTCGATGGGGTCATCAGGCACGCTGTCCTCCAGACCTCGCTCGGAACCACTGGAGGCCCAGGACCAACCATACCAGCGAGCCGAAGGCTGCAAGGAGATTCGAGGTTCTCGTAAGGATGTGTCTGTATCCCAAAAGGGTGTTCATGAGGCACACTCTTCCATATTTGTTTCGAGACTACCAGAGCCAATGAGCTACTACATGGGCCGAACACCCTGGAAAGGCTGACGCTGCCATAAGGCTCAAGCCAACGGGCTACAATGTGTCCTCATGAGGGCTGGTGCGAAACGGGAAGGCGGGGATCCGCCGCTCCGGGGTGTACGGGTCCTGACGCTGGCCGTGAACCTGCCGGGTCCCGCGGCGGCATCCCGACTGTGCTCTATGGGGGCGTCCGTCATCAAGGTCGAGCCGCCTGGCGGGGACCCACGCCCTGATGTGCCCCGGCTACTACGAGGACATGAGATCCAGGCAGGAAGTAGTACAGCTCGACCTCAAGGACCAGAAAAGCCGCGCTTCGTTTGACGCCAGGCTGGAGGGTATGGATCTGTTGCTGACTGCGAGCCGGACCGCTGCGCTGGGGCGGCTCGGGCTCTCCTGGTCCGAGCTTCACGCCCGTTTCCCGCGCCTGTGCCAGGTCGCCATCGTGGGGTCTCCCCCTCCGAATGAAGATGCGCCGGGCCATGATCTTACTTACCAGGCGCGCTTCGGTACGCTGTCGCCGCCAGGGATGCCGCCGGTCCTGGTGGCCGACCTGACGAAGGCCGAGCGGGCCGTGAGCTCGGCTCTCTCGTTGCTGTTCGCCAGGGAGCGGGGGCAAGGCGCAGGATACGAGCAGGTGGCCCTCTCGGAGGCGGCGCGGTCTTTCGCCGAGCCGTTGCGCCAGGGACTAACAGCGCCAGGCGGCGTCCTCGGTGGCGGCTTTCCGGGCTACGGGTTGTACCGCTCGCAGGAGGGCCACGTGGCGCTGGCCGCCCTCGAGCCGCATTTCTGGGAGCGGTTGTTGCAGAAGCTCGGGGTGAAAGACGACCGCCAGGACCTGGGGCGGATCTTCGAAACGAAGACCGCCGAACAGTGGGAGGAGTGGGCGGCGGACCGCGACCTTCCGCTCGCCGCGGTGAGAGACGTAGAGCAGAACGAAGTGGACGAGACCGCATCGCAGAGAATACGAGCGTCTACGAGAGGAGAAGACGAACGATGACGGAGATGAACCAGTTCGGGTTACAGGTCATGTGCATCGGCCAAGGCATGTCGACCGCCACGATCCCCGAGCGCGGCTGATGGAGATAAGAGGACGCACCTTCCTCGTTGCCGGTGGAGGCTCGGGCCTGGGAGCCGCGACCGCTAGCAGGCTTGCTGCTGGCGGCGCGAACGTCGTCGTCGCGGACCTCGAAGGCGGGGAGGTAGGAGACGACTTCCGCTTTGTGGAGACCGACGTAACCGATGAGGAGAGCGTGCAGGCCGCGGTGGACGCCGCCCTGGATCTCGGGGGGCTGTACGGTGCGATCAACTGCGCCGGCGTCGCCGCCGCGGAGAAGGTCCTTGGCAAGGACGGCCCGCATTCCCTGGCCTCCTTCACCAAAGTCGTCCAGGTCAACCTCGTCGGTACCTTCAACGTCATACGCCTGGCGGCGGCGGCCATGCAAGAGAACGAGCCGGCGGCGGAAGGGGAGCGGGGTGTGATCGTCAACACCGCATCGGTGGCGGCTTACGACGGCCAGATCGGTCAGGCTGCCTATGCCGCCTCCAAGGGCGGCGTGGTCTCTTTGACCCTGCCCGTTGCGCGCGAGCTCGCCGATAGCGGTATCCGGGTCGTGGCCATAGCCCCCGGCATCTTCGAAACCCCGATGATGGCCTCCCTCCCCGAGAAAGCCAGGGAATCCCTGAGCAAGCAGACCCCCTTCCCAGTACGCCTGGGGCGCCCCGAAGAGTATGCGGCCCTCGTCCAGCACATCATCGAGAACGAGATGCTCAATGGCGAGGTCATAAGGCTCGACGGGGCGATACGCATGGCCCCGAGCTAGGTGCGAAAAGCGCGAACTGCGGAGTCGCTTCGCTAAAGCGCCCTCTTGAGAGCCGCTTCTCTGCCGGTAAGGAGGTCCGACTATTAGACTCGATGAGGGCCAGAAGGTAGTCTTCATCGGGGCCGGCATTGGCATCGACGAGGTTTGTGGAGGGTTGATATGAGCGCCAGTGAGCTGTTTTCGGTGCAAGGCAAGCGCGTGGTCGTCAGTGGAGGGACCTCGGGCATTGGCCTTATGATCGCCCGGGCGTTCGTGGAGAACGGTGCTTCGGTCCTGATCAGCAGCCGCAAGGCCGAAGTGTGCGCCTCGGTGGCGGAAGAGTTGTCCCGCTTCGGCGAATGCGTCGCGGTCCCTGAGAACCTCGCTAGCGAGGAGGGATGCCAGCGATTGGCCGACGCGGTGGGAGAGATCTGGGACTCGCTCGATGTGCTGGTGAACAACGCAGGGGCCACCTGGGGAGCGCCGCTGGCCGAGCATGACGCCGCGGCGTGGGACAGGGTGCTCGACCTCAACGTGCAAGGGGTTTTCCACCTGACCCGGTTTCTGCGCCCGCTGCTCGACGCATCCGTGAGTGGAGAGCCCCCGCACGCCGACCCTGCCAGGGTGATCAACGTCGGCTCCATCGACGGGCTCAGGGTGCCGGGGATGGAGACATACAGCTACACGGCGTCCAAAGCCGGGATGCATCACCTGACCCGCCACCTCGCCTGGGACCTGTCACCCCGGATCACCGTCAACGCCATCGCGCCAGGACCCTTCGAGTCACGCATGATGGCGGCCACCCTCGAAGCCCAGGGAGAGCAGATCGCCGAGCGGGCACCGATGCGCCGGATCGGTAGCGAGGAGGATATGGCCGGCGTGTCGATGTACCTGGCATCGCGGGCGGCATCTTACGTGACCGGCGCCGTGATACCGGTTGACGGCGGCCTGTCGACGTGCCTGGCTACCTGGAATCCGGCATCGTAGATCCGTGTAACAATGAACTGGGGAAGGCGGTTACAGATGTTCGAGATGAAAGAGCCCGTAATAGTAGAGGCGGTACGCACCCCTGTAGGCAAGCGGGGCGAGGCACTGGGGGACTGGCACCCGACAGACCTCCTCGCGCACACCCTTTCGGCGCTGGTAGAGAGGACCGGTCTGGACCCCGAGAGGGTGGACGACGTCATCGCCGGATGCGTCCGCCAGGTGGATGAGCAGAGCATGAACATCGCGCGCAACGCGGTGCTCGGGGCTGGCTTCCCCGAGTCGGTCCCCGCGACCACCATCGACCGTCAGTGCGGCTCGAGCCAGCAGGCCGCCCACTTCGCCGCCCAGGGGGTCATGAGCGGGGCCTACGAAGTTGCCATAACGTGCGGCGTGGAGTCAATGACTCGGGTCCCGCTCGGCGAGGCGTTCGAGATCGACGGCCCGATGGGACCGTGGTACGGAGGGTACACGACGAGCAGGTACGACTCCGGGCTCGTCAACCAGGGAACCTCAGCGGAGATGATCGCGAAGAAGTGGAAGCTGAGTCGCGAGGAGTTGGACGAGTTCAGCGTGGAGAGCCACCGGCGGGCCGACCGGGCGACGGAGGAGGGCAGGTTCGAGGGCCAGATCTTGCCCGTCCCTATTCGCACGGAGGACGGCTCGGTCGTAGAGATGATCCGTGACGAGGGGATCAGGAAGAACCTCGATCCGGAGAAGATGGCCTCGCTCGAGCCCGTCTTCGACCCTGAGGGCGTCATCACGGCCGGCAACTCCTCCCAGATAAGCGACGCCGCCGCCGCGCTCTTGATCATGGAGCGCGGCGTCGCAGAGCGCCTGGATCTGAGGCCCCGGGCGCGCTTCGTCTCTTTCGCCCTCGCCGGGGTAGACCCCATCTACATGTTGACCGGACCCGTCCCAGCAACCCACAGGGTTCTGGAGCGCGCCGGACTAGCCCTCGATGATATAGACCTCTTCGAGGTCAACGAGGCCTTCGCGTGCATACCCCTCATGTGGCAGCGTGAGACCGGAGCTGACCTGGAAAAGACTAACGTAAACGGTGGTTCCGTGGCCATCGGCCATCCCGTTGGCTCCACCGGGGCCCGCCTGATGACCGTCCTCTTGAACGAGTTGGAACGCACCGGCGGGCGCTACGGCCTACAGACGATGTGCGAGGGTGGAGGACAGGCCAACGCCACGATCATAGAACGTCTGGACTGACACTCCTGAGAGGAGAGGTGTGCAGCCACACGGGCGAGCCTTCATGGTAACGGGCGGGTGCTCCGGTCTCGACGCTGTGGGCGTGAGAGTAATGCTCGCCGTCCAAAGAGCAAGTTAACCTACGGCGGACCGGGCACGGTGGGGACACGCCTCCATCGTCCGAAAACCGTAGAGGAGGGAGGGTAAGTGCGAGGAGCCGGGATCTGCTTTCTGGAGGCCGCAGAGTTAGCCCGCCTCATCCGCGCGCGGGAGGTGTCGGCCGAAGAGGCGGTGGCAGCGTGCCTGGAGCAGACCGGGCGGACCAACCCGCGCGTAAACGCCATCGTTACGCTCGTCCCGGAACGGGCCATGCGAGACGCGCGCGCCGCCGACCAGCGCCTCGCGGAGGCTATTGCGTACGGGGAGGATGTCGGCCCGCTCCACGGACTGCCTGTGGCCCACAAGGACCTGACACCGACGAGGGAAATCCGCACCACGTTCGGCTCACCCATCTACGAAGACTTTCTCCCTGAGGAGGATTCTCTCGTCGTCGAACGCTTGCGACGCGCCGGCGCCATAACCGTAGGAAAGACCAACACCCCGGAGTTCGGCGCGGGCTCCCAGACCTACAACGAGGTGTTCGGTGAGACCCTCAACCCGTACGACACCACCAAGACCTGCGGCGGCTCCAGCGGTGGTGCTGCGGTGGCCCTCGCCTGCGGAATGGTGCCCATCGCGGACGGGAGCGACATGGGTGGCTCCCTGCGTAACCCCGCATCCTTCTGCAACGTCGTGGGCTTCAGGCCGTCCCTGGGTAGGGTACCCTCCTGGCCCTCCCAGGCGGCCTGGTCCCAGCTCTCCACGGAGG
Organism: uncultured Rubrobacteraceae bacterium; assembly: GCA_902806095.1. Classification (GTDB taxonomy): domain Bacteria; phylum Actinomycetota; class Rubrobacteria; order Rubrobacterales; family Rubrobacteraceae; genus Rubrobacter_D. The sequence continues at coordinate 15,462 of CADCVF010000033.1, forward strand.
GGCCGATGGCTCGCACGGTGCGGGATGTCGCACTCATGCTCGGTGCGATCTCCGGCCCCGACCCGCGCTCGCCGCTCGCGATCTCGGAGCCAGCGAGGGGCCTTTTCCGGCCCCTGGAGCGAGACTTCTCGGGTGCGCGGGTGGCCTGGAGCCGCGACTTCGGCGGGTTGCCGGTCGACCCGAGGGTGACGGCGGTCCTGGACGGGCAACGCTGGGTCTTCGAGGACATCGGTTGTCTGGTGGAAGACGACGAGCCTGACTTTACGGACACCGACGAGATCTTCAAGACGTTACGCGCCTGGCACTTCGAACTCAGGTACGGGGAGCTGCTCGAGCAGCATCGGGACCGTATGAAGGACACCGTGGTCTGGAACATCGAGCAGGGCGTACGGCTGAGTGGCCCGGACGTGGGACGCGCCGAGCGCGCACGGACCGAACTCTACCACCGCGCACGAGTCTTCATGGAGGATCACGAGTTCCTCGTGGCGCCCGTGAGCCAGGTACCGCCCTTCGACGTGAAGCAGCGCTACGTAACGGAGATAAACGGGACGGAGATGGATACGTACATCGACTGGATGAAGAGTTGTTACTACGTGACGGTGACGGGGCTACCCGCCATCTCCGTGCCCTGCGGTTTCACTCCGGAGGGATTGCCGGTAGGGGTCCAGATCGTGGGCCGCCCCCGGGACGACCTGGGCGTGCTCCAATTCGCCCACGCCTTCGAGCAAGCCACGGGCTTCGGGAAGCACCGCTCGCCGATCGCAACGTGACGCCAGCGGCCGGTAGAACTCGACGGACCTTGCCGCGGAGGATACTGTAGTGGCTCCTGATAGCATCTCATACGCTGTGAGCGGCCCGCGGGCACCAGTCGAGATTCTCATCGACCGCTGGGGAGTGCCCCACGTCTACGCTTCCTCCTCCTACGATGCCTTCTTCGCCCAGGGCTTCAACGCCGCCCGTGATCGCCTGTGGCAGATAGACCTGTGGAGGCGGAGGGGTCTCGGGCTGCTCTCCGAGGTCTTCGGCCCTTCCTTCGTCGAGAAGGACAGGGCAACCCGGCTCTTCCTCTATCGCGGAGAGATGCGCAGCGAGTGGCTGGCCTATGGCCCGGACACCAGGCGGGTGGTAACGGCGTTCGTCTCCGGAGTAAACGAGTACGTGAGGCTCGTCCGCGAGGATTCGTCACTCCTGCCCGAAGAGTTCATCCTGATGGGCTACCGGCCGTCCTTCTGGTCGCCTGAGGACGTCGCGCGCATAAGGAGTCATGGCCTCTACCAGAACCTCGCGAGCGAGGTCGAGCGCGCGCTCGTGCTGAGGGATTTCGGGCCCGAGGTGGAGGCTCTCCGTAAACCCCTCGAGCCATCGCGCAACGTCGCCGTTCCCGAGGGCTTGGATCTCTCCCTGATCCCCACAGACGTTCTGCGGGTCTACGAACTGGCTACGGAACCCGTCGAGTTCACGGGCGGGCAGCCCCTGCGGGCGAGTGGCCTGGAGGGCTCGAACAACTGGGCGATCTCACCAGAGCGCACCTCGACGGGCCGCCCCATTCTGGCCAACGACCCTCACCGCGCCCAGTCCGTGCCCTCCCTCCGCTACGCGGTCCACCTCTCAGCCCCCGGTATGGACGTGATCGGGGCCGGAGAGCCGGCCCTGCCCGGCGTCTCCATCGGCCACAACGGCAAAATTGCCTTCGGCCTCACCATCTTCTCCATAGACCAGGAGGACCTTTACGTCTACCAAACCAACCCAGAGGCACCCTCCGAGTACCGATGCGGGGGGCGTTGGGAGCCAATGGAAGTGGAACACCAGCGCATCCCGGTCAGGGACGGTGAGCCGGCCGAAGTCGAACTCGGGTTCACCCGTCACGGGCCCGTCATCTATGAAGACCCGAAGAAGAATGTCGCCTTCGCCGTGAGGGCTGCGTGGCTGGAGCCAGGAATGGCCCCCTACCTCGGAAGCCTGAATTACATGCGCGCCGGGGACTGGGACGAGTTCCTGGCGGCGATGGAGCGCTGGGGGACTCCCGGCGAAAACCTGGTCTACGCGGACGTGCGGGGCAATATCGGGTGGAAGCCGGCCGGCCTCGTTCCAAGGAGGTCCAACTGGGACGGGCTCTTGCCGGTGCCCGGCGACGGCCGCTACGAATGGGACGGATTTCTGGACGCGGATGAGCTGCCAGCAGAGTTCAATCCTCCCCGGGGCTGGGTCGCGAGCGCCAACGAGATGAATCTCCCCGGGGGCTACCCTCACGAAGAGAAGAAGGTCGGCTTCGAATGGTATGCTCCGCAGCGCTATCAGCGGATAGCCGAGGTCCTTCGCGAAAACCCGAGCTTCGGCCTCGAAGACTCGGTGAAGCTCCAGACCGACTACCTCTCCGTGCCAGCACGGCGGATCGTTACCCGGCTGCGGAGTCTGCGCCCGGCGGATCCCAAAGTGGAGCAGGCCCTGAAGATGCTGACGGGTTGGGACTGTGTCCTCCGCGCCGACTCCGCCCCGGCGGCCCTTTTCGAGGTGTGGTACCGGCTGCATCTGCGCGAGACGCTCCTGACGAGGGCCATGGAAGGCATCGTCGAGCCTGGACGACTGGCCGAGGCGATGCCCAGGGTGATGCAGGTCCAAGATCAGGCAGGCGACGCCAGGATGGACCTGGAGATCCTGGAGAAGCTCGACGCAAGGCTCGGTCCGGAGGCCGTAAACGAGGCGATGTCGTCGACCTTACGGGAAGCCACGGAGCGCCTGGAACGGCTACTGGGAGCGGACTGGGGGGAGTGGGAGTGGGGCAAACTGCACCACGCCTTCCTAGCCCACCCCCTATCCCCGCTCGTCGAAAGGCGAACCCGCAGTCGACTGGACGTAGGACCTGCGCCGCGTGGAGGGAGCGGGGACACGGTGGGCAACACCGCATACCGCCTGGAGGACTTCCGGCAAACCGGCGGCTCCTCGTGGCGCGTGGTGGTGGACGTCGGAGGATGGGACAACTCTCTCATGATCAACTCGCCGGGACAATCGGGTGACCCTGCGAGCCCGCACTACTCGGATCTTTTCCATCCGTGGGCCAGAGACGAGGCCGTACCGTTACTGTACAGCAGACGAAAGGTCGAGGCCGCTACCGAAGTGAGGATCGTACTCGAGCCAAAGGCACAGTGAGCTTGCCCCACCGGAACAATTCGTGTCCACAACGGTCTGACTCTAGAAACGGTTCATCCGCTCGCGGATCCAGAGGGCCATCAGGGGATCGGTCGGCTCGGGTCGCGTGTCCATTCTCTTCCTCTCCAGATACCCGGACGCGGCGAGCCCGTCGAGCGCACTCTTCAGCGCCCCAGAGCCCTTTATCCCGTGGCGGCGCATGTAGGGTCTGGAGTACGGTTCATCCGTCGGTTCCTTGCAAAGGGCGATGAAGGCGGCCCGGCGCGACGGACTCATCTCGTCCAGGATCGTGCGGAACTCGGGCTCTGCTTCGTCCAGGGCCTCGTCTTTGGCGACCAGCGCCGTTTCCTCGTCTGCCGCCTCGCCACCGGTTCTCGCCAGCCTAAAGGCATGGAAGGCCAGCTGCTAGGCCCGGTGCGGGTGACCTTGACTCCAAACCGCCGTCCTCCGTGCCGAGGACGAGGATGCCGACAGAGCCCGCGATTATTGGCTAGGTCTCGTCCGAAACGAGTAGCCTTCGTTTCACGACAGCAACGACTTGCGAACAGAACCTGGCTTGGATCTCCGCAATAACCTACTTGTTCCGGGATTATTCATGAAGCACTCCGGGCTCGGGTTGCTGAACGACCCTCACATCATGGGGGTCATGCAGGGTTCACGGACGCGCCAGCGCCGCCGCAGACTCGATCAGCTCCCCGACTTCCTCGCTCTGGACTGTTTCCTCGTCTGAACCTTCACGTGGCGCATAGTCTTCCCCGTCCCTTCCAGCAACCCGGCAGGATCGGTTAGTTCGGTCGCCCGGTGCAACTGCAGATTGACGCGCTCGCGGTGCAGCACGATGGAGGCGAACGACTCTTTCATGCCGCTGGCCAAGCCGTAGCTGAGGCTGTTGTATCCTCTCATTACCTTCTCCTGCGCGTCAGGCACGAGCTCGAAGACGCGAGCGCGCAAGGAGATGGCAAGGTGCTGTACCTCCGGGCTAAAGTCGTCGAGTATTCGTCGTCTATGCTGCTCCTTCCGCCAAAGCGTGGCCTTATGATCGGAAATTGTGTCACTCCGTGCAGCCTGAGTCCATGAATAATCCGGGGCGAGGGACCAGAAACTCTTCGAGTTCTACCTGCTCGAACATTTCAACTACAGGCTCTTCGTCTGTCCCTACCGAGCTCGCTTCGTGCTCGAGAGCAGCCTCCTGCTTACGGTCCTGGGTATCCGCCGCCCAACGCATGATGTCTAACACGAATATCGTGTACACTATATTCGTGTAGTGGACTGTAGAGGAGGCTGGGCAATGAAGAACATTACGTTGAGTGCGGACGAGGGTTTGATCGAGGCCGCGCGTGAACGGGCGCGGGCCGAGCACACGACCCTGAACGAGCAGTTCAGGCGTTGGCTGAAGGATTATGTGCGACGGGAGCAGCAGGCTGAGGAGGCGATGGCGGTGGTCCGGGAGTTGCGCGGCAAGGTCCGCACCGGTGGCCGCAAGTTTACTCGGGACGAGATGAATGAGCGGTGATTTCATAGACTCCAACGTCTTTGTCTACCTGTTCGACGAGACAAATGAGCGTAAGCGTGAAATAGCCGGTGGGATCGTGGAGTCCGCTCTGCAGTCCCACAGCGCAAGCATCAGCTTTCAGGTCGTCAAGGAGACGTTGAACGTAGTAACCAGCAAGCTGCCGACGCCGATGACGGCGGAGGACGCCGGACGTTTCCTCGAACAGGTACTCGAGCCTTTGTGGAGAGGCTCGCCTAGACTGGCGCTCTACCGTCGCGCCCTGGATCTCCAGTCACGGTACCGCTACAGCTTCTACGACTCACTAATCATCGCAGCTGCCCTCGACGCCGGCTGCACCCGGCTCTACAGCGAGGACTTGCAGGATGGGCAATGGATCGAAGGGCTCACGATCGAGAATCCGTTTCGTTGAACTGCGAATTGCGTAACCCTTCCCATCCTGGAAATCCCAAAATCCGAGTTCATTGTCGCATCAATATCGATATCGTTTGATGTATAGTCTGTGCAAGAGTGAAGGAGGCGAGCACTGTGCGCACTACGATCAATCTCGATGATGAACTGCTGGATGAAGCCCGGCGCATCACCGGCATAGAAGGACGGACCGCTCTGGTTCACGAGGGGTTGAAGGCACTGATCGAACGCGAGAGCGCCCGGCGTCTGGCCCGGCTCGGAGGCAGCGAGGCGCAGTTGCGGCCGGTCCCCCGACGCCGTCCCGAATCGGCGTGATCCTGGGAGACACCTCCGTTTGGGTCGACCACCTACGTTCGGGAGAGACGGCTTTGGCTGCTGCCCTGGAGGACGGGCGTGTGCTGATGCACCCGTTTGTGCTCGGGGAGCTGGCTTGCGGCAACCTCGAGAACAGGAATGAGGTGCTCGAACTCTTGGGGGATCTGCCCGCGGCCCCGACCGCGACGGACCCCGAAGTGCTGGGCTTGATCGAACGCCGCGCCCTGATGGGCCGGGGCATCGGCTACTTCGATGTACACGTGCTGGCATCGGCGGCCCTGGCCGATGTCGGACGGCTATGAACGCGGGACAGGCGCCTCGCCGCGGTGGCATCGGAACTGGAACTGGCCTTCGAGGGTGAATTGTGAATAATGAGTTACGAGTTGGGAAGGCATGGAGCAATCGGACAGTTCCAAATTCCTTTCCTGGGAGGGTATCAGGATGGTGAGCAGGAGTGTCGGGGACGTCTCTGGTGGGACGCCTTATCTCTTGATCGACGGCGCGAAGATGGAGAGAAACATACTGAAGATGGCCGGTGTCGCCCGGGGGAACGGGGTTACGCTGAAGCCACACGTGAAGACGCACAAGATGCCTGGCATAGCCAGAGAACAGGTGGAGGCCGGGGCTGCGGGGATAACGGTGGCCAAAGTCTCTGAGGCTGAGGTTATGGCGGATGGTGGTATGGAGGATATCTTTATCGCTTACCCACTGGTGACGGAAGCGAAGATCCGGCAGGCGCTTCGGCTTAGCGAGAGGGTGAGGCTCGTCGTCGGAGTAGATAGCCTGGAAGGGGCCAGGAGACTCTCGGCTGCCGTGGAGGATCGCACACTTGAGATCAGGCTCGAGGTTGACACAGGGCTGAGGCGCACCGGGGTCCTTTATGACGAAGCTGTCGGGCTGGCGGGTGAGATCGAGGGCATGGGAAACTTGGATCTCACGGGTATCTACACCTACCGCGGCGCCGTCCTGGGCGGCTCGAAGACGTTGGAGCTCGAGAAGGCAGGTCTCGAAGAGGGACACCTCATGGTCTCCCTGGCTGATATGCTGAGGGAACGGGGCATAAGGGTGGACGACGTCAGCGTGGGCTCCACCCCGACGGCGGAGCACGTGGCGAAGGTGGATGGGGTGACGGAGATCCGGCCAGGAACCTACGTGTTCTACGATAGGATGCAGGCCCGGTTAGGCGCCTGTTCGCTTGACGAATGCGCGGCCGTCGTGGTGTGTACGGTGATAAGCAGGCCTGCTCCGGACCTGGCCGTTATCGACGGCGGGAGCAAGACCTTCGCCACCGATGTGGGCCCCGGCGCGGAACCGCTGAACCTGGAGGGGTATGGCCACGTTGTCGGGTATCCTGGCGCCGTGCTGGAGAGGCTCACGGAGGAGCACGGGATGCTCTCTGTGGACGAGGATTGTGATCTCGAAGTAGGCGACACTTTGCAGGTAATCCCCAACCACATCTGCAGCACGGTGAATCTGCATGATCAGGTGTACCTTGTTGGGGAGGATGGCGTCGTGGAGGAGACGCGGGTGGCGGCCCGCGGGAAGGTCAGGTAGGAGGACGGCGGAGTTGGATGACCCTCGCAGTGAGATCAAACTCCAATAGAGGGTCACCCGCGGCGCAAACCGGCGGGGCCGGCCAGACGACCTAGTCGGGTAGCGAGCAACCTGCCAGGGAGGTCCGATGAATGGGAAGGTTAGAGTCGGTGTCGTTGGCCTCGGTATCTGGGGCCAGAATCACGCCCTCGCGTATTCCGATTACCATCGGTGCGAGCTGACCGTTGTTTGCGACCTCGAGGAGGATCGCGCGCGGGAACTCGGGGAACGCCACAACTGTGACTGGACCACGAGCGTGGAGGAGATCGCTTCCAGCGATGTGGAGGCCGTTTCTATTGCGACCCCCGACTTCGCGCACTTCGAACCCGCAGATGCGCTCCTCAGAGCCGGAAAGCACGTGATAGTCGAGAAACCGCTCGCCACCACCGCAGGCGACGCCAAAGCGATGGTCGCTAGCGCTGCCAGGGCGGGGACGAAGTTCATGGTCGATTTTCACGCCCGCTGGCATCCGCTCTTCATGGGCGCGAAGGCCTACGTCGAGAAGGGCGAACTCGGCGACCCGGTCATGGCTTACGCCCGCCTCAGCGATACCATCTCGGTTCCGACCGAGATGCTGGGCTGGAGTGGCAGCTCGGGCCCGGAGTGGTTCCTCTTTCCTCACACCATGGACATCGTGCGCTGGCTGGTCGGGCGTGATCCCGTTGAAGTTTACGCCAAGGGTTACCGTGGCGTGCTTGCCGACAAGGGTATAGACTGCTGGGATGCGATCCAGGCGTTGGTCGAGTTCGAAGGGAAAGCTTTCTGCACCTTCGAAACCTCGTGGATCGTCCCTAACAGCTACACCAACGTCGTCGACAACCGGCTGACGCTATACGGTACCGAGGGCGGACTCGAGCTCAGGAACGAGCCGAACCTGTGGGTGTTTACCGACAGGTTCCACACGCCGTTCTCCTCAGAGTCGATCACCCGTTACGGCAAGGTTTCGGGGTACCAGTACGAGCCGATCCGTTACTTCGTCGATTGTGTGGCCGACGACGTCGTGCCTGAGGCCACGGGGCAGGATGGTCTCATGGTGACCGCCCTGATCGAGGCAACCCTGACTTCGCTGCGCGACGGCACTCCTGTCAGAATCCGTGACGTCCTCGACAACGCTTCCTGAGGATCACAAGTCGTACGGACGGCAGCAGATCGATTCCGAGGGGTGTAGGCTTGTGGGCAGAGGAGGAGCCCATGAACGGGGGTAATCGATGAGCACGCAGAATTGGGTGGTAGTCGCAACCATGGGCGTGTACTTGCTCTTCATGCTTTGGGTTGGCCGCAGGGCTTCCCACCGGGTATCGGACCTCGACAGCTATATACTGGCTGGCCGGAACCTCCCTTGGTACATACTCGCCATGACCTACCTCGCCACGGTGGCCAGCACCGTGCAGCTGCTAGGGCAGCCGGGGTTCGCTTACCAGGAAGGCCTCTCACTCTATTTCTGGGAGAAGATCGTGGTCATCACCGTCATCATTCTCCTCGTGGTGCCCCTGGCCAGGCGCTTGAGGGGCATTAGGGCTTCGACCCTGGCGGACGTTGCCCTCGCGCGGTTCCCTGACAGCAAGCGGATACACTACGTTCTGAGCGTCGCGCAGATAATCTGGGGCATCTTCGTGGCGGCCCTCTCCGTGTTCGGCGGCTCACTCCTGATCACCGCCGTGACGGGCATCCCTTTGCCGGTGGCGCTCGCGGTCATCGTTGGCGTCACACTCGCTTACACCATCCTTGGGGGCTTGAGCGCCGTCGTCGTGACGGACTCGGTCCAGTGGGGCGTCATAGTTATCGGGTCGGCCATATTCTTGCCGCTGTTGTACGTGGTGGTCGGGCCGTTCACCACGTTCTTCTCACGGTACCTGGGACCCGACGGGATGCATCTCACCCAGGCGGCCGCCGACACGGCTATGCAGCCCGGTTTCACTGACATCTACACCCTGCCGGTCGCCCCGCTGACCGCCATCGCCTTTCTCATAACCTCAGGGGCCCTTCCCGCTGTGGATCCCAGTTACGCCCAGCGTACACTGGCTGCCCGCAGCGAACGGGAGGGACGGGTGGGGATATACGTGTTCGCCGCCATGTACCTTCTCGTGATGCTCCTCATACTCTCGCTCGGCATGTACGGCGCCGGGCTCAGGCCGAACCTCGGGAATCCGGATCAGGTCCTGCTGGTAATGGCGCAAGGATACCTCCCGCTATTCGGCAAGGCCCTGTTCCTCACCGCGGTCGCGGCGGCCGCCATGTCTACCATCTCGGCCTACTTCAACGTCACCGCGGGCTTGATCGTCAAGAATTTCGTCGTGGAGTTGGTGCCAGGAATGTCCCAGGAGCGCCAGGTGTTCTGGAGCAGGGTGGGTACTGGGGTCGTCGCCCTCGTGGCGCTCTCGTTCGCCCCGATCGCAGCCACCGGCCTCGCCGTCGCGGCGATAGCGGCCCAGATCATACTCATAGCCGCCATGGGACCGTTGATCTACCTCGTTCTGTTCTGGCCCCGTCTCACCGAAAGGGCGGCCTTCTGGGGCACAGTGGCAACCGGAGTGGGGACGTTCGCACTCGTGCTAGCCGTAGGAGGCCCCGAGGCCGCAGTCCTCGGTCCGGGTCTACTGGGGATTCCTGTCCTGTTCTGGGGATTCGCGATCGTGGCCCTGGTGTTCGGGGGCCTGAGCCTACTTGAGACCTACAATCCCGACGAGGTATCGCCGAGATTCCGAGACTTTTTCGAGGAAAGCACCTCTGGCATTGCGCTTTCGAGGTGGGAGCTTGGCGCAGTCGCCGTCATGTGGTTGGTTTTGTTCATCCCGTGGGCGTATATGAAGGTCACCGGCTCTACGAATGCCTTCCCTCCTCTGAGCGGCCCCCTAGCCTTGCTGACGGACGGTACCCTCCTGGCCGTTACCGTGATAGTGCTCGCCGCGAGCGCCTACATGCTCACCAAGTTGGTCAAGTACATGCAGAGGGGTATGCGGGAGATGACCGAAGTCCACGCCGAACGTGAGTCCGGAGGTGATGTTCGCGCCGACTAATTTCTCCAGGCCGTGTATTTGCGAAGGTAGTGCGGGGCCCCAAGTGACACAATGTTCCGTCGTGCCAGCATCGGCCACCATTTACGATCACGGTCGAAAATAGATGAGATCCAGGCAAGTAGCAGTCGATCTAGCAAGAAGGGAGAATCGATGAGAAAGACCGTTATGGCAGAGAAAGGTCCGGCTCCCGCCGGACCGTATTCCCACGCTGTGGTCGCGGACAACTTCGTGTTCATCTCGGGGCAGGGCCCCGTGAACCCTGAGACGGGCACCATGCCTGACGGCTTCACGGATCAGGTACGCCAGACTTTCGAGAACGTAAGGACGATCCTCGAGGCCGCCGGCTCGAGCCTTGACAACGTCGTGAAGGTCAACGCTTACGTGACCGACCTCACACGGTTCGCCGAGTTCAACGAAGTGTACAAAGAGTACTTCGACCACGACCCCCCGGCACGGACGACCGTCGCCGCAGCCCTGCTCGGCATGCTGGTAGAAGTGGACTGCATAGCCGTGGTCGAATAGCCCAGACCGTCAGCACCACAGACAAGACCTGAAGCCTGATACCTGTAGCCTGAGACCTAAAATCAGGCGATAGCCTGCCTGATCCAGTCCAGAGCGTCCAGCCGGCAGAAGCCGTAATGGTAGAAGTCGAGACGCCCCAGCCTACGTTCGCGCGCGAGGGCGACCTTCTGGGCCAGGTTGTCGGCCGACCGGCAGTCCGGCTGCATCGGACGGAGCACGAGCCCGAGTTGCGAGGCGTCGGGGATCAGGGCCTGGTAGGCGGCGAGATCCAGGTCCAGCCTCCTGGGGTCGGCGGCGTATCCTGTCGCGGCGACGGTGTCGCACACACCGGCAAGCGCGGCGGCGTCGACCCCCATCTGCCACCCGATATCAGGTGCGGCCCCGCCTTCTGGATGCCCGGTCGCGAAACCCTTCTCCGCCCCGCAAAGATCCAGAAACGCTAAGCTGGCGCCCCCGCCGGAGGCCGCCGTCGCTACCTCGTCTACGAGCGAAGTCACCGTCTCCGTCTTCGCGTCGAGATACCCTGACATTTGCTCGCCGCCGAAGGGTTCGAGGTCCTCGCGCGTTAGCCCTTCGGGGTCCTCACCGTCCCTGCCGTCAGCAAAGCGTCGCCCGAGTTCGTCGCGTACAGAGCGGTGAACCATCGCGGCGTCGACTCCATTGAGGCGGGCCGCCTCCAGGCAATGGTCACAGAAGCACAGTCCGAGCAGGTAGGCGCCGATAGCCCCGAGTTCATCGAAATAGCGTTCGTGGTGATAGCCGTGCCCGAGGCCGTGGAAGTGGAGCGACTCCGAGAGGATGGTCGAGACTTCGTAGCGGGCGATGTCCGAGGCGAGTGTGCGCGCGTACACCCGCACGTCGGGGTTCGATGGGCACAGGTCGGTCAGGTAGCGGTCTCCGAAAGCGTTCTGCGTTGCGCACTCGGGGTGGGCGAAACCCAACCGGTCGTTGTGCAGGAATACGGCCCAGGCGTTTACATGCATTCCTCGGTCGCCGGCGGCCTCGCACAGCTCACCGAGAGGGTCCCCCGAGCGGGCGAGTTCGCTGACGCGTGGCTGAAGCCGCATACCCTCATAGCGGGCGAAGTCTGGCGGGAAGAAGACGGCGCCACCCTCCAGATAGCGCACTCTACGGACGGGGTTGTGGGGAAAGATGTCCCTGGCGTCGTGGTAAGCGACGGCCATCGTCAGCCCATCTACCCCTGCTCTGTCCTTGACGTTATCGAGCACCGTATCTGTGCCCTCGTCGCGAAGGTCGGTGGCGAAGGCGAGCATCGATGTCTTCATAGGGGCCTCAGATTATCTATCCGGAGGCTTACGATCAAGGCGCTCCACGTTATGACTGCTCGCCTTGACCCTTGATCATCTCCTCCATCATCAGCATGTTGCCGGCTGTGAGTCCTCCGTCGACGGGGAGCACGGCGCCTGTGATCCAGGCCGCCTCATCCGAGGCCAGGAACAGGGCGGCCCCGACCACGTCCTCGGGCTCACCGACGCGGCCAAGCGGATACCATCTTCTGAGGCGCTCGAAAACATCAGAGTTCTTCTCCCTGCGCTGCTCCCAGGCTGGCGTTCTCAAGGTGCCAGGAGCGATGGCGTTCACGCGAATACCGGCAGGTCCATAGCGAACCGCGAGGCTCCTCGTCAGGTTGAGGATACCGGCTTTGGCCGCGCTGTAGGCTTCGTTACCGTAGTAGCCCAGGGCGTTCACGGAACTGATGTTGAGAATAACCCCAGACCCGTTCTCCACCATGTCAACGAGCACGGTCTGCGAGCACAGAAACGTACCCTTCAGTGTGACGGTCACGTCCTCATCCCAGGTCTCTCCGCCGAGGCTGAGGAAGTCTTCGTCGGTAGCCTTCGCCGCGTTGTTGACCAGTATATCTACCTGTCCGAACGCCTCGCGGGTCGCCTCGACCATGGCTCTTACGTCGGACGCGTCGGTTACGTCCGTCGTTTGAGCCAGGGAGTCGCCACCTGCATCGAAAATCTCCTCCGCAACAGCTCCCGCGCGTCCCCTCGCTATGTCAGCGACCACGACGGCAGCACCCTCCGCTGCGAAACTGTGCGCCAGTATCCGGCCCAGTCCCGATCCACCTCCCGTTACGATGACAACCCTGTCTTCGAACCGCATCTTCACCTCCCGATCCCGCCGCCGGCACCAATATAGCCGAAACTATCGTCCCTGGATCAGGTGAGGCACACTCCCCGAGCTCACAGGAGCCTAGCCATGACCCGGCAGATCAGTTCTCCTCAGCAAGTTGGACTCTCCTGTGTAATTCCTGATGCCTGATACCTGAAGCCGCACTCACTGCAAATTCTCCTCGGAAAGCTTTCTAGGCGACGAACCACCGACGCTTAAGTTCCGCGCCTTGCTGACAGAGGGCGACACCAAGGTGCACTTCCATCTGGCACGCAGGCTGGTCTAAGTAAGCCATATGTGTAGGCACAAGAGCCGAAATCGACTTCTCTCCCCACCGGAGCCAGGCGGACCTTACCCTTCTGATTGGAGGGGGCCGGCAAACTCCCGGCTGCTGGTCGAACCTCGGGACGGAACAACACAATTATTCGGTAGCGCCCATGCAGAGGCCTGAACCACAACGTCGTAGTTCGCGAGTGGTCTGTTTTGTCCTTTTGGCGCTGCTCTTCGTGCTTGTAGCCTTTGGTCCGTCGGGTCCGCGCTGGAGGAGGATAGCCCTCGGGCCACAGCGGGCAACCTGAAGGATCGCGGTCTCGTGGTCACTGTCAGCCGGGTGGTAGACGGGGACACCGTAGAGGTCACCCCCGCGGTGGATGGTCTCACGGAAGTGCGCCTGATAGGAGTAGACACTCCAGAAATCTCGCATCTTACCTACGGGGAGCAGCCTTACGGGCAGCAGGCCAAGGAGTTCACTACCTCACGGCTGGAGGGAGGGCGGGTGGCCCTGGAGTTCGACGTGGAGCGGGTGGACCCTCATGGAAGGCTCTTGGCCTATGTCTAGCTACCTGACCACTCCATGTTCAACGAGGTGCTGCTCAAGGAGGGCTACGCTCAAATGGCCACGTTCCCACCGAACGTCAAGTACGTCGAGCGCTTGAGGGGCTCAGCGCAAGGTAAGGGAAGCGGGCAGAGGACTGTAGGATTTGCCGTTAGGCCAACTCTGCCAGAAGGCCGACCGGGGCAATAGGATAGGTGGCAGGTGCGGTACCGACGGCGGTGCGCAAGAATCGCCTCCCCCCTCGGTACCTTCCAACGTTGGTGGGAGAGAGGATCTGGACTGCTTGGACTTCTCGACCCAGGAGGAGGCTCAATAGATTCTAGAGCAGGACCGCAGCGACCCCAACGGCCTGGACGGTAAGGATCACGGGGTGGCCTGTGAGAGCCTACCCTAACCACAGCCCCTTATGAACACCGGCTATCTCCGCTTGCGTCCCGGTCACGGACCATCCAATGCAGGTCAGGGCAGCGTGCGGCTCCTCCAGTAGGGCAGCAACCGCGGATCCCCGTAAGGCGGGCGAAGCATCACACTCGCGACGTTTAGAAAGGCTCGGCGGAAGTTACGGACATCTTCATAGCGCCACTTGGGGTCCGAGCAGCGCTGATTCCAGCCCTGCTGCAACGCGCGCCACGAGGGCCGTCCGATAAGCTTCGGGGCTTGCAGCTCGTCCTCCGAGGGCACCACGTCCACCTCGCCGTTGCCATCACAGAACGCTTCGTAGTCAGGCTTTTCAACCTCAGGAACCGCATTTTTCGCCTGTTCGGTGACGAAACCAAACAAGGCTAGGCTCCTCGCGGAGAGTGGACGGTTATCGCGACCCTCCAACACCTCTTTTTGCATCTCTCGATAGTAGCGTAGGACGGTCTCGGCGGGTACCCAGGGCTCTGCCGTGAGAGTTATGGTCCCGCGCCCCATCTCGTCCCTCGAGAACGTTTCGATATGTCCAGCCAGGGCCACCACCGGCATCGCTTCACCCGTGAGCACAAATCGGGCGGCCTCAGCTTCCCCCCACGCGCGGCCAGAGTTCTCGGCAAGCCGGCCACTCACCTTCCGCAGCACGTCTAGAACCGAACCGACCTCAACCGGTATCTCCTCCAGGTAGCGCACGTTCAGTATGTCCCTGTGGCTGAAGTCGAGTGGCTCGTAAGTGACCTTGCGGAAGCCTTCGCCCGGAGGATCGACGTAGATGTCGTCAAACCTGCACTCCAGCCCGTCCTCGTCTATGGCCCACCCGTCCGAGTAAACGTGTGAGTAATGCTCTCTTACGGGTATCTGCCGCTCGATGAACCAGGCTATGTCGAAGCACTGGTTGGCGGCGGATCTGACGAAGGCAAGCGCTTGTTCTGGGGTAAGAAGCTCGCCACCCAGAACCACCTTACGGAAGTAGCGGACGCGCGAGTCCAGCGAAGCACGCAGCGCCACGTGCTCTCCGAGGACCTCAGCGCGGTTCTTCTCGTAGGCGCCGAGTTCGGGCTTTACCTCCTTAGAGGAGTTCGTCGTGCCGGTTCCAGTGGAACCGCGCACATTGGCCTCTGCGAGCGTTTGTTTGTAGGCCTTGAGCTGAATCCGGGTCTGATCGACCAGGTATTCCAACTCGAATTCTCCCTTCTCGTAGTCCTGGATCAGGTCCCTAGCTAGCAGGCTGTCCCAAACAGGATCTGGGACTCCGTCTCGCCTTAGTGCCTTCGCTAGCCGAACACGCGGCTCTTCGTACATGTGTCATCCAGTCGTTACTCGGAACTGACACAGGTACGGTAATACTCGATGGCGACGAAGTCAACACCCCAGACTCAGCGAGCGACCGACGCACAATGCAGGAGTCAAGCGTTGGGGAGCGAGCCGAAAACTCAACGACAGCCAGTCGAGGCGGCGTGCCTGGACGCGACGGAGAACCCCAGCATCACCTACTCTCCTCGCTCCGACGCCACGCCCGAGGGTGAGCTAGTTGCGCTGGCGGCGGTGTACGCGCTCGTCATCCAGGCCCACGAACGGAACAAGGCCGCCGCTCCCGCGAACAAGAGACGAAAGGGGGTGAACTCGGAGGAGCGGCGGCAGGGCCAAGGTCAGTAAACCCTACTTCTGGAAAGGGGGTGAACAACGTGCGAGACAAAATCCAGCTCAAAAGCAGCCATTGGCCATCCAGAGAGGAGCTGTTGAAGAAGGCTGCCGAGGGTTCGGTCAGCCGGTGCCTCACGGTCGAGGCCAGCTTCCATGAGGGCGAAGAGGTCCTCGTCATTGGCCACGCCGACTCTGAATTGCGTGACCGGGAGGTCCCTATGCGCCTTCAAGTCATCGACGGCACAAGCCAAGAGAAGTTCCTCTACTTGTTGCAAGAGATTGAAGAGGAGGCCAGGAATCACTGGGAGAGGTTCCGCCTCTTTGCGGTTTTGGACGGTCGCTGACCAAGTAAGAGGAGGCCGCGACGCCCCAGCGTCGCGGCCTCTTAGAACCCCCAGAGCCGTCACGCTAATCGACCCTATTAGGAAGGAGTTCCTGTGCAAGGGTATAACCTTCACCCGGACGGAACAATGCCGTCCTTCAGCAATCTGGACGAAATCAACACCATGAGCGTCCCCGAGGCGGCCATCGATTACCAGGGCCGCGGTCTCACTGTAACCCCACTTCATGGCAAAAGGCCCGTACTTCGAAGGTGGCAAGAGCGCTACCTCAGCGAGAGCGAACTGCCCGATTACTTCGTCGACGGGCGCAACCTCGGAATAGTGCTTGGCGGCGCCGCCGCTGCCGGCCTGGTAGATGTAGACCTCGACAACCCCGTGGCCGTCGACGTGGCGGATCTTCTCCTGCCGGACACCGTGAAGAGCGGCAGAATGAAGAATCCACGCTCGCATCACTGGTTTGTCTGCGATCCTGCTCCTCCCTCAAGGAGATACTTCCTGACCAAGCCCATGGTCGACCGTTTGATGATCGAGTCCGGAGAGGCAACGCTGGTGGAGTTGCGGAGCACAGGACATCAAACCGTAGTCGCGCCGAGCATCCATCCTGTAGACGGTGACCGCTATATGTGGCACCAGGCGAGATATGCGAGATAGACGGCGAGGAGCTGGCCGGTCTCGTCCTCGACGTCGCCGTCGCCGCCCTACTTGCTATCAACCGCCCTTTGGGCAGCCGAGAGTGGTTTCTCATCCATGCCTTCGGCTTCCTGTGCCCGCGCTTAGGACCAGAGCAGGCCCAGAGAATCGTGGAGGCCGCCTCGATGGCCTTCGACGACGAGGAGCACGACGAGCGGATGCTGGCGGTGCACTCGTTTCTGCGCAAGCCCGTCGACGACGACGCCCCGATGATGGAGGGTCTCCTGGCGGCGGAGTTAGAGAGACTGGCCCCAGGCGTCCTCGGCGCCATCTCCCGTTGGTATGAACGAGGCCGTCGCCATCGGGGAGGTGCGAGATGAGCCAGGTCCAAGACATCATTCGTTACGCTAGGGAGGGCGCCTGGCTCTTCCACGCCCCCGACGGAACCGCCTACGCGGCCGTCGAGGTCGATGGCCACCTCGAGACCCACTCGATAAGGAGCGTCCGCTTTAGGGATTGGATCCTGATTCGCTTTCTCCACCAACACGGCAGAGCCCCCAACTCCCAGTTGCTCACCGACGCCCTCAACACCATCAGGGCCATCGCCGTCTACCACGGGCCTGAGATGCTCGTGTTCGTCAGGGTCGCCGAGCACGAGGGCGACGTATTCATAGACCTCGGCAACGAAAACTGGGATGTGGTAAGGGTCACGCGCGAGGGCTACGAGATCGTTCCCCGTCCGCCTGTCGGGTTCGTGCGCAAGGCCGGCTTCGCCAGGCTGCCCTACCCGGTCGACGTCGCCGTCGATGACCTCAGGCCTTTCCTGAACCTCGCAACCGACGGCGACTTCATGCTGGTGGCGGCCTGGGCGGCTTTCTCCCTGAGCCCGCGGGGACCCTACCCCGTCCTCGTCTTACAGGGCGAGCAGGGCTCGGCCAAATCCACCACCGTCAGGGTGCTACGTTCCCTCGTCGACCCTGCCGTCGAGCCTTTAAGGGCTTTGCCCAAGAACGAGCGCGACCTGGCCATAGCCGCCGGTAACGCGTGGGTCTTGGCCTTCGACAATCTCAGCGGCATCCGCGACCAGCTCTCCGACGCCCTGTGCCGCCTGGCCACGGGTGGCGGATTCGCCACCCGCCAGCTCTACACCGACGACGAGGAGATCATCTTCAGCGCCAAACGCCCTATCATATTGAATGGAATTGACGACATAGCCACCCGCGGCGACCTGCAGGAGCGCTCGCTCCTGATCTCGCTGCCCTCCATACCTGAGGAGCGGCGCGTCGAGGAGGTTGCGTTCTGGGCGGACTTCCAGGCTGCTAAGCCCAGGATATTCGGGGCGCTGCTTGAAGGGGTGAGTGCGGCCTTACGCAAGGCAGATGATGTTCATCTGGAACGCAAGCCCCGCATGGCCGATTTCGCGATCAGGGCCACTGCCATGGAGGAGTGCTTCGGGTGGGAGCCAGGCTCCTTCGTCGAGATCTACTCGGCCAACCGCCAGCAGGCCAGCGAGACGCTACTCGCAAACGAGCCAATCGCCGACGCCATCGAGAAGCTCCTAGGGGATGGTCGAGAGAACGTCTGGATCGGTACGGCCACAGAGTTGCTGGAGATGCTGGGCTTCTACGTAAACGACACCGTCAAGCGCTCAAGAGCTTGGCCAGGAGGACCGCAGGCGCTGAGCCGCAGGCTGAAGCGTATGGCGCCGGCCCTGAGGTCTGCGGGCATCGAGTACACCGAGCACGAACAGGGCCACCGCAAGCGGAAGGTCAAGGTCCTCAGGAAGCTCGTTTGGGGCGATGAGCAAGCTCAGGACACCGGCGAAGAAACCAGCGAGGATGAGGTCTCCGATGACGAGGCCTCCGATGACGAGGCCTTCGATGACGAGGCCTCCGACGGCGAAGAAGACCACGAGGAGCAGCCCGATACCCATGGCAAAGAACGGAGGCGCGGCAACCCCTTCAGGTCTCGCTTCGACTTCGACAACCCACGCGAACCAGAGGATCAGGGGGCAGAGTGACGGACTAACCGGATCGTCATTCCGCGGACCTTGACCAGGTCTCTGCGGGGAAGTACGGGGCGGGCATCGGGATGACACTGGTGCCCGCCTCATCCGTCATAAAGTACGGCGAACACTGAAGGCAACGGAGAACTTCGTAAAACACCGACCGCACCGACCGCTCCGAAGTTGAAGTGTAAGAAAGACCTGGTAAACCGCCGATTCCTATGTGTTACTCCGCGGTCGCTATCCCCGGCGGACGATATAGCCGTCTCCGTACGTGGTATTTACGAAGAATACCGACCGCATGAAAGGCCTGCAAATGACCATATTATCGATGATGCGGGCGTTGCGGTCGGTATTTTGTGGATGTTGCGACAGAAGTTCGTCCTCCTGGCCGTCCCGATCTGCCGACCTCGACCATAGCCCTCCAGAACCGCCTCGAACGCCGTTGAAGCCGCCGCGCGGGTCCTCGATGACCCAGAGGGCCTGAAACCCATGCTGCGGTCTTCCAAGCGGCTTACATATCCGGACTACTCCTTCACGCGCACCGGCCAGAAACCGAAGCCGACAATGCGCGATGGGATTTTGCGCACGACGGGGATGCGAAGGAGCAATCGCAGGGGGAGGGGTGGAGAGAAGGGCTCCTTCGAGCGGAGCGCGCGGGCGAGGACCTGCTGCTGGATCAGGGCTTGGGCCCTCTGGATGAGGCGCGTCGGCAGCTCGCGTCGGCGCTGGACCGCCGCCAGGTGCCTCACGTCGAGGTCCACGAGCCGCACCTGGCTCTCCTTCAGCGGTTCGGAGAGCACGTTCGCAGCGACCACGGCATCCTGGATGGCGTAATTGATCCCGACCCCGCCGACCGGGCTCATGACGTGTGCGGCGTCCCCGATGAGCAACAGCCCCGTCCTGTACCAGCGCGGGCAGCGGCTCGACTCGACCGAAAGCAGCGACATCTGCTGCCAGTCCTTCAGGTGCCTGATGCGGTCGGCGTACTCCGGTATGAGCTCTGCGAACTCCCGGCGGAGCGCCGCGATGCCCTCGCGGCGCATCTCGGGATACGTGCCTTTAGGGATGACATAGCCGGCCTGCCAGTAGTCTTCGCGGTCGAGCATCACCGCTATGTGCCCCCGTCCGAATCGGCCGACTATCCCGGCGGGGTCCTCTTTCTTCCTCGGTAGCTTGAACCAGAGGACATCCATCGGCGGTGAGGTCTTTACTGGCTCGAAACCGGCCAGCTTTCGCACCCGGCTCCCACGCCCGTCCGCCCCCACCGTAAGGACGGCGCGTACCTCGTGGCGGCCGTCTTCCGACTCGTAGCGGACGCCCCGGATCACACCGTCGTCCTCGACCAGCTCCCGCACCCGCGCCCCCATAACGAGCCGGAAGTTCGGATAGCGCTTGGCCTCCCGGGTGACGAACTCGAGGAAGCTTGTTTGGGGCATCATCGTGATGTACGGGAACTTCGTCTTGAGGTCGCCGAGGTCCACGGGTGTGAAGGGGCCCGATGCGGTCTGGAGGGTGAAGTTGCGCAGCTCGGAGTGACGCAGCTCCAGCAGACTCTCGGCGAGGCCGAGCTGGTCCATGATCTCCATGACCGAAGGGTGCAACGTATCACCCCTGAACTCGCGGTCGAAGTCAGGATGCGCCTCGAGCAGCGTCACGTCGACACCCGCTCTTGCCAGCAACAGCGACATAACGGCCCCACCGGGCCCGCCGCCGACCACACAACAGGTGGTGCGCCTCACGTCGCGGACCTCTGACGCCGGTTCGACGCGCTCCTCTAGGGGTCTCTCGGTCTGCATGCGCCCTCCTAACGTTCGGGTCGAAGGCCTTCCAGGAAAAGGTCAACCACCATCTCTATGCGTTCTTCGTTGGTCAGTTCGTCTTCCCTGATTAGCCGGGAAGAACAGCTTGCCTTCACTCCCTAATAATCAGTTCCTTCCAAGAACCTTCAGTATATGCGGCAGGAGCCTTCTGGACTAATCCGGCTCGATATGGCCCTCTAAGCCCGCGAAGTGGGGTCTGGGAGCGAGAAGAGTTTACTCAAAGGGGACATGGGACCGCGACGCACCCCTGACATAGGCCGGTAAAGGTTCCCGTTTCCTTTGCCTACCCCCAAGCCATGATCCTCCAGAGCTCCTCAAAGCCGCTGTAAACTTCGTTGAAGCCGTGAGGCGGACCCTCGACGGCCCTGGGACCTTGCACATGGGACAATGGCCTAAAATGGCTTGTACACGCCTGCGCCAGGACAGGTCTAAGACGAGTGATGTGCAACGAGCTAGACCAACAGGTCCGCCAGATGGCGCAGCGGTCGGCCGAGGGAGTCGTTGATCTGTTGTGCGCAGGTGTAGGCCGCGATCTTGGCGGCCAGACGCGTCAGCAGCCCTCCCAACGTCTTCGCACGATGACGCTCCAAGCCGAAGAAGTCCTTGAGTTGGCCGATCACCCCTTCGATGATCTGGCGTTTGCCAGAGGCCCAGCGGCGATCGGACTTCGACCACGCCCGCCGGGAGTTGTTTTTCGGGGCGGCCGCAACGAGCGCGTCGTAAACCTCTAGCCACAGCCGCTCCCACTCGACCCCCGTGAAGCCCTTGTCGGCCAGGTAGGCTCCGTGGCGGTCTTGGGCTATGAGGGCCTCCCCTATAGGCCTCTCGTCCGAGGCTGCAGCAGCCAGCCCGAAAGCGGTGATTACGCCCTCGGGGTCCACCACCAGCGCCACCTTGAAGCCGTAGATCCACTCGGTCTTGGAGGCGCTGCGTCCGAAGCTCGCTTGGCCGGCGAACAGCCCCTTGCGGCAAGCCCTCACCCTCACGATCGCCGGGATGAGGGTCGTGTCCAAGACGCGGTAGACCGCCGAAGGCTCCGAAAGCTCCTCGGCGAAGGTACGCTGCAAGAGGCGCAACTCTGGCTCCAGGGCTCGGACACGCCGGTTGAGTTGGCCTTGGGAGCACAACCTCGGGAAGTAGGGGCGCAGGTGCGCATGTGCGAAGCGCCAGAAGTCGCGCTCGCTGCGGAAGCGAGGCCACTGGGCGAGGATGGCCAGGGTGAGGACCTCCGAGTCGCTCAGGAGAGCGGGACGGCCGGGGCGGCGTGTGGCCGAGGGGTGGTTGGCCTTCCACCAGTCGTCTATCTGGACGTACAATGAAACCAAGAAGGAGTCGAGATCCACTATGGGGCACCGCCTTTGGGAGAAGGTTCGGTGCCAGCATAAGGTTTCGGCTCCTTCCTCGTCGTCTGCAATTACGCATCAGTCGTCTAAGACATGGCGACCTGCTTCCCGCACTAGAGCACGCCCCACGCGCAGTGTCCCACGCTCCAGGTCCACGTCCTTCCAGCGAAGTCCCAAGAGTTCGCCGCGCCTTAGGCCTGTGCTGATCCCCAACATATACAGGGGCTCAAAGCGGTCGTCGCGTGCGGCGTCCAAGAACGCGCGAGCCTCGGCTTCTGAGAGTGGTTGCATCTCTTCCGGAGCTGGACGGGGCGCATTCACGTCGGCAGCGTTGCGCGGGATCAGTCCATCCGCGACGGCCTGTGAGAGCGCCTTGTGGAGGGTAGAGTGGATCTTGCGAACCGTGGCGGGGGCGAGCCCGGCATCCAGCTTCTCGCTGTGTAGCCCGCGCACGTGCGCTGGGGTGAGTTTCTTGAGCCCAACACGCCCCACAGACGGCTTGATGTGCAGTCGTATGATTCCTTCGTGACGCTCGGAGTTTGAAGGGCGTACCGTGCCCCTCACGGAGTCGGAAAGCCAGCTGTCCAGGTGCTCCCCTACCGTTAGATTCCCCGCGTCGAAGATGAGCCCGCCGTTCCTGTCCGCCATAGCCTTGGTGAGCTTATCCGCCACCACTGCCCTGGTCTTGCCGTAGAGGTAGCGATACTGGGGGCCCGTGGCGGTGTATACGGTGTATTGCCCGACCCAGCGCCCGTCTTTGCGTCGGTAGATACTTCCCTCTCCGTTGCCTCGCTTCTTGCTCACCCTTCTGCGCCTCCTTTGTCGACTCATGAGCTAACTATGCTACAACTATCAATTAATACTACATCAATATAACATATTAAGGCAGTTATTTCACTATTATCCGGCACAATTCTTGTAACGAGGCAAGAGAAAGCCCCAGCGCGGCTGCAACCGCCCGGGGCACGGCCCATAAGGAGCGCTTATGGACGGATCGAGTGTAACCCGCGAGGCACACCACGCTGCCCCGCGCTGCCTCATCTCCCTCCACGAGAGAGCCAACGGCACCTCCCTCGACGGTGAGGGCATCCAGGCGTGGCTGGAGTGGGAGTGGGAGGCGATGAGGTGGCGCGTGCCTGTGGAGATCTCCAGGGATGAGCTGGAGGCGCTGGTGGAGCGGAGCACCGTCGTGTTGGAGCGGGAAAAGCACCGCCTCATTCATGAGACCGACTGGCGCAGGTGGGGTGCCAGGGGCGGCAGGGAGACCTTGAGGCGCTACGGCCCGCGGTGGTTCTCGCTACTCGCTCGCAGGAGATGGGGGCGGATCGGACCGGAGGAGCTCGAGGCTGCGAGGTGGACCCAGTGAGGCGGTTCGAGCGGGAAGTAAGCGACGTGGCTAGTAGCCAGAACGTCGCTCCAAAGCCCCCTAGGTTCGCGTTCAACGCGAGGAGCGGCTGATGAGGGCGCCCCTCCCCCTCGGACGGGTTGTGGCCACTCCTGGGGCCTTGAATCTCCTTGGGAAGAGCGGAGAGCACCCCTTCGACTTGCTGGCCCGCCACGCGACTGGTGACTGGGGAGACCTCTGTGCCTTCGACCGCCGCCAGAACGAGCGGGCGCTGCGCGAGGGCTACCGCGTCCTCAGCTCCTACGAGGTCCCCGCGGGGAGGTTCTGGATCATCACCGAGGCCGACCGCTCCGTCACCACCATCCTACTGCCAGAGGAGTACTAATGAGCTGCGAGCTGTGTGGAGGGGGAGACATGTGGATCAAGACCTGCCTGACCACCGAGGGCTCTCGCCTGCTGGTCTGCGACCCTTGCTATGAGGAGCACTCCTCAATCCTGGTGATCGTGCCGGGCGACAGGGTGGTGATGGCGAGGTGCGACTACTGCTGGTGCTACGGCAACCCCAGAGAGTTCGTAGAGGTCAGCCCTGGAGGCCGCAAGAACGCCTACTCTGGGACGTGCGCTGCGTGCGCGAGTGAGGAAGGGTCGTGATGCGCTCGGAGGAACCTCGCCTTCCTCCCGGCTACCGGCTGGACAGGAGCGATCCCGACGTTTGGGCGCTGCGCCGGCCCGAGGGTTGGGTGGTGGCCCACTTCAGTGCCCGTGGCGCCACCAAGGAGGCCATCGAGCAGGTGGCTTGGAAGGACCACCACAGCGCAGGAGAGGAGGAGTACCCGTGAAGAAGACCTACGATTATATCCACCGCTACCGTGGCTACTGGTCTGGCGGGGGCAAGTGCCGCATACGGATCTTCCAAGAAGACGGGCGCACCCCTATGGTGGTCTGCTCGCAGCTGCCGGACAACGGGAATACTAGCGTGACCAACATGGCCGAGTACCTGGCTGCCGAGGTGGTCGTAGACCATTCCCTGCCCACGCCCTTCGCCTGGATCGAGCACTACCCTGAGCATAGAGGGAAGCCCAGCGAGTATTCACTGGTCACTTTTTCTTCCTGGGAGAGTGGAGAAGTGTGCCTTGGAGGGGTGTGGCGTTGCCGGGTGGGATCTCCAAAGTGGGTATCATTGCGCCCTGGAGCCAGAGTGCTCCTCGTGGGAAGGAAGACGAGCAGGGCGT
>CADCVF010000034.1 GCA_902806095.1 uncultured Rubrobacteraceae bacterium
CTCGCGTAGCCTTGGCGGAGAAGCCAGGTCCTGCGCTCTATTCACCCGAGTGCGTGGAAAGGTATTCTCCGCAGTTCGGATGCCCCGTTCGCCTGTTGGGACTTCTTCACTAAAGTAGTGTAGAAAGCGCTGACGTAGCAAAGATCCTGGCCGCGTTCTCCGCCAAGGCTACGCGAGGAGACCGACCTGGACTGGTTGGGCGAGGACCTAGTGCGCGTAGTGAGCCAGAGTCTGCAGCCAGACCATGTTTCTTCTTTTCCTATCGCGGCCCGATCACGACCCTCAACCCGAGCTGCAACGTTGCCACTCCCCGAGACCTCCTGGTGATATAATTGTAATATACTATACAAAGTGCTAGAAGCTGCCAGGCTAATGCTGATGGGGCAGCTACACCCAAGGAACGGAGTAAAGGTGCAAACCAAGACCTACACCACCGAGAAGGAAGCGAAGAAGGCGGCAGCGAGGGACTACAGGCCTGCCATCGTACGCTTGCCCAACGGTCGCTATGGGTGTTTCCATGCTGGAGATATCCTTCCGCAGGGCGCGCGTGCGGTTAGTCGCTGGGGTACTGACCGGTGGCGTGCGTATGACTAGCAGGCTTCGGAGACACTGAGGACGGGAGCCGAATAGGATGGAGTACACCACGGAAGACGCGCGGGCACTGATCGGTGCCGCCAAAGAGGTACACGCCGAACGCCACGGGGCACAGACTTTCCTACCAGGAACCTACCTACCCTTTCTGGAAGCGGCTAAACGCACCGGTATCAGGTCGGACCGTCAGCGCTACCACGATGCCATAGAGGATCTGGAGTATGAGGGTGCCATCGAGTGGGACACCAGTGCGCGATACGCTAGAGGGGACAAACACTACCTCATCACCCGGCGAGGCCTGGATTACCCGGGTAGGGCTAGGAAAGGAGCTGTTCGAGAGGGTCAGGCGAGGTTATTCTAGGATTAGAGAAAGAAGGAGGCGCCGGGTGTCGGAGAGGAAACGTGGGGTAGGCAAGCGGAGCTGCGCGCGCAACGGATCTGGTGGAGGGGACGCTCGCCCGGCATGATCTTTATTCACCGAAGTGACACCACACACACGACACAGATGGAGGCCGAATATGGCGGCGCTACGTTGTACATGCGAGCAGGGGACTAACCTCTGGGGAGAGTTCTGGTGGATCGAAGGTGAGCACCGATGGGTGTTCTTCGACGATGAGAAGGCGAGCGAGACCTATGCCGAACAGCTCACCCACTGTCGCGGGTGTGGCAGGTCGCTGGAGCGGAAGGGTCTGAGGGCTACGACCCCTTCCTTACTTCCCTAGGCTAACGTCCATCGCCTGCTAGTCAGCGCTCACCCTTCTCTGTGCCGGATCGGGACGCAGCCACAAGGAGACGTGCGCGGGTTGCATCGTTTCCCTTACAACACCCACTAAGTCGTTATTGAGGGCTTCCAGGTCCGTCTCGTTCTTCAACTTGGTGGAGAATGCTTCCAGGGTCTTTCTTGCATCGTACTTCCTGCGGTAGAAGCGCCTATCTATGAAGGATTGGATACGGTGTCTGAAGGGAGTAAACAGTGCTGCTATCAAGAGGGTGGATGCCACCACTGCAAGGGTAGACTGCTGGCCGGTGAGTAAGACGAAGACTCTCTGCAACACAACGATACCGCCGAAGTAGAGTGCGACCAGCATCACAGTGAGGGAGCCGTAGACGAGGGTGCGGTTGATGATGATGTCGATGTCGTAGAGGCGGTACCTCAACACGGCGATGCCCACCGCCACGGGCAGGCCCGCGAGAACCAGAGTCGAGAGTGAGTCCACCGCCTGGTACCAGGCCGAGTCGGCAGGAAGCGACATTACGAGTAGGAGCGTCGCGAAGTACGCCGCAGCAGCATAGGTGAGCCACTTCATCTGCTGAGGCTCCTCGCCGCTGGAGCGCCGGAACCTTACCACCAGACTTGCCACCGAGCACAGGACGAGAACTATCAACAGCACCGGTAGGATGATGTCGATTTGCGTCACTCTGTCTAGTGGCTGCAACGCCTCGATCCCGAGCGGATTGACCACGCCCGGGACGTCGCCCGCCACGCCCGGGGAGCGCTTGTCCAGCTCACCTGGGTCCAACGCCCCGAAGACGACGCCGAAGCCCACGGAGAACAGCAGGGCCAGCCACAAGACGGGGCGCCAGCGCGGCGAGAGTAGGCGCCCATCCGGGAAGTAGAGCGGCAGGAAGAGGCCGATAAGCACGAACGCGGGTTCCCACATCCAGGTCGAAGGCCAAGCCATCAGCCGAGCCAAGGGCAGAGAGCCGGGTTCGATGACGAGCCCGTAGACAGCGTAACGACCCGTCGCCTCGTTCACAGCCCAGCAGATAGCGCTTACGACCAAGAACCAGCCGACCGGGTTGCGGGGCTGGCGCGAAGCGACCACCGCACCCACAAGTGCGCTGGGCACCACGAAGACGAGCAGGAAGAACAAGCCTGCAATGCTGACCCGATAGAGAGCTTCGAACGCCACGACGCAGGCGACCAAGCTGAGCGTCAGCCCGCACAGCGACCAGGCCAACCATGCGGCGACGCGGGCGCTTATCCCACCTTCTCCTCGCCCGTGTTCGCTTGTCCCTTATATTACAACACCACTCTACAGCACTACCGTCTCCCAAGCGTTACGACAAACGTTACGAGAAGAAGTTCCTGAAGAATATCCGCCTGCACTACCAATCATGATGACATGGGGTGACACCGAGGATGAGAAGTCAGGGACGTAGGTTCTCTCACTAGATTCAGTGTTAATGGTGAGTACACCTCTAACACCTTCTCAGAGCCACGAGAATGGCTTCTAAGGGCCTCCGCTACCCCTTCTAGTGGGAGTTACTTAGGGTACCGGGAATGAGCAGAATCGATCCTCGTGGCCCTTCGTGGACGCGATTTTTAGCCGCGGTTAGGGGCGCTGCGTTTCCCGCTACGGGGTTTCGCGCCTCATCCTGGCCTCGGGTTCTCCTCTGGAGGTGTCCGCAGGGCGTCGGTTTACGGCATACGCTCGATGGGCAACCGGGTTGCGCGTCTTCCGAGGACCTTGCCCGCCGGTCGTCGGAAAGTACTGGTTGCCGTCTGTTCTCTTATGCTGACCGTAGGCCGGTCTCTCGGGCGTCCGGAAGCGAGAACTTTCACAGGCGTCGCGGGGAGGCGTAAACCGCGTCACGCCGAAACATCCTCGGTGGTCGTATGATCTTTATTACAAGAGCTGGTCCTCTCCCCGGTCACGTTCGGGGGGTACTGACAACCTTTACGGAAGGCGAAAGGCATGCGGAACGGCGGTCACGAGTACGATTACAACCCTATCAAGACGGACGTACTGATTGTCGGCGCCGGCGCGGCGGGGCTTCGGGCGGCCATCGAGTTGGCCCGGGAGGGCGTCGACGTCCTGGTCTTGGGCAAACGCCGGCATGGCGACGCCCACACGGTGTGGGCGGCCGGCGGCATCAATGCTTCCCTGGGCAACCTGGATCCCGACGACCGGTGGGAGATACACGCCGCCGACACCATCGGTGAGGGGCACTTCGTCAACGACCCGAGGGCCGTCGAGATCCTGGCTCGCGAGGCGCCAGAGCGCATCCTGGAGCTTCGCGACTGGGGCTGCCCGTTCTCCCTGACGGAGGACGGCGAGCTCAACCAGCGCTACTTCGGCGCCCAGTCCTTCCGCCGCACCTGCTTTGCTGGAGACAGGACGGGCGAGGCTATGTTGGGCACGCTGGTCGCCAAGGCCAGGGAAGAGGGCGTCCGCTACCGTGAGGATGTCTACGTGACGAAGCTACTCAAGAGCGGGGGGCGGGTCAACGGCGCCGCCGGGTTCGACATGAAGAGCGGGCGCAAGCTCCTGTTCGGGGCGCGCGCTGTCGTGCTGGCCGCGGGCGGCTACACGTCCATCTACAGGCGCGGGTCATCCCGCCCCGACGAGAACAACGGGGACGCGATGGCGCTCGCCTACGAGGCAGGGGCGGCCCTCAAGGACATGGAGTTCGTCCAGTTCCACCCGACCGGCATGATCGAGCCCGAGGGGATGGAAGGCAGGCTCGTCACCGAGGCCGTCAGGGGCGAGGGCGGGCGCCTCTACAACGCCAGGGGCGAGCGCTTCATGGAGTGCTACTCGCCCGAGCACATGGAGCTCGACGCCCGCGACGTCGTGGCGCGCGCGAACTACCGCGAGATCCGGGAGGGCCGCGGCACCCCCGACGGCGCCGTGCTGCTCGACATCTCCCACCGCGATCCCGGCTACGTCAGGGAGCGGCTGCCGAACATGGTAGAGCAGTTCGCCGAGCAGGGGGTGGACATAACCAGGGAGCCCATGAAGGTCTCCCCGACCGCCCACTACGGCATGGGCGGCATCGAGGTCGACCCGCGGACGGGCGCCACGGCCGTCGAGGGCCTCTACGCCGTCGGGGAATCGGCCGCAGGGGTGCACGGCGCCAACAGACTCGGGGGGAACTCCCTGGCCGAAACCGTCGTCTTCGGGAAGATCCTCGGCTCTCACCTCGCGGATGTTCTGGACGACCTGCTGCCGCCCGTGCCGCTCGACGAGTGCGCGGCACGGGAGCACTTCGCGGCCCTAGACGTCCTCGCCGCCGGAAGGGGAAGCGGCGGACGGGACCCGGAGGAGCTCATCGACGAACTGCGCGACCTCCTCTGGGATCACGCCGGCATCGTCCGCACCGGCGACGGCCTGCGCAAGGGGATCGAGAAGCTTTGCGACCTCAAGGGGAGGGCCGGCGAGCTCGGGCTCCTCGACGTTCCCGTGAACCAGGGGCTCGAGCGCATCTTCAACCTGCGAGCCATGCTCGTCGCGGCGGAGGCCGTCATGCGCGGCGCCCTCGCCCGCGAGGAGTCGCGCGGCGCCCACCACCGCGAGGACTTCCCAGAGGAGGCCGAGGCGTGGCGGAAGAACATCCTCTGCGCCTGGATCGAAGTGGGCGGCATGCACCTGTGGACCGAACCCGTGGGCGAGGTGCCCGCGGCGATACAGAAGGCCCTAGACGAGGACTACAGCCTCAACTACCACTACCTGGAGTAGAGGGGTCCGCGGAGGACGCGGAGACGAAGCAGCAGGAAGGGACACATTGAGCGAGTTAGTGGTAATAGGTGGAGGGCCGGCGGGGGTAACCGCGGCCCTGAGAGCCCGGGAGCTGGGGGCGGAGGTCGTCCTGATCGAGCGCGACAAGCTCGGCGGAACCTGCACCAACGACGGCTGCGTCCCGACCCGGGCGCTCGCCAAGGCCGCCCGGCTCGTCTCTGGACAGATGCCGCACAGCCTTTAGAGAACCTCTGCAATTCATCGTCATGAGCGTCATTGGCGTCATTTCCCTTTACCTATTAGAGTTTGCGTGACGATCAATTCCTGGCGTGTTCGGGGACCGTCACGTCATTGTCATGGTGAGCGTCACCGAAGAAACGCCTTACCTAAGCTGCCTTCTCGCAGCCGTGACGGTGATGACGCTCATGACGGTCCTTTACGGGCTTATTCTAAATAGGGGACGCTCCTCTACTTCGTAGGCCTTACCCCTTCAACCTAACCCGACGAACCCGACGCACATAGCAAGGAGCCCCTTACCTATGCGATCTTTGAGGTAACTAGCGGCGTCGGGTTTGTCTAATCTCCCTGAGAACCCGACGCCGCTACCCGACGAGAGGGACCACCCTTGTCGTCGGGTTTGTAGTGAGAATCGTCGGGTTAGTAACTAGAACCCGACGATTACAAACACCTTACTTAGGCTGGATACTCTGGCCATCGTCGGGTTTGTCGGGTTTTGTGAGAAGGTATGAGAGAGGGTACACGGGAAGATTGGGAGGAGGGGGATAGGGAGATGGTGCTCTGGCTCGAGGCATGGTGTGAGGTCAGGACAGGGAAGACTCCGGGTCCTTCAGATGTAGCTGAAAGGCGGATGAGTCTGTGTCTGCGCTCAGTGGGGCCATGATCTCTCTATGGGTAGGACGTTGGAGAGGCTAGGACCCCAGCGTCAAGTCACCCGAGTGCGCGGAAGGTGAATTCTGCCAACTTCGCCTTGACGGAGTTCTAAGAAGTCCGCCTGCAGGGAGTTCCGGATATCGCTTCTTTGCACAACCGAACCCGGCACAGCGGGTACCTAGTGGGCCATGGCCTCCACCACGCTCCAGAGCGTGTCCGTCGGCAGGACCTGGATCTCCCCGAAGCCGGCCGCTACCAGCAGCCGCCGGTACTCTTCGGCGGTGCGTTCCTGCCCGCCACCGAAAAGCACCAGCATGTTGAGATCCAGCAGGGTGGGACCCGCCTTCTCGTGAAGGTCGGAGCCGTCCGTGGATGGGAGCACTTGCTCGATCACCCACAGCCGCGCCGCCGGTGCCATGGCCCTGCGACAAGCGGAGAGGATCGCGAGCGCCTCAGCGTCCGGCCAGTCGTGGACGATCTGCGCCAGGATGTAGGCGTCCCCGCCTGGGGGGACTGCGGCGAAGAAGTCGCCCTCGGCGACAACGCACCGGTCGGCCACCCCTTCCGCCTGTAGCACCACCTCTGCGCCAGCAACGACCTCCGGACGGTCAAGGAGGACGCCGCGTAGTCCGGGGACGGCTTTCAGAAGGGTCGCTAGGAGTCGACCCTGTCCGCCGCCGACGTCGACGACGGTGCCGATGCTTGAGAGGTCGCGTGCGGCGCGGAGGGCTTCGGCACGGGCGGAGGCGCCCCCGCTCATGGCGGCGTCGAAGAGCGCCCCCTCCTCGGGGTGGACGCCTAGGTAGTCCCAGAAGCCGACGCCATGGACCCGGGGAAAGGTCGGCTCGCCCGTGCGCACGGCCTGAGGCAGCTCCTCCCAGCCCCGCTCGACCCAAGGAGCGGTGATAAAGAGCACGAAAGATCGTGCGGAGTCCGGAACGTCGGAGCGCATGGCTTCGCCAAGCGGGGTCAAGTAGACCCCTCCAGCGTCGTCGCGCTCACACAAACCGAGGGCGACTAGGGTCCGCAAGAGGCGCGCAAGACTCGGGGCGTGCGCGCCGGTCTCCTCGGCCAGATCGGCGGCGGTGCGCGGTCCTGAGGCGAGGTGGTCAGCCAGACCGAGTATGGCCATGGCGCGCACGGCCTGAGAGATCCAGTATCCGGTAGCCATCTGTGACACCGCTGCCCGGGGCGACAACCCGTCCGTATTCGCACTCACGGCGCATCCCTCACCAAGGCCGCACAGGCGAGAAGCACCGGCCTGCGGAGTCCATCACCCAAGATCGCAGTCATCACACAGCACCTCCTTCGTGCAGCCTTTATCCGCCAACATCAATGATGCCAGGCGGTCAAGCCCGGCGCACTTGCCGAAGGTTTATTCACCCGAGTGCGTGGAAGGGTTTCTCAGAAGTCCACTTTCGCAGACCTGTATAGTCCTCACCTATCGGGCCGGGTATCCTACACAACCATGGGCGAGTTCTACTCGGACTTGAAGAGCGTCCTCGGCCTCAGGATGCTTGGGGAAGTGGTGCTCGGGATGCGCCGCAACGATCTGCTCGGGATCGCCGGCCAGCTCGCCTACTTCTTCCTGCTGTTCTTCTTCCCGTTTCTCATCTTCCTCGTTTCCCTGACTGGCCTGGTGATCGGAAACCCCGAGGCCGGCCTGAAGAACCTGTTCGAGGTCTTTACGGGGCTCGTGCCCGCGAACGCCCGAACGCTGGTGGTCGCCTACGTCGATCGCACGCTGCGCACCGCGAGCACGGGTACGCTCGTCCTGGGCATCCTGGGCGCCCTGTGGCTGGGCCAGGCCGTCTCTATCTCCATCACCAAGGCGGCGAACCGCTCCTACCGGCTTGAGGAGAGCCGATCGTTCTGGCGTTTGCGCAGCACCTGCTTGCTCATAACCTTGGGCTTTACGCTACTGGTTGCGGTACTGACCCTCGCGGTGTTCAACGTCGGGTCCTACCTCTCGTCTATAGTCGGTCTGCCTGAAATCCCCACGAGCCTCGGGAAGCTCTTGAGCTGGGCCATGGTCTTCGTCGCTATCACCCTGGCCCTCGATGTGCTCTACTACTTGGCCCCCGACGCCAAGGTGCCGTTCAAGTGGATCACGCCGGGCGGGTTTTTGGCGACCATTCTGCTGTTTTTAGCTGATGGCGCTTTGAGCTACTACGTCTCTAAGCTGGGTAACTACGGGCAGGTCTACGGGCAGCTCGGGGCGGTGATAGTCTTCATGCTCTGGCTCTACGTGACGGGTCTTATGGTGCTCTTGGGACTGGAGATAAACGCCGTCCTCGCCCGCAAGGCGGAGGAGAGAAAGGGCATCGAACTCGTACAGACAGAGTAGTGGGGTGGTCGGGGAGATGGCTAGGGTGCTTGGACTTTGCAAGTGAACTTCGCCTTGACGGAGTTCTAGGACGTAGCAAGTTGTGGGGTGTACGCTCTGTGCCCTACGGAAGCGAAGGGAGGATCTCGCTGTGCAGAGTTTTCTCGATGGGCTGGTGCGAAGCACCAAGACCGTCATGACGAGGCTCGAGGTAGGCGGTACGTTGTTCTTGGTGGCCGTCGTAGGGGTGCTCCTGACTTCCCGAGAAGAAGGGGACAAATCCTCCTCGTAGGCGACATGCAGACCGGAGCGCCCTTGTCCGCCCGACGCCTGCACATGCGGCGCACACGCGAGGAGCAAACCAGACCCGGGCTTATGCTCCCGAGTGTGGGGAAGGTTCATTCTGCGAAGTTCGCCTCTACGGAGTTCTGGGAAGTTGGGATAGCCCCAGTCCTATGCTGAGAGGTCCTCTTATGGCCAAGACGGGAGGCTTCGTGGTGTGGCGTACATAAGACACTTATGATGCCTCTCGGGAGTATTGCGTCCTTTGCTTACTTGACTCGCAGGAGCGGGGAAGCACTCTGGAACGAGTATCATGTGCCCTGGGCAGCTATCGGGCTAGAAAGGGATGGAGCTGCGTCTCGATGCCCTAGGGCCGGCCCGATGCCCCGGAGCGTAGGAGGGCGCACAGGAGCTGTGGTGAGGTCGAATGTTGGCAGGGTGGTGGATGTTGGCAGGGTGGTGGTCGGTGAGTGGACGATAAAGCCATGCAACTGTTGAAGGCGATGAGGGAGCAGTTAGGAAAGACCTCGGCTGGTCGTAGCGCGGACGCGGTGGCTGCAGCGAACAGTCTCGGTATGGACAGAGGCACCCTCGAGTTCCACCGCAGCCTGCATGATTTGGTCCGGGCCGACTACCTAGAGGACCCTGCAAATCCCGCGTTGAGGGCGCAGGGAAAGTACCTCATCACCTTTGAGGGTATAGCCGCCGCAGACAATTACTAGAACACCGCTGCTACAGGGAAGGTGACACTACGGCCCAGAAGCACATGCGCCTCTCGCCCGGCGAAGCCGACCCTGCTCACCCGAATGCGTGGAACTATCTTTTCTGCGAACTTCGCCTTGAAAGAGTTCTGAGAAGTTCGAGTGATGGCCTTCTCGGAAGGACGCTAACTACAATCCCTTCTAAGCTATCGGTCTAGGCAGTGGCTTCGGGGGCGCTCCTAGAGCCGCCTAGGCACCCTTCATGTCAGAAAGCTGCGAGGAGAGCCGAGCGATTAGCTCAGCCTTGCCCGGATCAGCTTGGAGGCTCTGCAGTTGGTAGGGATCAGCATCCATGTCGTAGAGCTCTTTGTCTGCGTTATCCCACTCCACGTAGGCCCACTTGGGCGTCCTGAGCATCTTCCAGCCGCGTCCGAGGTCCTCCACGAGGATCTCGTCGCGCCATCCGGCTGGCTGCCCACCGCCCGCCGAGAAGACCGGCACCAAGCTCCTCCCATCGAGGTCTGCCCAGAAGGCACCTGCGAGGTCGAGCAGCGTCGGAGGGAGATCTGTATGCGAGACCATCACGCTGCTCTTAAACCCGCTCCGGACGCCTGGCCCACGCACGATGAAGGGTGTACGGGAAGCCTCCTCGTAAGGTATGTTCTTTTTGTGCAGCCCATGCTCACCGAGCAGGTAACCGTTGTCGGTAAGGAAGAAGACGAAGGTGTTCTTTAACTGGTTCGTCTCTGCGAGGGCATCCATAAGTCGCCTTACCATGTCATCGACCTCCTGGAGTTCCCGTAGCTTTCCCCGGTACGCTCCAGTGTACCGTTGGCGTTCAGAGTCGGTGTAGGGTGCCTCAGCTTGCAACCACCTTGGCTTGTCCGAGAGATCTTGCTCCCCGCCGTTCGGGACGTTCCTCAAGGGCGTACTCGTGAACTCGTCGGCGTGTCTTGGGGCAGGGTAGTAGGACGAGTGAGGAGCGTGCGGGCACACGTAGGCAAACCACGGTACCGAGGAGCCCGCCTGATCCCTGAGGAAGCGCTCAGCGTTAACGCTCAGCACGTCGGTCTCGTTGTCCACCCCCCGGTGGTATCTCCTGGTTCGGCTGCTGTTACGGTAGAGGAACGAGTCGGCCTTGTTGATTGGTTCCACCATCGCAAACCAGGCGTCCCACCCGGGCGGTATGGCGTTGCCGTCGTAGCCATTGGTGTACTTCCCCCCGAAGTAGGTACTGTAGCCAGCCTGCTTAAGACGGGTCGCGATGGTGTCAGACTCGTAGATCGAGGCGTGAAGATCCTGGTAGGCACCGGCAGTTTTGGTAAGTCCTGTGTTATGTGACCACTTGCCAGTCAGGAGCGTGGCACGAGCGGGGCCACAGATAGGGGTGGAGACGTAAGCGTAAGGGCTGAAGGTGGTACCACAGTCCCTAATCAGGGAAGCCACCGCTTTGGTGTGGGAAACGGTGTAGTAAGGCTGATCGTCGGTAATGATGACGAGCAGGTTGGGCTCGTCACTCCCACCGCTCATCGCTTCGGCCAGCGACAGCCCGGCGGCCGCAGCTCCGGCGCCTCCTAGGGCGAAAAATTCCCTCCTGGTCATGCGCGGTCTTCCCACGCATGCACTATAAGGCACCATGAGAGACGGGACAGCGAGGATGAACTTCTGCTCTTCTACGCTCCTGTATTCACCCGAGTGCATGGAAGTAGAATTCTGCGAAGTCGGCAGGGGGTTACGAAGTTGGGCAGCCGATATCCTAATGTGTGGCTTCTGCTGCCTTGCGCGGAGAGATGTGAGTACGTTAGGTAAGTGTCTCAGCGATCAGGCGGTAGATGAGCAGCAGTACGATCGCTCCCACCGTAGCCACCAGGATAGACCATACATTGAATCCCGTAGCTCCCGTGCCGCCAAAGATCCCGAACACAAAGCCTCCAACCACAGCCCCAACCATCCCAATTATGGCGGTCACGATAATGCCGCCGGGGTCATCTCCGGGTAGCACCAGCTTGGCCAGAGCACCGGCGATCAACCCGACCACGATCCAGCTTATGATGCCCATATTCTCCTTAGCGCTCCTCTCTGAAGGGCTGCCCCTTCTGGGGGGGTAGACTCCACCATCATATACCTGAGCCGGTTAGGTGCCTAGGTGATGCGATCGCTAGCCCTTATTCACCGAAATACCTAGAAGATAGATTCCGCGAACTTCGCCTTTACGGAGTTCTCGGAACTTCGCATAAGGCCCTGTCTACGAAGTTCGCACCCAGAAATAGCTACAGAGCATACAAAGATAGCCCATATGGGTGATGCGCCTAGTACCTGATGCTGCTAGGGTGGTGGCGTTGTACAGTGCAGCGGGGCGAGGGGCTGCACACTTTTCTTCCCCCTATTCACCCGAGTGCGTGGAAGGGCAATTCTAGGAAGTTGGCTAGAAGTGGCGCTGGTGAAGAGAACGGTCAGAGGCTGAGAAGGGTTGGT
>CADCVF010000035.1:0-43877 GCA_902806095.1 uncultured Rubrobacteraceae bacterium
AAAACCCGCCGAAGAGCGGGCTTGCGGAGTGACCCCACCGGGATTCGAACCCGGGTTTTCGCCGTGAGAGGGCGATGTCCTTGGCCTCTAGACGATGGGGCCTTGCCGACAGGCAGAGGAAGATTCTACCCGACGCTCTCCACTTCGTCAAAAGGATTCGGATTTGCCGTCTAGACCGGCAGGCGCTGCATCTTCCTGGCGGCGTCTCCAGCGCGGAGCAGGCTGCGGTCGCGTCCGAGGAGCTGCATGGTCTCGAAGAGTCCGGCGCTCACGGTGCGCCCCGTGACGGCGAACCGCAAGGGGTGTATGAGGTGGCGCGCGCCCTTCTCCTTCTCGGCGGCGAGGCCGCGCACCGCTTCCTCTATCGCGGCTTCGGTCCACTCGGGAAGTACTGTCAGGCGTTCGATGAGTTCGGGGAAGTTCTCGCGGACGAACTCCTTGCCGAACTGTTTCTCGAATTCGGCCTCGTCGTAGTCGAGCGAGCCGCCGTAGAAGTAACCGACTGAGTCAGGGATCTCGGTCGTGAGGGCGATACGCTCTTTCAGGAGGTCCATGATCTCCTGAAGCCGCTGCAGGTTCAGCTCTTCTTCAGTGGCCGCGCCGGATTCGACGAGCATGGGGGCGGCAAGTGCGGCGAGTTCTTCGGGACTCCTGCGCCTCAGGTAGACGGCGTTCACGGATCTCAGCTTGTTCTCGTCGAGGATCGCCGGGTTGCCGCTCACGCGGTCGATTCGGAAGCGCTCGGCGAGCTCTTCCGGGGTGAAGATCTCCTCGTCCGCGGCGTAACCGGCACCGAGGAGCGCCAGGTAGTTGAAGAGCGCCTCGGGCAGGTATCCTCGCTCCGCGAAGTCCTCGACGCTCGCCGCGCCGTGGCGCTTGCTGAGTTTCTTTTTGTCGGGCCCGAGGACCTGGGGGACGTGGGCGAAGGCCGGGAGAGGGTTACCGAGGGCCTCGTGGATCAGGATCTGGCGCGGCGTATTCGAGAGGTGGTCGTCGCCGCGGATGACATGGCTTATCTCCATCTCCGCGTCGTCGAAGGCGGCGGCGAAGTTGTAGGTCGGAGTGTCCGTGGACTTCATCAGGACGAAGTCTTCGAGGTTGGCATTCTCGAAGGTGACGGGGCCCCGGATCATGTCCTCGACCACGGTCTGGCCCTCGCGCGGTGTCTTGAAGCGGACGGTGTAGGGCTCGCCCGCCTCTATTCTCTCTCTCGCCTCATCCGGGTCCATCTCGCGGTACCCACCGCCGGTGTAGATCGGCTGCCGCCCCTCGGCCCGCGCCCGCTCTCGCATCTCCGCAAGCTCTTCCGGCGTGGCGAAATCGTAGTAGGCTGCGCCCGAGTCGAGGAACTTCCTTGCGGCCTCGCGGTAGAGGTCGAAACGCTCGGTCTGGCGGTATGGGGGATGCGGACCGCCGGCCTCGGGACCCTCGTCCCAATCGAGGCCGATCCAACGCATCGAGCGCTTCAGTTGCTCGACCGACTCCTCAGTGGAGCGTTCGAGGTCCGTGTCCTCTATCCGCAGCACGAACGTGCCACCGTTCTTGCGCGCGAACAGCCAGTTGAAGAGCGCCGTCCGCACCCCGCCGACGTGCAGCCTCCCCGTCGGGCTCGGCGCGTACCTGACCCTGATCTGTGTGTTGTTTTCCATAAGCTAAACGTAACACACGGCCAACAGGTTAAAAAGCTCACATCGCCAGAGGAATGGTGCGAGGTTGCCTTCTCTCAGCGTACACGGATCGCACGGTCAAAAGGATCAGATCCGGCGGTTGCCCTATCTCGGGCACGATGGGGATGAGGCCGAGAGCGAGCAGCCCGAGGACCCAGAGTTCGAGATGCCCCGTCATCGCGCTACCTCACGGGAACTACTTCTCATCGACTCCTCAGCGTGGGCGGATCTGGCTGCGGTCCAGGTAAGAGTAGGCGAGCCCGGTAGCCATAGCGTAGACGGTGTGGTGTAAGAGGTCCGTGGCGTTCGCTTTCCCGCCGTACTTGAAGACCGGGGCCGAGACGTTCAGCGCTGGCAGGACGACCTGCTCCGCGCCCCACACCAGCCCGAGATGCGCCGCTGTGGTCACGGGACCGGAGAGCCCGGCAGATGCCAGAAGCCCCCGCACGCCGCCCCAGCCAATACCGTAGCCCCAGTGGACCAGGTTGGAGAACTGGGCCTCGGACTCCTCATCCTTCGGCTGTACATCCAGCACCGCCTCGGCGGCCTGGGCGGGGGTCTCGCTCGCGGGGCGGCCGCTCAGCTTCATCTCCAGGGTGCTGGAGACTGTCATCGCGGCCGTGCCCGCCGCGCCGGCGAAAAGGCCTTTGCCAAAATCTGCTGCCACGTCTCCAAGGCTCATCGGGTTCTCCTTTCGGTTGGCTTCGTTTCTCCTGTCCTCACCGGAGGAGCTTGTCTGGTGTTATGGGAAGGTCGCGCACGCGTACGCCCGTGGCATGGTAGACGGCGTTGGCGACGGCGGCCGGCGAGCCGACGATACCGATCTCGCCTATCCCTTTGGAACCCATGGGGTTGACGTGAGGGTCTTCTTCGTCGATCCAGGCGACGTCGATCTCGCCCACGTCGGCGTTGGTAGGGATGTGGTACTCGGCGAAGTCGTGATTTACGACGTGCCCGAACCGTTCATCTACCAGGCTCTCCTCGTGCAGCGCCATACCGAGACCCATCGTCATCCCGCCGATGAACTGCGAACGGGCGGTCTGGGCGTTGATGACCTGCCCGACGGCGAAGACGCCGGTCATGCGCGGGACACGCACCTCTCCGGTGTCCTCATCTACGCGCGCCTCGGCGAAGTAAGCACCGAACGCGCTCATCGAATAGTTCTCGGTCTCGGGGTTGTCAGGTGTCCCGGCCTCGACCGTATCGCCCTCGGAAGGGTCCTCGCCGTGACGCTCGCGGAAAAGGCGGGCCGCCTCGAAGATGGTCGAACCCCAGACCGTGATGCCCGAGGAGCCGCCCGCGACGGAGGCAGACGGCAGGTTGGTATCCCCGATCCGCAACTCGATCGCCCCGATGCCGACCCCCAGGGCGTCGGCGGCGATCTGGGTCAGCGCCGTCCACGTTCCCGTGCCGATGTCCACGGCCCCGATCTCCACGGCGTAGCGCCCTTCACCCAGAGAGCGGACCCTGGCCCTCGTGCCAGGCATCCTGTAGACCGGATACATGGCTGCGGCCACCCCCGTGCCGATGAGCCACCGCCCGTCCCTCCTCGCGCGGGGCGTGGGATCCCGCCCCTCCCATCCGAAGCGTTCCGCTCCTTCGCGCAGGCAGGCGATCAGGTTGCGGCTGGAGTAGGGGAGGCCAGTCTCCGCGTCGACCTCGGGTTCGTTGCGAGTGCGGAACTCGATGGGATCGAGGTCGCACCTCTCGGCCATCTCGTCCATCGCCACCTCTAGGGCGTACATCCCTGGGGCTTCGCCCGGAGCCCTCATCCACGAAGGCACCGGCAGATCGAGGGCGGCGAGACGGTGCGTGGTGCGACGGTTCTCAGTGGCGTACATCGTCCTCGTCGCGGAGGCGGTCTGCTCGGCGAACTCCTTGATCTTCGCGCTCAGCTCGATGACGTCGTGGGAGATCGCGGTGAGACGGCCTTCTTCGTCGGCCCCGAGCCGGATCCTCTGTATAGTGGGGGTGCGGTACCCGACGCCGGAGAACATCTGCTGGCGGGTGAGCGCGAACTTTATGGGCCGACCTTCGATCATCTGCGCGGCCAGCGTCGTGAGGATGGTATTGGCGTGGGGCAACCCCTTCGACCCGAACCCGCCACCGACGTGGGGCGCCACCACCCGCACCCGGTCCCGCTCGAGCCCGAAGATCCTGGCAACCGTTCTTCTGACGGTGTGAACCCCCTGCGTGGAGTCGTAGAGCGTAAGATCTCCCTCGTCCCAGACGGCGACCGTAGTGTGCGGCTCCATGGGGTTGTTGTGCTCCATCGGTGTCGTATAGGTCTCGTCGAGCGTTACGGCCGCCGAGGAGAGCGCCCCGTCCACGTCGCCTTCCGCGGTGTCGGTCTCGAAACCGGCATTGAGCTGATCGGGCGCATACAGGTCGACTCTGTCAGCCCGCAGTCCTACGTCGTGCGACTCCTCGTCGTAGACGACACTGACGAGCCTCGCCGCGTGCCTGGCTACCTCGAAGCTCTCGGCGACTACGGCACCCACGTACTGGCCGCGGAAAGCGACCTCATCGGACTGCAGAACCGCGAGCTCTTTATCATGCGTATCTGCAAGCTGCGGCGCGTTCTCGTGGGTGATGACGATGACCACGCCAGGCAGGGCTTCGGCGGATCTCGCGTCGATCCGTGCGACACGGCCACGGGCGATCTCGCTCTGCACGGGGTAAAGGTAAAGGGGATACTCTGTCTCGTGCTCGTAGGCGTAGCGGGCCGTGCCTGTAACTTTCTGCGGTCCTTCGATGCGGTCGACGGCCCTGCCGATCGCCCTGCCGGTCGTGGTGATGCTCATCTTCCCTCCGCAAGGTCGAGAAGCGTGCGGACGATAACGTTGCGGGCGAGCGGGACCTTGAAGGCGTTATCGCGCAAGAGTTCTGCGTCTTCGAGCTCGATATCGGCTGCGGCGCGCAGGTTCGCCTTGTTTATCGGCTCACCCCTGAGCGCTTCTTCGGCCTTCGTGGCGCGCCAGGGCTTGTGCGCGACCCCGCCGAGCGCGAGGCGTACGTCGCGCACGGTTCCGTCCTCGCCGACATCGAGCGCGGCGGCGACCGAGACCAGGGCGAAGGCGTAGGAGGCACGCTCGCGCACCTTGCGGTACTTCGAGTTGGCAGCGAGGTCCAGCAGCGGCAGGTCCACCGCCGTGATGAGCTCGCCGTGCTCCAGGGTCGTGTCGCGCCAGGGTTCGTCACCCGGCAGGCGGTGCAACTCCTCTATCGGGATCCGGTGCTCTCCGTTACGTCCTTGCACCACGACGAAGGCGTCGAGCGCTGTCATGGCGACGGCCATGTCCGAGGGGTGGGTGGCGACGCAGTGTTCGGAGGCGCCGAGGATGGCGTGGTTCTTGTTGTGGCCTTCGAGTGCTGAACATCCCGATCCAGGCTCGCGCTTGTTGCACGGGGTGGTCGTGTCCTGCCAGTAGACGCAGCGCGTGTGTTGCAGCAGGTTCCCGCCGGTCGTGGCGAGGTTCCTGAGCTGGCCCGACGCGCCGGAGAGCAGGGCCTCAGAGAGCACGGGATAGCGGGAGCGTATCGTCCTGTCGGCGGCGAGATTGCTGTTGGTGACCGCGGCCCCGATGCGCACGCCGCCGTCCGGTAGCTCCTCGACGCTGTCCGAGGTCAGGCGCCTCACGTCGACCAGCACCTCGGGCTCCATCACCCCGAGCTTCAACAGGTCGACGAGGTTCGTGCCGCCAGCGAGGAAAGTGGCGTTCGGTTCTTCGGCGAGCGCGCTGATGGCCCCAGGGATGTCCCTGGCGCGCTGGTAGCGGTAGGGTTTCATCGGCGCGCCTCTCCCCCGGCCGTCTCCGAGATGGCCGAGACGATGTTCACGTAGGCGGCGCAGCGGCAGAGGTTGCCGCTCATGCGCTCCCTGATCTCCTCGTCGGCGAGGACGATCTCGTCGGCATCGAGGTCCGCGGTGACGGAGCTGGGCCAGCCCGAACTGGCCTCCTCGAGCATCCCCACCGCCGAGACGATCTGTCCGGGGGTGCAGTATCCGCATTGGAACGCGTCGTGCTCGATAAACGAGCGGTGCATCGGATGCAACCCGCCGTCTTCCGCGAGGCCCTCGGCCGTGACTATCTCCTCGTCTTCGAACGCGACGGCGAGCGCGAGGCAGCTATTGATCCGCCGTCCTGCGAGCAAGATGGTGCACGCGCCGCACTGGCCGTGGTCGCAGCCTTTCTTGGGAGAGGTGATCCCCAGCCGCTCGCGCAGCGCATCGAGGAGCGTCGTGCGGGTATCCACGGTAAGACGATGCCCTGTGCCGTCTACCTTGATGGTGATCTCCTGCTCCACCGTCACTCCTTCCCGTTCTCCTGGCTACCGCGGCCGTCGTCGGCTCAACTTGCCTTCGGGAGCAGCTCCACCTTGATCCAACCAGGACGCCGCTGGTCGAAGACTTCATAAGCCTCTATCGCCCCTGTAACGGGCTCCTCCTGGGTAAGAATGTCCGTCGGGTCGAGGGCGCCGCTTGCCACGAGACCGACGAGCTTCGGGATGTAGCGTCGGTGGTTGCAGTTGCCGCCCTTCACCGTGAGGTTGCGCTGCTGGAGCGCCCCGATGGGGAAGGTCATGGCCGGCGGCGGGAAGACCCCGATAACGCTTATGGTCCCGGCCTTGCACACGGCTTCGGTCGCCCACACCGCCGATTGCGAGGGGACGCCGCCGGGTTGCCACAGGCCGCCCTCCTGCGGGTTCGTCTCGGGGGCGACCTGGCCTACCTCCTGCTCGTCCCTTTCTCCTCCCGGGGCCTCGGCGTCCACGCCCACGGCTTCGATCACGCGGTCGGTCCCGATGCCGCCGGTCAGCTCCTGCACCGTCCCGACCGGATCTTCCTCGTCGAAGTTCACGACTTCGGCGCCTTGCGCCCGGGCCATCTCCAGACGGTCTTCCCGATTGTCCACGGCGAAGACCCGGCCCGCACCCATCATGAAGGCGCTGACTATCGCGAACTGTCCGACGGGCCCGCAGCCGAATACCGTGACCGTGTCACCGTCCGAGACGTCGGCGATGTCGGCACCGAAGTAACCCGTGGGGAAGATGTCGCTGATCATGATCGCCTGCTCGTCGGTGACGTTTTCGGGGAGCTTGACGCAGGTCACGCTGGCGTAGGGGATCCTGGCGTATTCGGCCTGCATGCCGTCTAGCGGTCCGGTGGCCTCGGGACCCCCGAAGAAGGCGGTACCAGCCTGCGGCCCGTTGGGGTTGGCGTTGTCGCACTGAGCGTAGTAGCCGGCGCGGCAGTAGGAGCAGTAGCCGCATCCCACCGTCGAGCCGACGACCACCCGGTCGCCGGGGTTGAGGTTACGAACCTGCGACCCGACCTCCTCGACGATTCCTACACCTTCGTGGCCGAGGATCGTGCCCTCTTTCATCCCGGAGAGGGTGCCCCTGACCATATGCAGATCCGTGCCACAGATCGCGCTCGAGGTCAGGCGCACTATGGCGTCCGTGGGCTCCTGTATCTCCGGCTCCGGCACATCGTCGAGCCTTATGTCTCCGACTCCGTGAAAGACTACGGCCTTCATTTATCTCCTCCTCGCAAGATGGAAGCCTGGTCCCGACCCGGCCTTTTGTACCCGCATGCAGGAGCTACGAACCTACGCTTTGCGGCTGAAGCTTGTCGCAAGTCCGTACCCCGGCAAGACCCGAGGATAACCACACATCCGCCCTTCCGGATGAAAATGGCCCAAAATATGTAGAGCCCTCCGTCAGCCGACGATCAGCACCTCGAGCGTACGCGGGCCGTGCACGCCCTCGACCCTGTCGAGCTCGATGTCCGAGGTCGCCGACGGACCCGAGACGAAGGTGACGGCCCTGCCCTCGCCCTTGACAGCCCGCTCCAGGCTGGCGAAGGACTCGGGTACCAGGCCCACTATCTGCCGCTCGCGCACGATGCAAAGGTGGTAGTCGGGCAGGAGCGTGAGCGCCCGGCGGCCCTGCGCCCTGCCGGCATCGAGCACGATGGTCCCCGTCTGGGCTATGCCGAGGGCGCAGCCCGTCAGCACGGCGTCGCTCTCGTCGAGCTCCTGGTTGGTGAGCCGGGAACGGGCCGCGTCGTGCAACGTCTCTACGCCCTCCGGGATCCACTCCCTGGGGAGGTAAGGGGGGATGACGAGGCGTCTCACGCCGCGCCGCCGCAAAGCCTCTTCTATGGCCCGGGGAAGCTCCGCGGGACCGACGCGATGGACCTCTGCCTCGTACTCAGCCGCGCGTTCGGCGAAGCGCGCCACGATCTCCCCGCGGTCTGCTCTGTCTTCCTTGCGGTAGGCGCGTTCGACGGCTACGGCCTCGGGACGCTCCTCCTCGGGCACGTCGCGGGTG
Source organism: uncultured Rubrobacteraceae bacterium (assembly GCA_902806095.1). GTDB lineage: Bacteria > Actinomycetota > Rubrobacteria > Rubrobacterales > Rubrobacteraceae > Rubrobacter_D. The sequence goes on from CADCVF010000035.1 coordinate 8,004, forward strand.
GCGTGCCTTATACGCCACAGGATCGTCTCTTTCGCCGTCGCCACTAGACGGATCCCCTGTTCTGCCTCCACCACTCGCGGAAGCTCTGCTGAGGAACGGGCTTGAGATCGCGGACGGCGGTCCAACCGGCGAGCCTGCCGGGAAGGCGTCCTATAGAGCCACCGCGGGCGAAAGGCCACTGGCCTACCCTCGCCAATCTCTGGGCCTTCTCGTAGAGCTGTGGGTCTGAGAACACTCTGGCGACCGTCTGCATCGCTACGTTCTCGGGGTCGAGCTTCTGGCGCGGGCCGCCCCTATCTTGCTTGTGGCGGGTGACCTTGCCCCGGAGGTGGACGAGGACCTCGGGGATATTGATCTTGACCGGACACACCTGGTAGCAGGCCCCGCAGAGCGACGAGGCGTAGGGCAGCGAGTCAGGGCCAGGGTCGCCGATCCCGACGAGCTGGGGAGTCAGGATCGCGCCTATCGGGCCCGGATAGACGGAGTTGTAGGCGTGCCCGCCGGTCCTCTCATAGACGGGGCAGACGTTGAGGCACGCCGAGCAACGTATGCAGTTCAGTGTCTGGCGCCCTATCTCGTCAGCCAGCACGTCGGTACGCCCATTGTCCATGAGGACCAGGTGGAACTCCCTCGGCCCGTCGCCCTCTGAAACCCCGGTCCAGAACGAGGTGTAAGGGTTCATTCGCTCTGCCGTCGAGGAGCGGGGAAGGAGCTGCATGAAGACCTCGAAGTCTCGCCAGGCCGGGATGACTTTCTCTATCCCCATGAGGGTTACGAGGACCGGCGGCAAAGTCGTGCACATTCTGCCGTTGCCCTCGGACTCGACGACGCAGACGGTCCCCGTCTCGGCCACGGCGAAGTTCGCGCCGGAGATACCGACCCTGGCCGCCAGGAACTTCTCGCGAAGGTACAGGCGGGCCGTCTCAGTAAGGTCGGAAGGGCTATCTGAGAGATTCTGTGCGCCCAGCCGCTCCATGAAGAGCTCCCGAATCTCCGCGCGGTTCTTGTGGATCGCCGGCACCAGGATATGCGAGCTCGTCTCCCCTGCGAGCTGGATGATAAGCTCCGCGAGATCCGTCTCGAAGGCCCTGATGCCCTCCCTTTCCAGATGCTCGTTGAGCTTTGTCTCGTCCGTCGCTATGGACTTGACCTTCACGACCTCTTCCGCGCCGTGGTCCTTGACGATACCGGCGATGATCCGGTTCGCCTCCTCGGCGTCGCGCGCCCAGTGGACCTTGCCCCCGGCGCGCGTCACCGACTCTTCCAGCTGCAGCAGGTACTCGTCGAGGTGGCGCATGACACGCTCCTTGAGGGCGCGCCCGGCCTCCCTGAGCCCTTCCCAGTCAGGCATCTCACCGACGGCCTCGGCGCGCTTGCGCCGGATGGTCTGGGTGGCCTTCCCGAGGTTGCGCCTGAGCTGCGAGTCGGAGAGGCTCTCCTTCGCCGACTCCTCGAACGTCGGAGTAGGGCCAGGGGAGAAAGCATCGGACTTCTTCATCTTTACTATCCTTCCTCAGCCTCGCTGGCGAGTATCTGGGCGAGATGCGCGGTCTCGACCCCCGTACGGAGGCGCCCGAGGCCCCCGCCGATGTGCATCAGGCACGAGTTGTCCCCCGCTGTGCAGACCTCGGCCTCCGTGTCGAGGACGCGTCGGATCTTGTCCGATAACATCGCGGCGGAGGTGTCCGCGTTCTTGACCGCGAAGGTCCCACCGAACCCGCAGCACTCCTCGGCCTCGGAGAGCTCCACGAGGTCGATGCCCCGCACGTTCCCCAATAGCTCCAGCGGAGCATCCCCGACCCTGAGCATCCTCATGGAGTGGCAGGTCGGATGATAGGTCACGCGGTGCGGGTAGTAGGCTCCGACGTCGGTGACGCCGAGTCTCTTGACCAGGAACTCGGAGAGCTCGAAGACCTTCGGGCTGAGCTCCTCGACACTCTCGGCGAGGCGTCCGTCCCCGGCGAAGTCGGCGGCCATCGGGTAGAGCTCGCGCACCATGCTCACGCACGAGCCCGAAGGCGCGACGACGGCCTCGTAACCGTCGAAGATCTCGACGAAGCGTCTCACCAGAGGTATGGCCTCGCGCTGGTAGCCCGTGTTGAAGTGCATCTGGCCACAGCACGTCTGCGCGAGGGGAAAGTCTACCTCCACCCCGAGACGTTCGAGGACCTCGACGGTGGCACGACCCGTCTCGGGGAAGAGCGTGTCGTTAAAGCAAGTTATAAAGAGCGCCACGCGCACCGCTGTATTCCCTTCTTCCTAGTATCCAAGGTCCCATGATAGACCATTCCGGGTCCCCGCAGTCTGCTCTCGTCGTCCTGGCAGGGCCACGCCCGCTTCCGCTTCATGCTCTTCGTGGTGGCATGACTGCAGCCTCGGCGGTCGAGTATGCGCGTTCACGGCACGCCCGTGTAAAGTCCGTAGAACCACAGCCGCTTGCACGAGACCGCAAAGACGAGGAGAGACCGTGACCGATCGTATAGCCAAACCCTGGGGCGTACGCACGCCGTACGGGAGGGACGAGGAGTGGCCCGCAAGGGTGGATCAGTTCCTGGAAGACGGCGTCTCCGAGGACGACGTAGACCGCTGGATCCAGACCGCCTCCATTCTGCATTCCAACGGTGACGCCCTCGACATCGCTGTAAAGGGCGACCGCATCGTCGGGGTGCGCGGCAGGAGCATGGATCGGGTCAACAAGGGGCGCCTAGACCCGAAAGATCTCTTCGGCTGGCAGGCCAACAACTCAGAAGACCGGTTGAAGAGACCGTTCGTGCGCAAAGACGGAGAGCTCGTCGAGGCGAGCTGGGATGAAGCCTTCGACCTCATCGTGGACCGCTCGAAGGCGTTGCTAGATGAGAAGGGACCGCTGGCGTTCGGGTTCTACACCACGGGCCAGCTCTTCCTCGAGGAGTACTACACTTTAGGCGTGATCGGTAAGGCCGGTCTCGGGACGCCGCACATGGACGGCAACACCCGTCTTTGCACAGCGACCGCGGCCCAGGCGCTCAAAGAGACCTTCGGCACCGACGGACAGCCGGGCTCCTACGCCGACATAGATCACGCTGACGCCATACTCCATTTCGGGCACAACCTCGCGGAAACACAGGCGGTGACCTGGATGCGCGTCCTCGACAGGCTCGCCGGACCGAACCCGCCGAAGCTCGTCGTAGTAGACCCGCGCCCCACGCCTGTGGCCAGGGAGGCGACCGTCCACCTCCCCATAAAGAGCGGCACCAACGTCGCACTCCTCAATGCCTTCCTGCACGAGATCCTCGCGAACGGACTCTACGACAAGCAGTACGTCGAGGCCCATACCGTAGGTTTCGAGGAACTGAGACAGACTGTTGCGGAGTGCGCCCCGGAGTGGGCGGCGGAGATCTGCGGCGTAGAGGCGCGGAGGATCAGAGAAGCCGCGCGCATCCTCGGGGAGTCGGAGCGACTCCTCAGCACCGCGCTCCAGGGCGTCTACCAATCCCATCAGGCGACGGCGGCGGCGTGCCAAATCAACAACATCCACCTGTTGCGGGGCATGATCGGTCGTCCGGGCTGCGGAGTCCTGCAGTTCAACGGCCAGCCCACGGCGCAGAACACCCGCGAGACCGGTGCCAACGGCGACCTTCCAGCCTTCCGAAACTGGGACAACAAACGTCACGTACAGGATTTGGCCGAACTGTGGAATGTGGATTCGATGAAGATCCCGCACTGGGCGCCGCCAACGCACGCCATGCAGATCTTCCGCTACGCCGAGCAGGGCTCTATAAATTTCCTCTGGATCAGCTGCACTAATCCCGCCGTGTCTTTGCCCGAGTTGCACCGCATCCGTTCGATCCTCGAAAAAGAAGACCTCTTCGTCGTAGTCCAGGACATCTTCCCGACGGAGACGGCCGAATACGCCGACGTCGTCTTGCCGGCCGCGACCTGGGGCGAGAAGACAGGAACCTACACGAACACCGACCGCACGGTCCATCTCTCGGAGGCGGCTGTCGAGCCTCCAGGCGAGGCGAAACACGACCTCGATATCTTCCTGGAGTACGCCGAGAGAATGGACTTCCGGGACAGGGACGGCCGGCCGCTCATAAAGTGGGTGCACCCGGAGGAGGCCTTCGAGGCGTGGAAGGAGTGCAGCAGGGGACGTCCCTGCGACTACACGGGCATCACCTACGAGAAGCTTCGCGGCGGCTCGGGCATCCAGTGGCCCTGCAACGAAGAGCATCCCGAAGGCACCGAGCGCCTCTACGCCGACGGGGACTTCAACACCCGCACCGAAGAGTGTGAAACTTACGGGCAAGACCTGCTTACGGGCGCATCCAACACCCAGACCGAACACAGGGCGATGAGACCGGCCGGCCGGGCCTTCCTCCGGGCCGCAGATTACGCGCCGCCGCACGAGGAGCCGGACGGAGAGTATCCCTTCCGCCTCAACACGGGGCGGACCATCTACCACTTCCACACCCGCACCAAGACCGCGAGGGTGCCGCAGCTCCAGAACGCGGCCCCCGACGCGTGGGTGGAGATCCACCCTGCGGACGCCGAAGCACTCGGGGTAGCTGAGGGGGCCGTGGTCCGCGTCGAGTCCCCGCGCGGCCGGATGGAAGCGAAGGCCCGTATCAGCGGAATCAGGAAGGGCGTAGTCTTCGCCCCGTTCCACTACGGATACTTCGACGAGCCTGGCGCAGAATCGCCGGATGGCCGCCCACGGGCGGCCAACGAACTGACCATAACGGAGTGGGACCCTGTCTCCAAGCAGCCGCTCTTCAAGGTTGCTGCCGCAAAGATCACGAAGATCGCGGAGGCGGGCGGCGTGCCCGCGCCGGCCCCTACAACGACAGCATCCGCGCCTGCAACGGGTGGGTCGGTGCCGGAGACCAGGGGCGGGGAGGCGGCAGATGTGCTCGAGACCGTGGGAGGGGAGTAGGATATGCACCTGGCCAACTACCTGGGGTATCTGCACAAGGCGGAGCTCCACCTCGCCGAGGCTTTCCGCAAAGTGGGCGAGGGCCACGCTGCGGAGGCGGACGTCTATCACGCCTGCAATACACTGGCACAGCAGTGCGAAGCGCACGCCGGGAAGCTCGGGCCGTTTGTGGAACGCTACGGCGAAGGGGCGCCGGCGGAACCCGACCGCCTCTATCACGAGCTCTTCGATGAGACGAGGTCCGGCGGTCTCGGGCTCCTGCGTGACCTGCAGGACCTCTACCTGATGGCAAACGCCTGCGATATAAGCTGGACCATGATCGGGCAGGCGGCCCAGGGCGTGCCCGACCGGGAGCTTCTTGAGGCTGTCGACTCTTGCGAGGGGCAGACGGCCACGCAGATAAAGTGGCTCAAGACGAGGATGAAGCAGGCCGCGCCGCAGGCCTTGCTGGTGGCGTCTTGACGGCGCAGAACGAGCGCCACAGATTGCACGGGCGGCTCGTCGAGAGCCTCGGCGAGCGGTGGGGGGAGGCGCTCTACACGTTCGCTTGCTGCCTGCTCGCGATCGTGCTGAGCGGGGTCGCGGCCTACGCGGCCAAGCAGCCGCTCCTGTTTCCCTCCCTGGGGCCGACGGCCCTACTCTTCTTCGAGCGGCCTATGGATGCGCCGTCGAGCCCGCGCAACGCCCTGATCGGGCACGCGGTGGCGATCGGCGCCGGCGCCTTCTCCCTCGCCGTCTTCGGCCTCTCGAACGATCCGAGCATCCTCGTGGAGAACGTCACCTCGGCGCGGATTGGTGCCGGCGCTTTGTCCGTGGCGCTCACGGGCGCCGTCTTGCTGCTGTTGAGGGCGTCCCACCCACCGACCGGTGCGACCACCCTGATCGTCAGCCTCGGTTTCTTGCAGACGCCGCCCGAGATGGCCGCCCTGATGGTTGGCGTCGTCATACTCACCGTCGTCGGCTGGATCGTCAACCGCGCGGCTGGTATTCCCGTGCCGCTATGGTCGGCCGAGAAAAGCTAGGCGGGCCGGAAAAACAAGCTGCCGCGATGCTAGGGTTTGAGGCGTGCCGGATGTTGTGCGCCGCGCACGACGGTTGCCCGATTGATCGACACCGAGGAGACAGGCTCGCGATGGAAGAATACCTGGTAACGGCGGTCGGCTACCTGCGGCTGGTCGTCGAGGCGATAGGCGCCGCCGTGGTGGGCTTTGGCGTACTGGCGACGACCTATCGTTACGTCCTGACCCTGGTCGGCATCAGGGACTACACCTACAACGAGATACGGCTCTATCTCGGACGCTACCTCATCCTCGGGCTGGAGTTCCAGCTCGGCGCCGACATCCTCTCGACGGCCGTCGCCCCCACGCTCGACGACGTGATCCTGCTCGGGGCGATAGCGACCATCCGAACGGCCCTGAACTACTTCCTGTCGCAGGAGCTCGCGCGCGAGCGCCGCGAAGAATCCGCCGCGTCAGCCACCACCGAGCAGCGCGGCGCGCCAGGCTAGGACGTTCCCGGATGCACGTCTACTACGGTGCGGTCGACCTCCTGCGGATGTTCGCGCTCGCGGTCGGAACCTTCATAATCTTCGCCGGCATTGTGCGCAGCGTCTTCGTCGCCCGCGGGGTTGGGGGAAGGGCCAGGGTGGCGCGCCAGATCGGGGAGCACGCCGCGCTCGGCCTCGATCTCTTCGTCGGGGCCACCCTGTTGAACCTCTCCATCGACCCCACGTGGACAGCCGTGGCTACGACGGCCATCACTATCGTCGTGCGCAAGCTGTTGACGTTCTCGTTGGGCCTGCCGCAGCGGGAGGCCGACCCGGCGGGGGGCCTTCTACGGGATAAAGAACGGCAGCACGTAGGCCTGAATCGTGATCCAGACCGCCATCACGAGGGTGAGCGCGATGGACCACTTCAGGACGAGGCGCAACAGGTCGCCTTCCCTGCCTTGCAGGCCCGTGGCGCTCGTGCCGACGGCGAGGTTCTGTGGGGAGATCATCTTCCCAAGCACGCCGCCTGAGGAGTTGGCGCCGACCGTAAGGTTCGGGCTGACCCCGATCTGCTGGGCCGTGACCTTCTGCAAATTGGCGAACAGGGCGTTGGAGGAGGTGTCCGAGCCGGTAAGCGCGACCCCAAGCCACCCGATAAACGAGGCGAAGAACGGGAACAGGACGCCGGTCGCGGCGAATGCGAGGCCAAGGGTGTAGGTTACGCCCGCGTAGTTCAGCAGGTAAGCGAGCCCGAGGATCGAGGCTATCGTGAGGATTGCAGACCAGAGTTGTTTGAGCGTCTGGCCGTAGATCCTAAGGCCCCGTCCAGGCCCGACCCTGAGGACCGCGAGGGCGATGAGGTCGGCGAGCAGGATGATCGTGCCCGCCGCCGAGAGCCAGTTGGTCGCGTAGGTGGCGGAGTAGGGGGCCGCTTCTGGTACGACCGGAGGTTGCTGTTCGACCTGCCCGTCGAGCCCAGGCCACGGCACGACAGGCAACCCGGTCGTGGGGTCCACCGCCGCCGAGGGAAAGTTCACAGCGGTCTGGATGCCGCCGACGGCGGCCTTGATCGGGGGCACCTGCACCAGCAGGAACAACGCGACGATGATGATGAACGGCGACCACGCATAGAGCGTGCGACCGATGGGTGGGGTGTCGTAACTCTCGCGCTCATCCGCCGACGGCTCGTTCTCGAAGTGCCACTCGCTCGAAGGGCGCCAGAAAGAGAGAAGGCCGACTACTGCGACGACCGTGATCAGGGCCGCAAGCAGGTCGGCGAGCTCGGGGCCAAGGACGTTCGAGACCACAAACTGCGTCCCCGCAAAGGCGATGCCGCTAACCGCGATCACCGGCCATACCTCCAACATCCGCCTGAAGCCTGACATCACCGTGACGAGCATGGCGGGGATGATAAGCGCCAGAAGCGGTGTCTGGCGCCCTACCATCTGCGAGAGCTCCATGGTGTCCAACCCGGCTACGCTGGCCCCTGTCAGTATGGGTATGCCGAACCCGCCGAACGCAACCGGCGCCGTGTTCGCAAGCAGCGCCAACGCCGCCGCGTAGATGGCCTCGAAGCCCAGTCCGGCCATCAGTGAGGCCGTTATGGCGACTGGCGTCCCGAAGCCTGCCGTCGCCTCCAGGAGCGCCCCGAAGACGAAGGCTATAAGCACGACCTGTATCCGCCGGTCGTTGCTCACACCAGCGAGCGAGTCGCGGATGGTGTCGAAGAGGCCCGTGTCCACGATGACGTTGTAGATAAAGATGGCGTTGATAACGATCCAGACGATGGGAAAGAGCCCGAAGCAGATCCCAAGTAGCGTCGCGTCGAGTGCTAGTCCTATCGGCATCCTGTAGACCACCACAGAGATCACGAGCGCCACCGCCAGGGTAACGAGCGAGGCCCACTGCGCCGCGAGCCTGAGGCCTGCAAGCAATGCAAAGAGGACCAGGATGGGTATGGCGGCCACAATGGTCGAGAACACCAGGCTTCCGGCGACCGGCTCGTAGATCTGTTCGTACACCTGATCCTCCCCTTCCACGCTGTCCGACTCGAAAAGAATGGCAGCGCGTAAGGCCCGGCGCAAGTCCCCTGACCACCCGCGTTAGAGGGCAGAGACGAGCGCCACCCTGAGGTCGTTTACGTTGGTGCCCGTCGGCCCCGTGACGAGCAGGGCACCTCCAGCCTCCAGCGCCGCATACGAGTCATTCCCAGCGAGCGCCCCCTCAGTGTCAACGTCGGCGTCCCTGATCCTCTGCGCCGTCCTCCCGTCAACGATCCCGCCTGCCGCGTAGGTCGAGCCGTCGTTGCCGTCTGTGTCCGCCGCGAACGCCGCCCAGCCCTCGATGCCGTCGAGCTCGACCGCAAGCGCCAGAGCGAATTCCTGGTTAGGGCCGCCGGCGCCGCTCCCGCGCACGGTCACCGTTGCCTCGCCGCCCGAGACGATGGCGCAAGGCGGAGGGGCCGGGTTGCCGCTCGCCAGTACTTCCTTGACTATGGCCGCATACATCGAGACTGCCCCGAGGACGTCGCCTGTGAGGGTGGTGGTGAGCAGCAACGGCGTGTAACCAAGGTCCTCTGCCCTCTTCGCCGCGGCATCTGCCGCGTGCCAGCCGCCGCCGCAGATAAAGTTCACGACGTTCTCGAAGATGGGGTCGTCCGATGCCGGGGTCTCCTCAGCACCTTGCAGGTGTGTAGCGATGCTCTCCGGAGGCTCGATCTCGTAGCGCTCCAGTACACGTCGGGTGCCCTCGAGCGTCGTCGGGTCAGGGGCCGTGAGGCCGCTCGCGATGGAAGAGGGTTCGTCACCAACCACGTCCGAGAGCAGGAGGGCTATAGTCGGGGCCGGATGGGCCAGCCGTGCCAGGCCGCCGCCCTTCAACACAGAGACGTGCTTCCTTACGGTGTTGATCTCCCCTATTTCCGCTCCGCTTCTGAGGAGGTCACTCGTGAGCTTCTTCAGGTCCGCAAGCTCGATAGGAGGAGCCGGGTCGGCGAGCAGCGCCGAGGCCCCACCCGAGATGAGAGCAAGCAGCAGGCCGTCTTCTCCTAGCGACTCGGCCAGACCTTGTACTTTCCGGGCCGCCTCCACGCCGCGCTCGTCTGGCTCGGGGTGGGAGGCGAAGACGGTTTCCAGGCCCTCCGGCCCAGGGTCATGGTCGTCTTTGGTTACGATGAGACCGCCGGAGATCCTGTCCCCGAGCACTTCCACGGCTGCTCCGGCCATCGCGCCAGCGGCCTTGCCCGCCGCGACGACGGCTACGTTCCCTGCCTCGAAGGTGCGTCCGCCGACAGAGATCGAGCACTCTTCGAGGCGCACCGAGCGCAGCACGGCCTCCCTCGGATCCGCGGCGGCGAGGCCCGACGTGAGGATCTCTCTCAGGTCGTCCTTCATGAAGACATTCTAGTCCCTCTCCGGGAGAGGACTCGAGGGTTCGGGGGCTTTGTCCTCGACGGGCTCGAACTCGTTTATGGCGTCTATGGAGACGCCCATCGCCGCGTCCGTCTCCCGCTCCACGATGACCTCGACTAGCGCAGGGACCCGCTTCTCCTCGCTGGCCTCGACGGCCCACCGGAACGCCTCCTTCATGTCCTCGGGTTTCGTGACCCGGCGGCCCAGAGCGCCCTGGGACTCCATAAAGGTGACGAAGTCCACGCCCATCGAGCCTTCCGGTCCCTCGTTCGGTCCCTCCCCGTCCGGCCCCTCGTAGGCGAAGCTCACCGCGAAGTCCATGTCGTACGTCTTATCCTCGGGCTGCCGGATCAGGCTCGCGTAGGCGTTGTTCAGCATGACCAGCACGTAGGGTACTCTGTACTGGACGGCGACCGCAACTTCTTCCTCGAGAAACTGGAAGGTGTAGTCCCCGACGACCCCCACGACCAGGCTCCCAGGCCTGCCGAGCTTCGCCCCGAGGCACGCGGGGACCTCCCACCCTAAGGGTCCCGCCTGCCCGCAGCAGAGGTAGTGGCGTGGCTTGTAGGTCTTCTGGAACTGTCCCGACCAGATCTGGTAGAGCCCGATGGCCGTCACGAAGATGGTGTCTTCATCGAAGAGTTCGTTTATCTCCTCGAAGACCCGCTGCGGTTTGATCGGCACGTCGTCGAAATCCGTCTTCCTGAGCATGGTCGAGCGCAGCTCGTCGACCCTCTCGACCCAGGAATCGGGTTCGCGCGCCCCGGTCAAGTCGTCGGCGGCGGAGCGCATGGCCTGCAGGGCGAGCTTGGCGTCGGAGACGATGCCAAGCTCGGGCGGGATGACCCTGCCTAGCTGGAAGGGGTCTATGTCTATGTGGACGAACTTCCGATCTCCCCTGTAGATCTCCGGGTCCCCAGTGTGCCGTTCGGCCCAGCGGTTGCCGATGCCGACGACCAGATCGCTCTCCAGGAAGAGCGCGTTGGCGTAGCGCTGGCTGGTCTGGATGCCGACGATCCCGGCGTAGAGTGGGTGGTTCTCGGGGATGACGCCCTTGCCCATGTACGTTGGGGTCACAGGCACCTGGAGGTACTCGGCGAGCTCCACAAGCTCTTCCCAGGCTTCGGCTATGATGACCCCGGCGCCGGGCATCAGCATCGGCCTCTCTGCCGCGAGGATCATCTCGACCGCACGCTGGATGGCGTCCGGGTTCGGTTCGGGCTTCTCGAAAGAGAGCGGGCTGTCGAGCGCCGGGTCGTACTCTACCTCCTGGCCCTGCGTCACGTTGAGCGGCAGGTCTATGAGGACAGGACCGGGGCGTCCCTCGCGCGCTATCTTGAAGGCCTTGCGGAGGATCCAGGGTATCTGGGCCGTCCCCTTGGCCTGCACGGCCCACTTGGTGACCGGCTTTGCTATCTCCACTATGTCCACGGCCTGAAAGGCTTCCTGGTGCAGCATGTGTGTCGGGGCCTGTCCCGTAATGCAAATGATCGGTATAGAGTCGGCTATCGCCGTGTAGAGGCCCGTGATCATGTTCGTCCCCGCGGGTCCCGAGGTGCCAATGTTGATGCCTATCTTCCCCGTCACCCTGGAGTAGCCGTCCGCCGCGTGCGTCCCACCCTCCTCGTGGCGCACGGCGAGGGTCTCGATCTTTTCCGAACCCTCGAGCGCCTTGAATAGGGGCAGGATCGCCGCCCCCGGTATGCCGAAGACGTACTCGACGCCCTCGTCTTCCATAATCTGTACCGCCGCCTCCATGACAGTCATCTTCGCCACCGGAGAACCCCTCCTTCCGCGTTTCCCCAAACGATAATCGATACGATTGTGTTACCTGGTGCTTGCGCGCGCAACCCTGTGTTTCCGCAACGTGAAAAACGGCTTGACGACCTTCGCGCGACATGAGAGCCTTCCGTCGATGCGTGTTATGCGACGTTCTACGAGATACGGACGGTGATATCGGGGTGGGACCCGAGGGCGCGGTACGCTCGGTCGAGCGGGCACTGGACATTCTGGAGTTCCTGAGCCGGTCGGGGGGAGAAGTCGGGGTGAGCGAGATCGGGGATGCTACCGGTCTTGCGGCGGGGACGGCACACCGACTTCTCGGTACCCTGGCCGCCCGGGACTACGTCCACAGGGACGACCAGACCCGGAAGTATGGCCTGGGGCTGAGATCCCTGACTATGGCCATCGCCACCAGGGAGCGCATCGGGACGTTCGCCCTGCCCTTTTTGGAAGAGTTGATGCGGACGAGCCAGGAGACCGCCAACCTGGCCATCCTGGAGGCGACCTCGACCGTTTACATGGAGCAATTGGCCCCACCCACCCGGATGCTGCGCATGTTCACCGAGCCGGGCAACCGTGTGCCCCTGCACTCGACCGGTACAGGGAAGGTCCTGCTGGCCTACCAGCCGCCCCGCCTCGTAGACTTTATGGTCGCCCGCGCGGGCCTGCCCCGGCAGACCGTCAGCACCATAACCGACCCCTCCCAACTGCGGAAGGAACTCCAACGGGTTCGCAAGGAGGGCTACGCAGTGGACTTCGAGGAACAGGAGGAAGGCGTCCGTTGCCTCGCCGCCCCCGTCTTCGGCCCTGACGGCGAGGTCTTCGCCGCCATGAGCATCTCCGGTCCCGCGAGTCGACTGAAGAAAAGACGGATAAACGAGCTTGTAACTGATATCAAGAGGATCTCCGCCGCCTTCTCGGAGGCTTTCGGCTCGTACTGAGTGTTGGACCGCGTTTTCATTCTGCGGAACGCACGCTTTACGGGCGATGGACGGTATGCTACTGCTTGAATGGCGGGGATAAGAGGATAAGGACAGGAGGGGTACGATGAGGTTCTGCGCTAACATCTTCGTGTTGTTCGGCGAGGTTCCGTTCCTGGAGCGCTTCGGGCGGGCGGTGGAGGCGGGTTTCTCGGCTGTCGAGTTCTGGTGGCCAGGGGCTGCGGGTGAGGACCCTGGGGAGGTCGAGAGGGCGATCAAGGACGCGGGGCTCGGGGTCGCGCTCTTCAACTTCGACGCCGGGGACATGTTGGGGGCCGGAGACCGGGGGTTGGCCGGTGATCCGGAGCGGGAGATGCAGTTCCGGGAGAACGTGCCCGTGGCGCTAGAGCTGGCAAGGTCCCTCGACTGCCTGAGGATGAACGTCCTCGTCGGGCTCGAGATAGACGGCATGGGGAGAGAGGAGCAGCTCGAGCTCGCGAGGAAGAACGTCGGGTTCGCCGCCGACGAAGCTCGAGATGCCGGCGTCGAGGTCATGGTGGAGGCGTTGAGCACGTTCGATAACGGACCGTATCTGTTGAACACGACGGAGCAGGCGGTCGAATTCGTGAAGAGCGTGGGCCGCGAGAACGTGAAGATACAGCACGACTTCTTCCAGATGCAGCGGATGGAGGGGAACCTGGTCGCCAACTTCAGGGAGCACTTCGCTGCGGTGGGGCACGTCCAGATCGCCGACTCACCTGAGCGCGGGGAGCCGGGGACGGGCGAGATCCACTACCCTTACGTCTTTAATGTTCTGGAGGAGCTGGGCTACGATGGCTACGTCGGTCTCGAATACGGCCCGACGACGGAGACGACGGAGGAGAGCCTCGGGTGGTTGCCCAAAGAGTTGCGTGGCAAAGACGTCAAAGTTTCGGACTTGAGGCTTTAGAAGGCTCCATGAAAGGAGGGCGCGATGGGTGAAAGAATAGGGTTCGTAGGCTTGGGGATCATGGGCGGACCCATGGCGAAGAACCTCATGGAGGCGGATTACGAACTGGTGCTCTACAACCGCACCAAAGAGAAAGCCGAGGAGATAGCCGGGGACGGAGCCACCGTCGCCGACAACCCCAGGGAGGTGGCGGAGAACAGCGACATCGTCGTCACCATGCTCCCCGATTCACCGCAGGTCGAGGAGGTCCTGGCCGGCGAGGACGGGGTTCTCGAAGGGATAGGAGAGGGTTCGCTGCTCGTGGACATGAGCACCATCTCGCCTGTGGTTACCAAGGAGCTCGCGGAGAAGGTCGCAGAACGCGGCGCCTCGATGCTCGACGCGCCGGTCAGCGGGGGCCAGCCTGGGGCAGAAGAAGGCTCGCTCTCGATCATGGTCGGCGGGAGCGAGGAGGACTTCGAGCGGATGAGGCCCCTCTTTGATGTGATGGGCAGCGCCGCCACGCACGTCGGGCCGGTGGGGACCGGGCAGGTGGTCAAGGCCTGCAACCAGATCGTGGTCGCCCTCACCATAGAGGCGGTCTCCGAGGCATTGGTGCTCGGCTCGAAGGCGGGGGTAAAGCCGGAGAAAGTGGTCGAGGCCCTCTCCGGGGGCCTGGCTGGCAGCGCGGTGATGGAGGCGAAGAAAGAGAAGTTCTTCGGCCACGACTTCGACCCGGGGTTTAGGGTAGAATTGCACCACAAGGATCTTGGTATAGCACTCGCGGCCGGTAGGGAGTACGGCGTAACCCTTCCCGTCACGGCAGTCGTAGATCAGATGCTTCAAGACCTGAAGATGAGGGGAAGAGGGGATCTTGACCACTCCGCGATCCTCACGCTCATAGAAGAATCGTCCGGGCACGAGATAGGGAGCTAGAGCAGCGCTCCCGAAAGGGAAGGACACACATGGACCGGGGACAGCTCATAGAGACGATGCAGGAGATCCTCGGCCCCGAGGGTGTTATCCACGAGCGCGAGCAGCTGCGCACCTACGAGTGCGACGGCCTGATGAACTACCGGGTGATCCCCGACCTCGTCGTCCTCCCCGAGTCTGCAGAGCAGGTCCAGCAGATAGTCCAGACGTGTTACGACGAGGGCATCCCTTTCGTGGCGCGGGGCTCGGGAACGGGACTGTCGGGAGGTGCTTTGCCTGTCGAGTCCGGCGTCCTCATCGTCCTGACCAGGATGCGCCGTATCCTCGAGGTAGATATCCCGAACGGGCGCGTCGTCGTCGAGCCCGGTGTCATAAACATCTGGGTCTCCCAGGAGGTCGCGGACGAAGGCTACTACTACGCCCCTGACCCGGCGAGCCAGATCGTCTCCTCCATCGGCGGGAACCTCGCTGAGAACTCGGGCGGGGTCCACTGCCTGAAGTACGGCTTCACGACGAACCACGTAATGGGGGCCGAGGTGGTCCTGGCCGACGGCTCGGTCGTCCACATCGGCGGCGGCAAGGCTCCAGACGCCCCCGGCTATGAACTCCTCGGCGCCTTCGTTGGCTCGGAAGGAACTCTAGGCATCGCCACGAAGATAACGCTCAGGATCTTGCGCAAGCCAGAGGCAGTAAGGACGCTGCTCGCGGCGTTCAAGGACACGGAGGAGGCGGGTGGGGCGGTCTCGGGGATCATCGGCGGTGGCATAGTGCCGGCCGCCATCGAGATGATGGACGCGCTAACCATCGAGGCGGTAGAGAAACAGGTCTCGCCGGGCTTCCCGGAGGCTGGTGCTATCCTGATCGTCGAGCTCGACGGGCCTGAGGCCGAGGTCGCGAACCAGTTCGATCAGGTCATAAAGGTCTGCGAGGAGAACGACGCCTCGGAGATAAGGATCGCCGAGGACGACGAGGAGCGCGCCCTGTTCTGGAAGGGTCGGAAGGCCGCGTTCGGTGCGATGGGCTCGATCTCCAACGACTACTACGTCCAGGATGGGGTCGTCCCGCGCACGGAGCTCGGGGCAGTCCTTAAGAAGATAGCGGACTTGAGCGAAGAGTACGACCTCAGAGTCGCCAACGTCTTCCACGCCGGCGACGGCAACCTCCACCCGCTAGTCCTCTACGACAACGACACCCCCGGTGAGGCAGACAAGGCCGAGGAGCTGGCCGGGGAGATCGTCTTCGCCTGCCTGGAGCACGGCGGGTCGCTTACGGGCGAGCACGGCATCGGGCGCGACAAGATGAAATACATGCCCCAGATGTTCACCGCAGACGACATGGACGTCATGCAGCTCCTCAGGTGCGCTTTCGACCCGCACAGGATCTGCAACCCGGGCAAGATCTTCCCGACCCCACGCCTGTGCGGCGAACGCCCTGGCCCCTTCCACATGCATCCCGTCCAGAAGGCCGGCCTGGCGGAGAATTTCTGATGCAGACGCAGAACGTCCCCACGGAAGAGCTGCAGGGCATAGTAGGCGAAGGGCACGTTAGGGAAGCCACAGCCGAGGACGCCGTGGACGGCGTGGGTCCCTCCCTCGTCGTCGAGCCGGCGACGATCGAGGAGACGAGCGAGGTCATGAAGCTCGCGAGCCGCGAAGGGCTCGCCGTCTCGCCGTGCGGCGGAGGGACCAAGATGGGCCTCGGGAACCCCCCCCGGGAGGTCGACCTCATCCTCAGCACCGCGCGCATGGACCAGATCATAGAGCACGTCCCCGGCGACCAGATCGTACGGGCCCAGGCTGGCGTCAGACTGGAAGACTTGCAGGAGAAGCTCGCCGAGGCGGACCAGATGCTAGGCGTGGACCCTCCCGAAGAAGGAGCCACCATCGGGGGTATAGTGGCGGCGAACTCGTCGGGACCTCGGCGCCTCAGGTACGGCACGGTGAGGGACCTGATCATCGGAATAAAAGTCGTGCTCGCCGACGGCACGGTGGCGAAGGCCGGTGGCAAGGTGGTCAAGAACGTGGCCGGATACGACCTCTCCAAGCTATTCACGGGCTCTCTGGGGACCCTCGGCGTCATCGCCGAGGCGAACTTCAGGCTACACCCGATCCGGGAGACGGCCAGGACCGTCTTCCTGGAAGTAGACGACCACAACAAGATACCGGACGTGGCGCAGGAACTCACGCACTCCTCCTTCAGCCAGTTCGTGCTCGACGCCCTGGAGATGCGCTGGGAAAGAGACCGGGGCGTCATCGCCGCCTTGTTCGAGGGGATCGAACCCGCCGTGGTGGCGCAGTCCTCGAGAGCGGTCGAGGTTTTGGGCTCCCACGGCGAGACGCGCGTACTCGGTGAGGACGACGGTGAAGCTTTCTGGGAGCATTTCGCGCGGCGGCCCTGGGCCGCGGGCGACGTGGGGCTCAAGATCGGCGCCCCGCCCGCCGACCTCGCGGCCGTTCTCGACTCGATCGTAGGAGCGGCGGAACGCGCGGACGCCGAGATCCGCCTCTCGGGTCACGCCGGAACCGGGGTGACCTTCGCGGGGTTCTCCGGCGACGAAGACGGGCTCGTCGAGATCGTCGAGGAGGTGCGCGAGATCCGGGTCCGCAGGGGCGGCAGCGTCGTCGTACAAGAGGCTCCTCTCGCCGTCAAAGAGAGGCTGGACGCGTGGGGGTCCAGCGGGGACTACCTCGGCCTCACGCGGCGGGTAAAAGAGAAGTTCGATCCGGGGTACATCATGAACCCCGGTAGATTCCTGGGAGGCATCTAGTGACCGAGCGGCGAAACCCCGAGGGCACGACGGGCGAGGAGGCGATGGCTGGAGCGATCGGCGCGGGGAGCCCGGAGGACATCGGCCAGAGCACGCACGCCGCGAGCGACTCCATTCAACAGACCGTCGGCGCAGCCCGGCCAGAGAGCGGCTCCTACATGTTCCCGGCCTTCGACGCCCACCACCCGCCCGATAAGGACCTCATAGACGACTGCGTCCACTGCGGATTCTGCCTCCCTACATGCCCGACCTACGTCCTGTTCGGTGAGGAGATGGACTCACCGCGCGGGCGCATCTACCTGATGAACAAGGGCCTCACCGAGGAGCCGATGAACGATGAGATGGTCCGCCACTGGGACCTCTGCCTGGGGTGCATGGCCTGCGTTACGGCCTGCCCTTCAGGCGTGCAGTACGACAAGCTTATCGAGTCCACCCGCCAGCAGGTCGAACGCCGCTACGAGCGCCGGGCCGACGACAAGGTCTTCAGGGAGATGATCTTCCAGTTCTTCCCCTATCCCAACCGCCTGCGGGCCGTCGCCGCCCCGATGCGCCTCTACCAGCGCTTCGGGATCGGGGACAAGCTGCGCAGGGCTGGCATCATGCAACGCATCCCGGCCAGGATGCGGGCTATGGAGGCGCTCCTGCCGGATCTGCCAAAGGAAGAGAAGATCCCTGACCTCACAGGTCCTTTAGGCGAGATGCGTCGCAGGGTCGGTGTCCTGACGGGCTGCGTGCAGCGGGTCTTCTTCTCCCCAGTCAACGCCGCAACCGTCCGCGTCCTCGCCGCCGAGGGCTGTGAGGTCGTCGCCCCCAAACAGGGTTGTTGCGGCGCCCTCTCCACCCACGCGGGCCGCGAGGAGGAGTCCCTGGACTTCGCCCGCAAGACCATAGAGACCTTCGATGACCTGAACCTGGACAACGTTATCGTCAACGCCGCTGGCTGCGGCTCGACGATGAAAGAGTACGGTTACCTACTGCGCGACGACCCTGAGTACGCCGAGCGGGCGAAGGCTTTCAGCGCGAAGGTCCGCGACGTCTCGGAGTTTTTGCAGGAGCTTGGCCCCGTGGCAGAGCGGAACCCGCTTCCCGTTACGGCGGCCTACCACGACGCCTGCCACCTGGCGCATGCGCAGGGCATCCGCCGCCAGCCGCGCCAGACCCTCAAGCAGATCCCGGGGATGGACGTAAAGGAGATAAGGGAGGCCGAGATCTGCTGCGGATCCGCGGGAATCTACAATATGATCGAACCCGAACCGGCCGCCGAGCTCGGGGAGCGCAAGGCGAACAATATCCTCAAGACAGGGGCACAGATTATCGTCACCTCCAACCCCGGTTGTATGCTGCAGATACAGTCTTCCCTGAAGAAGATGGGCCGGGACGGCCTCCCGATGGCCCACCCTGTGGAGGTTCTCGACGCCTCCCTGCGCGGAGATCCTGTAGAGACGCTGCTCGACAAATAGCATGATAGCCACCCGCTCTCTCCTCGCCGTCCCAGCGACGCGACGGAAGATGGTCGAGAAGGCGCTCGCCTCGGACGCCGACGCCGTGTTCTTAGACCTCGAAGACGCCGTCGCCCCTGACAGCAAGGCCGCTGCCCGCGGAGACGTTGTCTCTGCTCTAAAGGAGATCGAGTGGCACGATCGTCCGACACTCTTCAGGGCCAACGCCATGGACACGCCTTACTTCTACCGGGACCTGATCGAGGTGGTAGAAGAGGCCGGCGACTCTCTAGACGCCATCATAGTCCCTAAGGTGAACCGTCCCGAGGACCTCTACGCCGTCTCCGTCCTGCTCTCTCAGCTGGAGCTGGCGATGGACCTGCAAAAGGGCAAGATAAAGCTCGAAGCCCAGATAGAGAGCGCCGAAGGGCTGACCAACGTGGACGTCATTGCCGGCTCCACCCCCCGCCTTGAAGCCCTCCACTTCGGTCCCGGCGATTTCGCGGCGAGCCTGAACATGCCCCTGACCAGCATCGGCGTGATGGACGAGTGGGACGACGCATACCCTGGTCACCGCTTCCACTACGCCATGCAGCGCATCGTCGTCGCGGCCCGCGCCGCCGGGCTGCGCGTCCTCGACGGCCCCGTCGCTGACTACGGCGACGAGGATGGGCTGCGCAGAAGCTGCCTGATCGCCCGCTCACTGGGCTTCGACGGCAAGTGGTGCATCCACCCGGCCCAGATAGCGGTCGTCAATACGATCTTCTCGCCTACCGAAAAAGAGGTGGATTGGGCGAAGAAGGTCGTCGCAGCCTACGAGGAGGCGAACGCCGCCGGCTCGGGCTCGGTGAGCGTGGACGGGCAGATGGTTGACGCCGCCTCCATAAAGCTGGCGCGCAACATGCTCGGCGAGGTCCCGAAGAAAGACACTTGAGCCGAAACCGACGAGGCCACTGTTCAGTCGGCTCTCGCATCGTCGGGCTTCCGGCCTGGCGGCGGTATAACATAAACGGATGAACGGGCCTGAGCACCTGCCTTACGCGGCGCGCCCCGCAAGACTGAACGCCCGTGCGGTGCGCTGGTTGCGGGTCCTGTTGCTTGCGGCGGCGGCGATAGTGTTCGGTCTGTTGTATCTGCTGTCGGCTGGGTTCCGGTTCGAGACGAACCAGGCGCTGGGGATCTTGGGACGCGGGGACATCGCCGGGCTCAGAGATTACATCCTCTCGTTCGGTCTCTGGGCGCCCGTGGCCTCGTGTTTTCTGATGGTTTTGCAGGCCCTGGTTGCGCCTGTGCCTTCATTCCTGATCACCTTCGCCAACGGGCTCGCTTTCGGGGTGTTCTGGGGCTGGATGCTCTCCCTGTTCGGACACGTGCTCGCGGCGGCCGTATGCTTCGGGATCTCACGCGCCCTCGGCAGGGTCCCCGTGGAGGTACTCGTCGGGAAGACGGGGCTCGAATCGGCCGACCGCTGGTTCGAGCGGTGGGGGGTCTATGCCGTGTTCGCCGGACGGCTCCTTCCAGGTGTCGCCTTCGACGCCATCTCCTACGCCGCAGGGCTAACCAGGATGCGGTTCCGGAGCTTTATAGCGGCAACGGCCCTAGGCATCTTCCCCCAGACGTTCCTCTACTCGTACCTGGGACGCCAGGCGCCCGAGTACGTCGCCCTGTTCCTGGTGACCTCGGGTCTCGTAATCCTCGGGGTAGTAGTAGTCGCCGTCGTCAGGTACAGGAGGGTACGCCGCAAGCCCAAAGAGAATCTTCGTTAGCGAACCGTAGGCTACGTGGGAGTGAAGGGATAATGCAGCGAAAGTACATTCTAGTCCTGATCCTGTTCTGCATAGCTTTGAACGCATCTGGTTTCTTGTGGAAGCTCTTCGAGCCCATACTTCTCTACGATGAGGTAGCCCATTTCATCACGCCGTTCACGCTCGTACTGATACTGGCGGAGATCATCTACCGTAGTGGGGGAGACGACGAATTCTTCGACACGCCTCTGCGGGCCATCATTACAGGCTCGGTCATAGGTCTCCTCGGCGCCGCAGGCTGGGAGGGTATCGAGGTCCTGATGTCCATGATGGGCATAAGCGTATCCAACGTCCTGCCCGATACGCTCTTCGACGTCTTCCTCGGCAGCGCTGCGGGCGCGTGGGCCGCGGACCGCTACCTCGATCGTATCTTCCGACGCTCCCGCACGAACGCCAACCAGCCCCGCGTCCGTTAAAGAGCATTTCAGCATTTCAGCACGCTTCGGCTTCGCCTCCGCTCGTCAGCACTTCAGCAGGGTGGTAGGCCTCGCCCGGAGCTCGGAAGAACCTCCGAGAGATGTGCTCCTGCGAGACGGGGGTGGCCCCGGCCGGACGAAGGCTGAAATGCTGACAAGCGCCCGGCAGGGCGCGTGCTGACTAGCTCTTCTGCGACTCGTCCCACTCGTCCTCGACGTTGTCCTTGACACCGCCTGTGCTCTCTTCTTCCTCGACGGCCTCTTTCGAAGCGTCCTTGCCGAGCTTGCCCCGCTCCGCAGCCTCGTCGAGCTCGTCGCGTACGTTGTCCTCCGTCCCGCCTGAACCGGTGCGGCGTTCGCGCTCGGTCATGAGTTCTCCTTCCCGGTCGCTTTACGCGGCTGTTTCACCTCCGAATCATGCTACCACGCCGCCGTAGCGGGATCGCCGGATCTCGGTTCACGCCCTGGCCGCTGGCATCCTTCGCTGACGGTTCGACGGCTGAAGCTCTCTGCAGAGATATTGACTTACCGCGAGTGGCGCGAACGGCTACGACCGAGAACGGGAACCTGACGCGCTGAAGTGCTGACCGGCTGAAATGTTTGCAGAAGACACGGCGACGTTACACAGGTTACATCGCGGGGAATAGCGAGATAGAAAAACGAGTGGGAGGAGGAGATATGGGTGCTACGACCCTGATCGTGATCATAGTGGTGGTCGTTGTCGTGGTCTTATTGCTGGTGGTGTTGTTCGCTTCGCGGCGGAGGGCTGTGCAGAGGAGCGAGGAGCAGCGGGAGCGGAGCAGGGAAGAGTTCGGCTCCGAGTACGAGAGGACGGCACAGGAGAGAGGCTCCGAGGAGGAGGCCGAGAGGGAACTCAGGGAGCGTCGCGGCCGCGTGGAGCGGCGGATCGAGCCGCTCTCCGAAGAGAGTCGCGGTCGATTTGAGGAGCAGTGGGGAGAGGTCGAGAGCGTCTTCGTGGACAATCCCCAGAGGGCCATAGAGCTGGCGGACCGGACCGTCTCCGACATCCTGAGCGAGCGCAACTTCGTCTCCGACGCGGGCCAGTCCGACGAAGAGACCGAACGGAGCCTGGCCGCTATGCATCCCGAGGTCGCAGATGACTACAGAGAGGCGCGGGGCATCAGGGCCGAAGTAGTGGGGCGTTCGTCCGGCCACGCGGACGAAGAGGCAAACGAGGAGTCTACCGAAGAGTTGCGGCAGGCCGTCCGCAAATATCGCGCGGTCTACCAGCAACTCGTGCGGCAATAGAGAGGCAACGTGGGGGCGCTGGCCGCCGGGTTCTGGGGGTTCGTTGGGGGGGCGTCGCTTCTCTTGGGGGCACTAGTTGGTATCTACGCTGGCGCTTCGAGGCGTACCATAGCGACCGTCATGGCCCTTGGTGCTGGGGTCCTGATCTCCTCGGTCGCCTTCGAGCTCATGGACGAGGCTTACCAGCTAGGAGGCTTCGACGCGTCGGCTCTTGGCCTCTTGCTTGGTGCAGTAGCCTTCTTCTTCGCCGACAGAGCTGTAAACAGGAGGGGAGGAGCGCGCCGCAAGAACCCTGGAGACAAACAGGGTGATTCGGCGAGTGCCATCGCAATCGGCGCGCTCATGGACGGCATCCCGGAGTCGGCGGCCATAGGGATCAGCCTCCTCGAAGGCGGTAACTTCAGCGCCGCCCTCGTCGCGGCCATTTTCCTATCCAACGTACCGGAAGGACTGTCCTCGGCCTCGGGGATGAAACAGGCCGGGCGCCCGACGGCCCACATCCTCGCGCTCTGGGCCGGGGTAACGTTGGTCTCTGCGTTGGCCGCGCTGCTCGGCTACCTCTTTCTCGCTGGCGCCTCGGAGGACGTAACCGCCTTGATCCAGGCCTTCGCCGCAGGAGCCATTCTGACGATGCTCGCAAGCACCATGATGCCAGAAGCCTACGAGGAGGGCGGCGAGGTCGTCGGGCTCGTCACCGCCGCCGGCTTCCTCCTCTCCTTCATCCTGAGCCACCTCGAGTAGGGTCGTAGAGGGATGGTCCGCCCTCGATATGCGATCCTGCTACACACTTCGGACCATTATTGCCGTTATTCGGCCCCAGGCCGGGACAGATCTTGTTGTGTAAGTTACTATCTACTCACGTATTCGCGAAGGAGGAGGACCGATGGCTAGTCTGGCATGTCCGTGCGCGCGGGGGGGGAACCTCTGGGGGGAGTTCTGGTGGGTAGGTCGGGAGTACAAATGGGTGTTCTTCGATGACGACAATACTAGCGAGACTTATGCCGAGCAGGTTACGCACTGTCCCGGGTGCAGCAGGCCACTAGATCGGAAGACCCTCAAAGCAACTACCGCTTTCGTGCGCTAGCGACAGCGGAGGGCGTCACTGGTGTCCTTTCGCGGGCTTGGCACGACGCCGGACCTAAAGGCGAGAGGCTGGCCCGCTACGAATTCGCCAACGTGTCCGCGGGCAGACTACGCAGGGTGGGCATGTAGAATGAGAAGACGAGTTCGGGAATGTGAGGCGGGGGTGATTGACTATGGCGAAGAATCTGGTCACCAAGATCCTCGAGGACCATTTGGTCGAAGGGGTGCTCGATCCCGGCGAGGAGGTTGGGCTGAAGATAGATCAGACACTCCTCCAGGACGCTACGGGCACGATGGCCTGCCTGCAGTTCGAGAGGATGGGCGTGGACCGCGCCCAGGTAGAATTAGCCGTCCAGTACGTCGACCACAACGTCATCCAACTCGACTTCAAGAACCCTGACGACCACCGTTTCCTGCAGGCCTTCGCCGCCAGGTACGGCCTTCACTACTCCCGCCCCGGAAACGGCATCTGCCACTACCTGCACGTCGAGCGCTTCGCCAAACCTGGCGCGACCCTCGTCGGAGCGGATTCTCACACTACTTCATCAGGAGCTCTCGGGTCCATAGCTATCGGGGCCGGAGGTCTCGACGTGGCCCTCGTGATGGCCGGACAGCCGTTCCAGACCCCTGCGCCCAAGGTCGTCGGCGTCGAGCTTACAGGGGCCCTCTCTGACTGGGTAACGCCAAAAGATGTGATCCTCGAGCTCTTGAGGAGGCGCGGCGTGAGGGGTGGCCTCGGACGCATCTTCGAGTTTTATGGGGAGGGTGTGGCCAACATAGACGTCACGGGACGGACTACGATCTGCAACATGATCGCCGAGCTGGGCGCCACCACGGGTGTCTTCCCCTCGGACGAGAGGACGAGGGAATGGCTGAGGATGCAGCAGCGTGAGGAAGACTTCGTCGAGCTCTCCACAGACGACGGCGCCGACTACGACGAGCACGAGCA
Source organism: uncultured Rubrobacteraceae bacterium (assembly GCA_902806095.1). GTDB lineage: Bacteria > Actinomycetota > Rubrobacteria > Rubrobacterales > Rubrobacteraceae > Rubrobacter_D. Next base: position 32,109 of record CADCVF010000035.1, read on the forward strand.
CATCGAGCTGGACGAGCTGGAACCCCTGATCGCACAGCCCCACTCGCCAGGCAACGTCGTCCCCGTGAGCGAGGTGGCAGGCACCAAAGCCGCGCAGGTCTGTATCGGTAGCTCGGTCAACTCAGGCTTCGAGGACCTGGCCGTCGCCGCTGCCGTCTTGCGGGACGAGACGGTCTATCCCGGTCTCGTCATGACCGTGACGCCTGGGAGCCGTCAGATACTCGACTCCATCGCCAGTACCGGCGTCTACTCCGACCTGGTGCGGGCTGGTGCGCGGATGCTCGAGCCTGTGTGCGGCCCTTGCGTCGGGATGGGACAGGCACCACCCTCCGATTCGGTCAGCGTCAGGACCTTCAACCGCAACTTCCCCGGACGCTCGGGGACGATGACCGATCAGGTGTACCTCACGAGCCCAACCACGGCGGTCGCGACCGCTCTGCTTGGCGCCATCACGGACCCCCGCGAGCTTGGAGAGTACCCGGATCTCCCCGAGGCTCCCGTGAACCCTGCAGTGGATGACCGCCAGATCCTTGCCCCTGCACCGCCCGAGGAGGCGCCCGGCATCGAGATCCCACGCGGACCGAACATAGAGCCGCCGCCCGAAGCCCCCGAACTCCCCGATTCCCTCGAGTGTACAGTCACCATTGTGGTCCAGGATGACATCTCGACCGGCGACCTCGCCCCTGACGGGGTCGAGGTCATGTCGTTCCGCTCGAACGTACCCGAGATCGCCAGGTTCACCTTCCGCCGCTTCGACACCGAGTACCACGGGAAGGCCAGGGAGATGGCGCCTGGCTTTATCGTTGGCGGGCACAACTACGGGCAGGGATCGAGTCGCGAGCACGCGGCGCTGGCGCCTTTGCACCTCGGCATCAGGGCCGTCATCGCGAAGAGTTTCGCCCGCATCCACCGCCGGAACCTGATCTCCCAGGGCATCCTCCCGCTTCGTTTCGAGGAAGAATCAGACTACGATAGGTTCGAGCGGGGACAGAAGTGGGAGCTGCCGGAGATCAGGGCCCGCCTCGAGAACGGCGACGAGGAGGTCCCGCTGAAGAAGGAGGGCGACGAGGTAAAGCTCCTCGCCGAGTACTCAAAGCGGGAACGCGGCATCCTACTCGCCGGCGGCATCCTGCGCCAGTTACGAGAGAAAGCGGAGGATGAACAGCCCGAAGCACCAGAGCGTGTCTCCGGCGAAGCCGAACGGTAAGAGTCAGCTCTCCGTTCGTTGCTTTTCACCGACGGCTGGTCGCTGGCCGGCTCTCTCGGGACGGAGGGCTGAGAGGAGCAATAGTCCGACGCCGACGACTATCGCGGCGTCGGCTGCGTTGAAGATGTACCAGAAGCTGAAGTGGACGTAGTCCGTGACTTCTCCGCTGCTCAGACGGTCGAGGAGGTTACCCGCCGCACCGCCCAGGATCAGACCACACCCTAGCATCGTCGGCTTCGACGGACTCCCCGAAAGCAGCATCCAGAGCACGACCACGACGGCAACGGTGCTTCCGACGAGGAGAATCATCTGGCTCCCGCCGAGGATGCCGAAGGCCCCGCCGTCGTTCTTTATGTAGGTGAGGCTGAGGAAGCCAGGCAAGAGGGTGATGCTCTCCCCGACGCGCATCGAACCCTCGACGACGGACTTTATCCTCTGGTCCACGACGAAGACCGCGAGCGCGAGCGCGAGCGCCAAGATCAGGCCAGTCCGGCGGCTCATCACGAACTGGGATGCGTCTCGGGACCACTCATCGGCGCGTTGATCCTAGCATGATTCTCAGGCGGTGAGCCGGACTGTCGCCGAGCCCTGGACGTGTGGCGTGAGGCTCGACAGGGGATCTGGCGGGTAGAAGCTCTCGAACGTCTCTATCTCGAACCCTGCCTCCTCGATGGCAGCGACGGTGTCTCGATTAGGGTGGCAGCCGCCGAGGAGCCCTCTCCAGAGAGGCTCTATGCGGTCCTGCCAGCGGGCCATAGAGCCCGCGGCGCGTACGTGCTCGATAAACAGCAACCGCCCGCCCGGACGCAAGACACGCCTGACCTCGTCCAGTGCAGACGCCTGATCCGGAACCGTGCACAGGACGAGCGTGGAGACCACGGTGTCGAAACTCCCGTCAGGGAAAGGCAGCGACTCCGCCCCGGCCGCTGAGACCTCGACCGGGACGCGGGCATCCTCGAGCTTCTGGCCAAGCCTCTTGCGCATGAAAGGGTCGGGCTCGGCGACGATTACCCGATCTACATCACGGTAGTGTTGCAAGTTCGCGCCGGTGCCGCCGCCGATCTCGAGCACAGCGTCGCGGGCCCCTTCGAGCAACCGCCTCCTGCGCCAGCCCATCCATCTTCGCTCCATGGAGGCGCTCATCGGGTCGTAGAGCGCCGCGAAGATAGGATGTCCGCGCTTCGCTGGCCCAGCCTCGTGATTGTCGCGCGATCTCCACATGGATTCTCCGTCCTGAGTCTGCCACGTTCGAACCTTCTCTGCCAGCCGAAGAGCTGGGCCCGCAGACCTAGCCACATTCGTTCCCTGGACCGATGCCAAACTGATAGGTCTGAAGTACCTTGTTTACGTAGATCGTAGCGCGACAGAGAGGAGCAGCGATGGAGGCGAAGGACCACAACTATGGGGTAGCCGGGGACGAGGTCGCCGAGGAGCGGGGCCTGGGGACTGGGGGGAAAGGCCCGGTTGCGATGGGCACACAAGAGGAGAAGACTTTATCGGTGCTCGCGCACCTTAGCATCTTCCTCAATCTGGTTACCGGGTTCCTCGGGCCCGTCGCTGCCCTGATCATCTGGCTCGTTTACAGAGACCGGTCGAGCAACGTGGCTTTTCAGGCTTTGCAGTCGATGTGGTACCAGGTGGCTTGGCTTGTGATCCTGGTCGCCGGATGGACCGTGACGACGCTGTTGATGATCGTCCTGATCGGGTTCCTGCTCGTTCCGGTGATGGCCCTGATCACGCTGGTGCCCTTCGTGCACGGCGCCTACGCGGCCTACCGGGTGAGCAAGGACGGCGGGTACCGCTACCCGCTGATCGCCGACATGATCGAAGCTCGCTAGAGAGCCGTCAGAGTGAACCGGCGCCCCCGATCCGTGCGGATCGGGGGCGCCGGTTCAGGCGGGTACCACATTCTGATTTTGCACCTTTTTCCCTTGTCTTACGTATACGTATATAAGACTTGGATACTCGAGGAGGATAGAGATGCTGGAGACCAGGGAAAGTTTTCCACCGATGGCAGCCCCTGAAATCGTGCCGAATACCCAGAGCCGCGACCTGACGGAGCTACTGCTCGGCGTATTGAGGAGCATCGAGCCCTATGAGGCTTGCATCCTCGAGGCCGAGCGGGACGGTGACTTCGAGGTCGCCGCCTTCCTGCGCGAGTTGCGGCGTCAGGACCTCGCTAGGGCCAGGGAAGCGACCCGGCTGCTAAAGAGATCCCTCAGAGCTGCTTGCGTAGACGTAGGGAAAAGGAGCGAATCGTACGTCCCACTATCCGTTGGATCTTGAAGTGAAGTACGCCACGGGACGCCAGGTCGCGCACGCCCTCGATAGGATATCTACTCGACCATGACCCGAAGGAGGTGCTCTATGGCCTCCTCGGGGTCGTTCGCGAAGCCCGTGTGGACCGGGGAAGGCTGCACCACCGTGCTACGCGGCGCGACGAGCCACCCGAAGCGCTGGCCCGGCGGCAGCAGCCCTACGGCGCCTGCCTCGGGTCCGCCCTCGCACACCCGGCGGGCGACTTCGAGGTGCGCGAGTACGGTCTCGGGGTCGAGGTTGGGGGCGAGCGCCCTCAGGCGTTCCGGGTCGAGGTGGACTCGCGCGTCGAGGAACTTCGCGTCCTGGCAGTAGAGCACCACCCCAGCGTTTATGAACTCACCGCGCTCGACACGCGGTACCACGCGCAGGAGTGCGTACTCGAAAAGGCTCACCGGATGAGCTCCTCCAGCGCACTTACCCACGCCCTTGGCTCCCGCAAGCGGGTGCTCAGGTAGGCGACGTAGGCGGAACGCACCTCTTCGACGCTCCCGAAGCCCTGCTCATCGGCTAGCCATTCAGCGGGGATCAAGTCTATGACGGCGCGCAATACATCAGGGGTGAGAAGCGACGCTAACGTCGCATCTGCTTCGGGGATAGACCTGGCGAAAGGGAGCAGGACGTGATCCCTAACAGCCGCAAAGGGGCGCCGGCTCGCAGCCTCGAGGGCAGCCCCGTCCCTCGACGGCCAGTTGTGGTGGAAGTATAACGACGCCCCGTGGTCTATGAGCCAGAGACGGTCGTGCCAGACAAGGAGGTTCGTGTTGCGCGGGGTGCGGTCGACGTTGGTTACGAGGGCGTCGAACCAGACGATGCGTGAGGCGAGACTGGAATCCGGCGGCCCTACGAGCGGGTCGAAGCCGAGGGATCCAGGCAGGTAGTCCAGGGCCAGGTTCAAGCCCGCGCTCCTTTTCAGCAGGTCCTGTATCTCAGGGTCCGGTTCCGAGCGGCCCAATTCCGGCGCGAGGCATGCCAGGACGACCTCGGGCACGAGGAGATCCAGGCGGCGGGCGATCTCACCCGCCACGAGCTCGGCCACTAGCGCCTTGCGGCCCTGTCCGGCACCGCGGAACTTGAGGACGTACGTCCCAAGGTCGTCAGCCTCGACGATCGCCGGCAGCGACCCCCCCTCGCGCAGGGGCGTCACGTAGCGTGTTGCGCTCACGGTGCGGAGCAAGTCATGGTCCAATGGTCGGAGTGCCGCGCCATTGTCGCACCCGTTTATCCCTTCCACAATGGACATAGAAAGCTCCGCCCGTAGACCTAGACGACTTCAACCCTGGGTCTGATGTGTGTCTCGAGCAACCAGCCTATCTTTACTGCATGGAGTGTAGGCGGCGGAGGAGATAGTCGTGCTCGGATGGCGAGAGTCGGTTTCGAAGAAGCGAGGAGGTAGTTTCGTGGAGGAGACCGCGAAAGAGTTCATGATCGAGGCCACGGGCGTCCAGAAGGTGTACGCCGCCGGCGGTCTGCGGGTGCGGGCGCTCAGGGGGGTCGACCTCGGGGTCAGGCGCGGGGAGATGGTCGCCATCATGGGGCCTTCGGGGTGTGGGAAGACCACGCTTTTGAACGTCCTCTCGGGCCTCGACGACCTCTCAGACGGTGAGGTCTACGTTGACGGCGAGTCTATAAAGGGCATGTCAGACAGGAGGCGGACGCGCTTTCGGGCCGAAAGGATGGGCTTCATCTTCCAGTCATACAACCTGATCCCCGTCCTCTCTGCGATCGAGAACATAGAGCTTCCACTCCTGGTCGCCGGCAAGAAACCGAAGAAAGCCCGCGAGTGGGCGCAGGACGCCATCGAGATGGTGGGGCTCGCGGATCAGGCCAGGAAACGTCCGTCCGAGATGAGCGGCGGCCAGCAGCAGCGAATAACGGTCGCCCGCTCGCTCGTGAACAACCCGGCGATAGTCTGGGCCGACGAGCCGACCGGCGCCCTGGACTCGGAGACTTCGAAGGGGATCATGGACCTCCTGGTCAGGATGAACGAGACGCAGCAGCAGACCTTCGTCCTGGTCACCCACGACCCCGCGGTCGCGGCAAGGGCGCACCGCACGATCCGAATGCGCGACGGCCGCATCACGAGCGACGAGGCGAACGGGAAGGGGGAGTGAGATGGAAGAGCTCTTCGGCGTCCCGACGCAGCAGCTCATGTGGGTCCTCCTCGCCGTCTTCGGCGCCGCGGCCCTGATCCTCGGTCTCTCCGCCCTCCGCAACCGCGTCTCTTTCAGGATGGCGGCCCGCAACCTGCCGCGCCGCCGCGCCCAGACTATCCTCGTCGTGCTCGGCCTGATGCTCGCGACGATGCTATTCTCCGCCTCTTTCACCACAGGAGATACCCTAACCAACTCCCTCCGCGTCCAGGCGCTGGAGAACCTGGGCCAGGTCGACATTCAGGTTCAGGCCGAAGGTTCAGGCGCCTCGGGCCAACAGCAGTTCGGGCCGACGAGCTCCGAGCGCGCCAGCTACTTCGACGCTGAGGTCGCAGGCGAGGTTCGCGACCGGCTCTCTGATGAAAGCCGCGTCGCTGGCGTGGCCCCAGCGGCCATCGAGACCGTTCCTGTAACAGCTAAAGGCAGCGACCTCAGCGAACCCAGTACGGATGTGCTAGGCGTAAGCGAAAGCTCCATGGAGGGTTTCGACAGCCTCACGGCCGCCTCTGGCAAGACGCTGGAACCCTCGGATCTCGGCAAAGACGAGATCTATCTCAGCGCCGACGCCGCGAAAGGCCTCGACGTCGGCAAAGGGGATGAGATCCAGGCCACCTTCGCCCAGAAGGTAAACACGGCAGCAGCCCCGAACGCACCTCCAGACGCAGCTGCGGTCCCTGGCGCCGGGCCCGTTTCGCTGCCTTCGGAGCTGAGGGTAGCCGGCCTCTACGAGAGCGGGGCGAACCCCGCCTCTTCTACCTCGATGGTCATGCCGTTGCAGAGGCTGCAGGAGAGGGTGGGGGAGGATCGTATCAACACCGTCCTCGTTACCCACAAGGGTCCGGCCGTCGAGGGAGCCGCGGGCACGGACACCACCATCGACAAACTCGAACCACTCCTCCAAGAAAACGACCTCAAGGCCGAGCCCGTCAAGAGAGATGCCATAGATCAGGCCGACGAGGGCGGGGAGACCTTCACTAGCATCTTCTTGCTCTTTGGGCAGTTCTCGGTCGCTTCGGGCGTGCTCTTGATCTTCCTGATCTTCGTGATGCTAGCCGCTGAGCGCAAGCACGAGCTCGGGATAGCGCGCGCCGTTGGGATGCGCAGGGGGCACCTGATGCGGATGTTCGCCTTCGAGGGGGCTCTCTACGCCCTGCTCGCGAGCGCCCTCGGCAGCGTCGCTGGCGTCGGAGTCGGGTGGCTGATGGTGCGCGTGATCGGCAAAGCGTTCGCTGGCTCGGGCTTCGAGATCTCCTTCGCCACAAGCCCCGAGAACATAGTCATAGCGTTCTGCCTCGGGATGGTGCTAACGTTCGCTGTCGTCCTGATCTCTTCCTGGCGGGTGAGCCGTCTGAACGTGGTCAGGGCCATCCGCGACATCCCCGAGCCCGACAACAAGGGCCGCAGCGTCAAGGGCGTCCTGCTTGCGCTAGCGACCCCGCTCGCCGGGGCCGGTCTCGTCTGGCAGGGCCTCCAGGCGGAGCAGACGGGCCTTTACATGCTCGGGCTCTCACTCCTCATCGTCGGGGCTGCGCTCGTGGCCCGCGTGCTTCGGGTGCCAGAGAGGATCTCCTTCACGGTGGCAGGGATGCTCTTGCTCGGGCTCTGGCTCCTGCCCTACTCGTTCGGACCAAGTGGGATGACGGAAGGAATAGACCTCTTCTTTATCTCGGGTGTCATGATCGTCCTGGCCGGCGTGTGGGTCATAATCTACAACTCCGACCTGCTGCTCGGCACCGTCGTCGCCCTGTTCGGCTGGCTGCGCGGTATGCCGCCCGTCCTCAGGGCCGCCGTATCCTATCCGCTGCAGAACCGCTTCCGTACCGGCATGACCCTCGCCATGTTCTCCCTCGTCGTCTTTACCATCGTGACCATGAGCTTTATAAACGCGGCCTTCAGTTCCATCTTCGACGATACCGACCGGCTCTCAGGCGGCTTCGACGTGCGCGCCGACGCCGGCTACGCGGCCCCGATCCCTGACATGAACGAGGCGCTGAAAGACACGAAGGGTATCGACGAAAACGACTATACCGCTGTCGGCACCCTTACCGGGCTCTCCGTTGATGCGAAGCAGAAGGGAACGGACAGCAAGCCAGAGACCCTATTCTTGCAGGGCGTAGACGGTGGCTACACGAAGAATGTCGGCTACGGGTTCAAGTCGACGGTTCCCGAGTACGACACGGCGAATGAAGTCTGGACTGCGTTGCGGACCGAGGAGAATACTGCGGTTATCTCGTCGGATCTCGCGCCCAGCAGGTCCGACTTCGAAGTCGGCGACGGGGCGCCCACGATCAAACTCTCCGGCTTCTACGGTGACGATCCGACGCTTCCCGATGACATCTACATACAAGTCGAGGACCCGCAGTCTGGCCAGACGCGGAATCTGCGCGTGATCGGGGTTCTCGAAGACACGGCGTTCTTCGCGCCCGGCGTGACGACCTCGCGGGCGACCGTTGATGGCATCGCGGGATCCCCCGTCCCTGCGCAGAGCTACGAGTTCAGGCTGAGAGACGGGGTGGATTCGGGGGAGGCCGCGAAAGACCTGGAGAAAGCATTCGCGAAAAACGGCCTCCAGGCAGTCGCGATAGAGCAGGAGATCGAAGACGGTTCGGCCTCGCAGGGCCTCTTCAACAACCTCCTCATGGGTTTCATGGGACTCGGGCTCCTTGTCGGCATCGCGGCCCTCGGTGTCATCGCGGCCCGCTCCGTGGTCGAAAGAAGGCAGCAGATCGGGATGCTCCGCGCCCTCGGCTTCCAGCGGGGACAGGTAAGGCTCGCCTTCCTCATAGAGTCGTCTTTCGTAGCCCTGCTAGGTATCGGGCTCGGCGTGGCCCTTGGCGCCGCACTCTCCGTCGGGATAGTAGACTCCTTCGCGGAGCAGATCTCCGGTATCCGTTACACGGTGCCGTGGGGTACCCTGGGCGTGATCGTCGGCCTCTCCTACGTGGCCGCACTGCTCACCACCTTCCTCCCCGCCAGCCAGGCCTCGAAGGTCTATCCTGCCGAAGCCCTGCGCTACGAGTAGAGCCAGCCGATCTTATGGAGGGTTCGCGTGGAGCGAACCCTCCTTTCATCCTCAGGAACGAGCATTGTTGCATCCTCGGGCTGATGCGCTGTGTCCCGCGCGGTACTAAACTGGCCTGAGTCATGAGAATGGGCACGTCCTATGATGGGTGAGATCTTCGCGCTCCGGCGGTTGCGGTGGAAGCTGACGCTCAGCTATACGCTCGTGGCCGCGGTGACGCTGCTCGCGCTGGAGTTGATCCTGGCCGCCGCCCTGGTCGCCTTCCTGAACTCTGACCTCTTGCCGAGGCTTGTGGTGCAGAACTTCAGGGACGAAGTAGCGCCGCGCCTCGAGAGACCCATGAACCAGGATCCGCCGAACTCCGAAGCTATAAGGGAGGAGCTCGTGGGCTTCGCCGATAATTCCGGTGTTCGCGGGGCCGACAGGCCCCCGCCGCCCCCCACGAGCCTCGGCAACTACACCGCCGACCAGGGCGCCCTCCTCGTTGTCGACGACAGGCGCCGCCTGCTGGTCTCCGTCCCTGAGATGCAGGGCTTCCCCGAAGGCAACCGGTTCGACGCCGGGAGTATCTCCGGCCTCGAGCCTCTGGTGAACGCCGCGTTCGACGGCGAGGAGAACTCGGGCCAACTCTCTTCCAACGTTAGAGGCCAGGTCGTAACCGTCACGCCCATAGAGGGCAAGAAAGGCCGGGTCGCCGGGGTGCTGGTAGGCACGCTGGGGCTACCGAACCTCACAGCGCCGCTACTGATCACGGTTGGGATAAGCGCGATCTTCCTGGCGATACCGGCCGCTTTCCTGGGTGCTCTGTTCGGCTTCTTTACCGCCTGGAGCCTGACCCGTCGCATAGGGCGCCTCGCCCGCGCGGCCAGGTCGTGGAGCAGGGGCGACTTCTCTGTGATGACGAAGGACCGCTCGAGAGATGAGCTTGGCCAGCTTAGTCGAGAGCTCAACAGCATGGCGGCCGAGCTAGAGAACCTGCTCCAGGCGCGGGGAGAGCTTGCGACGCTGGAGGCCCGCAACCGCTTTGCCCGCGACCTTCACGACTCCGTCAAACAGCAGGTCTTCGCGACGTCGCTCCAGATCGCCGCGGCCCGCGCCCTGATCGAGAAGGATACGGACTCGGCCGAGTCCCATCTCTCCCAGGCTGACGAGCTGGTACGCCAGGCCCAGAAGGAGCTCAACGGCCTGATCCAGGAGATGCGTCCCGCCGCCCTCGAAGGCAAGGGCCTTGCGACGGCACTACGCGAGTACGTCGTCCGCTGGTCGGAAGGGGCCGAGATCCATGCTGACTTTCGAGTCCAGGGCGAACGCAGGGTGCCTCTGGAAGTCGAACAGGCGCTCTTCCGCATCGCCCAGGAGGCGCTGGCCAACGTCGCCAGGCACAGCGAAGCCGGCCACGCTGAAGTCGACCTGATCTACACCGCGGGCACCATTACTCTGCGTGTCGCTGACGACGGCCGCGGCTTCGACCCCTCGCGGAACCCGGGCGGGGGCTTCGGCCTGCAGAGTATGCGCGAGCGGCTGATCAGGCTCGGCGGACACGTCAATGTCGAGAGCGCGCCAGGCAAGGGGACGCGGGTTGAATGCTTCTGTTCGGTACAGGAGAAGGAGGGTGAAGACTTATGAGTGAGCTGATCACGGTCCTGCTGGTGGACGATCACGCGCTGGTGCGCCAGGGGGTGCGCGCCTTCCTTGAGACGCAAGGCGACATCAGCGTGGTCGCCGAGGCTACCGGCGGGGAGGAGGCCGTGAGGCTCGCCGCCGAGCACGCCCCCGACGTCGCCCTGATGGACCTCATCATGCCTGGGATGGACGGCGTCGAGGCGACGCGGCGTCTCGTTGCGAGATCGCCGCGCACGAACGTCGTCATGCTCACCTCCTACCACGACGACGAGCACGTCTTCCCCGCTATACGGGCCGGCGCCCTCTCCTACGTCCTCAAGGAGATCGGGCCCGACGAACTCGCCGACGCCGTTCGCAAAGCCGCCTCTGGCGAGGCCGTGCTGCACCCGCGGGTGGCCGCGCGTGTGGTCAAAGAGCTTCACGGCGCCAGACGCACGGAACCGAACGTCTTCCACGACCTCTCAGAAAGGGAGCTCGAGGTACTGAAGTTGATCGCCGAAGGGTTGCACAACTCGGAGATCGCGGGCCGCCTCTACGTGAGCGAGAAGACGGTCAAGAGCCACGTCTCGAACATCCTCTCCAAGCTACACTTAGCAGACCGCACCCAGGCCGCCGTCTACGCCTGGAGAGAGGGCGTCGTCCGGCGGGACTAGCATACCTGCAGGGTTGTACTAGAAGAACCTCTGCAGAACTTATAGGTTAGCTTGTCGTAAGGGCCGTGAGGAGCTGGTAATGGTAGAGTGAGCACGTTGGGTTCACTCCTACGCGCACGAATCGTTCTCAAGCAGAACGTACAAGTAAAGGGGATTACGAGCGGAGCCAGTATGGCTGACTTCACGGTACTGCAACGCCACTGGAAGGATCATTTGTCTCGCCTTTTTGGCGAAGCGGAGAGCGACGTATTAGTTTCTTCACCGTACATTACGCAGCAAGGAGCCGACTTTCTGGTAGACAACATCTCCCCAAGTGTGCGAGCTTCGGGGCAGTTTACCTTACTGACGAACCTTTCACCCTTGAACGTTACTCAAGGCTCGACAGATCCCGGAGCTCTGCTGACCTTAGCGACCACAGCGCCCGAAATGAAGATTTACCATTTGCCACGCTTGCATGCAAAAGTGTACGTCGCCGATACTCGGCGGGTTATCGTGACCTCGGGTAACCTCACGTTCGGCGGGCTGAACACTAACTATGAGTATGGATTTTGCGTAGAGCACGCCCAAACCGTACGTGTAGTGCGGCGCGACATGACCGAGTATGCGGGACTCGGCGCACGTGTAACGTTGGGGCAACTCGTCACGTACTCGCGGGTCGCGGAGGAAGTAAGGGCGACATTTCGCGAGCAGCAGAAGGCGGTGGCGAGATCGGCGCGCCAGGCGTTCGAAGAGACATTTCGAAAAGCAAGCGATGAACTCATCAAACTGCGGGTCGCCGAAGGCTCCTTAAACACC
>CADCVF010000035.1:43887-98375 GCA_902806095.1 uncultured Rubrobacteraceae bacterium
ATCTTCGGGAGGACGATACTGTATATGCTAGATAAAGAAGGGCCGTTAAGTACCCAGGCACTCCATCCTTTGATCCAGGAGATTCACCCTGACCTCTGCGACGATAACGTCGATCGCGTGATACACGGGGTGCGTTTTGGCAAGAAGTGGAAGCACGCGGTAAGGACCGCACAACAGCAACTGAAGAGAAACGGTTTGATCAACCTACGCGACGGGCGGTGGGTACTTGCGACTCGGGGAGTCAATCAAGGAAGCGCGTTGCGTGGCTAGGTGGGTCCCTCCTCGGAGGGAAAGATGGTGAAGTCCGGGTAGTCGTCGATATCATGGTGCTCGTAGAGCGAGATCACCCCCGACTCCCGTAGTGTGACGAGTCGCTTTTCGCATGAGCCACCTTCAGCCGAAACCGCTCGTTGATCATGTCGAGAAGTTCGCCTGCCGTCAGGTTGTACTCATCTTCTAAAGGATGCGGCAAGACCTCTCACGTTTCTACAGCCAGATATCAGCGGTTTCACTGCGTAGTATTGCCAGGATGTCGGGGTGTATGGCTCTGAGATACAAACCGCAGCCCGCAAGTATATCTTCGGGTTGGCCCGAGCTAGGTAGAATGAGAGCGTATGGGAGAGCTCTTTGCTGCACCGAGGGTACTGGAGATCGGCTTCGACTCGCTCAGCGCCGCCGGGCTCTTCGTGGTGGCTACGCTGTGGGCGGGCCGATGGCGTGCCGGTACCACGCGAGCAGGGCTTCTTTGTCCTCATCGCGCTCCCCTTCGACCCGTAGCGCCCCCGATTCCAACGCCTCCTCCGGGCCAAGACGTCCCGAGGCGACCGCGAGGAAGGTCTCGGCGTCGCCTACTATTGCCAGGTCGGGGTCCGGGGCCGAGCCCTGTCTGGCCTCGACCCTCTCCCCTTCCTCACCGGCCCCGACCCGCAAATGGAATGCCTCACCGTCGATACGGAACTCGTAGGTACCGGGACGGCCAACCGTGGCACCAGGTTCGAGCATCGACCGCATTGCCACCGCGGCCCAGCCCGCCCTCAGCTCGTCATCCTCGCGTGGGACGCTCAAGTATCTCGTCCCCCAGCGCGAGAGGGCCACGATCACCGGCTCGAGCGACCTCCCAAGCGCCGTTAGCTCGTAGACGCTCGACCCCGCGGGCGGTGGCAGTGTAGCGCGCCGGACGACCCCCTCCCCCTCGAGCGCCTTGAGCCTGTTGGCCAGGAGATTGGTTCCGACCCCCGGCAATCCCTCCAGGAGATCCTTGAACCGCTTGGGCCCAGTCGAGAGCTCGCGCACCAAGAGCAGCGTCCACCGCTCCCCAACCACGTCGAGCGCCCTGGCCACCGTGCAGTACTGACCGTAACTCCTCTTCTCGCCCATCTTCAGCCTATCCTTCTTCCGAATCTCGTTACTAATTTTCACTGTTTGTACTTGATAATTGTATAGTAAATAGTGTACAATACCACTGTGCCTAAGACAAGAGAACAAGCCAGAGAAATCCACAGGGAAAGAGAGACTGGTATGCCTACGAAGACATTGACGAGGAGTAAGACTTCAACGACGCGCGTACCGGAGAGGATCTCCGAGACCCCGGATCTCATCCCCGGCTATTTCGCCCACATCGACAAGGGCAAGCTGCTCACGCACGCTGAGGAGAAAGATCTCTCCAAGAGGGCCAAGGCAGGAGACAAGGGGGCAAGGCAGAGGCTCATCGAGAAGAACCTCAGGCTCGTCGTGAGCGTAGCCAAGAAGTACCGGGGGATGGGGCTCCCCTTCGAGGACCTCATCCAGGAGGGCAACATAGGATTGATGAAGGCCGTCGAGAAGTTCGACCCCGATAGGGGCTGGAGGTTCTCCACCTACGCCACGTGGTGGGTGAGGCAGGCCGTGCAGCGTGCCGTGGCCGACAAGGGCCGCACCATAAGGGTGCCCGTGCACATGGGGGACAAGATCCGCAAGATGGCCCGCGCCTACAACGAAATCGCTGCGGAGAAGGAGCGCGAGCCCACCGACGAGGAGGTCGCGGAACGCCTCGGGTGGACCGCGGAGCAGGTCAGGGACGTCAAGAGCGCCATGCCCGACGCCACCAGCCTCAACCAGACCCTCTCCTCCGACGGCGACAGTTCGGAGGTCGGAGAGTTGATCGAGGACGAGCTCGCTTCGGAGGTTGCTGGCACGGTTATCGGGGAGATAGAGATGGAGTGGCTAGCCGAGGCCGTCGAGAAGTTGCCCGAGCGCCATCGTAATGTCCTCATCAAGCGCTACGGCCTGGGCGACGAGCAGATGGCAACCCTTGCCCAGCTCAGCGAAGAGCTAGGGGTCTCCCGCGAGCGCGTCCGCCAGGTGCAGCGTGAAGCCGAACGCATGCTCGCCGGCGGCGAGTACGGCGCCCTCGGCGTGGCCGCTTAGGTAGCGGGATTTGGAAGGGTTACCCTTCCAAATCCCGAGCTGGTCAGCACTTCAGCCAGTCAGCTTTTTGTCTGCTGTGGGCTGACTGGCCAAAGGCTTGTCGTGCGTAAGGCTCAACCCCTATGCACGACGCTGTAAAGCGATCGGTTATGAGCAAGAAGCTGAAATGCTGACTGGCTGACCAGCTGAAATGCGCGCTTTGCAAAGAGGGTGAACCTCTTTGCAAAGCGCTTTCGCTGCTACAGCGTTGCGCTCGTGCCGCCGGTGCAGACGGCGCCTGGCTCGGGGGTCTGGGGGCCCTGCTGGTAGGCCTGGATAAAGCCCTCCAGGTCAGGGTCGCCTGCGCCGTCCAGGCCCACTTGCTTGCCCCAGGCCGAGGCTACCACGGGGGTGTCGTCAGACAGGTCGGGATAGGGGCTGACAAGGGTGTAGGATTCGCTCTCTGCGATGTTCCGCAGTTCATCTATCTGGTCCTGCGGGAGGTCGGGAGAGTAGGTGATCCAGACCGCGCCGTGCTCCTGGGAGTGTACGGCGTTCTCGTCGCGGACAGGTTTGTCGTAGAAGCCGCAGTTCTGCCAGACGGGGTTGTGCTCGCCCCCCGCGGGAGGATTCTGCGCGTAGTCCACCTCTTCCCCAGTGTGCTGGCCGGCCGGTCCCACATCGTAGGTCTTTACGTCGTCAGGGGCGCCGGCGCCGGACTGTTGCCTGGCGTCAAGCACCGCGAGCGCGACGAACCCCGCCACGAACGCGACGATAACCGCGCCTACGATCAGGTATGTTCTTCTGGAGCCCCCTGACCTAGTGCTCTGACGTCTTACCCTGCTCTGCGCCAAGACCTTCCCTTTTCTAGCTCGCGGTGAGATCGTAGCACATGCAACCCGCTTCTCCGAGAGTCCTCAGACCGCCCGCGCCACGAGCCATACGGCTAACGCCGCGAGGGCGATCCATACGGCAGCCACCCTGCTGACCGGCCTGTCCTTGGCCTGAAGTGCCCCTTCGCGGCACTCGGCGAGGACAGGGGCGGAATCATTCTTATGCAGGATGAAGGTCAGTCGAGACGAGAGGGGAAGCGGAGGGTCTGGAGGGAAGCGTGATGGTCGCCTACGTGGTCGACCTGGAGGGTGGTATGGGAGATGTCGTACTCGTGGGCGAGGAGCTCTTCGAGTTCGCGCCTGCGGGCGTGGCAGTCTTCGTGGCTGCCTACGAGGACGTGGGCTGAGAGGGCAGGGAACCCCGAGGTGATGGTCCAGATGTGGAGGTCGTGGACCTCGACTATGCCCTCGGCTGCTGCCAGCCTCCGGCCGACTTCCCCGGCGTCCAGGCCGCGGGGTGTCGCTTCGAGCAAGATGTTGGTCGAGTCTCTAAGGAGCGTCCATGAGCTGCCCAGGATCAGGAGCCCGATGGCGACGCTGATCAAGGGGTCAGCGTAGCGCCAGCCGGTGAGGATGATAACGGCTGCGGCGGCCATCGCGCCGACCGAACCGAGGGCGTCGGCGAGCACGTGGCGCAGGGCTCCCTCCACGTTCAGGCTCTCGCCACCGGACCTGTAGAGTATGGCAGCTCCTGCAGCGTTGACGAGGAGCCCGAGCGTGGCGACGGCCAGCATCGGTCCGCCGAGGACTTCCGTCGGCTCGCTGAGGCGGGCGTAGGCCTCCGCGAAGACCCAGATCGAGATCGCCACGAGCGTTACCCCGTTCGCGAGGGCTGCAAGGATCTCTGCCCTACGGTAGCCGAAGCTCCTCTCCGGTGTCGCCGGTCTCCCTGCCAACCAGGCGGCGAAGAGGGCGACACCGAGCGAGAGGTTATCCGAGAGCATATGTCCTGCGTCCGCGAGCAGGGCGAGGCTCCCCGTGAGGATTCCACCGATGATCTCCACCACCGTGAAGCTCGCCGTTAGGGCGAGCACGGCTGCGAGCGCACGGCGGTTCCCGTCCCGCACGTCCGCTGTGTGGTCGTGTCCATGATGTCCCATGAGGCTATTCTATCGCCCACGCTACTGAAGCAGCGCAAGTAGGATGCCGAAGGCGATCCAGGCAAAACGGTCGCACGCTGTACCCTCCAGCGGTGGATGCTTCGTCAAACACGAGAGAAGTGCCTATCGACCTCGCCCGCGCGGGCGAGGCCCGCCACTTTATAGCCTGGAGGGGCGCCATCTCAGGGCTCGGCGGCGGAAGGCTGAACGAGTTGGCCGTCGCCACCGAGGCCATCATTACGGACGTCCTGCTCTCCCCCTTATCAACCTTGTGCAGCGTCCCTCGGGGCAGGTTCGCGGAGGGCCTCCTTGACCTTCTCTTCTTCCCCTCCGAGGTAGAGGAAGACGTCCTGGGCAAAGCGTACGGCGTGCTCTTCGGGAAGGTTGAGACGCCGGTTTACGAGGACCGACTCAAGCTCCCTGATGGCTGCATTTGCCATCCCGACCATCGTCTCCGCCTCCCTCAGTGTCTGTTCGATCTCCTCGTCCGAGAGGCCCTGACTCCGCTTCAGTCGGTTCTGGTGTTCTTCGAGGAAGTGTATGAAGTCCCTGATGCCCACGAGGCAGGATTATATCGGTTCAGGAGCGCGACTTTAGGAAGATCTCTCGCGTCACCTCGCCCGAGCCCTGTCTGCGGGCGCGTTCTTCGGCGAGCCGGCGGGCCCGGGCCCGCAAGAACAGCGGCACCTCTGCCGCCTCTTGCAGTGCCCCGTCCGTCCACTGCATGCCGGCCTCTCCTGCGGGTTCCACCCTCGCCTTCCGCAGGGCATTGTCGAGCGCGTCGGCAAGGACGCTTGATCCGGCGTAGCCCATAAGCGGTCGCCCGACGAAGGGTCTGTCGACGACGGGTGGACAGAGGGGGAGGAAGGGCACTCCAAGAGAGTCGGCCACGTCCTGTTCCAAGTGTGTGCCGACGACCAGGTCGGGCTTCGCGGCTTCGATGCGGGCTGCGACCTCGTCGGGATCGTCCTCGACAAAAGCTCCTTCCGTGAAAGTGTGGGCGTGGAAGAGGAAGTCCCTTTCGAGGTGCGTGAGATACGTCCCGCAGGTGATGATCTCCAGCCCGACTTCGCGGGCGAGTGCGTAACCCAGACCGAGAGGGTAAGTGAAGTCCCCGAATATGGCGACCCTGCGGTTCTGGAAGGTCTCGGGCGGTTCCAGCCGCGCATACCAGGGAAGCTTCGCCGTGCTGGCCAGCTCGGCCCAGATCGTACGCTGCACGGACTTCGGGTCGAGCTGGCACAGTTCGCCGACGGCCCGCAGGGCTGCCCCCGTTCCTGCGGCGCCGATCATCGGGGTCGTCACCCGCGGCATCCCGAACTCATCCTGGAGGTAGAGCGTCGCAGACTCCCCGACCTCCCTGTAGAGGAGCACGTTGGCCCACGCGCGCGGGAGGCGGCCAAGGTCTCCCGTGTTCGCTCCCAAAGGCACCCTGGCGTTTACCTCGACCCCGACCATGTCGAGGAGCCGCTCGGCCTCGGCGTACTCGGCCGCCGCGCCAGGACCGAATATCGGTGGCCCGAAGAGGTTGACCGTAGGATAAGGGCTCCTCTCGGGCCTGTCTTGCATCCTGGCCTGGATCAGGTCCTCCAGCGCGAGCTCCGCGGCTTCGGTCTCCCTCATGCCCGGTTGCTCCCAGGAGAACGTCACCAGTTCGGGGTGTCTTCCTGTCCCTTCTACGTCGGGGAGAGTGGTAGCGGGGATGGTCTCCCCCGAGAGCAGGGACGTCTCCGAGCGGGCCAGGACGACGATCTCCGTCTTCGGGTGACGCCGGACGACACTAGAGAGATCGCGGACCAGGTTCCCCGGCGCCGTCGAGCTATCGCCTCCCTCGCGAAGCGGACTGAGCGTGACCGGCGCCATCTCCCCGGTTCGCTCACGGGCACCGTATAGCGTACGGAAGTACATTTCGCCAGGCAGTGCCCTGAGCAAGGCGTGCACGCCCCCGATGCTCGCGGCCACCCTCAGGATACCGTAGCTCTGAGGTCCCTCGTAGACGCCGCGCAGGAGCTTCACAGGTTCAGCGAGTCGAGGGTCTCCGCGCGGTCCATGGTACGCACCAGGAGTTCGAGGATGCGACGGGCGCCACCGTAGCCGTAGGGTCCGGCTTCGAGGAAATCACGGGGCGAGCGGCACAGGTGTCCGCGGGCGACCAGTGGCAGGTGGAGGACTGGGTTGGAGATCACAACGTCAGGCCTACTCTCGTCGATCCGATTCGTCTGCCCCCTGTAGTCCGGCGAGACGACGACGTCGACGTCGGGGCCCAGGGCCTGCAGCTCGGCGGCCAGAAAGCGGCGGTCAAGCCGCGGCGCCCCGACCTCGAGCACGACGGCTCCCGCGTCGGCGAGGAAGCGGGCGAGCGGGATCTCGAACCCCGTGTCGCCGGTGAAGAAAACCCTCTTCCCCCTTATTCGGTTTCTCAGCACCCCCAGGTCCTCCCACGCAGACCTGGCCCGCACGACCTCGCTGGTCCGCGTTCCGGCTTCCTCTGCCACGTCCTGAACGAAGCGGGCCGTGCCGTCGACCCCGACGGGCATGAGGGTCTTGACCACCGTTGTCCCGCGTCTCTCGGCGGCCGTCGCCGCCGAGGTCAGGTTCGGGTCCATCACGGCCACCACCGTGCCCTCCCCAAGGGGCGGAAGCTCGCCCGCACCGGACCCCGGTACGGCCCCTGCAACCTCCACCCCGGCCCTGGAGAGTTCCGCGGCGAGTCCTTGCGCGGCCCCTGGTATGAGGGTGCCACCGAGCAACACCACGGGGCGCCCGTCATTCGAGTCCGACGCTTCGATGCCTCGTCCCAGCAGGCCTCCGAAGAGCCCACCGCGCTTCGCCGGAGAGGCCGTCTCCACGAGGTCTGAAGTCTCCCTCTTCGGGCAGAGGTTCACTAGGGCGGCGAGGACACAGTCCTCGAGGTCGGTGGAGAGGATGCCGGGGACTTCGCGGGGGGCATCGGGGTTGACCACCTCAGAGGGCAGGTCGAGCTTGCGGGCTACGAGCCTGGCCTCGAACTCGGCATCGACCCCGAGCGATTCCGCTGTTCGTCCCGCCACGAGCAGCACCAGGCTCGTTCCACGGAGTCCGGCGGCACTCTCCACGATCCGGGATGCCAGAAGGCCCTGCTGCGGTGGGTAGTCGGGGTCGATGATCGCGAAGATCACCCGCTGGTCGCGCCGGGAGGGGTGAAGGTTCGGGGATGGGGCGGCCGGCAGGCACTGGACGAGGTGCGCTTCGGCCTGAGTACCGATGACGATGACGAGCGCATCAGGAAGCCTCTCAGCCAGGCCATTTACGGCGTGCAGAGGAGGGAGAACGTCCGGTATCCCCGATTCGTTGAGGATCGTCACTCTATTTTCCTATCTAGCGGAGGTCGGTGCTTTGCCTGCTCCACCTCGTCCCCATAGGGGGTACTAGTTTAAGGCGTAGAGGGTGTCTAGCGCCAGTGTCATCATATTGTCCACGGCGCTACGCAGGTCCTCGTCGCTGATCCTGACTATCTCGGCGCCGATGGTGTCGGAGACGGTCAGCAAGCATCCGGCCCTCACGCCGTGCATTGCGGCTATAGTGAAGATCACCGCGGCCTCCATCTCGACGGCGAGCACCCCGAGGTCGTCCCATAACGCCGCAGGGTCTTCGGTAGGGTCGTAGAACAGGTCGGAGCTGACTACCTGGCCGACGAAGGTCCTTCGCCCGGCGCTCTCTGCCGCGTGGTGGGCGGCGTGGACGATGTCGAAGTGGGCCGCCGGGGCGTAGGGGACGCCGCGGGTGATCGAGGAGACCGTTCCGTCCTGCGGGGCCGCCGAGGTCACGACGATGAGATCCCCCAGACGCAGCTCCCTGCTGTACCCTCCGCAGGTCCCGACCCTGAGCAGATTCTTCGCCCCGAGCTGTATGAGCTCCTCAGCAACGATGGAGGCGCTCGGACACCCCATGCCCGTAGCCTGGACCGAGACCGGCTTGCCCCTGTAAGTGCCCGTATACCCGAGCATCCCACGCTCTTCTGTCACAAGCTTCGCGTCCTCGAAGAAGGTCTCGGCGATGTACCTCGCCCTCAGGGGGTCACCGGGCAAGAGAACACTCTCCGCGAAATCTCCCGGCTCCGCCCGCACGTGAACAGGGCACATTGCGACTCCCTTCGGTCGTCTTAGCACTTCAGCAAATCAGCACTTCAGCACGCGCCCTGACGGGCGCTTGTCAGCTTTTCTTTGCTGAAGTGCTGACAAGCCGCCTGGCGAAGCCCGGCGGCGTGCTGAAATGCTGAAGTGCTATTTTCACAGGCTATCCAGAATAACAGGGGGAGGCTCTACGGGCTCGTCGGAGACTTCGAGCGCCTTTAGGACGAGGCGTCCGGCTCGCTCCGCTTCGCGTTCGCCGTAGAGGCGGGCTACGGGTTGGCCTTCTCGGAGAGGGTCTCCTGGTTTTACGAGGATTTCGATGCCTGAGCCGGGGTCGATGCGGTCGTCCTTTCTCTTGCGGCCGGCACCTAGAGCGAGGGCTGCGTTGCCGATGTCCGATGCCCCGAAACGGGCTACGCAGCCGCCTCGCGGGGACTTTACTTCGCTGACCTCAGCCGAGACGGGGAGGTCTTCGAGGGCATCTGCGTCGCCGCCCTGGGCCCTGACGAACTCGCGGAACTTCTCGTAGGCCGCACCCGAGGAGAGCGCGTTTGTGACGGCGGTGGCTCCTTCGGTGATGCCCTTGAGATCGAGCAGACGGGTGGCGACGTGGTTGACCTTGCTGGCGAGGTCGTCGGGGACGGGCTCGTTCTTGAGTAGCAGGACGCTCTCGCGGATTTCCAGGGCGTTGCCGATAGCGCTCCCAAGAGGGTTGTCCATGACCGTGATCAGGGCCGACGCGTCGATGCCGAGGTCCTCGCTCAGGCGTACGAGGAGGTCGGCCAGCTCGCGGGCTTCTTCTGTCGTCTTCATGAACGCACCCGAACCGCGCTTCACGTCGTAGAGGAGGTGGCCCGCTCCCGTGGCAACCTTCTTGGAGACGATCGATGAGCCGATAAGCGGCAGAGAGTCCACCGTGCCCGTCGTGTCGCGGAGGGCGTAGATCTCTTTGTCCGCCGGCGCGAGGTCCCCAGCCTCGATTATGGCGAGCCCGACCTCCTCGACCTGGTTCCTGAACTGTTCCTCGGAGAGGCTGCACGAGAAGCCGGGGATAGACTCCAGCTTGTCTACCGTACCGCCGGTCGCACCGAGGCCGCGCCCCGAAAGCTTGGCCACGGGAGCCCCGCAGGCCGCCACAATAGGAAGCGCCGTCAGGCTCACCTTGTCCCCCACGCCGCCCGTTGAGTGCTTGTCCACGCATTCGGGGAAGGAGTAAGTCTTGCCGGATTCGGCCATCGCGCGCGTCAGGGCGAGCGTCTCCCCATAACCCATTCCCTGGATGAAGATCGCCATGAGCAGCGAGGCCATCTGGTAGTCGTGCACTTCTCCCGTGGTGTAGCCTTCCACCACGTCCCTGATGAGCCCGTCGGAGAGTTCCCCGCCGAACTTCTTGGTCTCTATAGCATCCAGTATCACGTTCCCTGAGCCCACGCGGTCCCTGCCTCGAACGAGCGTTGCCGCCTTGCCATTCTAGCGGGTGTGCGGATCTCCGGCTCCCTGCGCGACGCTCCTGCCTGGAAGCCCGCCTTGGTCGACCCCGAGCCATGCGGCGACGGAGGCTCCGACATCGGAGAAGCTTTCGCGAATGCCGAGGCTGTGAGGTTCACCACCGCCGACGATAAGGAGCGGGACGCGTTCGCGGGTGTGGTCCGTTCCTTTGAAGGTCGGATCGTTGCCGTGGTCCGCGGTGATGATTGCGAGGTCTTCTGCGGTTAGTGCATCGAGCAACTCAGTGAGCCTGTCGTCGAAGCACTCGATATTTTTGGCCATACCCTCAGGGTCGCGACGGTGGCCGTATTTGGCGTCGAAGTCAACGAGGTTTGCGAAGATCAGGCCCGACTCGACTCGGCCCAGGGCGCCGAGAATTGCGTCGACTTTGGCCGAGTCGTCGGGCGGGGCGGGTAGATGCTCTGTAATGCCACGGCCGTCGAAGATGTCCCTTATCTTGCCGACGGCCATGGTCTCATAGCCTGCGTTCTTTATGCGGTCCAGATAGGTCTCCGATGGCGGGGTTATGCCGTAGTCGTGACGATTCTCGTTCTCCCGTTCGTAGGAGCCGGGTTCGCCGTGGAAGGGACGGGCGATGACGCGCTCGACCATGATCTCACCCTCCCCGATGAGCATTTCGTGGGCCTTTTGGCAAGCTTCGTATAGTTCGTCTAATGGAATAACGCTTGTATTGGCGGCGATCTGGAAGACGGAGTCGGCTGAGGTGTAGATGATCCAGGCTCCCGTCTTCTCCTGCTCAGGACCGAGCTCTTCTATGATCTGGGTCCCCGAAGCTGGCCTGTTGCCAAGGATACCGCGTCCCGTCTCGTTCTCGAAGCGTTCCAATACGTCTTCAGGAAAGCCTTCCGGGTAGGTAGGCAGCGGGTCTTCGAGTACAAGTCCCATCATCTCCCAGTGTCCTGTGAGGGTGGCCTTGGCCGCTGATAGCTCTACCATTAGCCCGTGGGAAGCCTTGGGAGACTCGGCTGGCGGCAGGCCCTCGATCTCCTCGGCATTGCCGAGCCCGAGGGCCTGGAGGTTCGGCGCCCTGAGACCGCCCACGGCCCTCGCTGTGTTCGCCAGGGTGTTGGCGTCCTGGTCGCCGAAGTCAGCGGCGTCGGGGGCGTTGCCGGCGCCGAGGCCGTCGAGCACGATCACGACCACCCTGCGTCCCATCAGCCTCCTTTCCACTCCTGGATCATCTTAGCGCCTTCATCCGTTCGTCGCCTGGCTACGTAGGGTAAGTAATACTCCAGACTACGAGACGAGGAGTAGCATGGGCTCTGGGAACAAGGTGCGAGAGGCGAACGTCGAGGACGTCGCTGAGATCTGCGGTCTCGTCAGGGAGCTGGCCGAGACGGTCGGCGACTCGCCGCCTTCGGAAGAAGCCATCAGGGCGCGGCTCGAGGAGCTCCTGGACGAACCAAGGGCGCGGGTCCTCATCGCCGAGAACGAGGTCGGGATCGTGGGAGGGGCGAGCTTCTGGATCAAACCCGACCTCGCCCATGGCGACACCGTCGTCGAGGTGCCGATGCTGGTAGTCGCAGAGAGGCACAGACGGTCCGGGGTGGGCAAGCTCCTGATGGAGGAGGTGCGCAACTTCGCTTCCGAAAACGACGCATCCCAGATCGAACTGGTCGCCACCCGCGCGAACCTGACGGCCCGCGCGTTCTACCGCTCCCTCGGCTTCGTCGAGGCCGACGTGGTCTCGCTGGAGTTCGTAGGGTCTCAGGAAGACCCGCCCGAAGAATGACCCTCGTGGAGGCCAGGATCAGGCAACGCCCAGGAAGTAGTAAGCCGCCCCGAACACGATCCCAATGGCTGCGCAGAACAGCGCGGCCCTCAGCCTTCCGACCTCGTGTACCTCCGCGAGCCCGAGCGGCATGAGCACGAGCCCGGAGTAAGCTGCCCCCAGAGGCCCTAGCACCGGGACGGCGGCGAGGGGCAGGTAGAAGCCCAGCGGGTAAGCGAGGACCCTCCAGGTTACGACGTACCCGTGCCGGCCACCGAGGACGCCGAGATGGTAGAGGCCGGCGAGGAGGAAGGATAGCGGAAGCGGCAGTACGACCGCTACCAGCGCGGGATAGAGTCCCCAGAAGAGCAGCCACAGGATCGCGGCAGGGAGGCCGGAGAAGATGAGGAAGAGGGCAGGCGCTCTCAAGTCCGGAATCCTTGGCAAGAGCTCGAAGAACCTGACCGGGTGCACGAGTAGCATCGCCAGCGTCCGCGCGTAGCTAGAGAAAGGCCGCGAGACGTCCCACTCGCTGGCGCCGCCCCTGATCGTGTCCCGCGTGTAGCCGCGCTTAGCCACGTACTGAGTATACAGAGGCCCATCGGGTAGGGCGGTGCACGTAGTATTCTGCCCTACGATGAATCCCTCCTCTGGCGACAGGATCGGATCTCCCCGGCAGGGCTCGGCTTTGCTCGGGGGGGCTGTGGCGATCTTCGTCGGCATCCTCTACATCGGGACCCTGGCGCCGACGGTACTGCCTTACGGCGTTCCGGACACGCTCGACTCCCCGATGCTGCAGGCCGAGGTCACGGTGCTCGGGGTCGGACATCCGACCGGCTACCCCACATACATGATGCTGACACACCTCTTCACCTACCTGCCGTTCGGGGACCCAGCCTACCGGGTGAACCTCGCCTCCGCCGTCTACGGCGTCGCGGCGGTGTTCGTCGTGTACCTCGCAGGACTGCGGCTTGCAGGACGTGCAGTGGCAGCGGCGGCCGGGGCGCTGGCCTTAGGGCTCTCCGGGGCGTTCTGGAGCCAGGCTGTGATCGCCGAGGTCTACACCTTCGAGGCACTCCTCGTCGCGCTCGTGATCCTCTTCCTGCTCACCTGGAGAGACCGCCGCGACGCCCGATACCTGCTGCTCTGCACCTTCCTGGTAGGCCTCTCCCTTACCCACCACCTGACGAGTATTCTGCTAGTCCCCGGCGCTCTGGCCTTCGTGCTCCTTACCGACAGGCACGCGCCTTCGAGGACGGGGCTTATGCTGAAGAGCGTCGGGCTCTTTTTGCTCGGCCTCCTTCCGCTCCTCTACCTCCCGATACGGGCCCTGATGCAAGCGCCTCTGAACGAGGCTGATCCCTCGACCCCCTGGCGCTTCCTGCTACTCGTCACGGGCGGTAGTTTCGTGGCCGAGTCTTCGGAGAAGGGTAGGAATTGCAGCCCTTCGAGCCTCGCGCTTGCGGACCCCTCCACCAAACTACAGCTGCTGGGGGATCAGCTCCTCGGGCAGTACTCTCTCTTCCTGATGGTAGTCGGCGTACTGGCGGCCTCTTACCTACTCTTTACGGATCGTGCAACGGTCGTACTTCTCGGCACGCTCTTCTTCGGGTGTCTCGGGCAGGCCGCTGTTTACCTGCAGTTGGGGATCGAGGACTTCTACGTTTTCCTCATCCCCGCCTTTCTGGCTTTCGGACTGTGTATCTCGGCTGGCCTCGGAGCCTTGCTGCGGGTGGCGGAGAGCCTGGAGATCGGCTCCACTACCAGCCGCGTCCTCTTGGTTGTCCTCATTGCCCTGCTGCTCATCGTACCGCTCGTGGGTGTGCGCGACGCCTACGCCGCGCACGACCGTAGCGAAGATTACGGAGGACGCAGGAAGATCGAGGCCGTGGCCAGCAACGTGGAGAACGGCGCGACGGTGCTGCATCATAGGAGCCCGCTCTGGTACATGGTGCTCGTCGAGCGGAGGAGGCGGGATCTCACCCTCGCGGACCCCTTCTGTACATCCTGGGACCGCCACACCGACGTAGTCTGGCCAGACCAGAGCAGCGCCGCCGAAGCCGCCGAGCGCTACGGCACTGACGACTCCACAGGTGTGGAGGCCGCGCGGAGGGCTTCCAGGAACGGACCCGTCTATCTTCTGGCCAACGACCGTGCTCGGTTGGAAATCTTCCGAGATGCGGGCTTCGATATGGTGCCGGTCGAGAAGAACGATTTCCTCTACGAAATCGTGCCCCGGCGCCAGTAGAGCGCGTGACCTACCCGTCTTTTTAGCCGAGTCCGGCTTCGCGGGCGCGGACGATGGCCTGGGCACGGTCGGCGACCTGGAGTTTGGTGAAGATATTGGAGACGTAGTTGCGTACGGTCTTCAGGCTGAAGAAGAGCTTTTCGGCGATTTATTGGTTATTGTGTCCGGCGGCGACGAGGTCCAGGATCTCGCGCTCGCGGTCAGTGAGCTCGGGGAGGATTGTGCGTTGTCGCGGGACGATTCGATAAGTATGTCAAGGGAGCCCTGTGTCCCGACGGCAGAGGCACGGGTCCCGAAGTTTGGGAACCGATTGAGAACGGAGCGGACGCACTTTACAATACACATCAGGAGGTGTATTGTTATGCGCACGAACATCGTGCTTGACGACGAGCTGGTTGAGGAGGCGTTCCGGCACTCGGATGCGAAGACGAAGCGGGAGTTGGTTGACCAGGCCTTGCGGGAGTTCGTCGAGAACCGCAAGCGCAGGGACATCCGGGAGTTGCGGGGGAAGATCACGTTCCATCCCGGCTACGACTACAAAGCGTTACGCGAAGGGAAGTAGCCCTGTACCTGGTAGACACCTCGGTGTGGATCGATTACCTGGCGGGGACGGAGACGGAGGCCACGGGACGCTTCGCGGAGTTATTGAACCGGGGTTACGTGGTAGGACTCACGAGCGTCGTGTACCAGGAGATCGTCCAAGGCGTCTCTTCGCGGCGGGAGTTCGAGCAAACATCCGAGTACTTGGGCTCCCAGACCTTCTACCATCCGCAGGATTCCGTCGGGAGCTACCGGGAGGCAGCGCGCATGTACTTCGACTGTCGCCGCGCGGGAATAACCATCCGTAGCTCCACAGATTGCCTCGTCGCCCGCGTAGCTATCGAGCACGGCCTGATGCTGCTCCACGACGACCGGGACTTCGAGGCTATGGCCAGCGTGGTCCCAGACCTAGCGCTCGCCTGAGGCCGGCGCTTCGGCGCGCCGAGGTTGAGGGATGGAGGCAGGCCGGTGTCGGACACCGTGATCGAAGACCGCAGGTTGGCTCTGCCGAGTCCGTGACTACCCTTTGGAGGCGGCGCGCATGGTGTCGGTGCTGGTGTACCAAGAAGCATAGACATCGCCAGATGTTGCGGCCGGCGGTAACGGCCGTCCGATCATCTATAATCAGGTTGCATCAAGCCTGAGAATTCTGGAAAGAGGTTGAGACTACATGGCGAACGATCCTTTCAGCGCGCGCAAGAAGCAATCCACCGGCTCGCAAGAGGTAGAACTCTTCAGCCTCGAAACGCTGGACGAACAGGCAGACGGAGACGTCTTCTCCCTTCCGTTCTCCATCAGGGTGATGCTGGAGTCGCTCCTGCGCAACGCCGGTGGAAAGTTCGTCTCGCGGGAGGACGTCGAAGCATTGGCTTCCTGGCCTGATTCGGTCGGCGACGAGCTTGCTTATCTGCCTGCCAGGGTCGTCATGCAGGACTTCACCGGGGTACCTGCTGTAGTCGACCTTGCGGCGATGCGGAGCGCGATGGAGAACGTGGGCGGAGATCCAGGGAAGATCAACCCGCTCGTTCCGACCGACCTGGTTATCGACCACTCGGTCCAGGTCGACGCTTTCGGATCTCCGGCTGCCCTCCAGTTCAACGCCGAGCGCGAGTTCGAACGCAACCGCGAGCGCTACGAGTTTCTTAAGTGGGGCCAGCAGGCCTTCGATAACTTCTCGGTCGTCCCGCCAGCCACAGGTATCATCCACCAGGTCAACCTTGAGTACCTGGCTAAGGGTGTGATCGTGAAAGATGGAGTGGCGATGCCGGATACGCTCGTCGGCACTGACAGCCACACCACCATGATCAACGGTCTCGGCGTGCTCGGCTGGGGTGTCGGGGGCATCGAGGCCGAGGCCGTCACCCTGGGCCAGCCCTACTACATGCTCGTCCCCGAGGTGATCGGCTTCAAGCTTACCGGCGCCCTCAGGGAGGGTGTCACGGCCACGGACCTTGTACTGACCGTCACCCAGATGCTTCGCTCCCACGGCGTGGTGGGCAAGTTCGTGGAGTTCTACGGTGAGGGACTCAGCAAGCTCTCTCTACCCGACCGGGCCACCATCGCGAACATGTCCCCCGAGTTCGGGGCGACGTGCACGTTCTTCCCCGTTGACATCGAGACGCTTCGCTACCTGCGCGGGACGGGCCGCGACGAGGAGCTCGTCGGGCTGGTCGAGGCTTACAGCAAGGAGCAGGGCCTCTGGCGTACGGACGAGACGCCCGAGCCGCGCTTCTCGGAGACGTTGGATCTCGACCTGGAGTCGGTCGAGGCGAGTCTCGCCGGCCCGCGGCGCCCGCAGGACAGGGTCGCTCTCGACGACATGCAGCCTTCCTTCAGGCAGGCGCTGGCCGAGATGGTGGACCCCGACCACCCGCTCCTCGGGAACGGTTACGAGGACACTTACGATCGTGCCGACGAAGAATCCTTCCCCGCGAGCGACACCCCGAACCCCGACATACTCGGCGCCCGCCGTGGGCCCAACGAGGCTGAGGGCAAGGAGGGCGGTGCTGTCTCCAAGGGTGAGAGCCACACCGCGGACGACACTGAGTCTTTCCCCGCGAGCGACACCCCTGCAGGCGCATCTGGTGTGAGCAATGAGGATGGAGGAGACCCCACGTCAGGCGGCGAGCCCGAGAACGGCAAGACGCAGGCCGAGCCTTCGGGCGCTATTACCGTTACGGTCGACGGAGAGGAACTCTATCTCAGGCACGGCTCCGCCGTGATCGCCGCCATAACCAGCTGCACCAACACCTCCAATCCTTCCGTAATGATGGGTGCCGGACTCCTGGCAAAAAAGGCCGTCGAGAGGGGGCTCTCCGTCGCGCCGCACGTCAAGACAAGCCTCGCGCCCGGGTCCAAGGTCGTCACGGAGTACCTGCAAACCTCGGGACTCCTGGATCCCCTGGAGCAATTGAGGTTCGACGTCGTCGGCTACGGGTGCACGACGTGTATAGGTAACTCAGGTCCGCTTGCCGAGGAGATCTCCGCCGCCGTAGAGGAGAACGACCTCGTGGTCGCGGCCGTTCTCTCGGGCAACAGGAACTTCGAGGGTCGCATCAACCCCGACGTCCGTGCGAACTACCTGGCCTCTCCGCCGCTAGTCGTCGCCTACGCCCTGGCAGGCACGGTGGACATAGACCTCTCGAAGGACCCGATAGGCGAGGACAATGGTGGCAACCCCGTGTATCTCCAGGACATCTGGCCTTCACAGGAGGAGGTGGCAAGGGAGATCGAGAACGCCCTCGACCCCAACATCTACAAGGAACAGTACGCTAACGTGTACACGGGCAACGAGCAGTGGAACGACGTGGAAGTGCCTAGCGGCGACCTCTACGAATGGGACCCCGACTCGACCTACATCCAGGAGCCCTCGTTCTTCAAGGACATGGGCCCCGAGCCCGAAGACCTGGAGGACATAGAGGGCGCACGCGTCCTCGTGAGAGTCGGGGACTCTGTGACCACCGACCACATCTCACCCGCCGGCGCCATCCCCTCGAAGATGCCGGCTGGGCAGTACCTGATACAGAAGGGCGTGGATCCGCGCGACTTCAACTCCTACGGCTCCAGGCGCGGCAACCACGAGGTCATGGTGCGCGGTACGTTCGGCAACATCAGGCTCCGCAACCAGCTCGTGGACAAAGAGGGCGGCTACACCCTCCAATTCCCTGACGGCGAAGAGACCACAATCTACGAGGCGAGCCTGAAGTACGAAGAGGAAGACGTGCCCCTCGTGGTGCTCGCCGGTAAAGAATACGGCTCAGGCTCGTCGCGCGACTGGGCTGCGAAGGGCTCGTTCCTGCTCGGGGTACGGGCCGTTATCGCCGAGAGCTTCGAGCGCATCCACCGCTCGAACCTGATCGGCATGGGCGTCCTCCCGCTACAGTACGCAGAAGGCGAGAGCGCAGAATCCCTAGGATTGAGCGGACACGAGTCCTTCGCCATCGCCGGCCTCGCCGGCCTCGAGCCCGGCAAGCAGTTGACCGTGAAGGTCAAGGGCGACAATGGCGAAGAGAAGGAGTTCGAGGTAATGGCGCGGGTGGACTCCCCGGTCGAGGTCGAGTATCTCCGTAACGGCGGCATCTTGCAGACCGTCCTGCGCCAGATGCTCGGAGAGTAGTGCCCGGAATAGGAAGGAAGCCCATGCCCGAGAAGGTCCTGGTTACCCGTGAGATACCGTCCGCCGGGCTCCGCGTCCTAGAAGGGTTCGATGTCGCGGTGCTCTCAGAGGGGCCGCCCGAGCGCGGCGAGCTTCTCGAAGCTGTCCGCGGCGTGGCCGGCATCCTCTCCACCGTCACAGAGACGGTGGACACGGAGTTGATGGACGCGGCTGGCGGAGACCTCAGGGTCATCGCCAACATGGCCGTAGGCTACGACAATGTAGACCTCGACGCCGCCGGGGAGCGGGGCGTCGTGGTGACCAACACCCCCGAGGTCCTGAACGAGACGACCGCCGATACCGCCTTCATGCTGTTGCTCGCGGCGGCCAGGAGACTCGGCGAGGCTGAGCGTCTCCTGCGCTCCGGCGGGTGGGACGCCTGGGGACCGATGCAGCTCACGGGTCCCGACGTCTGGGGCAAGAAGCTCGGGGTCGTAGGGTTCGGCAGGATCGGACAGGCCCTAGCCCACCGCGCCCGGGGATTCGACATGGAGGTCCTGTACCACGACCAGTACAGGAACGAAAGCGCAGAGCAAGAGACCGGGGCGCAGTACCTCGAGCTCGAGGAGCTGCTCGAAACCGCTGACTTCATCTCCGTCCACACCCCGCTCACGCCCGAGACCAGGCACCTGATAGGTCCGGGGGAGCTGGACCTCATGAAACCCACAGCCATCCTCGTCAACTCTTCGCGCGGTCCCGTGGTCGACGAAGCGGCTCTCGCTGATGCGCTGGAGCAGGGAAGCATCTTCGCCGCAGGCCTCGACGTGTATGAGGAGGAGCCTGAGGTGCACCCCAAGCTCCTGGAGCTCGAGAACGTCGTCCTCGCTCCGCACATCGGCAGTGCCTCCATCGAGACCCGCGACAAGATGGCCGTCCTCGCAGCGGAGAACCTGGTCGCGGTGCTGCGCGGTGAGGATCCAACAACGCCGGTAGATGCCTAGACGCTCCAGGCCATGACCGGAGGGCCGGTACGCGACCGGTGGGCCGAGTGGCTGCTGGAGCGGCGCCACGGTGGAGACCCTGAAGACCTGAAGACCACTATGGACTTCCTCGCGCCCGTGCGCGACCGGGTACTCCGGAACGCTGCTCTTATGGGCGGCGAGACGCTGCTCGACGTAGGGGCTGGCGACGGCCTTATTGCCTTCGGCGCACTTGAACTCCTCGGGGAAGGCGGTCATGTTATCTTCAGCGACATCTCCAGGGACTTGCTCGACCATAGCCGCTCGCTCGCCCGGCAGATGGGCGTGCTCGACCGGTGCGAGTTCGTACACGCATCGGCCGACGACCTCTCCGTACTGGAGGAAGCCTCCATCGACGTGGTGACTACCCGCTCGGTGCTCATCTACGTGAAAAACAAGCGGCGGACCTTCGAGGAGTTCCACCGCGTCCTCAAGCCGGGTGGGCGACTATCGATCTTCGAGCCGATCAACCGCTTCAACACCGTTGACTGGTCTTCCGAGTCGGGTATCTATTTGGGGCATGACGTGACGCCGGTGAAGGATCTTGCCGTGCGAGTTCAGGCTATTTACGAGCGTATCCAGCCGAGGGAAACCGATCCGATGCTGGACTTCGACGAGCGAGATCTTCTTGCACACTCCGAGGAAGCCGGCTTCGGGGGGGTCCACCTCGAGTACGAAGCCAACATCACGCACGGCAACCCCTACCTCTCTGAAGGTCGCGGCTGGGAGACCCTGCTCAAGACCTCTGGGAACCCCAAAATACCCACGCTTGAGGAGGCGATGAACGAGGCGTTGACGGCGGAGGAGATCGAAGGCTTCACCGCCCACCTCCGCCCGCTGGTGGAGCGTAACGAGGGCAAGGGGATGTCGGCGCACGCTTACCTCTGGGCCGTAAAGTAGGAGGAGATTACGATGAAATGTAGCTTGTCCGTCTTCCTACTCGGCGGCCGCCCGTGTTTTCTCCGCCGGGCTTCCGGCGTCCGATCGTTCGTCCGGTGGGACGCCGCATGCTGCTTCCAACAACTCCAGCAGACCAATTGTCATCCACAGGCGCCACCACCGGGAGTGCTTCACTCGTCTCTTCCCAACTTCCATGCCTGGCAGTGTAGCCTGTGACCTTCAGGGAAGATCGCGAGGCTGTCAGTCGTTCCTGACGAAGATCGAACGCGCCAGCGGGTCCCCAAGGGCGTAGACCTCCGCCTCCTCATCCTCGACTACCACGACACCGTCCAGTTCCCGCACCTCCCTGACCCTCAACCACCTCCCTGGGACGAGGTTGCGATCGCCGAGGTAGTCGAGCATCGCGGCATCCTCGTCCCTGACCTTGGAGATGCGGACTCGCCGCCCCGCGACGACCTGGCTCAAAGCCATGGAGTCGTCCACCTCTAGACTACCCTCAGCCGAAGGGATGGGGTCCCCATGCGGGTCGTGGTCCGGATGCCCCAACAACTCCGCCAGACGCTCGGTGAATCCGTCTGAGACGGCGTGCTCCAGCCGCTCGGCCTCGTCGTGTACCTCCTGCCAATCGTAACCGAGGTGCTCGAGCAGGAAGGTCTCGATCAGACGGTGCCGCCGTACCAGCCTTAATGCTTCTTCTCGTCCACGCTCGGTGAGCGTCGCCCCCCTGTAACGCTCGTACCTGACGAGGCCCATCTCCTGTAACCTCGCGAACATGTTGGAGACCGAGGCCGGCGAGACGGAGAGCCGCGCCGCCACACCCTTGGTCGAGGCGGTGCCCCCCGAGTCCACAGCAAGCTCCCAAACAGCCTTCAAGTAATCCCCGACCGAAGAAGAGGGGGAACGAGTCTCCGACAGGTCGTTCATCTCATTGCTCATATTAGACGATGCAAATACTTTGGCAAGAGCAACCCGCCTTGACTATTCACTGTGTCTCAATATAAGATTAGGCAGGGCTAAACTCAATACGATGGAGGTTTTCATGAGTGGACGGACAGACGCAATGTCAACAGGTGTGGAGGTTGTGCCTGCGTATATCGTTGGAAGTAATGGGGGGTACGAAAGTAGGTTCGGCAAGTGATCGGGGTTCTAACCGGGATGTCCCCCGTCTTGCAGGCGTTTCTTGCGACGATGTTCACGTGGGGTATGACGGCTGCGGGGGCGGCACTTGTGTTCGGGACCAAGAACGTGCCGCGCAAGTTGTTGGATGCCATGCTCGGGTTCGCGGCTGGGGTCATGATCGCGGCGAGCTTCTGGTCGCTTCTGGCTCCGGCCATAGATCTGTCGGAGGGTGGGTCGTTGCCGGTGTGGGTACCGCCGGTCATCGGATTCCTGGCGGGGGGGATCTTCCTGCGGCTCCTGGATCTGCTGTTGCCGCACCTGCACCCCGGCATGAAGTTGTCCGAGGCGGAGGGCATCCACACGAGCTGGCGCCGCAGCGTGCTGCTGGTTTCCGCCATCACCCTGCACAACATCCCGGAGGGGCTGGCGATCGGCGTGGCTTTCGGGGCTGTCGCCGCCGGCATAGACGGCGCCTCTTTGGGCGCGGCCGTCGCACTGGCCGTCGGCATCGGGTTGCAGAACTTCCCCGAGGGTACGGCCGTCTCTATGCCCTTGAGGCGTGAGGGGATTGGCCGGGGCAGGAGCTTCTTCTACGGGCAGCTCTCCGCGGTGGTCGAGCCGTTCGCGGCCATCATCGGGGCGGCTGCGGTCGTCCTCGCCAAACCGATACTGCCCTATGCTCTGGCGTTCGCCGCTGGGGCCATGATCTTCGTCGTCGCCGAAGAGCTCATCCCTGAGGCGAAACGCGGCAGCCCCGACATCGCCGCCCTCGCCCTCATGGTCGGCTTCGCTGTCATGATGACCCTGGACGTCGCGCTCAGTTAAAGCTCACCTACCTGCCGGTCGCCGTCATGTACGGTGTGGCACCAGTTAACGGTGGTAGGGAGGCAAGTGCCTGCAATGGTCTAAACGTAGGCCGATTGCCGCGGGCTGGCTTTGCACCTAAAGTCGCCTCAAGCGAAGAGTCTTGGTTCGACTTCGTCCTGTTAACCAAAAGTCCCTTCTGAACCAAGAGTCGACTCTATTGCTAAGGCGCGGTGAGCTAAGAAGCGCCAGCAGGAAGAGCAATCTTCGTAGCCGCCGCCAAAAATCCGAAAAATAGTCTATATGGAGTATGCGCTAGGTGGCACCTGAATGCTACCGTGGTGGCGCTGTGCAACACGGTGGGGCTGACGAGCCCCACCCCCTTGCGGGAGGAGAGAAGAAATGTTGAGGAAGATACTAGCGGCACTGGTGGCCGCAGCGATGCTGGCAGCGATGATGGCTATGTCTGGAGTGGCCCTGGCCCAGGGCGGCGACGTGTGTGAGCGATAAGGGCGAGACCAAGGTCGATTAGGGCCCCAGCAACTGCTTCTCTGACTCCACCTCCAGGGCGGTGGCGGTAAAGGACAGTGATGCGCGCGGCAGATAACAGTAAGTCGACGGCAATCAACGACAGCGTGGCGCTAGCGGAAGATGACAGCGAGGCAACGGCCACCAACGGCAGCAGGGCGGTCGCGGATAATAACTGCACCGCCACGGCGCAGAACGGCGAACAGGTGAGTTGCCCATAGCCCTGGGACCGTGGCGCTACGGGCCACAAGGCTCTAAAGTGGAGCAGCGTCCCCTACAGACGAGTAGGAGCTAGAAGGGTCGGCTCGTAAAGGGTCGGCCCTTCTTCTTGCCCTTATTCACCTGTAGACTTTTGGTTCAGGAGTCGGGCTTCTGGTTCCAAGGCGACTTTAGGTGCAAG
The DNA here is from genome assembly GCA_902806095.1 of uncultured Rubrobacteraceae bacterium. GTDB lineage: Bacteria > Actinomycetota > Rubrobacteria > Rubrobacterales > Rubrobacteraceae > Rubrobacter_D. Next base: position 66,751 of record CADCVF010000035.1, read on the forward strand.
GCCCCGCGTGCTCTATACTGCCGCCGAGATGAGAGAGAGGAGGTTATCCGGCGGAAAGGCCTCGAGGCTGGCGGTCTATTCCTGGATCCTCTACGACTTCTCGAACACCATCTTTTCGGTCACCATCCTCTCCTTTTACTTCCCGCTCTGGGTCGAGGAGCAGGTAGGAAGTGGAGGTCTCATCTCGGGGGCCGGGCTCGTCAACTCGGCGACGGCCGTCTCCGCGCTTTTCGTCGTACTCACGGCGCCCGTTCTCGGGGCCGTAGCCGACCTCAGGCAGCGGCGGGTGCCTTACCTGATCCTGCTTACCCTCATCGCGGTCGCGCTGACCGCCGTGTTGGACGTGGCCGGCGGGGTCGTGGTGGGGCTTGCGCTCTTCGTCGCGGCCGAACTCGCCTACCAGTCTGCACTTGTCTTCTACAACGCGTTGTTGCCCGTCGTCTCGGCGGGGCGTGGGGCCGGCAGGATCAGCGGCTACGGCACAGCAGCAGGCTACATCGGTACCATCCTCGGCCTGGTCGTACTGACGTACTTCGTCGAGAACGGAGAGGCGGTGCGTCCGCTGCTCGGGCCTTTTGGGGGATGGCTCGAGACCGGTGACGAAGTCTATTCCAACGCTTTCGTGCCCACGGCTGTCATCTACCTCGTTTTCTCCCTGCCCGCTTTCTTCCTCGTGCCCGACCCGGCGGTGCGGGCGCGGCGGCCCGTGGCCCTCGGGGCAGCCTACCGCGACGTGGTCAGCACCGTGAGGAACATGCGCGCTTATGCGGGGGTGGGGACGTTCATCGTGGCTACCGTCCTGTACACCGACGCGGCGAATACGGCCATCGCAAACATGGCGCTCTACGGTAGGGTGGTCTTCGAGATGGACGGCACACAGGTCAGGAATCTGCTCCTTTTCTCCACGGTCTTCGCCGTGGCCGGCTCGGCCGGCTTCGGCCTCCTGACGGACAGGGTAGGGCCCAAGAGATCGCTCGTCGGCGTACTGGTTCTGTGGCTCGTCGCCATCGTGCTTACTGCCTCGGCCCTGGGAGCGTGGATGCTCTTTCTCGCAGGACCCATCGTTGGGGTCGCGCTAGGAGGAATGTGGACCGTGGGGCGGGTGATGCTCGTCGCGCTCTCGCCGCCCGAGAAGCTCGGGGAGTTCTTCGGGCTCTTCTCCCTCGCCGGGAAGGTCTCAGCGGTCTTCGGACCCGCGCTCACGGCCGTGCTGCTCTTCGTCTTCGGGGGCGGCGCCTACGGCTACAGGGTCTCCATAGGCTCTCTCGCCATCATAATGGCCGCCGGCCTGTTCTTCCTCCTCCGCGTCCCCGACGCCCGTCCGGAACGCAACGTCGACGAGTTCGCCCCGAAGACGGGCACCACCCTTGATTCGCCGGCCCCGTGAGCGGAAGATGTACGCCATGAGGAGGCAGAACACAGCATGAGGCTCGTCGCACTGCGGGGCCGGATCGTTACAGACTACGAGGTCTGGCCAGATGGCACGGTCCTCCTCGGTGAAGGGTCCATCGCTGACGTGAGCCCTGACGACTCTCTCGTCGCCGAAGCGGATGAGGTCCACGATCACCCTGAGTCCCTGATCCTGCCGGGCTTCGTGGACCTGCAGGTGAACGGGGCCTTCGGTGTCGACGTAGCCTCAGAGACTGAGCGTCTGCCCGAACTCTCCGAAGCCCTGCTCTCGACGGGGACCACCTCATACCTGCCCACGGTCATCTCGTCACCCGAGGGCGTCTACGAGGAGGCCCTGCCGACGATCGGTGTCGCGGGGACCCCGAACGGGGCAGAGGTGCTAGGCGTCCACCTCGAAGGACCTTTTATAAGTTTGGAGAAGAGGGGCGCGCACGCCGCGGCCCACGTCGCAAGGCCAGATACGGAGTTGCTCGCCCGCCTCCTGGATCTCGGGCCGGTGCGTATGATCACGCTCGCCCCCGAGGTCGAGGGCGCCCACAGGCTAGCTGTCCTCGCCGCGAACCGCGGGGTAGTGGTCTCGGCCGGCCACTCCGACGTCGCCTTCGAACCGGCCTACGAAGCTCTGGATGGGCAGATCTCCGGCGTCACGCACCTCTTCAACGGGATGAGTGCGATGCACCACCGTGAGCCGGGGCTGCCAGGGGCCGCCTTCGCACACCCGAGGGCCGTGTGCGGCCTGATCGCCGATGGGCTCCATGTCCATCCCGAGATGGTCGGGCTCGCCTTCCGTATGCTCGGTCCTGACCGCCTCTGCCTCGTCACCGACGCCATAGCCGCCGCGGGAATGGAAGACGGAGAATATCATCTGGCTACGCGCACCGTGTACGCCGACGGCGGCGTCCCGAGGCTTGGGAGCGGGTCACTCGCCGGAAGCGTGCTGACCATGAGAGAGGCCTTTATGAACATCCTTGCCTTCACCGGCTGCACCGTCCCCGAGGCCGCCCGCATGACCTCTACCTCCCCGGCAAAGCTCATCGGCGAGGGCCGCCGCAAGGGCCGCCTCGCTCCCGGCTACGACGCCGACGTTACGGTCATGACGCCAGACCTCTCCGTTGAGACGGTATGGAGGGGTGGCAAGCGGGCCTACTCCTGGGAGGGCGCGTGAGACGGGCGTTTGGAGCCGTTGCGGTCGAGTGCGTCATGGGAGACGTAACCTCCCAGGACGACGTTGAGGCCGTAGTCAACGCGGCGAACGCGCGGCTCGAGCCCGGCGGCGGGGTCGCAGGGGCGATCCACCGCGCCGCCGGACCGGCTCTCGCTGAGGAAGCCAGGCCGCTCGGCCCCATAAAGCCTGGCGAGGCCGTCATAACCAGTGCGCACGGACTTCCTAACCGTTACATCGTCCATACCCTGGGGCCGGTCTACGGCCAGGACCGTCCCGAAGCCGAGCTTCTAGCGGCCTGCTACCGCAACACGCTCGCGCTCGCCGAGGAGAACAGGATAGAGTCCATCGCCTTCCCCGCCATCTCGACGGGGATCTTCGGCTACCCGGTAGAGGAGGCGGCAAGGGTGGCGCTAGGGACGGTGCGAGACAAAGCGGATAGGCTCGAACGGGTGCGCCTCATAAGGTTCGTCCTCTTCGGTGAGAGTGACTTCGAAGTCCACGAGAAAGTCCTCTCCGGGCTGCCGTAAAGTTGGCGTACACGGCCAGAAGAGGGGGTGTATGATGCCGGCCTCATCTCGTCGCACCTCCCGGCCGACGATCCTCATGTCCTGTGACGATGCCCAGAACGGTAGGCGTGCGTCCCTGCGTGAACGATCTTTACTCTCGCGTACAACCATGGCCGGGTGCCTTCTCGGGGAAGGAGGGCGATAGTGTACTCGACCCTTCTGGGTTCGCGCCGTTGGCACCGTGTAGTTCGTGTTACATACCTAGATTATGGTATGTTTCATGATGGCATCCGTGCAACGCAACGAGGAGGGCACCGATGGAGCTCAGATCGTGAAATCCGCGGTCGTAGATGAGAGGGAAACCCGGGCCCACGTACCGCTTCTGGTGATCGGGGCCGGACCGTACGGGCTCGCCACCGCCGCATGCGCCAAGCACGCCGGTATCGAGCAGCTCGTAGTCGGGAAGCCGATGGCCTTTTGGCGCGAGAACATGCCGGCCGGCATGTTCTTACGCTCCGGCCCCGACTGGCACCTCGATGCCGCCGGCGTGCACACCTTCATGGCGTACCTCGCTGAACGTGGGATAGATCCCTCGGAGGTCGATCCTATCCCGGTCGCGCTGTTCCTCGATTACGTCGATTGGTTCGAGGAGCGGGCTGACATCGACGTGTCGCCGGACCTGGTGCGGGATCTCTCGAAATCCAACGGACGCTTCGAGGCGACGCTGGAGAGCGGCCGGCGCGTCGGCACCGACGCCGTGGTCGCCGCCCCTGGCATCTCCCACTTCACGGTCATCCCAGAGTGGGTCGAGCAGAGCCTCTCACCGGAGCGCTGGACGCACACCTGTCATCTGGTTCGGTTCGGCCAGCTCCGCGGGAAGCGGGTAATGATCGTCGGCGGGCGCCAGAGCGCCTTCGAGTGGGCTGCCCTGCTCGCCGACGGCGACGCCGAGGAGGTCCACGTCGTCTACCGTCACGACACGCCGGAGTTCACCGCCTCCGACTGGCACTTCGTCGACGGGCTGATGGACCTTACCGCCACCGTGCCCGGCTGGTTCAGGCACCTCCCTGCCGAGGAGCGCGAGACCGTAATCAAGAGATTCTGGGCCGAGGGCAGGCTAAAGCTGGAGCCGTGGCTCACCCCTCGCCTTGACAAACCTTCCGTCCACCGCTGGCCGCACGCGTCGGTGGCGGCGTGCGAGGAGGTCCCCGGCGTTGGGATCAAAGCGGAACTCTCGGACGGCACGCACCTCGAGGTCGACCACGTCGTCCTGGCGACCGGCTACAAGCCGGACATGAGGGAGGTGCCCTACCTGGCCGGGGTCGTGGACGACATGGAACTCGTCGACGGGTTCCCGGTCCTGGACGAGCACTTCCAATCGAGCGTGTCCGGACTATTCGTGACCGGTTTCCCGGCTACGCGAGACTTCGGGCCTTTCTTCGGCTTCGTGCGCGGTTGCCCCGTGGCAGCCGAGCTCACCACTGCGGGTTTAGAAGAGGCGATCGGCCGGGCACCAGCTTAGGTCGAACCCTCGATCCTTCCCCGGTCGGGAGGCTTTCGGCTTGGATTCGCGGAACACCCCAGCGTCAGGAGGGTGATGTCGTTCCTTGAGGCGGGGGTCCCGAACATCTCGCCTCGAGATCAGAACGACCTCGGGAGTCCGAGGACGTGCTCGGCGACGTAAGAGAGGATGAGGTTCGTCGAGATCGGGGCGACCTGGTAGAGTCGCGTCTCGCGGAACTTGCGCTCTAAGTCGTACTCGGCGTCGAAGCCATAGCCGCCAAAGGTCTGCAGGGCAGCGTTGGCCGCCTCCCACGAGGCGTCGGCGGCCAGTAGCTTCGCCAGGTTAGCCTCGGCGCCACACGGCTCTGCCCGGTCGAAGAGGGAGGCCGCCTTCTCCACCATGAGCGAAGCGGCCTCGACGTTCGCGTAAGCCCTTGCTATGGGGAACTGGACTCCCTGGTTCTCGCCGATCCTGCGTCCGAAAACCTCGCGCTCTCCGGCGCGTTCCGTGGCCTTCTCGACAAACCACCTGCCGTCGCCCACGCACTCCGCGGCGATGAGGATACGCTCGGCGTTCATGCCGTCGATGATGTAGCGGAAACCCTCTCCCTCTTCACCGATAAGGTTCTCTGCAGGAAGTCGCAACCCATCGAAGAACAGCTCGCTGGTCGCGTTGTTCATCATCACCCGCCTTGGCTTTACGGTGAGGCCTTCGGCTTTCTTCAGGTCCACTAGGAAGACGGAGAGGCCGTCGGAGCGTTTTTCGACCTCATCGACGGGTGTTGTGCGGGCTAGCAGGATCATGAGGTCAGACTGCTCGACCCTGGAGATGTAGATCTTGCGCCCATTCACTACGTAATGGTCGCCCTCGCGCGTTGCGCGCGTCCGTATGGACGTGGTATCGGTCCCCGCTTCCGGCTCGGTGACGGCGAAGGCCTGCAGCCTTAGATCTCCCCTGGCTATCTTCGGCAGGTACTCCTTCTTTTGCTCTTCGGAGCCGTGCCTGAGGAGTGTGCCCATGGTGTACATCTGGGCGTGGGCCGGGCCAGCGTTGGCTCCACTCCGGTTGACCTCCCCGAGGATCGCGCACCCCGCCGAGAGGTCGAGGCCCATTCCATCGTACTCCTCCGGTATTAGCGCGCCGAGGTAACCGGCCACGGTCATCGCCTGGACGAACTCCTCAGGATAGCGGCGTCCGGCGTCGAGATCACGCCAGTACTCGTTCGGGAAGCGGGAGCATACCTCCCTGACTCCCCGAAGCAGATCCTCGTGCGACTCTGTCAAGAGGAGGGGTTCAATGAGGTGGGCGCCAGGGCCTGGTAGCATTCCGGGCCTGTCTGCGAGACGATGACCACGAAATCGACTTTACCACAACCGGAATTCAGGGAGAGTGGCATGGCGATCAAAGAAGGGTGGCGGGGACGCTTTTTCGAGGACTTCGAGGTTGGTGACGTCTACGAGCACCCCCTTGGTCGCACAGTGACGACCACCGACAACCTGTGGTTTACGCTCCTTACGCAGAATACGGCCCCGATCCACGTGGACCACGCCTACGCAGCCATGACCGAGTTCGGCCGTCCTCTGGTCGACTCTACCTTTACCGTCGCCCTGGTGACGGGCCAGAGCGTCACGGACATCTCCCAGAACGTCTTCGCCAACCTCGGGTGGGATGAGATCCGGCTCCCCGCTCCCGTCTTCGAGGGGGATACGATCTACTCCAGAAGCGAGGTCATCGAGAAGCGCGGGTCGCGCTCACGGTCGGGCGTCGGCATCGTGACGGTGCGAACCACGGGCTACAACCAGGAGGGTAAGACGGTCATCACCTTCTTGCGAACGGTCATGGTCTACAGGCGGGGCCACGCACCCGAAGTACCACGTCCCGCTCCCGAGGCATAATGGGCTGGATGAATCCGGAAGCTGGGTAGGATGCATCAGGAAGCTGGCGAACCACCGGCTGGGGTCTACCGGCGCCACCTGGAGTCGGGCAGGCTCGGCTTCCAGCGCTGCGCCGGTTGTGGTGCTGCGGTCTTCTACCCGCGCGTTGTCTGCCCCGTCTGCGGGAGCGCCGATCTCACCTGGGAGACTAGCTCGGGCCGGGGGATAGTCTACGCGACGACGGCCGTGTACAGGCGGGAAGGCGACCCATACAGCGTAGTCCTCGTCGACCTCGAAGAGGGCTTCAGGATGATGAGCCGCGTCGAAAGCGCGCCTGCGGAGGAAGTTGAAATCGGGGCGAGGGTGACGCTAAGGGTAGACCACGAAGGCGATGAGCCTATTCCGGTCTTCGTGCTGAGAGACGAGGAACGATGAGCCTCAGGGGGAAGGTGGCCGTCGTCGGGGTCGCTGAGTCTGAACTTGGGGAGGTTGGGACAGGGTTCACACCCCTGGATCTCATCGGGCAGGCTACCCACCGCGCCCTGGAGGACGCAGGCCTCGGCAAGTCTGATGTGGACGGCCTGTTCTCGGCCTCGGCCTACTATCATATGCCTACTCTTTCAGTCGGCGAGTATCTTGGTATAAGACCCCGTTACTCGGACGCGACGAGCATGGGCGGCTCCTCGTTCGTCTCCCACCTCTTTCACGCCGCCGCCGCTATAGACGCGGGGCTCTGCGAGGTCGCCCTCATAACCTACGGCTCGACGCAGCTATCGGGTGGGGGACGCCTCGTCACAGGCTCGGAGGCCGACCCCTACGAGGCTCCTTACAATCCCCGCTACCCCGTCAGCATGTACGCCCTGGCCGCATCCCGCCACATGCACGAGTACGGCACCACGCGCGAGCAACTGGCCGAGGTCGCCGTCGCCGCCAGAGGGTGGGCGAAGCTCAACCCGAAAGCGTTCATGCGCGAAGATCTCACCGTCGAGGAAGTACTCTCCTCGCGCATGGTCTCCTCACCTCTAAGCGTCAGGGATTGCTGTCTCGTTACAGACGGGGGCGGGGCGGCGATCGTAACGAGCGCCGAACGGGCCAGGGATCTCGAAGTGACGCCCGTCTACCTGCTGGGGGCCGGTGAGGCCCACTGGCACCGCAACATAAGCCAGATGCCGGACCTCACGGTCTCGGCCGCCGCCGAGTCGGGGCCGCGGGCCTACGAGATGGCCGGTGTAGGACCCGAAGACGTCGACGCTGCAATGCTCTACGACGCGTTCACCATAAACACCGTGTTGTTCCTGGAAGACCTGGGATTCTGCGAGAAAGGGGAGGGAGGGGTCTTCGTCTCGGGGGGTAGGATCTCACCGGGAGGGGAGCTCGCCGTCAACACCAGCGGGGGCGGCCTCTCGTACAACCACCCTGGCATGTACGGACTACTCCTGATCGTCGAGGCCGTGCGACAGCTCCGCGGGGAATGCGGCGACCGCCAGGTGCCGTACGCTAACATCGCCCTCGTCCACGGAAACGGGGGCGTACTCTCGAGCCAGGTGACCGCCATCCTGGGCTCCGAGAGCACGCTCTGAACGGTGCTACTGCCGGCATGGAGGCAGGATCTTAAGAGAGGATTAAACTGCGGCGTCCGTCGCTCGCCTCCTCTGGAGACGTCAGCCGGCGTGATAGAATCCCACTATGACTGATACGCCAAAGAAGATACAGAAGACGGAAGAACAGTGGCAGGACCAGCTCACCTCCGAGCAGTACCGCATCACGCGGCTGAAGGGTACAGAGCGGCCCTTCAGCGGTGAGTACTACGACAACAAGGAGGAGGGTGTCTACCGCTGTGTGGCGTGCGGGACGCCACTCTTCACGTCGGATACCAAGTACGATTCAGGTACGGGCTGGCCAAGCTTCTGGCGGCCACTCGACGAAGCGAACGTCGAGACGGAGGAGGACCGCAGCCTCTTCATGCGGCGCACCGAGGTACACTGCGCCGTCTGCGGCGCCCACCAGGGACACGTATTCGAGGACGGGCCGGCCCCTACAGGCCAGCGCTACTGCATCAACTCTGCCGCTCTTCGCTTCGACCCCGAAGCCGCAGCGGAGTAGGTTCCAGGCTGTAGCGACGCCCCTTACCGCCCGTAGGGGCGTCATTGTGTTTTCTGATCCATCCGGAGACACCGGCTTCCTCTATGCTTGCTTCCGAACAAGAACTCCGGGGGTAAGTACGGATGGCGACGCAGAAGATACAGAGAGAGCGCGTACAGAACCTGAACGAAGCGGGCGTGAGGGAAGGGGATTACGTCCTGTACTGGATGCAGTCCTCCCAGCGCGCTGAACAGAACCACGCACTCGAATACGCCGTGCAGCGGGCGAACGATCTGGACCGGCGCCTGCTCGTTGTGTTCGGCCTCACCGAGGACTACCCCGAGGCCAACCTCCGCCATTACGCGTTCATGCTGGAAGGGCTGAAGGACACCGAAAAAGCCCTCCAAAAGCGGGGTATCAAGATGGTCGTCCGCAAGGGCTCCCCCGATGAGGTAGCCCTCGATGTGGGCGAAAACGCCTCCCTCATCGTCACCGATCGCGGCTACATGCGCCCGCAGAAGAAGTGGCGCGAGCAGGTCGCCAGAGAGGCGAGTTGCCTCGTGACACAGGTCGAGTCCGACGTGATCGTACCCGTCGAGCTCGTTTCGGGCAAGCAGGAGCACGCGGCGAGGACGCTCAGGCCCAGGCTCCAGGAATACCTCGATGACTTCCTGGTCGGGCTCACACCGACAAAGATCTCGAAGCAGTCGCTGAACATGAAGGCTGAAGGCCTCGACCTATCGGACACAGAGAAGGTCCTCGACGGTATGGACCTCGACAGCAGCGTGGACGCCCTGAGTCACCTGTACAGGGGCGGAACCTCCGAGGCAAAAAAGATGTTCCGCCACTTTCTGAAAGATGGCCTCAGCGACTACGTCGAACACCGCAACCAGCCGCAGACCGACGACGTCTCGCACATGAGCAAGTACCTACACTTCGGGCATATTTCCCCGATCTGGCTGGTCCTCGAAGTCCGAAAGGCCGACTCGAAAAAGGACAACATCGAATCCTTCGTCGAAGAGCTGGTCGTGAGGCGTGAGCTGTCCATGAACTTCGTCTTCTACACCCCAGATTACGACTCGTACTCGAACCTCCCTGACTGGGCGAAGAAGACGCTCGAAGAGCACAGGGACGACGAGCGGGAGCACACTTACACCAGGGTGCAGCTGGAGAACGCCGAGACGCACGACGAGTACTGGAACGCGGCGATGAAGGAGATGGTCCACACCGGCTACATGCACAACTACATGCGCATGTACTGGGGGAAGAAGGTCCTGGAGTGGTCCAACACGCCGGAGCACGCCTACAGGACCGTCCTCTACCTCAACAACAAGTACTTCCTCGACGGGCGCGACCCGAACTCCTTCGCCAACGTCGCCTGGGTCTTCGGCCAGCACGACCGCGGCTGGCCCGAACGCGAGGTCTACGGCAAGGTCCGCTATATGTCAGCAAGCGGCCTCGAGCGCAAAACGAAGCCCGAACAGTACGTCGAGAAGGTCGAGAAGAGGATCGGTGCTTCGGGCTAACACCTGACTCTGTTTCCTGAAACATCTTTCACCGACGCCAACGCTCCCTGCCCTCGCGGTAAAGGTCGCCGCCGTAGAGGTCGTTGACGACCACTACCGGGAATTCTTCGACGAAGAGGCGGTGTACCGCCTCCGCCCCGAGGTCTTCGTAAGCGACGACCTCGGCTTCTTTCACGCAGTCAGCCAGCAGCGCCGCCGTGCCCTCGACGGCCCCGAAGTACACGCAGCCGTGCTCCCTCATGGACTCGATCACCGCCTCGGAGCGCGCTCCCTTGCCGACCATTCCCCTCAAGCCGCGTTCGATCAGGAGCGGCGCGTAGGGGTCCATCCTCGACGCGGTCGTCGGCCCGGCAGGTCCCAACGCGCGACCAGGACGCGCTGGGGCTGGGCCCGAGTAGTACACGATGTTACCTTCCGGGTCCAGGGGCAACGGTTCACCGGCCTCTATCGCCCTTTTCATCCTGGCGTGGGCCGCGTCGCGGGCAATGTAGATCACCCCGTTGAGACGGACGATGTCTCCCGTCCTCAGAGGCTCTAGCTCCTCCCTGGAGAGCGGCGCTTCCAGCCTGATGGGCGCGGGACTCACAGCTCGGCCGAGGCTGTGCGGTGGGAGTGGCAGTCGAGGTTGACGGCGACGGGAAAGGCTGCGATGTGGGTCGGGAAGCTCTCGATGTGGACCGCAAGGGCCGTCTGCGTGCCGCCGTAGCCGGCAGGCCCGATGCCCGTGGCGTTGATCTCGTCGAGTAGCTCGCGTTCGAGGACGGCCAATTCGGGATCGGGGTTCGGCTCTCCGGAAGGACGGGTAAGCGCCCTTTTGGCGAGCATTGCCGCCTTCTCGAACGGGCCGCCGATACCGACCCCGACAGTGAGCGGCGGGCTCGCGTTGGGACCAGCCCTCTCGATGGTCTCGACAACAAACCGCTTCATCGCAGGGAGGCCCTCCGCTGGGGTGAGCATCTTGAGGGCGCTCATGTTGTCGCAGCCAGCGCCCTTGACGAGCATCGTGAGCTTCAGAATATCTTCTGGGGCCGGTTCGTAGTAGACGACGGCCGGGGTGTTGTCGCCCGTGTTCGTCCGGTCTATGGGACTCCTGACTATAGATTTTCTGAGGTAGCCCTCCTCGTAGCCGCGGCGGACGCCCTCGTCTATTGCGGCCCCGATCTCACCTCCTGTGATCCTGACTTCGCTCCCAAGCTCGACGAAGAAGACCGCGTATCCCGTATCTTGGCAGAAGGCGATGCAGCGTTCGCGGGCGACCTCGGCGTTCTCGAGGAGGCGTTCGATCACCTCCCTCCCCAGCGGCGATTCTTCATCGGCGAGTGCCCGGCGGAGGGCCGAGAGGTGCTCCTGCGGCAACCGCGTGTTCGCCTCGATGCACAACTCGCGCACCGCTTCGGTGACTGAACTGGCTGCTATCTCGCGCAACGTCTCGTCCTCAACTTCATCACGCAAAGGTTAGCATCGGAGGCACCCGAATATCGCTGTTCCGGTGCAGATTTGCCAGGGGCGCAGTTCTCGTAACGCCTTTCGTAACGATCGGGGACGTTCGTACGCTAGGGTGTTGATGCCACAGCGGGTCTCGCCGCCCTCCGCTACGGGTGGCCTGTGAGGTGGCGACGCACGGAGTGAGACGTGAGACAATTGTTCTGCAGATTCCCAGTAGGGAGCTTTTCGTAACGCTTTTCGTAACGTCTGGGAGACGTTCGCCGACTAAAATCAGGGGTGAGGAGGTCAGATGACGACACAAGAGAGAAACAGACAGGGTTTCTGGCAAAGTCTCTTCGGGCGTGACGGGAGGCAAGAGACCCCCGACGAGGAGATCCCCGAGCTCGTCGTGGAGGCTCCCAGTCAGGAGCCAGGGCCCGAGGTGGAGATAGCACCCAACGACCCCATCGTGGCTTACTTTGCAAGCACCTCTGGGGTGGTCGAGATCGACAAGCTCGACCTCGATTCGCCTGCTCTGAGGGCCATGAAAGAGGCCGACATCAAGGTTGTCGTGCCACTCGTTAGCCAGGGCGAGTTGATCGGGCTCCTCAACCTGGGGCCGCGCCTCTCCCAGCAGGAGTACTCGGCCGACGACAGGAAGCTACTCAACGACCTCGCTACCCAGACCGCGCCGGCCGTGCAGGTCGCCCAACTCGTCCGCCAGCAACAGCAACAGGCCCAGGAGCGCGAGCGCATCGAGCAGGAGCTCAGGGTCGCGCGTCTGATCCAACAGACCCTTCTCCCCAAACACGTGCCAGACCTGCCTGGCTACCAGCTTGCGGCCTACTATCAGCCTGCGCGCGAGGTAGGCGGCGACTTCTACGACTTCCTGGAGCTCGACAACGGCCACTTTGGCCTCGTCGTCGGCGACGTGACGGACAAGGGCGTGCCTGCGGCCCTGGTGATGGCGACGACCCGCACCATGCTCCGCGCCTCCGCCCAACGCCTCGATTCGCCGGGCGAGGTGCTCGAGAGTGTAAACGACGTGATCGTCCCAGACATACCGCCCAACATGTTCATCACCTGCCTCTACGCTATCCTAGACCCCGCGACAGGCCTTCTGCGCTACGCCAACGCCGGCCATGACCTGCCATACAGGCGCAGGACCGCCGGTGGCGACGCGGAGGAGCTAAGGGCGACGGGGATGCCGCTCGGACTGCTGCCTGGCATGAGTTACGAAGAGAAGGAGATAGTGCTGGAGAGGGGCGATTCCGTGCTGTTCTACAGCGACGGCCTGGTCGAGGCCCACGATCCGCAGCGGGACATGTTCGGCTTCCCGCGGTTGCAGGGACTCGTCGGGGCGCACCGCTTGGATGGGCCGGCGATGGTGAACTTCCTCCTCTCCGAGCTTTCGCGCTTTACCGGCGACGAATGGGAACAGGAGGACGATATCACCCTTGTCACCCTGGACAGATCGGAGACGGCATGACCGACCCCAAGCCAGCGCGGACGGATGCCAACATCCGGAGAACCCTGGCCGATTTTTCCGTGCCCAGCGAGCCAGGAAACGAGCGGTTGGCGATGGAGACCGTCGCCGAGACGGTCAGGGATCTCGACATTCGTGGGGAGAATCTGGAGCGGCTCAAGACCGCAGTGGCCGAGGCGACGATGAATGCCATGGAACACGGCAACAAGTACAGATCGGAGGTACCTGTAGAGATAATGGTCCTCGTTGAGGATCGGGACCTCATGGTGCGCATAACCGATAGTGGCAGTGGACCACCACCGGCCCAGGCCGGGGATGTGCCGGATCTGGAGGCGAAGTTGGAAGGTATGCAGACGGCCAGAGGATGGGGACTTTTCCTTATCAAGAGCATGGTCGACGAGATGAACATCACCGGTGACGACGGGCACCACACCATCGAACTGGTCGTTCATCTAGGAGCGGAAGGAGGCAAGTGATGGCCGTGCGTCATCTCAACGTAGAGGTTCGCCTGGAACCGGGCGTCGCCGTGCTCGACCTGATGGGCGAGATCAACGGCTTCGCCGAAGAGGCCCTGAACGCCGCTTACGCGGAGGCCGAGGCCAAGGAGACGAATACGATTCTGCTCAACTTCGAGGGGGTGGACTACATCAACTCGACCGGGATAGCCCTGATCGTCGGCCTGCTCGCCAGGGCGCGCGCGTCTCATCGGCGCCTGCTTGCCTGCAACCTGAGCGAGCATTACGTGGAGATCTTCAACATCACGCGCCTCTCTGACTTCATGAGCGTCTTCCCCGACGAAGAGAGCGCCGTCGTAGAGGCTTCGGTGTCCTGAGATGGAAGACGAACCTCTGAGCGGTTCGCTCCATAGCCTGCGCGGCGAGTATGAGGGAATAAGGGAGATCTACCAGACAAGGAGGAACGAGATGCCCGAAGCCCAGGTGAAGATGAACGTCAGGGGCGCAGGCGAGAAGGCCAGCATCATAGACGTACAGGGGGAGCTCACCGCGTTCGCCGAGGGAGTGTTGATGGACGCTTACAACCAGGCCAGCGATGGGCAGGTACGTGCGATCATCCTGAACTTCGAGGACCTCGAGTACATGAACAGTAGCGGCATCGGACTCCTGGTCACGCTGCTCATCCGTATCAACCGCGAGAAGCAACAACTGCTTACCTACGGCCTCAGCGATCACTACAGGAGTATCTTCCAGATCACGCGCCTCGATGACGCCATCGCCATCCATGATTCGGAAGAGGAGGCCGTGAGGGCCGCGAACTCGGCATAGAGCCGTGTCGACGAAACGCCCACTGAAGGGAGGCACACGATGACCGAGCAGACTCCGCAAGACGAGACCAGAGAGGAGGAGAAGCAGAGACGCGAGCCCCGCGACGCCGCCTACTGGGCCCACTACGCCGAGACACTCAAGGTCACCGGCGTGGCCGAGGGCGCGACGAACATCAACGTCGAGGGCCGCAGGGCTGTCGGTCCTTTGCAAGGTTTCGGAAAGCTGTGGCAGAAGACCTACAGGGTCAGCCTCGAGGACGCCGAGGTTACGCCCGTCGAGGTCATCAAGACCTGGAAAGAGAATTACAAGGACTTCTGGCCCGAGGGGAACCTCTTCTACGCGCCGCTTGCAGGCATCACACCAGGCGAGGTCGCCCTTATTTCCGGCTCGCTGCCTGGCGGCGTCAAGCTCTCGACGGGTGTGATGGTCCTCTACGCCGACGACGAATCCTTCTCCCTGATGACCCCTGAGGGGCACCCGTTCTCGGGTTGGATCACCTTCAGCTCTTTCGAGGAGGAGGGTGCCACCGTCGCACAGGCCCAGGTTCTGATGCGCGCCAACGATCCTCTCTACGAGCTTGGCCTCCGCATGGGCGGCCACAAAATGGAAGACGAGATGTGGCGCAAGACCCTGGAGAATCTTGCCGCCCATTTCGGCGTCCACGAGCCGGTCGAGACGAACCTCCTCTGCGTCGACCCCAGGCTCCAGTGGAGCCACTACCGGAACATCTGGCACAACGCCGGCATACGTTCGGCCCTCTACTCGATCACGGCCCCTCTCCGCTGGCGCCGCAACCGCGTGAGACAGGACTAGCCGCGAACTCTGGAGTCGCAGTCTACAATCAGGGTGTGGACGCGGTAGGGACATACGATGCCGTCGTCGTCGGCTCGGGCCCCAACGGGCTCGCAGCGGCGATTGAGCTAGCCCAGAACGGACGGCATGTCGCCGTGCTCGAGGGCCGAAGCACCATCGGCGGGGGCATGAGGTCGGCGGAGATCACGCTTCCAGGCTTCGTTCACGACCTTGGCTCCGCGATACACCCTCTGGGCTACGCCTCGCCGTTCTTCCGCTCGCTGCCGCTCGAAGAGCACGGCCTGGAATGGATCCACCCGCCTGTCCCGCTCGCCCACCCGTTCGACGGCGGTACGGTGGCTGTACTGGAGCGTTCGATCGCGGCGACGGCCGCCGCGCTCGGCCCCGACGCCGCGGCCTATCGCCGGCTGATGGAGCCTATCTCCGCTGACGCCGGCAGGATAGCTGACTTCTTCGTCGGCAGGCCGAGCTTTCTAAGGCATCCCCTGGCGCTTGCGTCCTCCGGCATATGGTCCCTGCGGGACGCTCGTACCCTGGCCGAACGCGTGTTCGAGGGCGAGATGGCCAGGGGTCTTCTCGCCGGCAACGCTGCGCACTCCTTTTTGCGGCTGGATCGTCCACCGAGCGCTATGTTCGGGTTGATGCTCGGGACGCTTGGCCACGCTTTCGGCTGGCCTTTCCCCAAAGGGGGCTCGCAGGCGCTCGCAGACGCCCTCGCATCCTACCTCGCGTCTCTGGGGGGTGAGATCTACACGGACGCGGCAATACGTTCGGTCGAAGACGTGCCGCGAACCCGCGCGGTACTCTTCGACGTGACACCGCGCCAGCTCCTCGACATCGCAGGGGAGCACTTTACCGAAGGTTATAACAGTGCCCTCAAGCGCTACCGCTACGGCCCTGGCATCTTCAAGGTTGACTTCGCGCTTGATGGGCCGGTGCCGTGGGAGGCAGAGGGTTGCAGGCAGGCCGGAACCGTCCACCTCGGCGGCACGTTCGACGAGGTCGCGGCGGGGGAGGGCGCCGTGTCGCGCGGGGAGCACCCCGAGAGGCCGTTCATCCTGCTCGCCCAGCAGAGCCTCTTCGATCAGACGCGCGCCCCCGAAGGCAAGCACACCGTCTGGGCCTATTGCCACGTCCCGAACGGCTCGACCTTCGACATGACCGAGAGGATCGAGGCGCAGATAGAGCGCTTCGCCCCAGGTTTCAGGGATCTTATCCTGGCGAAGAGTGTCGCGGGGACGGCCGATCTCGAACGGTGGAACCCCAACCTCGTAGGCGGTGATATCAACGGCGGGTACATGGACCTCAGGCAGCTCTTCACCAGGCCCATGCCCCGGATCAACCCCTACTCGACCCCTGCCAGCGGCCTCTACATCTGCTCCTCATCGACGCCACCGGGTGGGGGTGTGCATGGCATGTGCGGCTACCTGGCGGCCCGTGTAGCCTTACGCTACCTCGAGTAACGGGGCGGGAAGGAGGTCCCGACGCAGACCCAGGACACAGCCGCCGGCGACCGCAAGGGTTCAGTTAGAAAGACTCTCGAGACCTTCTCCTCTAAACTGCGCGAGGAGACGGACCTCGACTGGCTTGGTGAGGAGCTGGTCTCGGTGGTGAAGGAGACGATGCAGCCGCAACACGCCTCGCTGTGGTTGAGGCCGTTGGCGGGTAGGCTGGAACGACTTGAAGGCGAGGCAAACAGTGTTTGAGGTTGTCGTGATCGGCGGCGGGCCGGCCGGCGTAACAGCGGCCCTGCGCGCCCGCGAGCTTGGCGCCACCGTCGCGCTTATCGAACGCGGGCACATGGGGGGCATCTGTACGAACGATGGCTGCGTCCCTACCCGCGTTCTCGCCAGGGCCGCGCGTTTGGTGCGCGATGCGGAGCAGTTCGCCGACTTTGGTCTCGAGGGTGAGCCGCCCGCAGTGAATTTCGTTCGGCTGTTGAGCCGTACGGAGGACGTCGTACACAAGGTTCACCAAAAGAAGCAGCTGCTGGACCATCTCGAAGCCGCGGACGTACGCGTGTTCGACGGGATTGGCGACGCCCGCTTTCTCGATAGTCACACCCTCGCACTCGGCAACGGAAGCAGCGTGCAAGGCGAGAAGTTCATACTGTGCGTGGGCGGCCACGCGCGTAGGATCCCCTTGCCTGGTGGCGAATACGCCCTGACCCACAGTGATGTCTGGACGATGAAGGTGCTGCCAGAGTCAGTCGCCGTGGTAGGCGGCGCTGCAACGGGTTGCCAACTTGCTTCGGTATTTGCAGCTTTCGGCTCGCGGGTGCGGTTGCTGGAGGTCTCGCCGCGCATCCTGGCAGCCGAGGATGAGGCCGTATCGGAAGGAGTCGCCGAGGCGTTCGGGCACCGGGGGATCGAGATCGTTACCGGAATCGGAGGGATCGAAAAGATCGAGAGAGAGAACGGGAGCCTCAGCCTGTTCTATGCCAAGAACGATGAAGCACACATGCTCGCCGCGGAAACCATCGTGTTCGCAGTTGGCTGGCCTGGAAACGTGGAGGGGTTGAACCTGGAGGCCGTAGGCGTGGAGACCAGACGTGGCGGCTACGTGGTCGTGGACGACTCCCTGAGGACTAGCGCTCCTCACGTCTTCGCCGCCGGGGACATAACGGGGCGCATGATGCTGGTGCAGAGCGCCACCAACGAGGGGAACCACGCCGCCGAACAAACCGTGCTTGGCGGGGAACATGGTTACCGGCACACTATCGTGCCGCACGGCAGCTTCACCGACCCAGAGTACGCCAGCGTTGGCCTCACCGAAAATCGGGTTCGCAGCGAAGGGCACGACTACGCCGTGGCTGTCGTCCCTTACTCTGAACTGGATCGCGGTGTCGTCGACGGGCACACGGAGGGCTTCTGCAAGCTCCTCGTTGACCGCCCTTCGCGGCGCATCCTAGGCGCGCACATCGTTGGGGAGCAGGCCGTCGAGGTGGTTCAGATCGTGGCGACGGCCATGCGGGCCGGGATGCCCGTGGAACAGCTGGCGGATGTAGAGTTCGCCTACCCCACCTTTACAGCCATAGTGGGGATTGCGGCCCGCCGGATCCTCCGCGAACTTGGCCTTGTGGCCGTCTCGCCGCAGTGGGGCATACCAGAACGTACACTCGGGACCGAATGGGAACACAGCGATAGGGATTGAGGAAGGGTTTCCTTCCTCAATCCCTGCTGGTCAGCATTTCAGCTTTCGCATGTGCACGCCCCTGCTGACATGCTGAAAGCGAAGCCCGAAGGGCCTAGCGTGCTGACCAGCTGACATGCTAATACCTACCACTCTACTAACTTCCAGATCTCCGGCTGTAACTCGTCTCTCTCGCCTATCTCGGCGAAGAGTTCGACGGCCCGCTTGAGGTGTGCCATCGACTCTTGTTCGCGGCCCACTGCGTGAAGCATGTCAGCCAGGTTGTTGTGTAGCGCGGCCTCCCTATGCCTGTCCCCCGAGGCTATGCACAACGCAAGGGCGGTCTCGGCGAGCCTCAGGGCTTCGTCCGGCTCCCCGCCGTGTTCGCGGGCGAGGGCCAGGTTGTTGAGGGCTGCCACCTTCGCGTCCGAGTCTCCGAGCGCCTCCGCGAGATCCAGGCTCTCCTCGAGATGGCGGAGCGCCGCGTTCTGGTCGCCGGATTTGCCGGCCAGGATGCCTAGCATGTTGTGGGCCTGGGCCAGGGATCTAGTATCGTCCGTGCCTTCGGCCAGCTCCAGCGCCCTGCTGGCGAAGCCGGTAGCCTCGTCACGATCGTCCTGGCCGTGGGAGAGCAGGCTCCAGTCGGCGTAGAGCCGGGCGAGCCAACCCGCGGCCCCGCCTTCCGGCTCTCCCAACGCTTCGAGGGCGGATTCGTAATGGCTCCTGGCGAGATCCCGCTCCCCCCTGCGGGCGTGGACGTTGCCGATCTTGTGTTCGAGTATGGAAAGGCCGCCCTGGTCTGCCGAGGAGGCCGCCGCTTCGTAGCTCGAGAGCGCAGCACCGTACTCGCCGGCGCGGGTCCGCAGGTCTCCTATCGCCTCGTGCAGCGTCGTGGCGTCGGGGTGTCCGAGCGCGAGCGCCTCCTCGTAGTGGGTGATGGCGTCGCTGTTGGCGTGCAGGCTCCGCGCGTAGTCGCCTGCCAGCCGATGGTATTGTGCGGCCGCCTGGTCCTGCCCAGCCAGCCTGTGGTGGCGGGCTATCTGGCCCGCGAGGGAATCTACTTCGCGCCCGCGAGCCTGCGCTGCAAGCGCGACGGCGGCTCGACGGTGCAGGAGACGCTTGCGGGCCAGGCTGGTCTCCTCGTAGACCAGTGTTCGCAACTTGTCGTGGTCGAAGTCGTAGGCAGGGGCCCCTCCTACGGCGCTACCGACCTCCCGGATCAGACCTCGCGACGTCAGCTCTTCGATGGCGGCCAACGTCTCTTCTTCGCTCCTACCGCTGGCCGCCCTGACGGTGTCGAAGTCGAACGACCGTCCGACAACAGCGGCGGCGGCGAGCACCTGCCCCGCCGTCTCACCGACCGTAAGGAGGCGGGTCCTGAGGAGGTCCTGCACTCCTCCTGGTAGCGTCCAGGCTTCGTCCCCAGGGTCCAGCCCGCCCTTCTCGATGGCCGTCAGATACTCCGTCAGAAAGAGCGGCAGGCCCTCGGTCTCGTCGCTGAGCCGCGAGCCTAGCATCCCTGCGCCTGGCAAGGCGTGCCCGACCAGCTCCTCGACGGAGGCCTGGCCCAACCTCTCCAGGGTAAGGGTCATCGACCTCCCTGACCTCCTGGTCTCCGCCAGCAGTTCTCGCAAACGGTGCCCCTCCTCTGTGCGCCAGGTGAGGAGCACGAAGAGTGGCTTGTCGTCGAGCCGCCGCACCAGGTAGGTGAGCAGGCTCAGAGAGGCGTCGTCTGCCCAGTGCAGGTCGTCGAGAAAGAGGACACCAGGAGGAGGACCGCCTAGGACCTTGAGCAAGACTCTGACGACTTCCCCGAAGAAGCGACTCCTGGCGCCCGGCGTGTCGAGCGGCGGGGCCGGCGGCGAGTCAGGGGAGAGGTCAGGCAACAGGCGTGCCGCCTCCTGCAGGGAGCCTGTCGGCATACCCTTCAGGCGATCTGTGCCCCCCCGACCGAGGGTGGCGGAGAGACCCTCGACGAATGGCCCGTAGGCCAGGTTCTTCTCGCCCGCGTAGCAGCGCGCGGTGACTGCTGTCGCACCCGCGGCACTGACATTGGCCACGAACTCCTCGGCGAGCCTGGTCTTGCCGATACCAGCCTCCCCTTCGACGACAACGACGTGGCCTCCGTCTCCGACCGACCTGTACGACCCGAGCAGCGCCTCCCACTCCGGATCTCGGCCCACTAGCGGGTTGTCGGGTGAGCGAGGCACGTCGCGCGTCTTCTCGACGGGGAGCTCGGTAGAAGCCCCCGGCTCTCGCCGGGCAGGCGACCGATACTCTGCGAGGGCCGGTCGTGGCGGGAGATAATTCTCCTGGATCGCCCTGTAGAGCAGGGTGGTCTCTTCGAGCGGGGCTACGCTCAGTTCCTGGCCGAGGACCCTGACGCACTCCCTGTACTGGCGCAGGGCTGCGGCACGCTGATCGGACCAGGCGTAGAGCGCCATGAGCAGCCTGTGGGCAGGCTCGTGCAAAGTGTCCATAGCCAGCCGGCGCCTGGCGTGGACGATCGCCGCCTCCCACTCGCCGAGTGCCCCGCGACCACGCGCGAGTCTCTCCAGCGCCCCCGCAAGCTCCCTGCGCAGGCTCTCGGACTGGAAAAACTGCCAGTCGTCGAAGGCGACGCTGTCGCGCAGGCCGAAGCCAGCCATGAAATCGTCGCGGTACAGCGTTACTGCCTCCGTCAGCGGGGGCATGCACTCGGGGCACACCTCGGATTCAGGATGCCCGTGCCCTTTGCACTCCTCGAGAAGGTCATGAAAGCGGGTTACATCAACCCGGATAGCGTCGTTGGCAAGCTCCACGCTGTCCCTGTCGGCGCGCAACCAACCCTCCGCACGCGCCTTCCCCAACGACGAAAGGGTTCGACGCAGGGCGGCGCGGGCGCGACTCTGGTTGTACTCGGGCCAGAGCAGTCCGGCGAGCGCGTCTCGGGTGTGGCTTTGTTTCGTGACGGCCAGGTATGCGGCGAGGGCTATAGCCTTGCGCGTGTCGACCTCGACAGGCACGCCGTCATGTTCGATTCGCGGCGCACCGAGCAATGCTATCGTCGTTCGGAACACGACCTCATCTCCTGATACGCTGCGACGACGATATTATGCCCCCGCTACCACAGTATCGCAACGATTTCCGCGCGAGGAGGAGAGTCGTAACGCTATAAGCATTCCAGCACGCTTCGGGCCTTCGGCCCTCGCTGGTCAGCATTTCAGCTAGTCAGCTTTACATTTTCGCTGAGAGCGTGTCGCTTACAGGCGAATGCGAGCCTCGCGGTAGGTCGATACGTCTGTAGATAGATTCCGGGAGGGATAGATCTGGGACGGTAACCCATATTATCCAGAGATAGTTCTACCGCATGGCTAGACGAGAAAGCGCCAGATACGATGACCTGGCGCCTTCCCTTTCACGAGTGGTACCTCGCCCTAGCCGTTGGCCAGCTTGCGCACGGCGTCGGCTATGTGGTTCGCGCTAATGCCTGCCGCGTCCATAAGTTCTTCGGACTTGCCAGAGCCTGGCATGATCTCTACGGCGAGGTGCTCGAAATGGATGGGATCGGCCTCCTCGGAGAGCGCGGAGAGGACGGCCTCGCCAAGGCCGCCTTCCGGCCAGTGGTCCTCGACAGCGACTACGTTACCCCCTGTTGCCTTGGCCGCCGCGCGCAGCGACTCGCCGTCTATGGGCTTGATGGAGTAGGCGTCTATGATGCGGACGGTAATGCCGCTCTGTTGCAACTCGTCTGCCGCCTTTATGGCTTCGTGGACCGTTATGCCCGTCGCGACCACGGTAGCCGCGTCGTCTTCGGAGGAGCGCACTATCTTGCTGCCGCCGATAGGGAATGGTTCTGAAGCGTCGTAGATCACGGGTGTCTTCGGGCGCAGTGTCCTCAGGAAGACGATGCCCTCTGTGTCGGCCATCTCGGCGACGAGCCTGGCGGTCTGGTTGGCGTCGCAGGGCTGGAGCACGGTCGAGCCGTGCACGGCCCGCATCATCGCCAGGTCCTCGAGGGCCATCTGTGATGGGCCGTCTTCCCCGATGGAGACGCCAGCGTGCGAGCCGGAGAGACATATGTTGGCCCCGGAGATCGCGGCCATCCTGATAAAGTCGTAGGCGCGGGTGAAGAAGGCGGCGAAGCTCGAGGCGAATGGGACCCTGTGGCGTACGCTCATCCCCACGGCCGCCGAGACCATTTGCTGCTCGGCGATGAACATCTCGAAGTAGCGCCCGGGATAATCCTCGGCGAACTCCTCGGACTTGGTGGAGTTGCTGACCTCGCCGTCGAGGGCGACTACGTCTTCCCTGGCGCCACCCAGTGCCTTGAGGGCGGCGCCGTAGGCCCCACGGGTCGCCTCCTCTTCCCCGACCTCCCAGGTCGGCAGCTCCAGCCTGCCGGTCAGACCTGCGGTGAAGTTCTCGCCCGAGCCAGGGTCGGGTTTGCGTACCTCGACCAGCAAGTCGTCGGTGCTTCCGAGTTCATCCAGCGCCGCCTGCTCCTGGTCAGCCCCGACGGGCTTGCCGTGCATGCCGTCTACGTCTTCGAGGAACGAGACCCCGCGCCCCTTCTTCGTCTTCGCGACGATCAAGGTCGGCGCATCGGTATGTTCCAGCGCGTCTGCATAAGCCTGGTCGATCTGTTCGGGGTCGTGGCCGTCGATCTGGATCGCATTCCACCCAAAAGCCTCGGCGCGGGCGACGTAGTCGTCGCCGTTCCAGCCGTCCATCGTCTCCCTGGTCTGGCCGAGGCGGTTCATGTCCAGGATGGCGATGAGGTTGTCGAGCTTGTAGTAAGAGGCGTGCTGGAAGGCCTCCCACATCGAGCCCTCAGCCATCTCGGAGTCACCGCAGAGCACCCAGACCCGGTAGGATAGCTTGTCCAGGTACTTGCCGGCCAGCGCCACCCCGACGCCTATCGGGAGTCCTTGCCCAAGAGAGCCCGTCGCCACGTCGACCCATGGGATCTGGGGCGTCGGGTGCCCTTGCAGGCGGCTGTGGAACGTACGGAAGGTCATGAGCTCTTCGTCTGAGATCGCGCCCGCCGCCTTGTACGCCGAGTAGAGCAGCGGGGAGGCGTGGCCCTTGGAGAAGATCAGGTGGTCGTTGTTGGGATTGTCAGGGTCGTCGAAGTCGTAGCGGAGGTACTTGCTCATCAACACGGCGATGAGGTCGGCTGCCGACATGGACGAGGTGGGATGCCCCGATCCAGCGCCGGAGCTCGAGCGGACACTGTCGACCCTCAGCTGCTGCGCGAGATCGTGCCACTGCCCGGCCCCCGCCGTATCCTGGTTGATCTGTTGCGTCACCACTTACCTCCTCGGCAGAATCGCAATGCAGGCAGATAGTACTCCTCCTACCCCGCGCTGACTATTCGGAAACTGTCCTGGTGCCTCTGGCGTTGGCCGTGCAGACGGGGACTCACGGGCTTTGTTAGAATCCCTGGGGCGAGAGGAAAAGGATCCTGACCGTC
Source organism: uncultured Rubrobacteraceae bacterium (assembly GCA_902806095.1). Taxonomy (GTDB): domain Bacteria; phylum Actinomycetota; class Rubrobacteria; order Rubrobacterales; family Rubrobacteraceae; genus Rubrobacter_D. Next base: position 90,412 of record CADCVF010000035.1, read on the forward strand.
CGTTCTACGCGTCGGGTTCGACAGGGCGAAAGGGAGAACTATGGATCTGGCGGTTCGCAAGATGACGTTGGAACGCTTCGGGGTTGAGGACGTCGGGGCCGTACACGAAAACCTGCCTCCCGCGCGCCTGGTCGAGGCCTCCGTGAGGCGGCGGGAGGGCATGATCTCGGGTACGGGAGCCCTGGTCGTCAGGACGGGCAAGCGGACCGGGCGCTCCCCGAAGGATCGCTTTATCATCGAGAACGAGGTCACTAGGGAAGCCGTGGACTGGGGCACGGGCAACAAGGCTTTCCCGAGCGACGCCTTCGGGGATCTCCTCGACAAGGCGGCCGCTTACGTCGAGAACCTCGAGGAGATCTACGTGGTCGACGCCTACGCCGGCGCAGACCCCCGCTACCGCCTCAACATCCAAGTGGTGACCGAGCACGCCTGGCAGGCCCTGTTTGCAAGGCAGCTCTTCAGGCGTCCCACGAAGGAGGAGATCGACTCCTTCGAGCCTGACTGGACCGTGATCTCGGTTCCTGGGCTCCTTACCGACCCCGAGGAGGACGCAACGGAGTCCGAGACCTTCGTCGGGATAGATTTCGAGCGCAAGGTAGTCCTCGTCTGCGGCACGGCCTACGCGGGGGAGATAAAAAAGAGCATCTTCACGGTGCTCAACTTCGTGTTGCCGACCAAGAGCGGCGTTTTCCCGATGCACTGCTCGGCCAATGTGGGAAAGAAAGAAGACGTTGCGCTGTTCTTCGGGCTCTCGGGGACGGGCAAGACGACCTTATCTGCCGACCCGGAGCGGGACCTGATCGGTGACGACGAGCACGGCTGGTCCGACTCGGGGGTCTTCAACTTCGAGGGCGGCTGCTACGCGAAGACCATAGACCTCTCCCCCGAGAAGGAACCCCAGATTTGGGATGCCATCCGCTTTGGCGCCGTGCTCGAGAACGTGATGATGGACAGGCGCACGCGCGAGGTGGACTACTCCGACCGCATGCTGACGGAGAACACCCGCGTCGCCTACCCACTGGAGTACATAGCGGGCGCGGTCCCCGAAGGCAAGGGCGTCCATCCTTCGGCCGTCCTCTTCCTGACCGCCGATGCCTTCGGAGTATTGCCGCCCATAAGCGCCCTCACGCCTTCGCAGGCCGCCTACTACTTCCTCTCCGGCTACACCGCCAAGCTCGCCGGGACCGAGGCCGAGATGGAGTCCGAGGTCGAGGCGACGTTCTCGACGTGCTTCGGCGCCCCTTTTCTTCCTTTGCCGGCAACGACCTACGCCGAGATGCTCTCGGAGAGACTCAGGGAGAACGGCGTGAGGTGTTACCTGATCAACACCGGCTGGTCCGGAGGTCCCTACGGCGTCGGTAGCCGCATAGACATCGCCGCCACCCGCGAGATGGTACGCGCCGTGATCGGGGGCAAACTCGATGATGCCGAGACGAGGGAAGACCCATTCTTCGGCCTCAACGTGCCCCTCGAAGTGCCCGGAGTCGAGAGCGGTCTCCTCGACCCTCGCAGCACCTGGGAGGACGGCGAGGACTACGACGAGCAGGCCACGAAACTCGCCGATCTCTTCCGGGAGAACTTCCAGAGGTTCGAGTCACAGGTCTCCGAAGAAGTGAGGAACGCAGGGCCGCATTCTTCGTAGAAGGCATCAGCGAGAAGGCTGAGATCCTGGTGTTGATGGCATGGAGCAGAGGTGGATAAGCTCGGAAGTGGGGTATACGGGACGGTGAGGAGGCATCGACTGGTCCAAAACCAACGAAGCGCTCGGGTTATGTGGGATTAGAAGGCATCCAGAGAACGGGAGAGAGATGTTTCTGCGGATAGACAAGCTACAGATAGAGCTGCCGAGGCCAGCGCAGGCGGACCCGGAGTCGGCGGGTGTCGTGCAGGAGCTGATGGGCGGCAAGTTCGGCGAGATGTCCACCCTGGTATACCCCCAGGAGTGCAAAAAACCTTGAACTCAGGTTCCACGCCTCGCTGATCGAGGGCAGCGCCGAGCGACTGGCGTTGGAGAGGACCTGAGTAGCATACTTTAAACGATGTTGCATCTGGTATCATAAATGCTATGCACGTGGCGCAGAAGTTCGAGCACCTGCTAGACACTCACCGGCGGCCAGACGGGAGTAGGTGGACGGGCCAGCAACTCGACGAGGCGACGGGCGGCGTGGTTAGCCGTTCTTACGTGACCAACCTCCGCAAGGGCAGGATAGAGAACCCCGGCTACGAGAAGTGAAGGCTATCGCTAAGGCGATGGGTTTCGCACCGGAGGTGTGGTTCGACAATGGCATATGCGAGGGGCGATCCATAGGACAGGCCGAAGAGTCGCGCGGCGTAGCCGGTCGGCTTGAGCACCTGTTCGAGGTGGTCAGGAACCCCAAGACAGGGGAGCCTTACACGAATGGCGAGGTTGCTCGCATGACGCTTGGGGATCTCTCGGAGGAGGAGGTGGAAAGGATAAGGACCGGTGTCATCAGTGACCCGACTGTGGGCCAGGTTGCGGCGCTGGCGAGCGCCTTCGGTGTGGCGACCTCCTACCTCATGAACCGGGGGGAACGTTGGCTACTCGATGGAGAGCTGGTGCACGCGCTTCGGGATGAGGACGTGCGAGACATAACCCGCGAGAGCGCACGGCTCTCGGACAGAGAGCGGCGGCTGGTGCTGGGGATCGTGCGGCAGTTTGGGGACCAAGGGACCGCTGCTAGCGGTTAGAATTGGCTAGAGCTTAGAGAGAGGAGGCGCGGCGCGGGCTGCTCCGCCAGAGTTTCGAGCCTGCGCCACACTACATGGATAGCTTACCAGACCAACACATCGATTCTCTGCCAAAACATAACCGGGAAGACGCTTATTGGCAGATTAGTACGGTCTGTTATCTTCGTGGCCAAGGGTGGGAGGACGAGGAAATAGTCAACAAGGCGCGATTCGATTCGGTCGAAGACATGTACTTCCGGCTGAAGCGCTGGGGGTTTGCGGGTTTGTTGCCGCCAGAGAGACAAGAGGAACTCCCCAAGCCGACAGCTTTCGGCGCAGAACCCAAGCAAAGATCGCGTGGTTCGGGGCCGTACGAAGAAATGCCGGGCGCTAGTGGCGCAGCAGATTTGTTCGGTGAGATGCTAGACGAACTGAGGGGAACCGTCAGGCTCGTGGAAGACCTCTCACTGGGCTACCAGGGGAAGCGTTTCGTTGGTATGTACACTTTTGAGGGCGATTGGACTTTACCGCGAAGCAGCTATTCTGTGCAGCGGTGGCAAGAGTTATGTAGGCAATACGGCCAGGACCCCAACGTAGAAAGCTTCTCCATATCTGGCGTGACCAGCAACCACCCTACTGAAGCAGGCCCTTATCCGCCACGCGAGGTGGTGGTGCTTATAGCTGCATATGCGCTTACGGGTCGGCCCATAGAGCCACTCTTGAAGGTGCTGTACCCAGGCCATTCGGAGGCGGACATTGAGGACATAAACAAGCGTCGCTACGAAACACAATTTTCAGGCGGTTCACGTGACGGCTTGCTACGCACCGCCCAGCAGTTCGCTGCTGCCGTATACGGGCGGAAGGTTGGCAAAGGCTCTCCTCGTGAGGAGTCTGCACGTGAGTCTGCACGTGAGCACTTGCTCGCCTGTCACATAACTAAGCGCCGAGAGGCTGGCCTCACTGATGAGGAAATACGCCAAGAGATTCTCGATAGTGGGCGCGAGCTTAGTAATGAAGACTTCGCCCGGTTAGCAAAATTAGAGCGCAGGTTCCCAACCACTTAGCTAACTAAATACCCATTTCCCCGTTGCTGTATATCTCCTTGCAGAGATGGATACAGCAACGGACAGTCGGTACCGCGAAACCTCAGAGCGTCTAGCTCTCCTGCTCATCGCCCAACCTCGAGAGGGTTGGAAGGAGGAGTTCGAGGAGTTGATTCGCCATGAGGTCGAGCGGCTGGCGCTGCCGACTGGCGAACAGGAGCGCGATGAGTAGCGCTCGCATCGTTTATCGGCCGCGGGAGGATGCTAGCGCCGAAGCGGAGCTGTCTGCGCTCGTCAACGTCTACATGTTCGTGCTCAACAGTAAACCTGCTGGCATGACCAATACCCACAGCACGAGCGTTAGATACACGGAGGGGGTGAATGATGTAGAGCGGCAACCCGATTGACGATCAGCAATTGTTATCACCAATTCACGAAAGTTGAGGACTCGAGAATGATGGAAATAGGCTTCGCGCCGAAAGAGATTATTCCGCAAGAGGTGTGCCGGATGGAGGTTCTTTCGGCCGAAACGGCAGACACCTACGGGCCGCAGATCGGCCTGAAACTCAAGGTCGTGGGAGGAGAGCACGACGGCCACACTTTCATGGACTACGCCAACCGCGACGAGGACACCGGCCAGATCAAGCAGGGCTCAAAAGCCTGGTCGATCTTCGAAGCTTGTCTAGGCCAGGACTTCCACAAGCGCCAAGGCGTCTCGCTCGAGAGCCTAATCGGAAAGCAGTTCATGGGCCAGGTCACACAGACCAGGACCGGAAGCCGCAACAAGGTCGAACACGGCACCGTAGGACCTGTCCCGCCGGAGGGAGTCAAGACGACTCCGAAGCCGGATAACAATGACGATGAAGACGACATGTTTGCAGACTTGCCGTTTTGAAGGAGGCAGGCAACGGGGAGGACTTCGCGTCCTCCCCGCACCTTGAGGACTCGCACCCATGGTAGCAGACACACTCAACATGAGGGACCTTAGACAGTGGTTGTGCTGGCGCATCGAGGAGCGCGACGGCAAGCCAACAAAGGTACCTTACGACCCGAGGACGGGCGAGAAGGCCGAGAGCACAAACCCGAAAACTTGGACGCGCTATGAGAAGGCCGTAAGCGTCTGTAAAAAGCACGGCTACGATGGTATAGGTTTTGTGTTCACTCCCGAGGATGATCTATGCGGCGTGGACCTTGATAAGTGTCGGGACCCAGCCACCGGAGAGATAGAGGGCTGGGCACAAGAGATAATAGAGGAGCTCAACTCCTACACCGAGATAAGCCCGTCCGGGAGAGGCGTTCATATTCTCGTGAGAGGAAAGCTGCCGGCCGGTCGTAACCGTAAGGGACGGTTTGAGGCTTACGACCGCGGACGGTACTTCACTATTACTGGCGAACACCTGTCGGGCTCGCCACAGGGCATAGAGAGCCGCCAGGACAGGCTACTGGCTGTTGTTCGGCGCGTGTTCGGAGAAGAGAGTGCTAACGGCCACACGAAACCTCTAGGGGTTGCTGAGGTAGTGGACACCGGTCTCTCCGATAGCGAGATAATCAGGAAGGCCCTTGCCGCTTCCAATGGGGAGAGGTTCTCCCGGCTATGGTCCGGAGACACGAGCGGCTACGGCTCCCACTCCGAGGCAGACCTGGCGCTATGTGGGATGCTGGCGTTCTGGGCGGGGGGAGACGATGCGAGGATAGACGCTCTGTTCGGTCAATCCGGGCTCTACCGCAAGAAGTGGGACCGTAAGGATTACCGCGACAGAACAATCACCGAAGCCCTGAGCGGTAAGACGGAGTTCTACGAGGCTCCCAGGACAGTGAAGCTCGCGGACGGTACGGAGCGCAAGATAGAGGACCTCCAGCCGGAGGAGATAGGAAAGCTCCTCTCCGGCGTCGAGCCCGAAGAGGTTTCCTGGCTGTGGCCCTCGTGGCTGGCATTAGGAAAGCTGGCCCTCGTGGACGGCGATCCCGGGCTCGGCAAGAGCGCCATGACCCTGGACCTCGCAGCACGCGTGTCCATCGGCGAGACGTTCCCCGACGGCGCCGGGTGTGAACCTGGCGGCGTGGTCCTCCTCTCCGCGGAGGACGGGCTCGCGGACACGATACGACCGCGCTTGGACGCCGCCGGAGCCGACACCTCGAAGATACTCGCGCTCGCCACCGTGCCTGACGAGAACGGCCATGACCGGTTGCTCTCTATCCCGGAGGACCTGGCACTCATCGAGAAGGGAATACGGCGCGTAGGAGCCCGCCTTGTGGTTGTGGACCCGCTTATGGCATTTCTCTCCGGCGACACGAACAGCCACCGCGATCAGGACGTAAGGCGTGCTCTGGCACCGCTTGCAGGGCTGGCGGAGCGGACCGGGGCAGCCGTACTGGTCATACGCCACTTGAACAAGGCCGCTGCCAACAATCCTTTGTATCGGGGCGGAGGGTCCATCGGCATCATCGGGGCGGCTCGTATGGCGTTTGTGGTCGGCAAGGACCCGCGAGACGAGAACCGCCGTGTGCTAGCGTCCACGAAGAATAACCTCGCGATGCCGGCAGCGAGCTTGATGTTTGGGCTTGAAGAAGCCGAGAGCGGTTCCGTCAGAGTCAACTGGCTCGGGCAGTCTGAGGTGTCGGCTAAGGACCTTCTCGCCACACCACAGGACCAAGAGCATGCCGATGCCCGGAGTGAAGCTGTCGAGTTCCTCAACGAGGTTCTTGCTGATGGTCCCGTAGCAGCCAGCCAGGTCAAGGAGGAGGCCGAAGACGCCGGAATTTCGGAACGCACGCTGGCGCGGGCGAAGAAGATAGTAGGGGTAATGAGCTACCGGGAGGGCAAGACCGGCGAGCGCGGAAAAGGTCAGTGGCTCTGGAAACTGCCGGTGGTGGACCTGTTAGATGACGCCATTAAGGATGCCACGATGCTGATTAAGGATGCCAATGGGTGCCAAAACAATAACGGTGGCATCCTTAATCACACAGAGAGTAACGAAGATGCTGAATCCCGCATATATAAGCCAGATTCTTTAAGGATGCCAACTACCGAAGAAGAGAACACTAAGGGTGCCAACCTGATTAAGGATGCCAGGGTGCCAACGGTGGGCGAGGTTGGCACCCTTAACCATGATGAGGCCCTGGCGATTAAGGATACCAACGGGGGCAGCCTTAAAGTATGCATCCACAACCTGAACCCGGACGCTTGCAAGCTCTGTAACGGCTACGTGCGGCGGCTCATCGAGAGCCAGGAAGGGAGTGCAAATTGAGTCTCCAACGCCTCATTGTCACCTTCAAGCCCGAAGAACTCGTGCTGCACGCCCTCTACAAAACGCAGGACGGCCCCAACCCAGGCACGAAGGCACGCCACAGGGAGGTTACAGGGCTCACCAGGACCGGCCTAACGCAAGCTTTAGAGGCCCTCGAGGGCGGCGCCGAGTGCGTAGGTACTTCGGGGTTCACCACAAGGGAGGATGCTCTTTTGGTCGCGATCTCACCAGATGCAGACAAGCTAGCGAAGGGAGCCTAGTGGATGTAGCACGTACCGAAGCGGCGGATGCTGAGCTGGCCCGTATGATCGAGCGCCGCTCCCGCAAGGGCGAGGTAGACCCCGACGAACTCGAGCCCTTCTACATGGAGAGCGTGCGCCGGTACAACGCCCACAGGCGCGAGGAGATGAGGGCGGCATGGTGTGAACACCACCAAGGGCAGGCCGTCCGCCTGAGGGCGGTCCTGGAGTTCCTTATCAGGGAGCATGAGCGGAACGCAGAGAAGTACCTACCGAAAGGAGCTTGAGATGAGCAGGCGGAAATCGACCAAGAAGGTGAGGGCGCGGCGCCGCTCCCTCAAGAACGTAAAGCCGCGGCGCCAGATGAACGGCAGGAAGGCAGGCGCGACCGATAGGGGCAGGGTCAAGGGCATGGGCATAGGGGGATGGGCATGAGTGAAAACCTCGCCGACCAAGTGATCAGGCCGAGCTACGAACAAACCGTGGGCTCTATCAGGCACTCGGGAGTGCGCGATATCCTGCGCCACGCCCAGCAGGTCGAGGATGAGATAACCGAGCAGCGCTCCATAGGAGTCACCGCTCACGTGCATTCGGGGGTCTCCTAATGGCACACCTCTACAAGAGAGCAGCTAACCATTGGAAAACGGGCCGACAGTTTGGCCGTAGGGAGCCCGAGCAAGAGGAGGAGTATCAACCCCTCCAGAAGACCGGGACGCCCCGGTCCTTGAAGGACATCATCAAAGCCA
>CADCVF010000035.1:98385-106321 GCA_902806095.1 uncultured Rubrobacteraceae bacterium
GCGCCTTGGAAGTGACTTACCGAACGGTCCCCAAGATAGGGTCGGCCTCGGGGGAGGCGGAGCGCCTTAACAGCCCCGAGGTACGAGGTTTGTAGGTGCCTAGAACCTGCTCCATCTGTAGCCACGAGCACCGCGATGCGATGGAGGATGCCTTTATCGCGGGGATGCCGAAGCGGCGCATAGCGTCGCAGCACGGCGTTAGTGAGCGTGCTGTGCGCTACCACATGCGCGAGCACCTACCCGCCTTGCTGGCTCTTGCCAGGGACGCTGAGCGGGCGGCCCGTGCTGATACCTTGCTGGATCGGATGGAAGGGTTGCAAAGCCGCACCCTCGCTATCCTTGAGGCTACCGAGGAGACACACGATCATCGCAGCGCGCTAGCCGCCATCCAGTTAAACGCCGAGTGGCGGGAGCTTAGGGGCGTGATCGTCACAGCACTGGAGCCGCACCCGGCCGCTCGGGATTCCGTTCTCAGAGCTTTGGAAGGAGGCACCTAATAGGCCTTAGCGATGACCTCAAAGTCGCCCTGTGTCCTAAGCCGTGCAAGGGGCCCATCACCCGGAGCCAGAGGCGGCTCATGCCGGACGGCTCCGTGGAGGTAACCGGCGAGCTCCCACCGCCGCTCTGCGATGCCTGCCCGGAGCGCGACAACCCCAAGGCGCGGGTACGCCACATCCAGGTCCTGCACGGTTTCCCACCGGGAGGGGGCGTCTGGGGGGTCCGGGATATCGAAAACGCCGTTCGAATCAACGTTGTGTATGACGACGCACCCTAGATAGCGACAGCGGGGCAGCGGCAGTTGACCTCCTTGCTGCCGTAGGGGGTGGGGGTGCTAAAAAGCCAAGCCTTCCGAATAGGGTGGTGCGGGCCCCCAGAGGTTTTTACGCAACAATTCACACCAATTCCATCTCTTCACTTAAAAGGTAGTCAATTACCCAATGCCCTCTACCCAAACACCCGAATACACCGTCAGGCTCAGAACACCACACCAGCACCGGCTCATGGAGCATGGCACGGTCGAAACCATCCGCTATGAGGGGGGGTCTGAGGAGGCCGAGCGGATAAGGCAAGTGGGATACCCGCTTCTGCAATTTACCGCCCTGCGTACGCCGATGCGGGGGCCGACACGCTTAGGGATGGTAAGTGTAGGCCCGCACCGGCATGCCGCTGAGGTCGAATACGGCAGACTCCTCCTTCCAGAACTCCACGTCGTCGAGCTTGAGCGTGAAACCCCAGGCGTCGGGAGGTACCTGGTAGATCACGCGCCCGTTCTTGCTTATGCCGGGGTTGACCGGCTCAAGAAAAATGTTGAGGTTCATCGGCATGTACTCCCAGGAATCGACATCGGTCCCGAACTCCCTGCCCCTGCGGTCCTTCAGGACCATGTGCAGCTCAGGCTCGAGCGTGACCTCCTCGTCGCGGTTGTTCGTGAAGGTGAAGTCGACCACCATGAATCTGCCGCGCTTCTGGGTCCCGAAGTTGCTCCTTAGCTGGTTCGTGAGGTAGGCGTCTGACACCCTCCACGTGACGTTCGCCACCTGTGCCGTCTGCCCTACGCTGTATTCAGCCTGTGGTCTAAGATTCTGCTCAACTTGAGGCTGTTGCTCGTTTTTCTGCACCTGAGGTGCCTCCTCCTGAGCGGCGGTCTCTTTCTCAGGTAGCTCTCGTGTAACCGTCCGAGAAGCTTCGGCTTGCTCTGAGCCCTTCACTGCACTGATCTGGATGTGGTTAAGTAGCTGCTCTCGCCCATGGTACTTTGAGCTCACTTCGTGCCTTTCCCTTGCGGCCTCACTTTCTCATTCTGCCTTACGGGCTCCGCCTTCGACGAAACGGGACGCCGGACCGAGAGTCCTACCTTGCTTCCGGTTCCCCTTCGGCCGACGCTTCTCGCCAAGCGAAAAGGAGCTCGCCTTTTCCTGCGCGCGGCAACTGCACGAAGTCCCAACCGAAGAGTTCGTGCATCCTCCTTCTAAGCCAAGAGTCGAAAGGGGTTCCCGATGCGTCAAGCTCTGCGACCAACTCGCGCAGCACCCGCTCGGGGTCCTCGGCTTCCAGGAAAACGACCGCCGTCCCTCCACCGGATGGCATTGGGGCAAACCACACGGACTCCGCAGAGATGCCCAGTCGTCGCCTCGATTCCGCGTAACCTTCAAGGCGAGGACCCGCAAGCTCCTGCAAGAAACGTCGCCACGGCTCTTCCTGGTCCATTGAGATCTGCCAGACAAACAGCGAAGCCCGACCAGTACTACGAGTACTATCGTCCAACATCCCATTCTCCTTCGCCCGGTGTGTGGTACCTATTCCTGGGAGCGCACCATCGTCTCGACGGAGTGATCTGTGCTGCTTCTTTCCTCCGACTCCTCGAGCCCAAGGGGTCCACTTCTTCTGGCCATGATTAGGTTCATGAAGCCTTGCCGAAGGAGCGAAACGAGTCCAACGGTGCCCTCGACGACCATCTCGGGCGAGGGGTCGAGGGCCACCTTCTTTACGCCCGCGCAGGGGCCAGAGAGTATCGAGATCAGCTCCCCGGCATCGCTCTCCCTTGCCCGCCATCCGCCAATTTCGTCTCCAAACCGGAGGATTATCTCGGCCTCCTCCTCGGAGCTAAAAACCGGCAACGTCTCCTGCCCTTCGTCCGTGCGGATAGTGAGCACCTCTATCCTGTTGCTTCGCTTCTCGGCGATCAGCCAGTAGGAGACTGGACCGGATAGCCGCCCTGGTGTGTGCTCGGTCGTCCGCCGCGGCTGGTTCTTCGCCATCTGTGGGGTCACAGGGTCTGCCTGCTCCTTTCGGTTCCTTCCTCCGGCTCAGTTTCGGTACTTCGGACTATCAAGCGATCCGCGCCTCTCGAAGCCGGGTGACTTGCCATAAGCCGCGGGGCCCGTTGGCTACCACCTCGCCAACCATCACGTTTAGCGACCGGCCTCGATTCCCGACGAGAACAATGGACCTCCATCGAGCTCTTATGTGGATCGTTGCACTTCGCTGGCCTTCGATCACCTCCAGAGACTAATAAGGCGGCGTTGCAAGAGCGTTGAAAGGAGCTGCACCGAGCACGACTCCGCCTCTCGTCGAAGGGCAGGTCCCCATTGCGAGACGTATTCCTGAGAGCCACGGGTGAGCCGTCTTGTTGGGCCTTACCTCATCCCTCGCGACGGACTTACGCAAATTGTGCTTTCTTGCTTCGATCTGACTCTTAAGGGATCCTTCCTCCAGCATTCACACCGTTTCCTAGTGAACGCCCGCCCGGATGTTACCGGCCGTGTTCGCCGCCGCGCCCCCAAAGATGCCCAGATCGAGCGCGCTAGAGCGGAGCGCACCGAGGGACAAGATCCGCCAAGTATTTTGACCGTCGTTGTGATTTCAAGCACAGTTGGTCCGTGCGCACAGTCAGGCAGATGGGCTATTGACCGATCTGTGATTTTGTCTACTATTTCCATGAAGAAACCAACGTAGTCGCGCAGCGAAAGCGCGGTACGGGAGACCACACGAAGACGCCAGAAAAAATGTCGCTGAGCATCAGACTGCTGGGCCCTCCCGAGGCAAGCCTGTGTGGGCGGGGGCTTCGTTTCGACACGAGGAAGGCCTTGGCGCTGTTGTGCTACCTGGCCACCGAGGGGAGCAACCATCCCCGGATAAAGCTCGCCGAACTCTTGTGGCCAAGAAGCCACGAGCGGCACGCCCGGACGGACCTGCGCAGTACCCTCAGCAGGCTCAGGAAGGCGCTCGGGGAGGGTGGCGGTAGCAGCGAAGGGAATGGCCTGTTCGCCGTCGAGGGCGACCTCCTGGGGTTAAAGCCGGGGGGGATTGAGCTGGATCTGGAGACGCTCGAGGCGGCCGTTTCTCTGGCCCGTAGTGAAACCTCCGGACCCCCTCTGGGAGCTTCGTCTGCAGATAGGAGCGCGAACGGCGCCGTAGAGCATAAAGACATTCTCAACCGCCTGGAGGGCACCCTGGGGATCTACGGGGGCGAGTTTATGGAGGGCTTCTCGCTAAAGGACGCCCCCGAGTTCGAGCTGTGGCTCGAGGTCGAGCGAGAGAGGTGGCGCTCCCTGTTCGGGGAGTTGTGCGAGAGGTTGTCGGGGCTCCAGGCCGCGGCGGGCCGGCTGGGGCAGGCGATCGAGACGGCGCGGCTTTGGACAATGCACGCACCCCTTGAGGAGGATGCCCACCGGCGGCTAATGGAGCTCCTGTCCTCCGGTGGCGACGGCGAAGGGGCCCTTCGAGCCTACGAGGGCTTCCGGGGTGTCCTGAGAAGAGGGGTAGACAGCGAGCCCTCCTCGCGGCTGACGGAGCTTGCCGATCGCTTGCGCGAGGAGGTCGAGGAAAGGGCTGCTTTGGTCACGGGCCTGGCGCACTTGACCACCACTGCGCTCTCGGCATTTCAGGTCCCTTTTGTAGATCGCCATGAAGAGTTCGGCGAGCTCGTCTCCGAGTACGGGGCCTGCGTCTCCGGCCAGGGACCGCGCGTCCTCGCGGTGATGGGGGAAGCCGGGATAGGCAAGACGCGCCTGGTCAAGGAATTCCTCGGCTGGGCCAAAGCCCGAGGAGCGGACGTCCTCGAAGGAGCGGCCTCCGAAGGAGCAGTACTGTCCTACGGGCCGCTGGTCGAGGCAATAAGGCCCCGCATGGAACGAGAGAGGGCACCGGAGGACCTTTTGGAGGACGCCTGGCTCTCGGAGCTCGGTAGGCTCTTGCCCGAGCTCAAGGAGCGGTACCCGGACCTTCCTCCGGCGCCCTCCGGCGAAGGGGAGACGGCCAAGGGGGCGCTCTTCGAGGCGGTCGCTAGGGCGGTGGGTGCCTTGGCCTCGCGCGCCCCGGTGGTGCTGTTCCTGGACGACCTTCAGTGGGCCGACGCCGCCACCCTGGAGGTGCTGGACTACGCGGGGAGGCGGTGGGCGGAGCAGGGAGCACCCATCCTGGTGCTGATCGCGGGCCGCCCGGAAGAAATGGGGGACAACTCTTCGTTCGGAGGGTGGCTCCCGTCGTTGGTACGGAGGTTGCCCGCAAGAAGCCTGACCCTCCCCCCGTTGAGGAACGCGGACATCGAGGTATTGCTGCGGCGCCTGACGAGAGCAGAGGAGGAGCTTGTCGGAAGCTCGGGGGAGCCAGGGGCCCCGAACGAAGCAAGATCCGAGCTGGAGCGCTTCGGGGCATGGCTGGCCGCCGAGACCGGCGGCCAGCCTTTCTATCTCGTCGAGATGCTAAAGGCGTTGGTCGAAGAGGGGAAGCTTGTGATACGGGCGCGTCCCAACGAAGGTTTGCTTCTAGAGGTTGGCCCCGCTTTGAGGGTGGGGGTCGAGCTAAGCAGCTTGCCTGACAGCGTGCGGGATGTGATTAGGGGACGCTTATACCGTCTTTCGCAGTCTTCCTTCGAGCTGTTGGTCGCGGGAGCAGTTCTAGGTCGGCGGTTCGGTTTCGGAGTGCTTCTGGCCGTGGCGGGGATGAAGGAAAACGAATGTCTGAGGGGCCTCGACGAGCTGGTCGGGCGCAATCTGCTGGTTGAGGAAGGCGGCGGACGAGGAGAGCGAGGAACGTTCCCATACCCCGCCGCCTACTCGTTCTCCCACGAGAGGATAAGGCAGGTGGCCCACACCGAATGCGGGTGGGCGCGGCGGCAGGTGCTGCACCGCAGGGCCTTCGAGGTGCTCGAGGGAAGCGGCGCCCCTCCCGCGGAGCTGGCGCGCCACGCGCTGGCGGCCGGTCTTGCGGAGCCGTCCTTCAGGTATTCTTTGGCTGCGGGGGACGCCGCCGCCGATGTGTTCGCCATGCGTGACGCCATTGTGAACTACGAGCGGGCATGGGACTTGCTGGTCGCAGGACAAGAACCGCGCGGGGCGCTGAAGGTCTCGGACGCTAGCGTCGAGCGTCTATACAACCATCTGGGACTGGCCTACGAGTTGACCGAGGAGTGGGACAAAGCCCGCGTGACCTACGAAACGATGCTCGCTTTCGCCCGAGACTCGGGATCAGCGAAAGTCGAGGTGATCGCCCTCAACCACCTGGCGGTCTACAGCTTTCACCACAAGGGAGACATCCCGGGGGCCAAGGCGCTCTTGGAGGAAGCAATGGAAGTAGCCAAAGAGGCTTGCCTAACGGAAGTGTTGGTGGAGACGGCGTGCAACCTGGCGGGCCTCATGGTCTACCGCCCGGCAGAAACTGGGCCATCCAGACTGCTTGCGGAGGAGGCGTTGGCCACCGCTCGAAACTTGAAGCGCCCAGATCTTGTGGCTCGCACATTGTCGACGCTGGCACGACTAGAGACGTGGGCGTCCAGGTTTGAGGCGGCCGCGGCGCGCGCCGAGGAGGGTGCTAAGCTGAGCCGCCAGCTGGCCGCGCGACCGGCGCCGACCCGGGCAACGCTCCCGTCGATGCTGGCCGAGGGTATGGGCCTCTCGGCCTCGTGGAGGGCGGGTACCAGGGCCATGGAGGCACTGAGTCTCAGTTATCTCGGGTACGTTCGCCTTTACCAGGGTCGGCCGCAAGAAGGGGTGGCCATTCTCCGTGAGGTGCTGGAAATCTCTAAAGGATTGCCAGAACGTGCGCAGGTGATCGGCTCATGCGCACTTGCCCAGACGCTTCGGGAGGCCGGAGAATTCGAGGAGGCACTTGCGCGCCATAGAGAGGGGGCCGAGCGGGCCCACGAGGCACAAGATGCGTACCTGCTAGCGAGCTACCTCTTGCAGGTCGGGAACGATTACGTGTCGTTGCAGAATCTGAAAGAGGCACGCGCGGCCTTCGAGGAGATGGTGGAGCGGGGCCACCTCAAGGAGGCTTTTCATGCCACGTTTTGCATGCTGGCCGTCTTCTCCGAGGACTGGGAGGATGCCCACGCTCACGCCAGAAAGGCACACGAACTCGGCACCTTCTTCCAACCGCAATTCAGTTTCTTTCTCCACCACCAGGTCGAGGCGCTGCTGCGCGGGAGAGATGAAGAGCTAGCCCGAGAAGAGGCACGACGCCTCGCCGAACGCGCACGAGACAGCAGGCGGGATCGGATGTCTCACCTTCGCGCCCTGGCGGTCTTGAGCGAGTGGGAAGGCGACACCGAAAGAGCCTTGGGTCGGCTGCGAAAAGCCGAAGCCCTCGCCGAGGAGATCGGGCTGCCGGGCGAACTGTGGCAGATGAGGGCGAAGATCGGCGAGCTCCTCGAGCGGCGCGGGGAGGTCGGCGAGGCGCACCAGGCGTTCTCCCGAGCGGCGCAGATCCTCAAAGATCTCGCGGCGAGGATAAAGGACGAAGGGCTCAGGGAGGGTTTCCTCGCGGCGCCTCGGGTACGTCGCGTGCTCGAGCATCATTAGTTAGGCCCGGGGAGTGCCGCTTCCAAAGCGAGGATTGCTCCTCGGCACCGCGACCTCGCACCACTACGCACCCTCTTGGCCGTAGGACCTCCGCATGAAGGCGCCGCGGGGGCGATCCGCCCTTTCACGCGGGGTCTTCGACGCTTGAGGTGGCACTTTACAACGCTCTTGCAACGCTCCCTTGGTAGGCTCCGAAGCGATCGGGAAGGCAAGAGAAAGGAGACCACCGTGACCCTGACCCCTTCCGAGACCACCGCGACCCACCCCGAGGTCCGCCCCTTCAGCATCGACGTCCCGGAAGAGAAGCTCCTGGACCTCCGTCGCCGCATCGCCGCTACCCGCTGGCCCAGCAAGGAGCTCGTCGAAGATCGGTCGCAGGGCGTGCAGTTGGCGACGGTTCAGGAACTCGCGCGCTACTGGGCCACCGATTACGACTGGCGCAAGTGCGAGGAGAGACTGAACGCGCTGCCGCAGTTTGTCACGGAGATCGACGGTGTGGACATCCACTTCATCCACGTCCGCTCGCGTCACGAGAACGCGCTGCCGCTGATCATGACGCACGGCTGGCCCGGCTCGGTCGTCGAGCTGCTGGAGACGGTCGGCCCGCTCACCGACCCGACCGCGCACGGTGGACG
>CADCVF010000036.1 GCA_902806095.1 uncultured Rubrobacteraceae bacterium
AAGACCCGCGCCTCGAACACTCCTACCGGCTCCTCGGCTGGCGCATACTCGCCGCGACGGGCGGTACAGGTCTCACGGGACGCATAGCAGATCTGGCACGCGAAGCGGACAGCCTCGAAGAATACGAGGCAGCGCGCGAGAGGGAGCTTGGCCCTGTGCTCGACGGCCTGGAGCGTGGCGAGAACCGGGATCCATGACCTAACTTGTTATCAAACTGTTACCTTAGGGTAGCGGTACTGTAACTTCGGTGCTCCATTCTTCCAGGCACTGGGCTCTTTCCCCCTTCCTGGCCCAGAAGAGCAGCCCGGGCCGCGGATCATGCGCGGTCCGGTATTTTGTATGTGTTAACCTCTGGGAGCCCTATGGAGTATCTTCTCAGTTCGCTCGCGCTAACGGTCTTCGTCGGGATTCTCGCGCTCCTCGCACAGTGGTCGAGAAAGAGCCGGAGGGCCGATATTTCGCTCTTGATCGTGCTGGTGTTCGCATCGCTCTTGCTCCTCGCTACTGGTGCGCTACTCGTCGCCCTGTGGTTCTCGGGCCAGATGCCGTCCGAAGTCTACCCGCAGGAGTTGTTGGCGGTAACGGGGGCTCCCGTGGCGATGGCGGGCTTGGTCGGGCTGGCGCTCTGCGTCCCCACGGTGCGTAAGATCGTGGGCGGCAGGCCTAACGGAGAGTTCTGGACGGACCCACCGATCTTTCTCGCCCTCTGGTTGTTCGTCACCGTGGTGCTGGCCAACAATCTGGTAGGCATCCTCGGGTTCGCGCAGTTGAATCAGGTCGGCGCCTTCTCGTTGGGGAGCGGCGGCAGGATCCCGCCGGTCGCTATCCTGGCCAGCCAGTTGCCCTTCGTCGTCATCGCGCTCTTGGGTGTTGGTGCCGGCATCCGTCGCGGACCGCGCGAGACGCTCGCCCGCCTCGGCTACGGCCCTATCTCCCCGATGCACATAGGTATTGTCGTGCTGTTTATCGGAGGCGCGTTCGCGCTGTCGGTGGCCGCCGACGCCCTGTTCTCGCAGTTGCAGCCTGACCTTTACCGTAAGGTCGGTGAGGTCTCTCAGAGGCTCTTCGATCCGAAAGGTTTGGGCCTGGTCTCGGCGGTGCTCTTCGCCCTGCTAATCGGGGTCGGTGCCGGACTGGGAGAGGAGACGCTCTTCCGCGGTGCCGTGCAGCCGGTCTTGGGGATACCGGTAACTTCCCTCCTTTTCGCCTCAATGCACGTTCAGTACGGTCCATCGCTGCTGCTCGGCTACATCTTCGTGCTCTCCATCGGCCTCGGACTCCTCCGCCGCTACGTCAACACCACGGCGAGCTTCCTGGCGCATGCTGGCTACAACACACTCGGCATCCTGGCCGTCTACTTCTTCGGCATGTAGAGAACGGCGGCTGACCCTACGCTCCACGCCTCATCAGCAGCCATTCCTTTTCGACGCCCAGCGTAGTGGCAGCGCCGAACTTCTCTACGGTCTCGAAGCCGGCCCTCTCGTATACACGGATAGCGCGGCGGTTGAAGGCCGCGACGGTCAGGCGGAACGCCGGTGGCGAGTAGTTTTCCTGTGCGAACCGGAGGCCGGCGCGCAGAAACTCCGCTCCAAGGCCCCCTCCCGTGAGATCCGGCCTCATTCCGAGCCCCACATCGAGCACACACTCGCGCTCGTAGAGTCCTAGTCGCCTTCCCGCCGCAACCCGCGCATCATCGCCAAAGCAGAAATATCCCACCAGATCTCCGCGTTCGTCGTAGACGGAGTGGTAGGAGAAGCGTGGTTGCAGGAGCGCGTCGACAGAGGTGGGATCCCCATCGTAGATCGAGTAGGGTTCTTCGTAGCGCCAGCGCGAGATCGCCCGAGCGTCGGTGGGCGTGATCGGCTTCAAGGTGAAGCGCATCGTCGGCTTCTTGAGAGTCTAGGCCGCCAGTGAGTCGGTGACGGGGACGACCGGCGCGGGCTCGAGCGCCGAGGCGATCCGGACGAGCAACTCGCTGACTTCGACATCCAATCCACTGGCGATACTCTCCAGTACCCTCGAGGAGGGGTCCTTCTCGCCGCGTTCTATCTCCGCGAGGTATGAGACCGAGACGTGCGCGCCTTCGGCGACCTGCTTTAACGTTAGCCCCCGCTCGTTGCGTTCCGCCCGCAGGGTCTCGCCGATGGTCGAGAGAAGGTCTCCTGCATGCCGCTCCGGACTTATCTCCAAAGTCTTCACGCCTAGATTCTATCTTCCAACCTGCGCTTTGCGCAACCCACCCGCCAACTTCTTGACCAGAAGCACCTCTTCGAAGTCAGCCTCAGGGGTCCCGTACGGCGTCTCCATGACCACGGGAACTCCCGGCAGACCGCCGAAAAACTCTGGCCAGGAGTCGAGGGGTATACACCCCTCCCCCACCTTGCGATGCCCGTCGCGGTGGCTCCCGAGTTCGTTCTTCGCATCGTTGAGGTGAACCAGCGCGACCGCCTCTCCGAGGGCGTCCAAGAGATGCTTGGCGACCATTCTCCCTCCGTCCTCCGCCGACAGGTCGTAGCCGGCCACGAAAGCGTGGGCCGTGTCCACGCAGACCCTCACCCCGCCGCGCCGCGCGACCTCCCCAAGATCCTCGACCGTCGAGCAGAGCTGGGTACCGGCCCCGACAGAGTTTTCGACCACAGGTTCGGCCACGGCTCCCGCGGCTCCGTCGAGTCCGGCAGCCCGCTCCCTAGCGCGCTCCAGTCCTTCCACGAGCCGCTTCATGCCCTTCTCCTCGCCGTCTCCCCCGTGGCTGCCCGCATGCACCACGACCAGGTCGACCCCGAGCGCGCCTGCGGCGGCCAGCTCGCGGGCCAGGGCGAGCACCGAGAGATCCCGCTGCTCCTCGCTCGTGGAGGCAAGGTTTATAAGATACTTCGCGTGTGCGACGACCGGCGAGATGTCCAGTTCACGGCTTCCCTCGACGAAGGTATCGGCGTCCTGGCGTCCTCTGGGGTCAGCCCAGGCTTGCGGGTTGGAGACGAAAATCTGGATAGTCTCGCACCCGAGCTCGCGCGCGGTCCCAAGGGTCCTGGCGAGCCCACCCGAGGTCGGAAGGTGCCGTCCTATTCTGTTCGTCCTCTCTGGCATGGCGGGGATTCTACCGGCCTGCGGCGGCCCTCGCCAGGAGAGATATAATCTCGTGAGACCATCGAGATGATCGGAAGGAGCCAACCGCATGGCGGTCGAAGGCAAGGTAGCGAAGATTCTGGGAAACAACGAGATCGTTATAAACCGCGGAAGAGGAGAGGGCGTCCGTCAGGGCATGCTCTTCGAGGTCTTCGCCCCCGAGGGCGAGGAGGTCTGGGACCCTGATACGGGCGAGACGCTCGGCACCGTGGAGGACGTAAAGGCGAAGGCCGAGGTTACGGAGGTCAAGGACAGGCTCGCCGTTGCCCGTCTACAGAACGTGCAGGATACGCCGTTCGGGGCCGTCAACATCGGGGAGATGCAGGAGAACCTACAGCGTATGTTCGGGCAGATGTTCGGCGAAGGCGTCCAGATCCGCGGCTTCGGCGCTACCTCGGGCGACGACCCCGACCTCGAGTCAATGCTCGGCGGCCCCCTGCAGGACCTCTCACAGGTGCAGGTCGGGGACGCCGTGCGCGAGATCAAACGCCGCTAGACTCAACGTAAGTACCCGGCATTGAACGAGCTCTCCCGCCTACCGGTGACGTTCGGCCTCATAGCCACCTGTGTGGCCGTGTACGTCGCTGTCGCGCTCGCGGGTCAGGACTACGGTTACCCGCTGAACGTCGGGCTGGTGACACAGCCCCCCGAAGTGCTCGCGCAGGGCGCCCTCGTGCCCGCCGCCGTCGCCGACGGCGGAGTTTGGCTCTTGCTGTCGAGCATGTTCTTGCACTCGGGGTTCATCCACCTGGCGCTGAACATGCTCTCTCTGTACTTCCTCGGCTCGTTCGTAGAGCAGGCGTTCGGGCAAAGCCGTTTTCTCGCGCTCTACCTGGCCAGTGGGCTCGCCGGGGGCCTCGCCTACCTCTACTTCGGCGCCTTCGACAGGCCCGCCGTAGGAGCTTCTGGCGCGATCTTCGGTCTCCTCGGAGGCGTGCTCGGTTACTCTGTGCGCCGCGGCACCTTCTCCTGGCAGAATCCCCTGATCCGCCAGCTCCTGATCCTGACCGCCCTGAACCTCTACTTCGGATTCTCCGTCCCCAATATCAGCAACACGGCGCATATCGGCGGTCTCGTGGGCGGAGCCGCCTTCGGATGGCTCACGGCGCCCACCGTCTACTCCAGCAAGACACTCCGTGCGGCGACACCGACCGTCATCCTGTTCGGCGCGGAACTGATCCTGCTCGCCCTGTGGCTGCTCTTATAGCATTTCAGCACGCTCAGGCCTTCAGCCCGGCGGCTCCGCCGCCTTGTCAGCAGGTCAGCCAGGGCTCACAAGCGCGATAGTTGACTAACTGAAGTGCTGACAAGTCGCCTGGACCAGGCGACGTGCTGACAAGCCTGCGAAGCAGGCGTGGTGACTAGCTGAATTGCTTAAGTGCTATCAGCCCGGCGGCCGTGAGGACGAGCGTGGCCACGAACATGATGCCGGCCAACCTGTTCGTATCCTCGGCCTGGGCCTCGGGGAGCAGGTGTGCGGCGCCGATGTATGCGAGCACCCCGCCTGCGACACCGGTCAATAGACCGAGATTGACTTCTCCTGGCGCGGGGAAGGCCACGGTCAACGCCGCTGCGGCGGGTATCGCCAGCCCGAGCAAGATTGCGGTCCTTATGACCCTTGCCCTTCCGGCCTGCGCAGCAAGCAGGACAGCGGCGAGGGAGATCCCAACGGGTATCTGGTGAACGAGAACCCCGAGCCCTACGAGCCAGGAGGTGACGGCGCCAGCCTTGGCCCCGACGCCTAGAACGAAGCCGTCGGCGAGGTTGTGGATGGCTAGCCCGAGTACGAAAGGCCCGAGCGCGTGTTTGTGGACGTGCTCGTCGGGCAGGTGGTGCGTGTGGGCCCTGGTGAACACCTCGGTCATGAACAAGAGGGCGAACCCTCCAACGAACCCGGCGACCGCGGCCTCTCCACCGAGCTCGAGACCCTCGGGGAAGAGGTCGACGAACGCGAGCGCGAGCAGTATCCCCGCGGCGAAGGCGGCGGCGTAAGACCGGCCCCTGCCTCCTAACTCTCCACCGAGTAGAGCGAGAAGGCTCGCCGCCGAAAAGCCCCCTGCGGCCAGCGAAGCCATCAGGATCGCGTTCACAGCCGCCACCCGCCATCCGCCGTGGCACCGTGCAAAACTACCTTACGCCCTTCTACCTGCAGTCGGAGCACGTCCCGCAAACCTCCAGGCTGTGCGCACGCACATCTGCAAGATAGCAGGGGGATTCTTGCGCGTCAAAGCAGCCCGGTTGGGAGATTGCGGGTCGGCTGTCAAGTTCTGCGAAATCTTTGTAAACTCTCTCGAACTCGTGGCTTCCGGAAATCACAAGCGGCTGGCGCTATTTGCCCGCTTCCGCTCCATTCTGAGCGGTCGCGATTGGGTCTACCTTTCCGGTTTGCTGGTTCCTCTGGTCGTCTACAATCTGGTGCTGAAGGGAATCCGGATAGACTCTCAAGAAGAACTTCCAGGGGGGTTCGCCGCCTTCGCCTTGATCCGTTCGGACCTGCTCTTCAACCTCGGATACGTGTTCCTCTGGGTCGGGCTATTCGCCCTAACTCGGCAGAGTCGTCTGCGCTGGCCTGCGGTAGTCCTCTTTCATACGGTCACGATACTCGTCATTGCGACGACGACCTCGGCCCACGGATACTTTCAGGAGACCGGCTCGACGCTCAGCCTCAACGTCATCACGTACTCCCTCACCTCGCTGGGAGAGATCACAGACGTAATCGGCAGCGTGACGTCGCTGGCTATCTGGGCCTGGGTGCTGGTCATCCTCGGCTACATAGTGTTTGGTCCCTGGATAATGACGACGCTCGTTTGTGGAAAGCATGGGGAGCCCGGGTCCTCCGGTTCTCCGTCCACCTCCAGGCTGTTCGCCCTCGGTGCATTCACTACGTCGTTAGGATTCATTTTTCTCTCGCTGCCGGTCGGCGCCGGGGTAGCCGGCAAATCATTCTCCAGGGACGCCGTCGTCAACATCGTCATGTCAGAGGTGGAGCACGCGCAGATCAGAGGCCTTACCGCGAACGCTACGTCGATAAAGCCTCCTGTGGATACCCGCCTGCAGGAGACCACCGAAACCGAGAAGAAGAACGTCGTCCTGATCCACCTCGAGTCGGCCAGGGCCCGCTCCATGACGCCCCATAACGAGGACCTGGACACGACACCCTACCTCGACACGCTCGCCAAGAAGAGCCTCCTGGCCGAGCGCGCATACACGATCGTCCCCCACACCTCCAAGGCCATCACCTCGATAAACTGCGGCATCGATCCGCACCTGGTGCGTGAGATCACCGAGGCCGATCCCGGCGGCGTCCCCGCCCGGTGCCTGCCCGAACTCTTGAAGGAGCACGGTTACAACTCCGTCTGGTTCTCCTCGGCGACCGAGCACTTCGAGGACCGCAGGGAACTCGTCCAAAACTTCGGATACGACTACTTCCGGCCCGTTGAGACGATGGAGACGCTGGGCTTCCAGAAGTCCAACTACTTCGGCTACGAGGACAATATCATGCTTCAGCCGAGCAGGGATTGGATAGAGCGACACAAAGACAAACCATTCCTTGCGACCTACCTCGGGGTCACTGGCCACCACGACTACCGGCCCATCGATCGTTACGGGTTGAAGGATTACTCCAACCTCCCCGGGCTCGACCACTACCAGAACTCGATGCGCTACCTCGACTTCTTCGTGAAGAACGTCATGGACCAGTACAAAGAGCTGGGGCTGTACGATGACACGATCTTCGTGATCTACGGCGACCACGGGGAAGGGTTCGGGGAGCATGACCTCTTCCAGCACGACAACACCATCTACCAGGAGGGGCTCGAGGTGCCCTTCATCATCCACGAGCCTGGACGCTTCGAGGAAGGCAGACGCGTGCAGACCCTGACGAACCAGCTCGACATACTCCCCACCCTGGTCGAGTTGCTCGGCTACGAGGTAAAGGACGGCCGTTACGCGGGGAGATCCCTCCTCGCTCCGCCGGAAGAGGACCGCACGCTGTTCTTTTCCTGCTTTGATGAGTACAGGTGCCTCGCGAGCATACAGGGGACCGAGAAGTACATCTACTTCTTCGGCAACCAGCCTGACGAGGTCTACGACCTGGCGTCAGACTCATTGGAGAAGAACAACATCGCGAACGAACAGAGCAGGAAAGAGCTAAAGCACAAGCGCCTGCAGGTGCTCGCGTGGTATTCGAAGGTCAACGCCACGTACGAAGAGCGAACCCCAGCGCAAGAGTAGCCTGCTCAGCGGGACTCAGGGCGTTTGCGTCTGGACCCCGAGTGCCTCAGGAGCAGGATCATCGCGAAACCGAGTGCGAGGACGCTGCTGACGAAGAGATTGCCGCGGATGGTTCCGCCGATGAGGAAAGCCGGGTCGACGCGCAGGGCCTCCACAAAGAAGCGTCCGAAGGAGTAGAGGCTCACGTAGAGCACGAAGATGTCACCGTTCTTCAGGCGTTCTGCGAAGCGGCGGGCCACCCACAGCAGTATCAGGCACACTAGGGCGTCCCAGATCGACTCGTACAGGAATGTGGGGTGAAAGGTCGCGGCGTCTGCGTAGTCGACCGGCCTGTTCTCCGGAGCTATTCTGATAGCCCAGGGCAGATCAGATGGCCGTCCGAAGAGCTCCTGATTGAAGTAGTTGCCCCAGCGCCCTATCGCCTGGGCGAGGATTAGTCCGGGTGCGACGGCATCGGCGAACGCCCACGGGCTTATGCCCCGTACCCGGGAGAAGATCAAGAGCCCCACAAATCCTCCGACGACGCCGCCGTAGATCCCGAGTCCCCCGTTCCAGACCGCAAACACGCCGGGGAAAGGGTCGCTCGAGTAGAGCCCGTAGTCGGTGATAACGTGGTAGGCTCTTGCGCCGACAAAGCCCAGAGGCACGATATAGAACAGCGAGTCGAGGGCCAGGGTGCCGTCGTAGCCCTTGCGCTCCAGCTCCCTCCCGGAGAGCCAGGTCGCGACGATGATGCCTAGCGCTATGAACAGGCCGTAGTAGCGGAGGGCGAAAGGCCCTACCTCGAACATTACGGGGGAAGGCGGGCTCGGCAGCGAGAGAAGGTTCACGCTATTCAGCCGGGACCGCGTCCGACTCGCTCTCCGTGGAAGCGCGGTCCGCCGGGTCCATCGGGGGGGTGTTCGTCGGGTGCGGATCCCCGCGCGACTGCTCGACGCCGTAGTAGGCCTCGAGTATGTGGCGCACTACTGGGCCGGCCGTCATCTCCGAGCCCTCCTGGAAGGCGCCGCCGCCCTCGATCATCGTGACGACGACCAGCGGCTGCTCCTCTTGGCCCTCGACCCAGCCGACGAACCAGTTCACATAGTCCTTCCCGGCCGGCAGCTCGCCGGTGCCGCTCTTCCCTGCGACCGTGAGGGTCGAGTCTTCGAAGACCGGTCCCGCGGTGCCGTCCTTCTTCGTGACGCCCCTCAGGCCCTGTATCACGGTGTCGATCTGGTACTGGTTCGTCTCTACCCGTCCGGCGGGCTTGGGGGAGATCTTCTCGACCACGTTCCCGTTCTGGTCCGTGATCTCCTTGCCGACGTGCGGGGTGACGAGGGTGCCACCGTTGTAGAGGGCTGAGTAGGCCCGGGCCATCTGGATCGGGGAGACGAGCAGATCGCCCTGACCGATGGCGAGGTTCACCCAGTCTCCCACGCTCCAGAAGGCCCCTTCTGTTGTACCGTGCAGGGCCTCGTACAGCTCCCTCTCTCCCTGCTCGGTGGGGATGCGACCCTCGGTCTCGCCGCTGAGGTCGATGCCGGTGACCCTACCGAAGCCCCATCGCTGATAGTAGTGCGGCAGCCAGTCCTTATTCGCGGTCTGGTTCCAGATCCAGTCGGCGACCTGGTAGAAGAAGATGTCGTTGGAGTCGGTTATGGCCTCGGAGAAGTTCTGGGGGCCGTGGTCGCCGAGGAACTGGTAGTTGGGACTGTTCTGCCGCCAACTCCTGTAGCAAGGGCTCGCCGAGACGCTCGACGGCATCCAGCAGCCCGTCCCGTTCATGACGGCCGTATCGTTGACGATCGTGTAGGCGTCTATGACGCCTGAGGCCATGCCGGCTATTCCCGTGAAGATCTTGAACGTCGAGGCACCCGGCTGCCCGGCGACGATCGCGCGGTTGAGGAACGGATCGTTCGACCTATTGGATACGAGGTGGTTGTAGGTGGCGAGTTCCTCTCCGCCGGAGATGCCGCCGACGAACAGTTGCGGGTCGAAGTCGGGACGGCTGGCGAGGGCAAGTATCTCGCCGTTGCGAGGGTCCATCGCGACGACGGCCCCGCCCCTGCCCTCGTAGCCTGCCTCCCTGGTGCGCTCCAGGGCCCCGTCGAGCTCCTTCTCCACGACCTTCTGCAAATCGACGTCGATAGTGAGGGTGAGGTTGTTGCCAGGTTCGGGCTCCGTGACGTGGTCTGGCAACTCCTGGCTAGGGTTCACGTTGATGGGATTACCGTTTTCATCCACGAAGCGGCCCATGGAATCGACCCTGCTCCCCTCTGGAACGATGCGCCCGAGGGCGTCTACGTTGTAGGTCCTCTGGCCCGGTTTGCCGCGCAGGGCCTCCTCGTAGGAGAGCTCGACCCCGCTCTTGCCCACGATGGAATCAGGGAGCAGGCCATCGAAAAGTTCCTGCTTCAGTTCGTCCTGGGTGACGGCGCCGGTGTACCCGAGGATGTGGGAGGCTAGCCTGCCTTCGGGGTAGCTTCGGACCCAGTCGTCGTTCACGGCGACGCCCCCGAACTCCCCGGTGCGCTCGCTGATATAAGTCACGGCGTCGCGGCCCGCGTTCTCCTTCACCAGGATGGGGCTGTACTGGGTACCGGTCTCCTTCGCCGCGTCGTAGCGGGCCAGGACAGCCTCGGTGTCGGCCCCGACGACTGTCGCCAGCTCCTTCACCTTGGTCCTGGAGATCTCGTCCGGTATGACGGTCACGTTCAGTCCGGGGACGTTGTTCGCGAGGATCTTGCCGTCTCGATCGTAGACCACTCCGCGCTGGGCTGGGATCTTGATGTTGGTGTGTTGCGTTGCCCGCGCGGCGAGCGTGTAGTCCTGGCCCGTGAGGACCTGCAGGTACCACAGCCTGGCGCCGAGCACGAGGAAGACCGCGGCGATCAGAACCGCGAGAGTAACGACGCGCACCTGCATGTTGCCCTTGGTCATCGGCGGCGTCTCCACACGCTTTTTCGCGGGACTCGCCTGCTTCCGCCCTCTCACCGGCAGCCGGAGCAACCTCTACCTTCCCCCTCTTGCGTAGCGAGCACTACCGCTTGTCCACTCTTTCGGCCTGGACGATCAAACGCCTGGAGTAATCCGGCAGCGTACACGTCTGTAGCGACACTATGTTCCTACCCTCGAGCGGCCTCGTCACCGACACCTCATCCGGATCCACGATAAAGGTCTTGAACACCCTGTAGACGTAACGCTTGCCCGTCGAGTCGATGATAAAGACCCTGTCACCCTTGTCGAGCACGTTCAAGTCCCAGAACGACAGCCAGCTGTCTGTTCCTGGAAAACCGAGCCGGTGCCCGGCGATGTAGACGTTCGCCTGCCTGTCCCAGGGGTTACCGGTCCCGCGGAGGTGCACGGCGGCGTGTCTGCGGAACGCCTTATCGTCGTCGCTGACTGAGTAGGGGACTGTGTCGTTGCGTATCTGGGCCATCTTCGGGATAGTCATCCGCAGCATCTTGTTATCCGGCCCCCTGCTGACGAACCTCTTTATGACCACAGGCCCGCCCGAGCCCCTTTCCTGCGGTACTTCTCGTTGCTTCTCGATGGCTCTGTCGATCTTCCCAGCGGCCACGGGTACTCTGGGCTGTTCGGTAGCCGTGCTGACCTTCTCTTCAGCCGCGACTTCGGCCCCAGCATCCTGCTGCGGGGAGGCGAAGAAGAAGCTCGCGGTCACCACGATGCCCACGCCGACAACCAGCAAGCTCAACACGTTGATGACCGTTTCGGTGAAGCGCGCTATCGTTCCCTCCCTACGCAGTCCAGCGGACCGTCGCCTCGATCACAATCCATTGTATCCCAAAAGCGGACGACTACTAGCCGTGCCTGGCACCGACCACAAAGTATTTTCTGGCCACCGCGCTACTCTCACCGGCTCTTCCTGACGAGGCGTAGACAGCCACCGTGTATTCGCCGGAAGGCAGCCCTCCCGATTCAGGGCGAACGGCGAACTTTACCACCCCGGAAGCCCCACCGTACGTCACTGTGAGTCGCTCCTCACCCACGTTCTCGACGACAAGCCCGCCACCGCCGCCGAAGAGACGGCCAAGGGCGGAGGTCCTCGACGTCCGCCCGACCCTCGCCTGGAGGTCGCCGTAAGTGTCGAGGTTCTCGACCCTCAGATAGACGTAGACCACCTCGGGCCGCCCGTCGAAACGTAGCCTGTCCGAGGTCGGGTACAACGTGTCCTCCTGGCTCACCGCGATGTCCTCAGCCCCGGGCGAGATCATCTCCTCCCCCGGCGAGAAGTCCCCGGGCCAGAGGGATACGACCGCAGCGAGCAACACGACCCCGAAACAAACTGCGGCCAGCACGGGACCAACGTGGTAGGGGTCTCCGGTCTTGCCCGTGGTGGTATTGGGGAGCTTGTTCAGTGGCCACCGGCCTTCCTCGAGCTCTTCCTTGAGCGTTTCCAGAGCAGGAGGGTCGCAGCGTTGTGCGCAGTGTGGGCGAGGATGGGGGCGAGTAGACCGCCGCTTGCATCGTAGAGGAAGCCGAAAACGAAGCCGGCCAGTACGGCCCACGTCGTCCATACGAGATATCTTCGGTCTGGGCCGATGTGGGCTAGGCCGAACAGGAGGGAGGCGAGTACCAGGCCGAACTCTTGCTGGAGTGCGCCCCGAAAAAACGCTTCCTCGCCCACCCCGGAGAAGATCGAGACCAGCACGAGGCTGGTCGAATCGGCGCCGTCGACCAGGCGCGGGGCGAGCTCCCCGGAGATCTCGCGCAGAGAGGGTAGAAAACGGTAGGCTAGGAGGCCCAGAAAGACCGTGCCGGCGGCGGTAAGGAGTCCGAGTAGCACGCTCACGGCGGAACTCTCGCCGAGTATCCGCACATCGAAGCCCCTGAGGCCGCACCACAGGGCGGCAACGATGGCAAGAAAACCGTAGAACAGGGCGGCGAACGTGACGAAGCGGGGGCCCAATGCGCGCCTACCAGGCGTACGCCGCGAACCGGTCTGCACGATGGACCATAACCCGCTATTGTACCGGAAGCCGAAAACCACAGGTCGCACACAGACCGGGAGGAGTCCGGAGGTAGGAGATGCTCGATGAGTCGGTATTCAAGGCCTACGATATCCGTGGCGTTTACCCGGAGAGCCTGGACGAGGGCGTGGCCCGCGACATCGGCAGCGCGTTCGTTGCGCACCTGGATCTCTCGGGCTCCCGTGTCGTCGTGGCCCGCGACATGCGCCTCTCGGGCGAGGCGCTGGAGCAGGCCTTTATACAGGGAGTCACGGAGGCTGGCGCCGACGTACTCGACCTCGGACTGGTCTCGACCGATGCGCTCTACTTCGCCGTAGGACACCTCGAGGAGCCTGGCGGGGCCATGGTGACTGCCTCGCACAACCCCAAGGACTACAACGGCTTCAAGCTGTGCAGGGAGGAAGCAATCGCCCTCTCGGGGGAGGCCGGGCTTCGCGAGATCCGTGACCTCATCGTCTCGGGGGACCTCCCCGACCCGGCGGAATATCCTGGTTCCGTAGAGGAGACCGACATCACCGTAGATTACGCGAAACATTGCCTGAGCTTTATAGACACGGAGGGCCTGAGACCACTCAAGATCGTGATCGATGCTGGCAACGGCATGGCGGGTAAGATGGTCCCCCCCATCTTCGAGCACCTCCCTTTCGAGTACGTCCCGATGTACTTCGAGCTCGACGGCTCCTTCCCGAACCATCCACCGAACCCGATCGAGCCCGAGAACGTCAGTGAGCTGCAGGAGCGGGTGGTCGCGGAGGGGGCGGACTTCGGGGTCGCTTTCGACGGCGACGCGGACCGATGCTTCATTATCGACGAGAACGGCACGACTGTCTCGGGCGACCTGGCGGCCACCCTCATAGCGAAGAACGTGCTCGAGAAGGAGCCTGGCGCGACCATACTGTATAGCGCTGTCTGCTCCAAGGCCCTCCCCGAGCTCGTCGAGCGAGAAGGCGGGAAGGCCATAAGGACCAAGGCAGGCCACTCCATCATCAAGCCGCAGATGCGAAAGCACGATGCGGCCTTCGGCGGGGAGCACTCAGCCCACTTCTACTTCAGGGACAACTACTTCGCCGACTCAGGTATCATCGCGATGCTAACCATCGCCGAGCTCGTCGGCCGCCAACAAGAGCCCGTCTCCAGCCTCCTCGCCCCCATCGACCCATACGTCCGCTCCGGTGAGATCAACTCCGAAGTAGAAGACCAGAAAGCGACCCTGAATAAAGTCGAGGACCACTACGCGAACAACGAAGACGTAAAGATAGACCATCTCGACGGCCTCACAGTCGACCTTGGCGAGTGGTGGTTCAACCTCCGCCCCTCGAACACAGAACCACTCCTCCGTCTCAACGTGGAGGCGAAAGACAACGAAACGCTAGAGCGCGAACACGACGAGTTGCTCAGCCTCATTCGAGGCTGAGAGCATTTCAGCACGCTGCGGCCTCCGCTTATCAGCTTGTCAGCGAATGCCGTTGCAGCCTCGCTCCGAGGCGCGTGAGGAACCGTTGGTCAGATCCGGCGCCCTTGGCTACGTCCTGAAACGACTTGCTGAAGTGCTGCGAGCCGCCGACCGGAGGGAGGCGGCGTGCTGACTAGCTTACTTGAATCAGGTTTCGCACTTCGCGTACGCCTTCGACCTGTTGGGCGATCTCGCCCGCCGCAAGTTTGGCGTCCTCTGAGGGCGCTATCCCGCGCAGCTCCGCGATCCCGTCGTTTACCTCGACATTCACCCGTGGCATCTCCGCGGTGCGTGGGTCCTCGCCGATGTGGGTTCGGATGCGCTGTTCTAGCTCCTCTTGCTGCTCGCCTACACCCTCGATGTCACCATGCTGCTCGCCGATCAGTGGCCCGGACGAGGGGTCCGAGTAATCTCGCTCGGCGCCGGTGCGGTTCGCGTCTCCCGGACTCTGGTGGCCACCGCCGCCCGCGGTCCCCGTCGGGGTGCCGCTACCCCAGGTCGCGCCCCGTTCGCCTGCAGGGCTCCCCGGGTCGGGGGCATGGGGGCCGGTCGTGCCCGTGTAAGATGAGGACTCGCCCGAAGTTTCGCCTTTCTTGGAACGCGCGATTGCAGCCCCGGTGGCGAGCCCGATCAGGATAAAGAATCCGTACTTGAGATACCGGACCTTCTTCGGCTCCTGCGAGCTCATCGCCCGACGGATCAGCCTGGCCTCACCCTTGCCGAGCTTCCACACGGCTTTCCCTGCGGTCCTGCCGGCCACGGGCGCCACCCTCGCTCCTACCTTCGCGCCAGCCCTGGCAGCCTTTCTCTTCTTGCGTGCCATTCACTACCTCCATCTTCGCGGAGTTGGTTTCTCGAAACAACGAGATACCCCGAAAGGCCCGTTCGGAAACAGCATACCGCGGCTTCAGGCTACAGGAATGCTCTGGGAACGGTCTTGGAGATAAGGAGGCGGTGTGTTCCACATTGACCGTCCGTGGTTCCGAAAACTGCTTTCGGATCTCTATCCGTTCCGGCGCAGTTTGGGGACGAGGGTGAGCCTCCTGTAGCGCATTCTCCTCTCGTTCAGCGGCTGCTCGAACTCGGCCTCGCGGGCGAACCCGACCTCTCCGGTGGCGGCGGCCTCGATGAGGGCGGAAAGGTCTTCTCTCTCCGAGGGCGAGAGACCATCAACGTCTTTCTCCCGCTCGAAGAGCCTGACCCGCCGCGCGAATGAGACGAAGATGCTACATGGCTCGGGGCAGGGGATCTCACCCTCTCCCCGATCTACTTCGAGAGGCGTATCCTCGTCGATGTCCCAGAGGGTCTTCTTGAGGCACACTGCATCCTCGCAGCAGGCAAGGACCGCGCCCTGCACCCCCTCGTCCGAGAGCCGCTGAACCCTCTTGTAGATCCCGCTCTGCCTCGCCGCATTCTCCCTGAAGCTCGTGAGATCCAACCTCCCCTCCCTGTTGAGGTACCAGTGGACGACGCCGGCAGGATAGAGGTAGTTCATCGCGGTCACGAGTCCGCGCGCGTCAGCGACCCTGATCTCCCAGCCGCGCCGCAGGTTAGGGGAGCTCTTCAGCGGCCTGTAATCCCCACCTTCGGTGAGCTTGGCGATCTCACGCGCCGCACGCGGGTCCTCGCTGACCCTGAGACCAGCCGCTCGCGCGTCGTCGGTGTGACGCAGCGAGTATCCAAAGGGCTTAGCAGGGCGTGTGATCACCTGCCCGAAGACGCGCCCATCGGGCGCGCCATCGACCCACGCCGCGAAGGCCTCGCGCGAGCCCGCAGCGACGTTCTCGAATTCGGGCCGCCGGGAGCGGGCCTCAGACAAGGTGCTGCTCCATCATCGTCTCACGGGCGCGGGCTGCTATGAGGTTCGCCATGGAAGGATGCGTTCCGACAGGGGCGCCGTAGTAGATCGTCTTTTCGTCGCGGACCGTCACCCCGCCGGTCAGGCCGAGGTCCTCGGGGATCGTCTCGCGGGTATGCCAGCCTTCCGCGATGAACAAGGGGATCAGGATCACGTTCTCAGCCTCGACACCATCGACGACCCGACCTATCTCGGGGGTTTGATCCAGGAACCCGACCTCGACGAGGTCGTAGATACCGCGCTCCCTGATGCGTCCGGCGTTCAGGTAGACGACGCCGCCTGAGTTCTTGTTCAGGTCGGTCCCGTGGCCGAGCAAGACGAGGGCCGTGCGCCCCGAGACCTCTCTTGCGCGCATAAGGTCGTCCGTACGCTCCAGTATGACGTCAGGCATCCCCTCGAAGTTGCCAAGGGGTCCTGCGTACCGGACGGTCTTCATGCCCTTCCTGGAGACGGGCCCTCGAAGACCGAGCTCTCTCGGGATGACCTGCTGGGTGAAATATCCTTCGGAGATAAAGGCGGGGACGACGTAGACCTCTTCCGACTCGACGGTGTCGAGCACGTGGCGCATGGAGGGCTCCTCCTTCCAGAAGCACTCGACGACTTCGTCGAACTCTCCGGTCTCCCTGATACGGCCAGCGTGCTCGTAGACGGGCAGGCTCGAGTCCTCGTTGAGGTGCGAACCGTGTCCCACGATGACGAGAGCCCTCATGTTCCTCCTCTACCGCCGATGTGCCTGCAGATTCTACCAATCGGCAGAGTAGGCCGGGCGAAAGTCTTCACCTTCCCGTAGCCGGCCTGACCCTGTGGCTAAGGGCGTCGGGACCGTACTCGAGGGCGACGAGGAAGGCTGCTGCTATGACGGGATACTCGGTCGTGGTCGGAGAGAGGCGGGGGTCGGCGCGCAGCAGGCCCCCGAGGTTGGCTATCCCCTCGAGGCCGCGCCTCGAGTGGACGCCGCCGGCCTTCAGTACCCCGTGCGCCATGCGGGAGACTTCCTCGGCCTCCTGGCGGCCTGCCCGGCCGGCCACATCGAGGTCGGGAACCTCCGAGAGGACCTCCATGTAGGACTGGACCAGGGCGCCGCGGACGGAGTCTGCGCGAGAGAGGGCGGAGAGCAGCGCCGGCCTGGCGAGCTCGCGGGTGACCTCGAAGTCCCTGGCGTACTCTCTAGCCAGTGCGTGGCGCGACGCCGAGAAGCGCATGGCGTCGCGGAGCGTGGCGTCCTTGCCGGCCCCGAGAGCATAAGTCAGCGCACCAGCGAGGGCCTCCTCGCCACCGGCTACCTCGAGCGCCCGCGCAAACGGTGCTATCTCGTCGTGACCGAGTCCCGCCAGGACGCGGGCCGATGGCTCCTCGCGCAATGCGCCGCGGGCGAGTGGGGCCAGATAGCCGGAAGCCCGCGGGTCGGCGAAGCCGGCAAAAGAGATCGAAGAGACGGTGGCCTCGAGTACCGTCTCCCCCACACCCTGACGGCCCGACCCGCCGAGGGCGTCCCTGACCGGTAGCACGGAGAGCACCTTCGACTCGTGCGCGATGCGGCCGTCGAGGTAGCGGGATCCCGTGCCTGGAGTGGGGGCGCTGTAGACGAGTATCATGGCCGTCGCGGCGCACGCTGCCACAAGGCCTTCGGGTACAAGCTCCGTGCCCTGACGCCCCATCAGGCCCAGAGCGCCCTCTCCGGTATGATCCCCTCACTGCCAACGTCCACCGACACAAGCACCTCCAGTGTAGTTACAGAGGCTCATTCTAACCCGATGACGCCACCTCTCCCCACAGACGAAGTAATATACTCCTCGCCATGGATCACACACCCCATTCCCCAGGACTGCCAGGCTGCCGCCGGGAGCAATCCGGCGGCGTAGAGTCGATAGAAGCCCCGGTGAATAGGATGGTGCTCCGCGGAGGAAGATTTTGAACACTGCCAAAAGCATCTCTCTCATACCCGAGGAGCCGTTCGAGAAGGGCACACGAGAGGGCACCCTGGGCGCCGAGGAGGAGTTGTGGCTCGCCGATCCTGAGACCCTCAAGCTAGCCGACGGGGCACAGAAGATTCTGTCTCTCGAGCCCGAAACCAGGTTCTCGGGGGAACTCATAGACTGTGAGATCGAGTCGAACACGGGCGTGCACGAGCAACCCGAAGGCGTCTTCGCCGACCTCCTCTGCCGCAGGCGCGTCCTGCTCGGGCATGCAGAGCGGCTGGGCAGGGTCCTCGGCACCAGCGGGACCCACCCGATCGGCGATTGGCGGGAACAGGACATCATCGACAAGCCCCATTACCAGCGCCTCAAAAAGAAACTGGGGTGGTTGATCCGGCGCAACAACACGTTCTCCTTACACGTCCACTACGCGGTGCAGGGTCGCGGAAAGGCCGTCTACCTTTTCAACCGCCTGCGCGAGTACGTGCCGCACATGCTGGCGCTCTCGGTCAACTCTCCTTTCTGGCAGGGCGAGTATACGGACATGCACTCGGCGCGCGTGTTGATGTTCTCGCGCGCCTACCACCGCGCCGGACTCCCCGGGCCCTTTGGCTCCTGGACGGAGTACACGGACTACGTAGACTACCTCGGGCGCGCCGGCCTCATAGACTCCCTTGGGGAGATCTGGTGGGACGTGAGACTCCACCCCGGGCTAGATACCGTCGAGATAAGGGCCTTCGACGCCCAGACAGATCCGGCCCGCAACGAGGCCCTCATCGCCCTGGCCGCGGCCCTGTGCGACATGCTTGCCCTCGAGTACGACTCGGACGCCCTGATGCCCGTCATCCCGAACCGCGAGATCGAGGAGAACAAGTGGAGCGCCCAGCGTTACGGTCTCGAAGGCATCTTCATAGACCATAAGACCCACGAACCCGTCGAGACCCGTACCGCCATAGAGACGCTCGTGACCAGGCTCTCCGAAGCGACCATCAGGGATCTTTCGGGACTCGAGCGCGTTCTCGGCGAGCCAACCGAATCCGTGCGCCAGCTAGAGGTGTGGCGAGAGACGGGTTCCACCCTCGAGGTCGCCAGGGACCTGGCCGCGAGAACCTCGTTGTAAGCATTTCAGCAAGTCAGCCCGTCAGCATTTCAGCTTTTGGTCTTGCAGTGGGTCAGTTCTTGTGCAAACCGCTCTAGCGCTGCTACTTCCCAATTACCCTGCGCTTGGCCTGGTTCACGACGATCTTGCGAACCTTCTTGTTCTGCAGGGCCTTTATTGCCACGTGACGCACCGTTTTGCTCTTGATCAGTTTTAGGGCGATAGCCTTCTTCACGACTTGCCTCTCCTTCTCGCTTCCGGTCAGGTCGCTCTGTCTATCTCGGTGTGGTACCTGCTGCCCAAACGTCCACCCAGAAAGCCGCCGAGGAGCGCTATGAGCACGGCAGCCAGGCCGGTGACGATACCTGCGACGCCGGCTACGGCCAGATTCCTGGCCGTAGACAGCACCCCTTCGACTAAGTTGTCGATGCCCCCGGCCACCCCGTCGGGCAGAAATCCGCTGAACACTAGTGCGACCAGGGCGAGGATCAGAACCACGATAAACGTCCAGGCAAACACCATCGCCCCGTTGCGGCCCCCGTCGAATCGCGCCAGGCGACCGGCCACGTACCCGCCGAAGAAATAAGTCAGGAAGATCAAGACCCCGAGCACAGCGAGACCCGTTATGGCCGGGGCCCCGATCTGACCTCCCGAAAGGTCAGGCGGTATGCCGATGGGGACGAGCACGAGCCCGGCGATGGCCGAGAAGATCGCCCCGATGACCATGGCAAAGACGAGCCCGAGAAAGCTCGCCAACCAATCAACACCCCCGTACATGTCCCTGAGCCTGTCCTCACGCGCCTCCGCCTCTTCGAAGTAACCCCTCGGGTAGGGAGTAGCCCCCCTGGTCGTGTCGGGGTGGCCAGACGCCCTGATAACGCGGGTCTCCTTCTCCTCGGACGACCCCTGGGGCACCCTTCGAGTCTCGGAAGATTCAGCCTCCTCCCCACCCGACCGGACCTGGCGCGTGGCCTCGGGGTCGTTCTCGGTAGGCACACGGCGCGTCTCATCGTTGTCTCCCAGCGGACCCGTTCTGCGGCGCTCCTCGCGACCCTCTTCCGGCCTGTCGGTCATCTCTGCCCCTTTGCGTCATATCGTCGGCCAACCTTCTGTAGTACAGTTGTAGATTCTACCCTGCACGCGTCCGGGGCACCCACGAGGCCGACCCGACGCAGCCATTGGAAACCAGGCCAGGGTTCATTTTTGTACATCAGGCCGAGAATCGCGCCGGATCGCGCCGCCTGGCTTGTACGCGCGGCCATATGCAAAGGGTGCTGCCCTTCATATCATGGCGGGTGTTGCAGGAAAGCCCCCACTCTAGGGCTGAGAGAAGAACGAATATCTTAAGGAGGCAAGCTTGGAGACAGCTGACAGGCAGAGCGTGTTGCAGCAGGCAAAGGAGAACAACGTACAGTTCATCCGGCTGTGGTTCACCGACGTGCTAGGGACGCTCAAGAGCTTCGCGATCACGGTCGAGGAACTAGAGGATGCCCTCGACGGGGGCATGGGTTTCGACGGGTCTTCGATTACGGGCTACCAGGACATCGAGGAGTCCGACATGATAGCCATGCCTGACCCCTCGACGTTCCAGGTCATCCCCTGGAGCCCGCAGGAGGCGCCGACGGCGCGCATGATCTGCGACGTAAGGACGCCGGACGGTGATCCCTATGTCGGCGACCCACGCCACGTTCTAAGGCGCGCCCTGGAACGGGCGAACGAGATGGGCTTCGATAAGTTCTACTGCGGGCCTGAGCTCGAGTTCTTCTACTTCAGGGACTCCAAGGGCACTGAACCCCTCGACTACGGCGGCTACTTCGACCTGACGACGCTCGACGCGGCGACGGCCTTGAGGCGCGAGACGGTACAGTCTTTGCAGCAGCTAGGCATAAAGGTCGAGTACTCCCACCACGAGGTAGGCATCTCCCAGCATGAGATCGACCTCCGATTCGACGACGCGATGGCGATGGCCGACAAAGTGATGACGTACAAGACGGTGGTCAAAGAGGTCGCCACCCGCCACGGCGTCTACGCCACGTTCATGCCCAAGCCCTTGAAGGACCAGAACGGCTCTGGGATGCACACCCACCAGAGCCTGTTCTCGGGCGGCAAGAACGCCTTCTTCGATGCGGACAACGAGTACTATCTATCGGACGAAGCGCAGGCTTTCATCGCCGGCCAGCTCCGTCACGCGCGTGAGATCAGCATAATCTTCGCCCAGCACGTGAACTCCTACAAGCGCCTGGTCCCCGGCTACGAGGCCCCTGTCTACATAGCCTGGAGCCGCCGCAACCGCTCTGCACTTGTCAGGGTCCCGCTCTACCACCCCGGCCAGGAGAGGGCCACGCGCATGGAACTCCGCTGCCCGGATCCCGCCGCGAACATCTACCTCTGCTTCGCCGCGCTCTTGCACGCCGGTCTGGAGGGGATCGAGAAGGGCTACGAGCTGCCCGAACCGATGGAGCGTAACCTGTACCACCTGACCTCCGAGGAGCGCGAGAAGATGGGCATCCAGAGCCTTCCGGCGGACCTTGGGGAGGCGATCAAAGAGGCGGAGAACTCCGAGCTGCTGCACAAGGCGCTCGGAGAGCACACCTACACCCGTCTCCTGCAGCTCAAGCGCGAGGAGTTCGAGGACTACAGGGTGCAGGTCACCCCGTACGAGCTCGAGAAGTTCCTGCCTGTGTTGTAGGTTTCAGGCCACAGGCATCAGCCTGGGGTGCGGCGAGGGCCGCACCCCTCGTTCGTGGCAAGGAACCGGAGCGCAATGCGAATCGTTCTTCGGCCAACGGGCCACGCCCGTAACCCGACCCCTGTAGGGGCGGTTCGTGAACCGCCCTCATTTACCGGTCTCGTATAAGGCTGAGCACCTCGGGGAGAAGGTCTCTTGTGGTGCTTATCGCCTCATTTGCGTAGATGGTCTCATTGCCTGACCAGTCGCCGAAGTACCCGCCGGCCTCGCGCAGGATGGGTGGGAAAGAGCCACAGTCCCAGGGGTCCATGATAGGGTCGAGCATGAGCTCCACCCTGCCTGTGGCGACGAGGGCGTGGCCGTAGGAGTCGGACCAGCCGCGCGTGTCTCCGGAGGCCGAGATAACCCGCAGCCACGCTCCCCAGCGACCATGCTCCTCGAAGCTGGCCGCGTCGGTGTAAGAAGCCACCCCTTGTGCGAGGCTCTGTGTGTTGGACACGCTCACCCTACGACCGTTTCTATAACATCCCTCGCCGGTCGCGGCGCACACCATCTCGTCGATGGCCGGAAAGTAGGCAGCGCCAACCTCGCAGACGCCTTCTATCTCGAGCCCGATCAGGACTCCATAAAGCGGGACACCACGGACGAAAGACTTGGTACCGTCTATGGGATCGACGATCCAGCGGTGGTCGGGGTCGGACCCCTCGGCCTCCCCGTACTCTTCGCCCAGGATCGCATGCTTCGGGTAGCGCGCCCCTATCCTCTCGCGGATGAGCCTCTCGGCCTCACGGTCGGCCACCGTTACGGGCGTATCGTCGGCCTTGAACTCGGGACGCGCCGCCTCCGTCCCGAAGTAGCCGAGCGTGAGCCGGCCAGCCTCGTAGGCGGTCTGGACGCCGAACTCGAGGTAAGGTCGCAGGTGCACCCCCTTAAGATAGCATCCTCCCTGCAGACTTCGGCGTTGTTAGCGTTACCTATGGCTGGAGCTAGAATGGCATGAACAAGATATGCCTTAGGCGTTGAAGCGACGGACGCGCTTATGTTTACCGCCTTTGAGCAACGGAGCAGTAGGACAAACCCGGTCACCTCTTCACCGAGCTGCATAGACCCAGGAGTTCTGCGAGATCCACTCTCTGCTTGAAAAAGGTGTCGAATAATCATCCGGGGATGCATCGGATCGCACGACGTGTCACTATTAGCCTTTAGCGATGGTGAGACGAAGCGTGGGGCCACCATGACACCAGATGCAGCAAGGAATAGCCCGAAGCGGGATCCCGCTGGCATGAGCTCGCGCGAGGCTGCCCGGCTGGCGTGGTGCATGTGGGCGGCCTCTTTGGTGTTGACGGTGCTCGGGCTCCTCTTCCTTATAACGAGCCGGTCCCGCACGGGCGCTCCTGTCTACGACTACTGGCTCGTAAACACCTTGATAGCGATTGGTTTCTCGACGGTGGGGGCTGTGATCACCCCCCGCCTCCCCCGCCAGAATCCTGTAGGTTGGCTCTTCTGCACGATAGGCTTGGTGGGGGGTGTTCGCCTCTTCGTCGCCGAATACGCCATCGTCACACTCCTAGCGGAGCCGGGTTCCCTGCCAAGCACGTTGCCAGGCGGCGAGACGCTGGCCTGGATCTCCTCCTGGGTGTGGGTTTTGCACTTGGGGCTTTTCGTGTTCTTGGCTTTGCTGTTCCCCGACGGACGACCGCCTTCATCCCGTTGGCGCCCCTTGATGTGGGGTATCGGAGTAGTGCTCGTAGCGGGGACCATTTCGGTCGCTCTCTGGCCCGAGACAGCCAGAGGGTTCGACCCTATCAACCATCCTCTCGGGACAGAGGTTGCGACGGACGTTATCAATCCGGTGGAGACGATCGTGTATGCCCTGGGGCTCATAGCAGCGGCGTCGTTGTTGGCGCGGCTGAGAGGCTCAAAGGGGGTAGAGCGCCAGCAGGTCAAGTGGTTCACTTACGCCGTAGCGGTGCTGGCCACGAGCGCCACCCTCGCCTACGTGGTCTTTGAATCTATGGGTGTAGTGTGGCTGGGGTGGATCAGTTCCGTACTGGTAATAGCCGGTGTCGTGGGCTTGCCGGCTGCGGTGGGCATAGCGATCTTGCGCTACCGCCTCTACAACATAGACCTCATCATCAACCGCACCCTCGTATACGGTTCGCTCACCGCGGTGCTCGCGGTCCTCTACTTCGGCAGCATCGTCGTGCTCCAGTTGCTCTTCCGCGCTTTGACCGGCGAGGGATCCCAGCTCGTGGTGGTGGCCTCCACCCTGACCATAGCAGCCCTGTTCAACCCTTTGAGGCACAGCATCCAGGGCTTTATCGACCGCAGCTTCTACCGTAGGAAGTACGATGCAGTAAAGACGCTAGGGGGCTTCTCGGCCAAGCTCAGAGACGAGACGGACCTTGACGCCTTGAGCGACGACCTCCTCGGGGTGGTGAGGGAGACGATGCAGCCGGCCCACGTCTCTTTGTGGCTGCGCCAGGATCCCGCTCCAAAGGGAGGCGAGGGCTCCGGAGAACCGCGCGGGTGAACCGGTCGCTAAGAGTATGTGCCTTATCCGGGTAAGCGCGCGGCAGCTGCGGTGATCATAGGACTCTCGAGACACAAGGGAACTCGGAGCGCACTCAGCTCTTATCTGTAAGAATGATCGGAAGCGGCGCGGTCAACGTACCTGTCTGCGCAACAAGACAAACGTCGTTGGTGAAACGCTGCACTTGAGCAAGGAGAGCGAGTGAACGACAGATGCCAAGGGCGGTAAGCCGCAAAGATTTCCTAAGGTTCGGCGGCGTGGGACTCACTGGTGTGGCGCTTCTCGGTGCCGCGGGTTGCGGCAGAATACTGGGTGGTAATAGGGACGTTGTCAAGTTCCTTACCGGGACCGAAGAAACCACCATCCAAGAGAGAGCGGTAACGGAGATACAGGTCAATAGGTTCGAGGAGCAGCACCCGCAATACACCCTGGAGCGCGAGGCAATAGATCCGGATGAGATGAGCAAGGTCATACCGTCCAGGCTGCGATCCGGCGAGTCTCCGGATGTCTTCTCCTTCGACACGGGTCCGGGTTTCGGCGGCGTGCTGGCCGACACTGGACTCGTTGATCCCCTGGAGAAAACCTACAAGGAGAAGGGCTGGGACATCTACGAGTGGGCCAAGCAGCGCGCCACCTACAACGGCACCGTCTACGGAGTCCCTGATCAGGTAGAGGAGATAATCGTCTTCTACAACAAGGACCTCATGCCGGAGGAGCCGCAGACTTTGCAGCAGCTCCGAAGGGTCGCTGAAGAGCACAAGCTGCGGGGCACCATTCCTCTGGCCTTCGGGAATCGGGAGCAGTACCCCGCCGGCCACCTATTCAGTATAGGGGTGAGCAATCTGCTGGGCCGGCAAGGACTAGACGACATCCTCTATGGGAACGGACGGTGGGATGTACCTGAGGTGGTTAGAGCTATTGATCTCTTCTTCAGGGACTTCGTGGAGAGCGGTTACTATCCCCGGAACGTAAACGCCGTACCCTTCGATGAGGCCAGCACTCTGTTCTATTCCGGCGAAGCCGCCATGCTACCGACCGGCACGTGGCTGGTCTCGGAGATCGTCCAGGCCGTCCAGGACTTTGAGGTTGGGTTCTTCCCTTTCCCGTCCATAGACGGCTCTGGCATCTCGCCTCCGGCCGGGGTGGGGGCGGGGCTGTTTGTGGCCAAGGAGGCGAGCAACCCTCAGGGTGCAATTGAGTTCATCGATTATCTCCTGCAGGGCAGCACCGCACGCCTGATCATAGAGAAGTTAAACGTGATCCCTGCTCAGCCGGTAGACTCGAAGGGGCTCGATGTGCCCGAGCTCTTCAGGGAGGTTTTGGAAGATCTTTCCACAACACCTGAGGCGAAATTCTTTGGATACAACCTCGATGTGCTTGCCCCGCAGAACTTCAACGAGGTGATGTTCACTGGATTCCAGGAGGTCTTGGACGGGACGAGGTCCCCTGCGGAGCAGGCCGCGGCGTTGCAGGATGCCTGGGCAACGGCGAAGAAGCAGGGGAAGATTGCGACGCAAGACTAGGCTGAGCCAGATGGCCACTCAGTCTCTCTCCCACACCGGCCGTGCCGTTACACTAGCCGCGATGCTGCACAGTTGCCGCACAAAGGGACCGAAGCGTGTCTAAATGCTTCTCTTGCATTCTACGTTTCTGCTGCAAAATAGAGTTTTTTTGCGAGTGGGCGATAGTGGATTCGAACCACTGACCTCTTCCGCGTCAAGGAAGCGCTCTCCCCCTGAGCTAATCGCCCATACTCTCCGTGGACGCTCTTTCGCCACTCCGAGAGGCGGCACCCGGAATCGAACCGGGGTACAGGGTTTTGCAGACCCTTGCCTAACCACTCGGCCATGCCGCCAGCGGCGCCGCTACGCCCCACGGCCAGAGCGGAAGACGGGATTCGAACCCGCGACCCTCACCATGGCAAGGTGATGCTCTACCAACTGAGCTACTTCCGCGTTCGGCCCTAATTTAGCACGGGCCCAAGGCTCTTACAAGCGGTCGTTGAACCACCGCTTTCGCGAGAAAACCACGTAGCGCATGATGAAAAAGCTGATAGTGGACGCCACGGTAACGGAGATGATCTTCGCGACGTTACCGGCGAGATACGTCGGTACCTCCGTATAGACTATGATGGGGTGGATCAGGGCCCAGAACAGCCCGCTACTTATCACTATGTTGACGAGTACCTGCAGCCCGAAGAGCACTATCTGCCTCACGTCGTGTTCAGCCCTTCCTCGGAAGGTCCACAGTGTGTTCCACGCGTAGCTGTTCAGGTTCGCGAGAACGAGCGCTACGCCATTGTAGATAACGAGCAGGGTCACCTCGCGCGTCGGCTCCAGCCACAAGAACAGGTTCAAAACCCCTATGTCTATGGCGGCGTTGGAGAGCCCGACGATGGAGAACTTGGAGAAGCGCTTCCCCCCGCTCTTCAGCTTGGCCTTAGCCTCGCTCATCTCTCCCCCAGCGCCTGTTCGTAGTATCCGCGCAACGTTCGCGTCGACGATCGCCAGTCGCGCCTCTCTGCGGCCGCGCGGGCCTTGCGCCCCATCCTCGCCCTCAGACCGTCGTCCGAGACGATCTTTCTGACGGCGGCGACTAGGGCTGCATCAGAAGCAGGATCGTAGAGTAACCCTGTCTCGCCATCGTCAACCACCTCGCCGGTCGCGCCCGTCCTTGCGGCGAGCACGGGCAGCCCGGAGGCGAGGGCTTCGATCATCGCCATCCCCAATGTCTCCGTCGTCGAAGGGAACAAGAAAGCGTCGGCGGAGGCGAACGCTGCAGCGAGCTCCTCGCCGTGCAGCGCCCCAGTGAAGGATACGCGCATATTTGCATACTCCCGTTCGAGGTCCCTGCGCGCGGGTCCGTCCCCGACGAGCGCTAGACGTACTCCCGGAACTTCGTCGAGAACGACCCTCAGCCTACCGATGTCCTTCTCGTGGCCGAGGCGCCCGACATAGAGCAGGAGCCGCTCCGCAGGGTGGCCGTTCGTCAACCTGACCCGCCAATCTTTCGAGAACTTGTCGGGGTGGAAGCGCCCTGGATCCACGCCCTGCGGCCACAGGTGTAGCCGCTCGACGCCTTCGCCGGCAAGGTACCGGAGCGTCGCCTCCGAGGTGCAGAGGTTGATGGCCGCCCTGTTGTGCAGTTTCCTCGTGTACCAGAGCGTGGCACGGTCGAAGAGCCCGAGCCCGTAAAAGTGGGCGTAGGCGGCGATGTTCGTGTGGTAAGACGCCACAAGAGGGACGTCCAGTCGCCTGGAGTAGAAGGTACCTCCCCGTCCGAGAACGAAAGGGTTGACGGCGTGGATCACATCGGGCCCGAAACCACGCAGCGCGTTGCCAACGCCGGGGTTTATGGGAGCAAGCTTTATCTGGGGATAGGGTGGGAATGGCACGCTCGAGACGCGGTGGATCGGAACCCCTTCGTATGAGCCTGATCCTTCTCCGTACTTCGGAGCGATCACAAG
The DNA here is from genome assembly GCA_902806095.1 of uncultured Rubrobacteraceae bacterium. Classification (GTDB taxonomy): domain Bacteria; phylum Actinomycetota; class Rubrobacteria; order Rubrobacterales; family Rubrobacteraceae; genus Rubrobacter_D. The sequence goes on from CADCVF010000036.1 coordinate 27,347, forward strand.
CATCTCGTCACCCATCCCGAGCAACTCTTCGATAGTGTGCCTTAGCCTCGTTACGATGCCATCGGTGGCCGGGAGGAAGGTCTCGGTAAAGAACGCGATTCGCAACCGGCCACCCCCGCTAGCCGCGGCCGTACCCGGTCATTACGACCCCAAAGCGCCGCCCACCCGCTCCTCCATAGGTTCTGTCGCTACCGGCCCGCACCAGCCTCCGATGTCCACTCGTAACGATTCGCACCCCAATTCTACAGGTTCGAGACGACGGCCTGTGTAAACTCCCTGGTCCCGGCGCTGCCGCCGAGGTCTTTCGTACGCGTCTCGGGCCGCTCGAGCGCCACCTCTATTGCCGTCTGCATCCTGTCGGCCTCCTCGCCATAGTCGAGGTGGATGAGCATGTTCTTGGCCGAGAGCAGCGTCGCGAGCGGGTTGGCCCGGTTCTGTCCAGCATACTTCGGTGCCGAGCCGTGGACAGGTTCGAAGACCGCGATCTCCTCCCCGATGTTAGCCCCGGGGGCAACGCCGAGCCCGCCCGTAAGTCCTGCACACAGGTCAGATAGGATATCGCCGTAGAGGTTCGGACAGACCAGAACGTCGTAGAGGTTCGGCTTCATGACGAGCTGCATGCACATGTTGTCGACGATACGGTCGTCTATCTCCTCGAAGTCGTTCTCGTAGTCTTTTGCGACCTCGAAGAAGACGTCTCTGAACAGGCCGTCGGTAAACTTCATGATGTTGGCCTTGTGGATGACGGTGATGTGCTTGCGGCCCTGCTCTTTGGAGCGCTCGAAGGCCATCCGGCAGATGCGCTCGGTACCCTCACGCGTGATGATCTTGATCGACTCCGCCGCGTGCTTGCCGACAGTGTGCTCCACGCCCGCGTAGAGGTCCTCCGTGTTCTCGCGGTAGATGATCAGGTCGATGTTCTTGTACGGTGTCTCCACCCCAGGCAGGCTCAAGGCAGGCCTGATGTTCCCGTAGAGGTCGAGCTCTTTGCGCAGCGCCACGTTCACGGACCGGAATCCTGTCCCGACCGGTGTGGTGAGCGGACCCTTGAGCGCCACCTTGTTGCGCTGGATCGATTCTAGTACGGACTCCGGTAGAGGCGTACCTTCCGTGTCCATCACCGTCTCGCCGGCTTCGGCGATCTCCCACTCGATGTCGACGTCGAGCGCGCCTATAACCTCCTTTACGGAATCCGTGAGATCCGGCCCTATCCCGTCGCCCGGTATGAGAGTAACCGTCTGCGCCACGCGCAAACCCCCTTCGCTGTAGACCGCCGACAGTATAGCGGCCTGCGGTGAGGACAGCTATTCCCGGCTACGGACCGTACCAGTCGCGCGCCAACTACTGCTGGGTGCTGAAGAAAAGGGCGGCCCCAATGAGGGTGATGATTATCAGGACGAGCAAGATCACCACAGCAGCGGGTATGAGGACCACGATCGCAGCCCTTCCCGTGCTTGTGTTGTGAACCTCCCTGATCCCCATTATGGCCAGGTAGATACCGTACAGGCTTGCTATCAGGCCTATTATGGGTATCCAGCTTACGAGGCTGGTCACGGAAGAGTACGCGCTTACCCTGAACGTGCCCTCAAAGCCTGAGTTGCTCGAGCCTACGATCAACATTACGAGCAGATGCAGTATGCCAGCTCCGATAAACAGGCCGATGGCAGCGAAGATCGGGGCGAGGATTATGGAGATGAGGAAAGAGCCGATCCCCTGGCTGCCGGTTACACCCACCAGACTGAGCAGGCCACCGAGGATCGCCGCAACCTCGTAACAGATGATCGCGAAGAGCAAGGGGTTCACCAAGTCTCCCTCGCGCCTGATGCCGCGGAAAAAGCCGACGGGTGCTGTGACGACGTTCCTTACCGTGTTGATAAAGCTCTGGACAGGGTCGCTGATGTTGAACTCCCCGCCAGAGGCACCACCAGATACCCGTGGCGGCGGCCCGCCCGGTCCTCGAGAGGAACCACCCGACTCTGTGCCCCCACCGGATCCCGTGTTGAAATCCACGCGAATCTCCTCTCCCATCGCACTTCGAATAACTAGTAGAAATGTACACGTTCTCAACAACCCGCGCAACAGCGAGGGTAGCCGCTGCGAAACGTCCCGATGCGCGGGTACCAAAGAGCGCCGTCGGCGGACGGCGTACTGTAGAATGAGCGTGAACCTGTGCGATGTGTGGGAACGGGGAAGTTCTGATGTCCTCGACAATAGAGACCCTCGAGCGGGAGCTGGGCGAGGCCCAGACTGAGAGAGAAACGGAGCAGCGGGCCGTTGTCAGGGCCGAGAACGCCCATGAGGCGGCATGCTCGGCACGTGATGAGGCCTGGTCCATGGCCTCGGCGACCGATCCCGAGGTGCAGGAGTTGACAGATCTCGTCTACCGTCGGCGCAGGGAACTCTACGATGCCATAGACCGGCTCAAGGCCTCCGAGGGCAAGGAGCGCAGGATCAAGAGCCGCCTCATGTACGTGCTCCCGGCCGAGCGGCGCAGGTACCTGTCAGGGACCGTCGACGAAGAGTTCGAAGACCTGCTCGAGGCCGTGAGGCATGCTTACAGCGACACGTTGCCTGACGCGCGGGTCGCCGTCGTTACGGAGAAGCCTGGCGAGGTCGACCTGCGCGGGGACGCGACCTGGCGGGCGCTGGAGCGCTTGTACTCTGGCACCGTGCGCAGGTGGGTTGAGATAAGAAGCGACGTCGACTCGCCCGAGGCAGGGAGGATGGCGCGCCAAATCTCCTACTTCGCAGGGGGCCATACCCCACGCACCTTCGTCGGCCACAAAGAAGTCAGGACAGGCGCTGTCCGGGGCCAGCGGGAGCTGCGGACCCTGGCCGGCTACGAGAACGCAGAGGGACGGATGGCGCTCGCGCGAATCACAGCGCGACGCTACCTCGACGAGAACTCCGTCGGGCGTCTCGTCAAGCGCCCACAGAGCCTCGTCCAGGTAGCCGAGATCGCCCGGCTCTACCAGACCATGAGTCTCACTGTGGACGAGATTCGCTGGAGGCTTGAGCAGTTGATCTCCTTGCGTTTCGAGGTCCTCGAAGCGGTCTACAGGCTGACCGGCCAGCGTCGTCGTTTCTCCTTCTACGAGATTGCCCGCGCCGCCCGTCTGCTAGACGGCCACTTCCCAGACTCTGGCGTCGCCGCCGAAGTCCTCACCCAGTGCGTGCAACAGGCCATGACGACCGGCGTCCCCCTCGTCGACGTCGCGTATATGAATGTGACTACCGGTGAAGGCTTCTAGCCTTCACCGGTAGTCAGCACGCCGCCTGCCGGCGGCTCTCAGCACTTCAGCCAGATGACAAGCCTCGCCAGAGGCTCGGGAGAACCTCCGAGGGATGTGCTACTGCGCGACGAGAGTCACATCAGATGAACAAGACTGACCAGCTGAAATGCTGACAAGGCGCGAAGCGCCGTGCTGAAGTGCTGACATGCTTAGGGCCGAAGGTCCGACAAATCATGCTCAGGGACCGAGAGGTTGTAGGGTCGCGCGGGCTTCTCTGCGAGGACGCGTATTTTGTAGACGAAGTCGGGGATGAACTCGCCCCGCCTGACTTCGAGTATCTCGACCGGCTGTCCGGTAGCCTTGAGGGCCGCGCGCTCCCCCACCCCGTAGCGCGCGGGCCGGTTACGATCGACCAAGTTCCCTCCTCATAGTAGCCGACGTATAATTCTGGCACAGTAGGGAGGACTTCGAGAAGGAGGATGATGGCCGAGCGGTACGATCTCGTGGTCGTTGGAGCCGGTCCTGGCGGCTCCTCGGCGGCCTACCACTCAGCGAAGGCGGGGCTGAACACGCTGCTCATCGACAGACAGGAGTTCCCCAGGGACAAGACCTGTGGCGACGGCCTGATGCCGCACGCCGCCTCGGAGGTCGCGTTGATGGGGCTCGCTGACTGGCTCGATGAGCCGCACCACGGCAAGTTCACGGGCTTCTCCATCTACACTCGCACGGCTTATCTTCGCCAGGGCGTACCCCCTACACTGCACGGTCCTACGGGCTATGTCGTAAAGCGCCAGGAGACCGATGCCAGGCTCCTCGAGCGTGCCACCTCCGCAGGCGCACACCTCCGTGCCGGGGTCAGGGCCACCGACCTCGTGCGGTCAGCGTCGGGCAGGGTGGCAGGCATCGAAGCCACGAAGGCGGGCGAATCTCTGCGCTTCGAGACACCGATTGTGGTCGTGGCCGACGGTGTCGGAGGCTTCGCGGGCAAGGGGATGAAGGCCCACCAGAATGCCGTCGCCCGCAGGCAATATTTCAGGGACGTAGCAGGCCCTGACAAGCGGGATCTGCACGTCTTTATCACGGAGGACATGAACTCGCACGGCGCGGGCTACGGCTGGGTATTCTACCTCGGAGACGGCAGGGCGAACGTCGGGGCAGGGGTCTCGACCGCGTCGCTCGCCCGTACTGGCAGAAACCTCAAGGACTTCTACGACCGCTTTCTCGAAGAGCCGCAGCTGGCCGCCTGGCTGGAGAATGCCACGCCGGAAGGTCCGCCGACTAGCTGGTCGCTCAAGATGGGGATGTGGGGCGCGAAACGCTACGGCCAGGGGCTGATGGCGGTAGGAGATGCCGGCAGCATGATCCATCCGGTAAGCGGGGAGGGCGTCGGTTACGCGCTGGAGTCGGGCCGACTGGCAGCCTCGTGGGTACACGAGGCCCACGTCAGGCACGATTTCTCCGCCTCTGTTCTCTCCGGTTACGAACGCCAGCTCAAGCACAGGCGGGCCCGCGAGCACCTCTCGGGATACGCGCTCGTCAACCTGGTGCCGAACATGGTACTGCTCGATCCCATCTTCAAGGCCTGCGAGAAGGACCCCGAGGCCCGCCGGACGCTCCTCGAGGTTTTTACGGGCGATTCGCCCGTCTACAGCCTCCTCAAACATCCCACAACGCTCGCCAAAGCCCTGAGGGATGGCGTCACAGAGCGGTTGAACCGGGCGTAGAGGCGCCAGGCCCGCTATATTTCGGATTCACGACCAGAGGAGGGTTCGGCGACTTGGCTACCACGACAACCTTCGACGTAGGACGGATGCGGGTCCACATCCTGGACGACGGGGTATTCGTTACAGACGCAGGCAACCTCTTCGGCGGCTCCCGGAAGGCCAGCATCAAAGGCGCCATGCATCCCGTTCTGGTCGAGTCAGGGGATGACCTCGTGCTCATCGATGCGGGATTCGGACCAGAGCTACCCGAGATCCTCGTCGGCCGCTATGAACTGAGGAGAGACAAGGACCTTCTCGACTATCTCGACGAATCGGGCTACTCCGCCGGAGACATAACCCACGTCATCCTCTCGCACCTTGACGCCGACCACGTCGGCTGGGCGCTGGGGCCCCCGAGCTTCCCGAACTCCACGGTCTACGTGCAGAGAGCTGCGCTCGAGGAGGCGCGCCAGATGCCGGAGAAAGACGGACGTCGGGCCGCCGTTCCTGCCGTGGATAAAGGCGTGGAAGATGGCTGGTGCGAGTTGCTCGAGACGGACGGAGACGTTCTGCCAGGCGTCAGGGTCGAGGTGCGGGCGGGACATTCCGAAGGGCATCAAATCGTGTGGCTTGGCGAAGGCGAAGACCTCGCGCTCTACACCGGTGACCTCGCGCCGGCAAAGATCTGGCTCGACCCCGACCTCATATCCGGCGTTGATACAGACCCCGAAGCGGCCCGACGGAACCGCATCGAAGTGCTCTCTGCCGCGGAGTCACGAGACGCCCCGGTCGTCCTCTACCACGAGCCAGGGGACTGCCTCGTCAAGATCCGCAAGACGGAAAAAGGGTTCGAGGCAGTCCCGATAGGGGATTGAATTCAAGCTGGTCAGCACCTCAGCACGCTCGGGCTGACGCCCTAGCTAGTCAGCACTTCAGCTTCCGCGTGCGCGAACCCTGGCTGACAAGCGAAGCCCGAAGGGCGCAGCGTGCTGAAATGCTGACGTGCTGATTAGCGTTCGCGCCGGCGGTTCCTGATCTTGCGCCACACTATTGGCGCGGCCAGGATTAGTGCGCGTCTGAGTATCGTCTTCAATTCTCGCTCCTCACTTCGTTGACAACCAATAATACGCAAAGGTCGCCGTTCGGTTGCGACGAAAGCCGATCAACCGCCGTGCCAGACGGTCCTCTCGCCTGCGGGGCTGCGTCTGCGAGGCCGCTCACCCATGTCGGGGTAGCCGACGTAGAGGTAGGCGACGATCCCGTCGCCCTCGCTGAGACCGAAGAAGGCGCGCATGTGCTCGTGATATGCAACGGGGCCAGTGCGCCAGATGCTTGCGAGGCCGAAGGAGTGGGCCGTGAGCTGCATGTTCTGGACGGCCGCGGCGCAGGCCGCGTAGTTCTCCAGGGTCTCGACCTCGTCGCGGCCCGAGGTGGAGATCACAGCGATTACCACGGGAGCCCTGAAAGCCTTCTTGCGCTCCCGGCTGATCCTGCCCGCCGCCAGCTCCTCGTCCTCTCCCTCCGCCTCGGCCTGCAAGCGGGCCGTCTCGGCCCTAGCTCGGGCTAGGTCGCCGCGACCCTTACCCGTAAATACGTGGAAGCGCCACGGCTCGGTGATCTTGTGGTTCGGGGCGTGCACGGCGCTCTCCAGGATGCGCTCTATAAGGTCTTCCGGCACAGGGTCCCGCCTTACTCGGCCGACGCTCTGGCGCGTCTGAATGGCACGGATCACATCCAACGAAGCTCCCTGGAAGTCTCACTCACCGAGGTGATTCTATCCGGGTTTGGTACAGCAAGCTCCGAGGTATTCACATATCATGGCGCAGGGCGACGAGTCGAACTCAGGAGGGAACGAGATGGCAAAGAAGAAAGTCACCGTAGTAGGCGCGGGGAACGTGGGAGGGACGACGGCCCAGAGGCTCGCCGAGCGCAACTATGCCGACGTGGTGCTCGTTGACATAGTCGAGGGCCTACCCCAGGGCAAGGCGCTCGACATCCTCGAGAGCGGTCCGATCCTCGGCTACGACTCAAACGTAACGGGCGCAAACGACTACGAGGAGACCGCGGGCTCGGACGTGGTCGTCATAACCAGCGGCAGCCCCCGCAAGCCTGGGATGAGCCGCGACGACCTACTCAAGACGAACCAGAGTATCGTTGGGAGTGTTACGGAGGAGGTCGTCAAGCACTCGCCGGAGACTATCCTCGTGGTCGTCGCCAACCCGCTCGACGCGATGTGCCACGTGGCGATGGAGACTAGCGGATTCCCCCGCGAGCGGGTGGTAGGCATGGCAGGAATCCTCGACACGGCCCGCTACCGCACGTTCATAGCCGAAGAGCTCGGCGTCTCCGTTCGCGACGTCTTCGCGCTCGTCCTCGGCGGGCACGGGGACACGATGGTCCCGTTGCCTAGCATGGCCACAGTAGGCGGGGTCGCGATCACGGAGCTTCTCCCAGAAGATCGTGTCGAAGCCATAGTGGACCGCACCCGTCAGGGCGGTGCCGAGATCGTCGGCCTCCTCCAGAGCGGGAGCGCCTTCTACGCGCCGTCCGCGGCTGCAGCCGAAATGGTAGACGCCATCCTTCTCGACCAGAAGCGCATCCTCCCGTGCGCGGCCTACCTGCAGGGCGAGTACGGACTAAATCACCTCTTCGTCGGCGTCCCCGTCAAGCTCGGCGCCTCAGGCATCGAAGACATCGTCGAGCTCGTACTGACGGACGAAGAAGTGGGGCATCTGAACGATAGCGCCGACTCCGTGAGAGAGCTCGTGCAAGTGTTGCACGGGTAGAAGGCTGAAGTGCTGACAAGGCGCGAAGCGCCGTGCTGACAAGCGGAGGCGTCAGCCGGAGCGCGCTGACCAGCTTTACAACACCTTTATCCGCCTGCGGACCTTGGTCGTGGCGAGGGCTGCTGCGATCTCGTCGAAGGCACGGGCAGGGGTCGAATCGACGTCGAAGAGAGAGCGTCCAGGCTCACCCGTGGCGTCAGGCAGGATCGGGATGCGGCCCATGACCTGTGAGCCTAGCTCTCCCGCAACCCTGTCGCCGCCGTCGCCGCCGAAGATCCTCAGTTCTTTGCCGCAGTCAGGACACTCTGCATAACCCATGTTCTCGACGACCCCGGCGACCTTGAGGTGAGCCTGCACGGCCATCTTGCCGGCCTTGACAGCGACCCGCGCGGCGTCCGCCTGAGGAGTGGTGACGACGAGCGCCTCGGCCTTTGGGATCATCTGGGCCACGGTCAGGGCGACATCACCCGTCCCAGGCGGCATGTCCACGATGATGAAGTCGGGCTCGTCCCAGTAGACGTCGCGCATCAGTTGGGTCAGGGCCTTGTTCACTATGGGTGCTCGCCAGATGATGGCCTGTCCCTCGTTCACGAAGTTGCCCATGGAGATGAACTTCAGTCCCTGGGGGGACTCTATCGGGAAGATCACACCCTCGACCACGTTGGGCTTGCCAAGCGAGCCGAGCATGACTGGGATGGAAGAGCCGTACACGTCGGCGTCGAGTATCTCGACGGAGTGTCCCGCCCTGTCGAGCGCGGCGGCGAGGTTGACGGCCACGGTGCTCTTGCCGACCCCTCCCTTGCCGCTCACCACGGCGATGATGCGGGTCTTGGACTCGTCCCGAAAGGCTGGGGCCAGCTCCGAGGGGCCGCCGTGCAGCGACGTGAGCAGGTTCTGGCGGTCTTCGTCGGTCATCACCCCAAAGTCGACCTCGACGCCAGCGACGCCTTCGATCATCATGAGCCTGTCCCTGATATCCGTGGTGATCCTGTGCTTCAGAGGGCAGCCCGCGGTCGTGAGGGAGACACCGACGGTAACGTTCGGACCCTGTATCTCGATGCCCCTTATCATGTTCAGCGAGACGAGGTCGCGTCCGATCTCAGGGTCCCTTACGTCCCTCAGAGCCTCCCTGATACCAGCCTCGGAGTACCCGTCGGCCGGCTCGGGCGTATGGTCCGCTAGTTCTTCTGCCGTCTCGGCCTCGACATACTCCGCCCGACCACCTTCGTCAGGTGGCCCGGCCTTACGTCTACGAAACCAGTCAACCACGTCTGCCAACCTCCTCCGGCACCACGTACCGGCGATTCCAACTAGCTTGAGTGCGGTAGATACTTCCTGCTTCGGGCCAATGTTAACACAGGGTCGACATACCCCGTGCGTGCCGTTCGACCCGGATAAGAAACGCATCTGGGGCCGGGTCATTAGCCTCGCTCGTCTGGCGCAAGAATCCTCGAGATTTCAAGAGGGCCTGTACTCTGCGAAGACCCCGCGAAGCGTGTCGGACACCTCGCCTAACGTCGCGAGCTCTGCCAGGGCCTCTTTCATCGGGTAGAGAAGGTTCTCTGAGCCCTCGGCCGCTCGCTTCAGGCGGGCAAGGGCTCTCTCGACGGCAGCTTCGTCTCTGCTGTCTTTGAGGTCTGCTAGGCGTTCCTTCTGGCGCTCGCGGATGGTCTCGTCGATCGTGTGAAGCTCCATGTCAGGGGCCTCGGTGCCACCCGAGGTGTGGCGGTTGACGCCGACGATGACGCGTTCCTCTCTCTCGACCTCCCGCTGGAAGCGGTAGGCGGCGTCCTCGATCTCCCGCTGCATAAAGCGCTCCTCGACAGCCTTTACCGAGCCTCCCATCTCGTCGATGCGCTTTATGTAGGCCCAGGCTGCCTCCTCGACGGCGTCGGTCAAAGACTCCACGTAGTAGGAGCCGGCAAGCGGGTCGGCCGTCCCCGTCAGTCCGCCCTCGCTCGCCAGGATCTGCTGGGTTCTAAGGGCGATGCGCGCGCTCCGCTCCGTAGGGAGCGCGAGGGCTTCGTCGAAGGCGTTGGTGTGCAGGCTCTGGGTCCCGCCGAGGACCGCGGAGAGCGCCTGGACCGTGGTGCGGACGATATTGTTCTCGGCCTGCTGGGCCGTCAGCGAGGAGCCCGCTGTCTGGGTATGGAACCTGAGCTTTCTGCTCCCCTCATCGGTCGCGCCGAAACGGTCGCGCATGATCGAAGCCCACATCCTCCTCGCCGCCCTGTACTTGGCCACCTCCTGGAACAGGTCGTTGTGGGCGTTGAAGAAGAACGAGAGCCTTGGCGCGAACTCATCCACCTCGAGCCCGGCGTCGATGGCGGCCTCGACGTAGGCTATGGCATTGGAGAGGGTGAAGGCGAGCTCCTGGACGGCGGTGGACCCGGCCTCCCTTATGTGGTAGCCGGAAATGGAGATGGTGTTCCAGCGCGGCAACTCTGCGGCGCAGTAGGCGAACGTGTCCGTGGTGATCCTCATCGATGGTCCTGGCGGGTAGATGTAGGTGCCGCGGGCCAGATACTCCTTGAGTATGTCGTTCTGGGTGGTCCCCGTGACGTTCTCAGCCTCCACGCCTTGTTCCTCCGCTACGAGCGCGTAGAGGAGCAAGAGGATCGAGGCTGTCGCGTTTATCGTCATCGAGGTCGAGACCTCCCTCAATGGTATGCCTTCGAAGAGGTCGCGCATGTCCAGGAGCGAGTCGATAGCTACGCCGACCTTGCCAACCTCTCCCAGGGCGAGATCGTGGTCCGAGTCGCGCCCCATCTGCGTGGGCAGATCGAAGGCCACGGAGAGGCCCGTCTGGCCGTTGTCTATGAGGTACTTGAAACGGGCGTTCGTCTCGCGCGCCGTGCCGAAACCCGCGTACTGGCGCATGGTCCATGGCCTGCCACGATACATGCTAGGGTAGGGGCCTCGGGTGTAAGGGTACTCTCCCGGGTCTCCGAGTCTCTCGGGATAGTCGAAGCCTTCGAGGTCCTCGGGCTTGTAGAGGGGGTTGACCTCGATCCCGGACTCCGTACGGATCTCGTTCTGGCGTTCCTCGGTATCCAAGGCGTGTCCTCCCCGCTCGTCTCAGGCGTGTGGCAATTCTACTAGCTCGGTGAGCACCCCGAAGGCGCCCCTCGGGTGGACGAAGGCCACTCTGGTCCCCCCGGCCCCCCTCCTCGGCTCTTCGTCTATGAGCTCAACGCCGTTGCGCTCGAGCTCCGCCAACGTCCCGCTGAGATCATCGACCTCGAAAGCGACGTGGTGGAAGCCCTCGCCGCGCTTCGCCAGGAACTTTCCGACGGGCGAGTCGGGACGGGTCGGCTGGACGAGCTCGATGTTCGATTCCCCGACCCTGAACATGGTGGCTACTATGCCCTGCTCCTCCACGACCTCGGGCTCTCCGAGTACGGCGCCGAAGTTCTCCTCGTAGAATATCGAGGCCGCCTCGATGTCCTCCACCGCGTAACCGAGGTGGTAGATCCTGTTCAGCATTCTTCTCCCTGATCGTGGCTCCTGAATGGAACCCCCGATTGTAGTCTATGGAGATCCGCTAGAATCAAGGAGGACCATAAGGCAGGAGGCGAGGATGGCACAGGGTGTGATGCGCAAGATAGGGGAGCTCTCGGAGGAGCGCGAGCGGCTCCTGAGCAGGGAGGGTACGCACCAGGCGGACCTAGAGGACCGCGAGCGCCTCGTACAGATAGACCACGACCTGCAGGTCCTCTGGGACCTCAGGCGCAGGGAGCTGGCAGGCGAGATGATCAACCTCGACGAGGACTTCTACGACCGCTACACGGTCGACCCCGGCCGCGACGCACCAGGCAGATAGAGCGGCGCACGTGGGTACGCATAAGGCGGTTCACGAACCGCCCCTACAACGTATCGCGTTACCCTACCACGAACCATTCGCACCACATACCGGTACACGGCCGACCCTGGCCGCGGCGACACACAGGGTAGATGGGACGGCGCGTATGGTCGCGCAGGCGCACGTAGGGACATGGTAGGGGTGCGTATGGGCATGTAGGGGCGCTTCGCGAAGCGCCCTCACACGAACCGCCCTCTAGAATCCCAGGCGCGTGTTGATATCGGCCCATTCGGCCGTAGAGGAGATCCTCACGAGGACGTTCCTCAGCTCCAGGATGTCATCCTCGGAGAACGCTTCGCGTCCCGCGTCGGGCACGAAGTTCATCACGCGTCCGTCCGAGTAGCGCACGAGGATCCGGGTGACCCCGACGCCCTGTTCCATGGGTCCGTGTGCCTTCCTGGTCCGCTCTATACCGTGCAAACCGTCCTCCTCTAGTTCTTCTTGCCTTTGCGGATGCTGTGGGCCATGGAGTCGATGTAAGCCGCCATCTGGTGCAGTTCGTAGGACTCGAACTCCCCGCGCTGCTTCGGCGTGAAGACGTCCTCGTCGCCGTTGTCGAACTCGATGACGATCTCCTTTATGCCGTACGCGTCCATGTTGCTACCCGCCACGTCAAGCGGACTGCCCCGCCACTGCCTGTCTGTTCCTTCCATCACCCGCTCCTTCTTGTGGCCCGAACATCTGCGCAGCTCTCTGGTTTTCGACCCTCGTACGAATACTAGAGTATCGGCGGCGCGAGCGTAAGACTCAGCGGTTTGTTTCGCAAACCGCGCTGGTCAGCACGTCAACATTTCGGATTGTCAGCCCTTTGTTATGGCTGAATTGCTGACTAGCTGAAGTGCTGAAATGCTCGTCGTGCCTAAAGCTATGCCTTATGCACGACGTTGTCAGAGCGGCCACAGGGGGCTCGCCGCGACGAGCAGTGGGGCGAGAAGGAGTGAGGGGAGCATGTTCGCCACCCTGACCTCCTTCAAGTCGAGCAGTCCCAGGCCGAGGCCGAAGATCAGGATACCTCCTGTCGCGGTGGTCCCCGAGATCATGGACCCAGTTACGACCGCGTCCAGAGACCCCGCCCCGAGCGTCAGCGAGCCCTGCACCACGAGGACCGTCCCGGCCGAGAGCAGCACGCCCCACCCAAGCACGGAGGCGAAGGCCAGCGCCGCGATAAAGTCGAGGGTGCTCTTTAGGGCGAGGAGGCTGTAGTCACCATTCAGGCCGTCCTGAAACGAGCCGATAACCGTCAGCGGCCCGACGCAGAACAGGAGGCTCGTTGTCACGAAAGCCCGACTGACGGGACTCTCGCCCTTCGAAAACCTCCTCTCCAGACGATCTCCCAACCGCCTGAGCCGTGCGTCTATGTCGAGGAGCTCCCCGACAACGAGACCCAGGATTACGCTGACCAGCGGCACGAGCACGTTGTCGTACTTCAGGAAGTTCGCGACGCCGACAAGCAACGTTACGATGCCGATAGACTGCATCGCAGTCGTGCGAATGCCTTCGGGTAGCTTCGCGCCTGCTAGAATGCCGATGCTGCCGCCGGCGAGCACGGCGAAAACGTTGATCGCAGTTCCGATACCCACGGGAGCCAGAAGTATATGACATAAGCGCCTCCGGCACCCGCGATCCGTACAGCACTCTCCGGAGCTGTCGAACCAGAGGTAGGACATCGTCCCCCGGGTGCCTGCGGCCCGTTACCCCGGGTCTTCGGTCTCCGGCGTACGGCGGCCCAGGTGCGACCCTGGTTTGTGACTGGGGAGCAGGAGCACGAACGTGGATCCCACGCCTACCTTGCTCGTGGCTTCTATGGTGCCTCCATGGGCCTCGGCGATCTGACGTGCGATAGAGAGACCAAGGCCCACCCCCTCCGCGGCACGTGATGCGTCCGCCCTGAAAAAGCGTTCGAACATAAGGGGCAACTGGTCCTCTGGGATGCCGACCCCCGTATCAGTGACCGCTAGCGCGACGCCGCCATCTTCCTCCTTCACCCTGACCGTGACGCTCCCGCCTTCCGGCGTGTACTTCACCGCGTTGTCGAGGAGGATGGAAACCACCTGCAGTACGCGCTCCCGATCGAAGGTGGCCATAACCTCATGCCCGTCGGGGATGTACTCGATGGACACTTTGCCATCAGCTGTAGCCGCAGTCTCGGTCACTTCTCTCGCGACCGCGCCGAGGTCGTGACGACCGACCTCCATGGGAGCACCCTCATCCCCGCGGGTCAGCGTAAGTAGGGACTCGATCAGGCCGCGCATCTTCGCGGCCTCCCTGCGAATGGCGCCGACGCTCCGGTGCGCCGTCTCTCTGTCGCCTTCGAGGGCCCACTCGTCGAGCATCCTGGCGTGCCCGCTTATGGAGGTCAGGGGGGTTCTCAGCTCGTGGCTCGCGTCGGCGGCGAAGCTCCGCTGGCGCGAGAGGGCCTCCGCCCTCCGCCTGAAGGCGGCTTCGAGACGCGCCAACAAGCCGTTTATCGTGGTGGCGAGGCGTCCGATCTCATCTTTCGGATTCGCAACGGGCAGCCGCTTCGCGAGATCCCCCTCCCCCATCTCCTGAGCCGTGGCCGTTACGGCTTCGACGGGCCGCAGGGCCGTCCGCGCCAGCAGGTAGGCGCCGCCGATGGAGAGCAGGAAAGCCACGCCGATGCCTGCGGCGAGGGCCACTCCGACGTCCCGTACACTCTCCAACGCATCATCGTAGGATTTTCCTGCCTCCACGACCCTTGCGGGTTCGCGCGGCAGGTCCACAGGCACGGCGTAGATGTAATTTGGATCGTCGCCGGATATCTCGGTCGAGTCCGAGTTACGCTTACCGGAGACGAGTGCCTCTCGCCAGACGGTATCTTTGGCTGCAACCCCCTTCGGGAGGTTGACCGACCGGATGATCACGTCCCCCTCTTCGTCCCTGACGATCAGGAAGACCTCGTCCAGGGTGAGCTCCTCGACGTCATCTGGCTCCAGGGGCTCTCCCGAACGTATGATCTTGGCGGCTTTCTCGGCTCTCGTTTCGGCGGTGTCTTCGACGTTCGAACGCAGTTCATGCCTGATAAAGAAGAAAAGTGCCACGCCGAGGAGCAGGAGTATCGCCCCTATTACGGAGGCGATGAACAGCGTCAGGCGCCACCTGATGGGCATGTGCTCACGCCCCCTTCAAGGCGTAGCCAGCCCCACGCACGGTACGGATCAGCTGCTCCTCACCAGGGGAGTCCACCTTTCTTCTGAGGTAGCCAACGTAGACGTCGACCAGGTTGGTCGTAAGGCCGAAGTCCTCTCCCCAGACGCGCGAGAGCAGGAGATCTCGGGAGAGAACCCGGCGATCATTCTGGGCCATGAACTCGAGCAGCTCGTACTCGCGGGCCGTTAGCTCGATCTCCCGGTTGGCCCGCCTCACCTCGCGGGTGGAGGTGTTGATCTCCAGGTCGGCCACACGTAGTATCTCGTCTCCCTCGACCCTCCTCAGTAGCGCACGGATGCGGGCAAGGAGTTCCTCTATGTCGAACGGCTTGGTCAGGTAATCGTCAGCGCCACGATCGAGGCTGTGCACCTTGTCGAGCGTGGTGTCGCGGGCCGTCAGCATGATCACAGGCACCCTATTGCCCCCCTCACGCAACCGCTTGAGAACCCCAACCCCGCATAACCCCGGCAGCATGATATCCAGGACGATCAACGCAGGCCCGAATTTTCGCGCCTCCTCCAGGGCGGCGGCACCATCGTAGGCGCACCGTACCAGGAAGCCCAGATGTTCGAGCTCGGGTTGGACGAAGCTGGCGATCGAAAGGTCGTCCTCCACCAATAGTATCCTGGTGCCTGGTATCATTCACTCCTCTTTGGGCTCTGGATAGGTATTGTACTCCCGTCCATTAGTGTGTGGGCCTCCGGCGCTTCCCCTCGCCGAGCGCAACGGACTCCGAGAATCCTCCAGCGCACGCAAAGCTGCGGGTCTGCGCACCTTACGCCACAGTGCCTCTCCTTTTATCTGCCAAATCTGTTCTCGTCCGTCGGCGGCTATCGGCGGTTGCACGAGGGTCCACCCTAGACACTCTCTCTGAGAGGGAGATGAGAACCTGCGAGGCAGCCCCGACGCCGAGCGGTACCGCAGGAGGTTCGTACCGCGAGGAGGTTCTTGCGATCATAATTAGGGTTTGGAAGTCTGTATAATTTCGGATCGTTATGGCCGTCTTCGCGGGAGTCTTCTAACTTGGATCTCTACGAGTATCAAGGGAAAGAGCTGTTGAGGCATTACGACCTGGAGACGCTGCCAGGCATCGTCGCGGGTACTCCGGAGGAGGCGGGAAGGGCCGCCGAGACACTCGGGGGAACGGTGGCGATCAAAGCCCAGGTCCTGACCGGAGGACGTGGCAAGGCCGGCGGAATCAAGGTCGTGGACAGCCCACGGGAGGCCGAAGAGGCGGCGGGGCAGATCCTCGGTATGGATATCCGCGGGCATACTGTGGGGCGCGTCTACGTCGAGCACGGAGAGAAGATAGACAGGGAGTTCTACCTCTCCATCACGGTGGACAGGACGGCGAAGCGGCCCCTGATCCTGTTCTCCACAGAGGGCGGGGTCGAGATCGAGGAGGTCGCGGAGACGAACCCAGAGGCCATCGTCAGGCTGCACGTAGACCCCCTGCTCGGCCTCCTTCCCTACCAGGTGCGTGAGATCACGTTCTCCGCGGGACTGGAAGGAGACGTCGCAAAGGGCGTAGGAACGGTGCTCTCGCACCTGTACAAAGCTTTCGAGGGACTCGACGCGAGCCTGGTCGAACTCAACCCTCTCGTCGTTACCGGGGAAGGGCGCGTCCTGACGTTGGACGCTAAGGTCACGGTGGACGACTCCAGCCTGTACAGGCACGAAGACATAGCAGGGATGCACGACGTCGAGGCTGCTGACCCGCAAGAGGAGCGGGCGCAGGAGGTCGGGCTGCAGTATGTCAAGCTGGACGGCGACGTCGGCATCCTCGGCAACGGGGCTGGGCTCGTGATGAGCACACTCGACGTCGTCGCCCAGGCCGGTGGCGAGCCAGCCAACTTCTGCGACGTAGGCGGCGGGGCCGACGCCGAGCAGATCTCGACCGCCCTCGATATCGTCACCTCCAACGAGCAGGTAAAAAGCGTCCTCTTCAACATCTTCGGCGGCATAACGCGCGGCGACGAGGTGGCGCGAGGGCTGCTCTCGGCCATAGAGCGGACAGGGATCACACTCCCCATAGTCGTCAGGCTCGACGGTACGAACGCCGAGGAGGGACGCAGGATCCTCGCCGAGAACACGCCGGAGAACGTTGTCACCGAGGAGACGATGCTGGATGCGGCCAGCAGGGCTGTAGAGCTCGCTAGAGACGGGGGAAGGTAGATCTATGGCCATACTCGTAGACAATGGGACGCGGCTCCTCGTTCAGGGCATAACGGGCAGGGAGGGCGCGTTCCACACAGGTAGGATGCTTCAGAGCGGCACTAAGGTGGTCGCGGGTGTAACGCCGGGCAAGGGCGGGCAGGACTACGAAGGCGTCCCTATCTTCGACACCGTCGAGGATGCCGTCCGAGAGACTGGCGCGAACGCGAGCGTGATCTTCGTCCCCCCGCCTTTCGCCGCCGACGCCATATTCGAGTCCCTGGACGCCGGACTCTCGACCATCTGCTGCATCACAGAAGGCATCCCCGTGCACGACATGATGCGAGTCACGAACTACCTGGGGACCAAGGACGCGACACTTATTGGGCCAAACTGCCCGGGCGTACTCTCGCCGGAGAAGGCGAACGTCTCGATAATGCCCAAGGACATCTTTATGCCAGGCAACGTAGGTGTCGTAAGCCGCAGCGGCACGCTGACGTACCAGATCGTCAACGAGCTCACGCAGAGGGAGATCGGGCAGAGCACCGCCGTCGGGATCGGCGGCGACCCGATAATAGGGACTGATTTCATCGAGATCCTGAGCAAGTTCGAGGCCGACCCCGAGACAGAGTGCGCCGTGATGATCGGGGAGATCGGGGGCAACGCGGAACAGCTCGCGGCCGAGTACGTCAAGAGCGAGATGAACATCCCCGTCGTGGCCTACATAGCCGGCTTCACGGCCCCAGAGGGCAAGACGATGGGACATGCCGGCGCGATCGTCTCTGGCGGCGAGAGCACGGCGGAGGCCAAGAGCGAGGCGCTCAGGGAGGCAGGCATCAGGGCCGCGACGAACCCGTCCGAGGTCGCCGAGCTCGTCTCCGAAGCGCTCGGTCGGGGCTGAAGCCCAGGGAGTATACTTCCTGGGCTCACCATGAACGGGTATCGTGCAACCCAGGCAAGCCCGACCTCCCCGACCAGGGCACGGCCATAATGGCCGAATCCACCGTTTCCAAGCAGCCTGCCGGAAGGCGGTTCATGCCCTGGCTCCTCGAGGAGCGCAACGAAGAGGTAAAGGGGCCAGGGGCCAGGGAGGGAGAAGAACAGCACGCGTGGTGGCAGGTTGTGTGCCTGACCGGCGTCGATTATTACTCCACCCTCGTCTACAAACCAGGGATAGCACAGCGCCCGGCGATCCTCGTGGACGGACGATGAGCCGGCAGTTCGTCGTCGTCGGCCTGGGACGACTCGGTATCTCCATGGTCGGCACCCTCGACTCGTTGGGACACGAAGTGCTCGCCATAGACAAGAGGGAGGACGTGATACAGCGTCTCGCTGATGACCTGCCTAACGTCCACCTCGTGACCACAGACGCTACAGATGAGGATGCCATGCGGGGCCTGAATATCAGAGACTTCGACGCCGCCGCCGTGATGATTGGCGAGAACCACGTCGAGGCCGGTATCCTCACGACGGCAACCTTGAAGGAGGTCGGAATACCCAGGATCGTGGCGCGGGCCACGGGCGGCATCCACGCGAGGGTGCTCGAGAGGGTGGGCGCCGACAGGGTGATACAGCCAGAGCGGGAGATAGGAGAGCAGCTCGCGAGGTCGATGGCCTCGCCGGTCCTGCTCGACTACGTCGACCTCGGAGAAGACGAGGCCCTGATCGAAGCCGAGGTCCCGAAAGAGTGGCTCGACAAGTCCCTCTCCGAACTCGACCTCTCGCAGAAGATGGGCCTCACGGTCTTGGCCCTCAAGCCGAAGGGCGGTCCAGGGTCCCTGCCCCATGGCGACACCGTGTTGCAAGAGGGGGACGTGCTCGTGGTCGGAGGCTCCAAGAAGGCCATGGACAGGTCCCCACTCGTTCAGCCCGACGGTTAGCAGGAGGTTTTCCGCTTTGCACACGGTGATCATTGGAGCAGGGGAGGTCGGGCTCAATACGGCCCGCATGCTCTCACAAGAAGGCCACAACGTCGTGCTCGTCGAAAAGGACGAGAAGCTCGTGGAACAGGCTGCCGAGGAGCTCGATGCGCTGGTGATCGCCGGTAACGGCGCCAATCCCAAGCTGCTCGACGAAGCCGGCATCAGGAGTTCCGACCTGCTCATAGCGGCGAGTAATTCCGACGAGGTGAACATCATCGCCTGTCTGGCGGCGAAGGCCCAGGGAGTCTCCAGCACTGTGGCGCGTATACACAACCCCGACTACCTCGAAGCAGGAGAGCCGTTCGCCAGGGAAATGCTCGGTATCGACTTCATAATCCACACGGAGCAGATGGCGGCGCAAGAGATCAAGGAAGCGCTGCTGGTGCCCGGTGCGATCAACGTGGACAGCTTCGCCGAGGACACCATCGAGGTGGCCGAGGTGATCCTGAACGAGGGTTCTGAGGCCGTGGGCCGCGCTCTGCGCGACGTGAGTTTGCCCGACGACAGCCTCATCGTCGGCGTCGTAAGGGGCGGAGAGGCGCTCGTGCCGAAGGGTGCGACGGTGCTGGAGAAGAGGGACCATGTACTGCTGATCAGCGGCCGCAGGCAGGTCTCCGAGGCTGTTGGCGCCCTGGCCACGGACACGGCGCCGGTAAGGGAGGTGACGATCTACGGCGGAGGGCGCATCGGTCTGCGGCTGGCCCTCTCGCTGGAGAAGGTAGGCATGTCGGTGAGGGTCATAGAAAGGGACGAGGGCAGGGCACGCTATGTGGCTTCCCAGCTCAGGAAGGGGTTCGTGCTCCACGACGAGGGGATCTCCCGCGACTTCTTGCTCCAGGAAGGCGTTGACCGTACAGACGCCTTCGTAGCCGTCACGGGAGACGACAGGGCCAACCTTCTCGCCGCCATGTACGCCCGCCAGTTGGGGGCCCGCATAACCATCGCTGGCGTAAGCCGCGGTGAGTTCGCGCCGCTCGCCGACGCCCTCGGGGTCGACCTGACGATCTCACCGCGGATGCTCGCGGCCGAGGCCATACTCCGCTTTGTGCGCAAGGGTGAGGTCATAGATGTAGCGCTTCTGGCAAGCGGGGCCGAGATGATCGAGCTCAGGGTCCCCGAGCGGTGCAGGGTCGCAGGCCGCCCACTCTCTGAGGTAGGGTTCCCCGAAGGCGCTATAGTGGGAGCCTTACTGCGCAACGGAACCGTCATCATCCCGACGGGCAAAGAGATTCTCAGGCCCGGCGATGACGCAGTCGTGTTCACCATCGAGGATGCCGTAGAAGAGGTCGAGAACCTTTTCGCCACCTAGCCTTTGAACCCGAGGGTTATCATCAGGGTGAACGCCAGTGTGATCCTCGCGCTAGGGCTGGCGCTCCTGATCCCCCTCGCGCTCTCATTGCTCTACAGCGACGGATCGTGGGCGAGCTTCCTGCTTCCTGCCACGCTGATGGTCGCGGCCGGTATCGTTGGCATCCGGGCCGCCAGGTCTCGGGGCCGCGCGCCTGAGTACGTGTCGAACAGGGACGTCTACCTCTCCGTGACGCTTGCCTGGACGCTCGCGGCCCTGCTCGGCGGTACGCCGTTTCTGGTCGAGGGCACCTTCCATAGCCTGCTCGATTCGAGCTTCGAGGCCATGAGTGGGTTCACCACCACGGGGGCGACCCTACTCTCCGACATCGAGGCCGAGACCCCATCCATACTATTCTGGCGGAGCATGACCCACTGGCTCGGGGGAATAGGGATCGTGGTCCTCTTCGTCGCGGTCGCGCCGCTGCTAGGGGTCGGTGCGGCGCGTCTAATCGGCGCTGAGATGTCGGGCCTCACAGGGCCCCGCCTGACGCCTCGGATCGCCGACACGGCCAAGGCCCTCATAATCATCTACCTCGCGATCTCCATCGCCGAGATCGTCGCTCTGCTACTGGCGAAGATGCCGCTCTACGACGCCGTCATCCACACGTTCGGCACCGTCGCGACGGGGGGCTTCAGCAACAAGACTGCGTCGGTAGGCTTCTACGAGTCGCTGGCCATAGAGGCGATCATAGGCTTTTTCATGGTAGCCTCGGGCGTATCTTTCTCGCTCTACTACCTCCTCTACACCAGGCGCAGGTTCAATGTTTTTCTAGACAGAGAGTTGCTGGCTTACCTCGGGATCGTCGCTGCGGCCTCGATCTTCGTGTGGGGGACCCTCGTCCTCGGAGACGACTACGGGGCCTCCTGGGGCAGGGCTTTCAGGGACTCGGCGTTCGCGGTGTCCAGCATCATCACCACGACCGGATTCGTAACGGCCGACTTCGACCGGTGGGACCCTGCCGCCAAGATCACCCTGATCCTGCTCATGTTCATCGGGGGATGCGCCGGTTCGACCGCGGGCGGGATCAAGGTCATCCGCGTCCTCATCATCTTCCGCACGATCCTCCAGGACGTCTTCAGGATGATCCACCCTCGCGCGGTCACACCACTCCAGATTGGCGGGCGTGTAGTGCCGGAGACCGTGCGGATTGCAGTCCTCGGCCTCTTCGCTGCCTGGATGGGGGTATTCGGCATAGCGACGTTCATCGTGGCCCTACAAGGGGAGCTGACGCCGCTCTCTGCCGCCACCGCCGTAGCGGCGACCCTGAATGACGTAGGCCCGGGACTGGGGCAGGTCGGTGCCGCGGAGAGCTACGAGATCGTCGACCCTCTGGGCCGCTTTGTACTCACCGCCTGTATGCTCCTCGGGAGGTTGGAGATCTTCACCGTCTTGGCACTCCTATCCCCCGCATTCTGGAAACGCTGAGTAGGGGCGGGTTTCAAACCCGCCCCTACTCATTCAGCGCTCATCGTGGTAGGTCGATTATTCTGCGTCCCATGAGGCTCTCGACGAGCTCGACTGCGAGTGTGGCTGTGCCGTTCTTGATGTCGAGGATGGGGTTGACTTCGACGACGTCGAGTGAAGAGATTATTCCTGCTTCGTTGACCAGTTCCATCAGGAGGTGCGCCTCCCTGTAGGTGAGGCCTCCGCGGACGGGGGTGCCGACGCCAGGGGCGATCTCGGGGTCGACGACGTCGAGATCGAATGAGAGGTGTACTCTGTCGACTTGTGAGAGGCCTTTGATGGCGCTTCGGACGACGCGTGCCGCGCCGTAGGCGTCGATGTCCTTCATCGTGTAGACCCTTACGCCGGCCTCGCGCAGCAGGCGCTTCTCCTCCACATCCACGGAGCGCAGGCCGATGATCACGACGTCCTCGGTACTGACGCTCGCCTCAGGAGTGCCGATCCCGACGAGGTCGGGGTGGCCGAGGCCCATTATGGCCGCCAGCGGCATTCCGTGGATGTTGCCGGAAGGCGAGGTCTCTGGGGTGTTGAAGTCAGCGTGGGCGTCGACCCAGATCACGCCCGTCCGGTCCCCCGATGTGGAGCGCGCGACCCCTGAGACGGTCCCGATGGCGATGGCGTGATCCCCGCCGAGGAAGATCGGGAACATCCCCTCGGAGACTATGGTTGCTGCCCTATCGGAGACCTCTTCGCAGACTCTCTTTACGGCGGCGAGGTGCTTGACCTCCGTCTCGGCCACGACGGTCTCGGGGATGGGCACTCCTGCATTGCCGAGGTCGGTAACCCTGTGGCCGAGATCTTCCAGGCATGCTTCGATGCGGGCGTAACGGATGGCGCTCGGTCCCATATCCACGCCTCGCCGGTCCTGGCCTAGGTCCATAGGCACGCCGAAGATGCCGACAGGCTGGCGCCCGTTGTCAGGCAAAGGCACTCCCTCCCGAACGACGGGGATCGGCCGCCGCCTCGAAATGTCCCTCCGGTGTGCGTCTGACTGCGTTGACGCCGCCGAAGAACATGTTCGGTGTCTCGTAGGTCAGGACCCGTTCGTAGCTGTCGAGGTCAGCCGTGCTGGCACCGGCCTCGCAGGCGAAGAGATCCCCCTCCGCGTGGAAACGCGGTGCCAGTACCGCCTCCTCCAGCGTCATCCCGAAATCAAGCACGTTTATGACCGTCTGAAGTATGGCCGTGGGTATGCGCGAGGCGCCAGGCGACCCGAGCGCGATGATGCCGCCCTCCTCCGAGGAGACGACGGTCGGGCTCATGTTGGAGATCAAACGCTCCCCCGGCGCGAGCGCGTGGAAGCCTCTCGGGTTTAGCTCTGGCTCGCCGAGAGTGTTGTTCATCGGGATGCCCGTGCCAGGTACTACGAGCCCTGACCCGTAGCCCATGCTGGCCGTGATCGAGACGGCCAGGCCATCGCTGTCCACGCACGAGAGATGTGTGGTATGCGGCGAGCCGAAGCCGGAGAAGATCCTGCGCCGCTGCTCCGCCGCGTACTCCTCCCCTGTCAGCCGCTCGGCGACCCGGCCGTTCTCTTCACCGTCGAGGTAGGCCGTCTCGCGATCTTCGAGCGCCAGCTTCATCGCCCCGGTCATCACCCTCACGTACTCTGCCTCAGGCATGGTTGCCAGCTTGTAGGCGGAGACGACTTTGAGCATCTGGGCCAGCGTCGGGCCCCCGGCGGAAGGCGGGCCGTTGGTATGCATGGCACCCGCGCCGTACCGAACGCTCATAGGCTCCCTGATGACGGCCTCGTACCCGGCGAGGTCCTCTTCGGTTATGATGCCGCCCATCTTCAGCATGTAGGAGGAGATCGTGCGCGCCAGGCCCCCCTCGTAGAAGAGCCCCGCCCCATCCTCCCCGATCGCCTCCAGCGTATCGGCGAGCTCGGGGAACCGCACCTCTTCGCCTTCCAGATACACCCGCTCCCCATTGTAGAAGTGCTTGCGGGTCTCGTCGGTGAGCCTCAGTACCTCCTCGGCGACCCCGAACCAGAGTGCCGAGGTCCTGCACAACCTGAACCCTTCGCGCGCGAACCTGACCGCCGGGGCCAGAGCCTCCTTCATACCGAGCCGGCCGTGGCGCGCCAGGAGCTTCTCCCATCCCCGCAGGGAGCCTGGCACGGCAGACGATGCCCCCCCGACGATGGAGCGTACTCCAGCCCCATACTTGAGGAGGATCGTCTGCGGGCTGCCACCGGCCCCGAAGGCCGAGGCAGGGAGCCCCTTGCCAGGCATCGCGTCGTAGTAGTCGATAAGCTCAGCCCCGCCGGAAGAATCCCTGACCAGGGCGAACCCGCCGCCCCCGATCGAACTCATCAGCGGCTCCGTTACGCCAACGGCCGCCGATGCGGCCACGGCCGCATCGGCGGCATTGCCCCCCGCCCTGTACGTCTCGGCGGCGGCCTCGGCCGCGTAAGGCGTACCCGCGGCGGCGGCGAACGTACTGTTACTGCCTGTAGTCTCCATGATTGGCTATTATGCACCGTCTTTACCGCGTCGTGCCGCCCAGGACTGAAAAATGCCAATTCCAACAATATATGAGGAGAGGCCGCAGGAGACAGAGCGGCCTCGAACAAAAAGGAGCCCGGATGACGCGCGATGGCGCCTCCGGGCTCCCGAACTCTGTGCTCTGCGAAACTCACTCACTCCTCCGGTGCCACCCGGAGGGAGGAATCGCTATTGACTCCCCCAGTAAGGATCTTGGTCGCTTGTAGAGTTGTCGGTGACTGGCTTCCTACCACCCCCGTCGGGTGCGATCGTATAGATCTCATCGTCGGTTCCGGGTCCGGCGTAGTTGGCATAGGCTATGCGCTTACCCGAAGGCGAGTAGGAAGGACTGAAGTCGGACGTGGAGTTGTCGGTGACGTTGAGCTTGCCTCCCCCGCCGCCTCCATCGCCTCCCCCATCTTCCTCAGCGTCTCGGGGGTGAACACGCCGCGCAGCGCCCTGACCTTTTCCCCTCGAAGACGGGCGCGACCGGCTGGCTAGAGCCATTGTCGCCAGCACAAGCACTACTCGTCGCATGCCTACTCCTGTGCATCCCCTACACGCTCCCCACCGGAGCGTTTGGACACAAGGTAACAAATCTGTGAGGCTGGGGCTACTACTTCCGAGAAATCAGCTTACGAGAAGCCCAACTTCAGGGAATCCACCTTCCATGCACTCGGGTCGATAAGGCTAGCCGGCTTGCTCGTCCGTCGGAGCCTCATCAGGGCGCAACCACAGCGAGACGTGGGCTGGCTGCATCGTCTCCTTTACCACACCTACCAGGTCGCCGCTGAGTGCGTCCAGATCTGTTTCCTCGCGCAACTGTGCAGAGAAGGCTTCGAGGGTGTTCCTTGCGTCGTACTTGTTGCGATAGAAGCGCCTATCTATGAAGGACTGGATACGCCGCCTCAAGGGGTTGAACATCGCCGCTATCAAGAGGGTGGAAGCCACGACCGCAAGGGTAGACTGCTGGCCAGTGAGTGCTACGAAGAGCCGCTGCAGTAAAACGATTCCACCGAAGTACATCAGCGCCAGCACAAGCGTCAGCGAGCCGTAGACGAGGGTGCGGTTCACGATAAAGTCTATGTCGTAGAGGCGATACTTGAGGATCGCGATACCCGTCGCGACGGGAAGCCCTATGAGGGGGAGCTCATACATCAGCGAACTGGCCGGCACGAGCCCCGTCAAAGCGAAGGAGAACCAGATCACGAACACGACGATCATGACGCCGACGGCGTACACGAACCACTTCAGTTGCTGGCGTTCGTCGCCCCTCGACCGGCGGAAACGTACGATCACAGCCGCCCCACTCGCCACGATCAGCACCGGGAACGTGTAGTTGAAGAGCTCGTAGAGCAGGCCCATGATCTCGGACTCCAACCCCAACGGGTTGCGGACGGACGTTAGCCTGAGATCGTTGGTCTCCGGAGATAGCCAGGACGCCAGCGTGAAAAGCACGACGGAGCCCGCAGTCCCCCATAAGAGCGGACGCCAACGTGGGGAGGGCAGCCTCCCCGTAGGGAACAACAAGAGTAAGAACGAAACGAGAAGGAACCATCCGAGCCCGCGCGCCCACGCGCCGAACCACGCAGCCCACACCCCGGCAGGTAGCGCACCAGGGTCGGTGATCAGCGCGTAGACGCCGTATTCCAGCGTGAACTCTCCCACAATCCAAACGAAGGCTCCAGAGAGAAAGAGCCAGCCGATCGCGTTCTCGGGACGGTACGAGGCGACCAGGGCGCCAACCGTAGAGAACGCGAGAATCAAGACAGGGAGTAGTGCCTCGCCCCACAAGGAGGATGCGGGCTCGTTGAGTGATGCAAAAAACAGTGTGAGCATCGAAATCGGCACGATCAACGCCCACACACTCCACGCAAACCAGCCGCCAGTGCGACCGCTCATGCCACCGACTCTCTCGCCCGTTCCGTCACACCACCACACTACACCACTACCGTCTTCCAAGCGTTACGACAAACGTTACGAGGATGGTCTTGTGAGCAGCGCAGAGGCGGAGTTCCGAACATGGGATAGATCCCCTACGGAGAAGAACTTCCACTCTACCCACAGGAATGAAGTTCGGGCTAGCAAGGCGTTCTGCCAAAAAGTAGGTGTCATGGGTGGAAGTCAATCTGCATGTTGGTGCGCGAAGGGTCCAGCTTGTAACTCGGCTCTTTACTTTTTCCTGCAAAGTGAGATATTCGATGGCGAATTGACTTGTAGGGAGTCTAATTGGCTATGATACGCCAGTAAGCACTCTAGCGGAAAGGGTTGGCATCTTGCGAGAGGAGAGTAAGGGCATTGGTAGCAGGAGGTTCAACTCGGCCACGGACGCGGAGATCCTGAACGCCGACGTTGCAGACTCCTACTTCCACAGGACGATGGAGATCCTGCGTGCCCGCGGCCTCGAGGACACCCCCGTGCACGCCGAGCTCGCCTACAAGACCTCAGACCCTGACGAATGGTTCGTGGTCGCAGGCCTCGACGAAGTCGCCTACCTTCTCGACGGCGTCGACGTCGATGCGCGGGCCGTGCCCGAAGGTACGATCTGCCGTCCCCAGGAGCCGATCCTGACGCTCTCTGGCCCCTACGGCGCTTTCGGCGAGCACGAGACGGCGATACTCGGCCTGCTCTGCCAGGCCTCTGGCGTGGCCACAGGGGCGGCCCGCTGCCGCCTCGCCGCCGGTGAGAGGCCTGTGATCTCCTTCGGCGCGCGCAGGATGCACCCTGCCGTCACCCCCATGATCGAACGCGCAGCCTACCTCGGAGGCTGCGATCTGGTCGCCGTAGACCTTGCCGTCGAACGCCTCGGCATCCCGGCCACGGGGACGACTCCCCACGCCCTCGTCCTGATCCTCGGCTCGACCGCCGAAGCGGCCAATGCTTTCGACGAGGTGATGGAACCGGAAGTGCAGCGCACCATAATCATAGATACCTTCGACGACGAGAAGTTCGGCGCACTACTCGCCGCCGGGGCCATACCGGATTCGATCTCAGCGATCCGGATGGACACGCCGGGCAACCGCCGCGGCGATTTTTTGGACCTCATGCGTGAGGTCCGCTGGGAGCTGGACCGCAACGGCTTCGAGCACGTGAAGATCTTCGCCTCAGGCGGCATCGACGTGGAGTACATTCTCCACCTGAACCCGATCTGCGACGCTTACGGTGTCGGCGGCGCTATCGCGGACGCCCCCATGATCGACTACTCTCTCGACATAGTGGAGGTAGACGGCGAAGACCGCTCGAAACGCGGCAAGCGCGGCGGGCGCAAACGCCTCCTGGAATTGGACGGTGGCGAGCGCAAGATCCTGCCACAGACCACCCCAGCTCCTGAGGGCGCGACCGACGTCCTGAGCCCCCTAAAGGACCTGTACTCCTCCCCGCCCGATATCGGCGCCGTGCGTCAGCGCGTCCTGGACCAGCTGCGCACCGGCGACTTCGAACTCTGAAGCCCCCTCCTCGCCGCGTAGGCCAAACTAGCTAGTCATAAATCACCCATTTGGGTGATGTGGGATTGTATCCACTGGTCCATGATAGTGGTGTGCTCAACGCGACAAGAAGGGAGGCGGCATGGACAATTCGGACGGCGGAGCCAGAACCCTGACCTGCCCCTTCTGCTCGGAGGCCGAGCTCTGCGCCTTCGGCCGCAACTCCCTCAGGTGTGAGGAGTGCGGTGGGGTCCTCGGCGGGGCGCTCCTGGAGACGCTCAACCGGATAATCTCACTCCCCGACGCGGCCGGTGACCACGCTTGCGAGTGCGGTCACCCTGAGATGAGACGCCTTCCCGACAGCGTGTACCGATGTCCGGCCTGCGGATCGGAGGTCACCCCCATCTCCGCCCCTGTGTCCTGGAAGTCCCCAGACCACACCGAGGCGTACTGGTGTGGCTGGCTCGACGGCCGTTACGGAGATCCGGACTGGTTCACCAACAACGTCCGTCTGGCCAAATGGGAAGACCCCTCAGACCGCCTCGACTACTACCGCGGCCACCGCGCCGGCCAGGAGGCCCGTCTGCGGAAGTCCGGGCTAGTCGAAGCGTCATAGCATTTCAGCACGCGCCCTTTCGGGCGCTTTCAGCATTTCGTATTTTCTCGTAGCCGAATGCGCGGTTCGGGATGGGTCGACACCCCTGCATATCGCTCCTGGGGACTCCGCGACACTCTCGTAACCGGCCATCTCACAGATAACACTTCGGACACACCCACCCGCTGTGCAAGGGTCACGTCCCGCGCGAGCTGATCACCAGGTAGTAGCTACATGCCCCCTCGCCTGCATTGTCGAAGCGGTGCGGCATGTCAGCCTCGAAGTACACCGCATCGCCCTCCTCAAGCAGATACTCCTCACCGCCAAGTGTCGCCTTCAAACGCCCCTGCTCGACGACGATGTGCTCCTCGACGCCCCTGCGGTGCGGCGGAAACTCGCCCGAAGTGGAGCCTTCGGGGATCTCGTTGCGGATGAACTCGACGCCCCTCCCGACGAAGTTCGGCGAGAGCAACTGACGCTCGAAACCCGTCTCGGGGTCGCGCATGACCATGCGCCTCTCTCTGGGCACGACGACGACCTCGCGCCGCTCCTCCATGCCGGCAAGCTGCGAGAGCGTCACACCAAGCCCCTCAGCAAGCTTCGCGGCGACCACCAAAGTTGGGTTCTTCTCCCCGCGCTCGAGCTTCGAGATCATGGCCCTGCTAACCCCGGAACGCTCGGCCAGCTCCTCCAACGTCAGACCTCTCCCCCGGCGTAACTCCTTTACACGGGCCCCCAACCGACCGGAGGAGACCGCGGCGACCATCGTAGAACCCCCGGTTGCAGTCGTATAGTTCATTTGGTAGAAGTTATTCTATCATGGTAGATTCGTTGGGGGTTTTGGTCTCGGCTTTACCTTTCGCCGTCGCCGCTGTGGGGTTAGCAGGCCTGGGGTGGCCTGCGTCGAGGGCTGGTGCTGCGTCGCTGGCGACGGCGGTGTCGGGGGCTGTGGTGTGGCCGGGGTTGGAGGCGACTGCGGTGCCTGGGGCATTGCTCGGGGGACTCGGGACGTCGGCCCAGGTGCTTTACGTGCTGTTCGGGGGGTTATTGCTCTACAACCTGCTCTCGGCCGCAGGGGCGGTGGAGTCTGTGTCGCGGTTTCTCGGGAGATTGGAGCCTGACCGTGTGGCGCTTGCGGCAGGGGTTGTGGTAGGGGTGGCGCCTTTCTTCGAGTCCGTTACGGGATTCGGGGTGGCCGTGGTCATAAGCGCCCCGATCCTTTTAGCAGCGGGGTTCACACCGCTATGGGCCGCGGTGCTTGCGAGCTGGGGCCAGTGCGCCGTGCCGTGGGGCGCGCTTGGTGTTGGGACCGTGATCGGGGCCGACCTCGCGGGGATGGACTTCGGGACGCTCTCCGACGCGAGCGCATTCTTGAGCCTCCCCCTCTTCCCCGTCTACGGCGTCGCCGCCGTCGCGCTCGCGGGCGGGTGGACGGGTGTACGCCGACGTGGCGCAGAGGCGATGGTGCTCGGGCTGGTCGCAGGCGCGGGGACCATTGTGACGAGCCTGTACCTGGTCCCTGAGCTCTCTGGTGCCGTCGGAGGACTCGCCGCCACGGCGGTCTTCCTGGCGCGTAGGCGTCACCGCCTCTCCGGGGTTCCCGTACGCGCGCTCGTCCCTTACGCGTTCCTTCTCGCGCTGCTCGCGGCGGCGAACGGCATCGGGGGGCTGCGCTCGGTCATCGAAAAGCTCGGTCCCGTCTTCGATGGTCCGGGCCTTCCATTGCTTGTTTCCGGGGTGTTCGCGGCGCTGCTGTTGGGCCTCGGTGGAGAGGAGGCCGGTGCCGCAACCCGAAGAACCGTGAGGCAGTGGCTTCCGACTGCAGGGGCCGTCCTTACTTTCGTTCTGGCTGGAGAGGTGGTGGCAGAGAGCGGTGCAGCCGGGTTACTCGCCGGAGGCGCAGAAGCCCTTGGTGTCTACTTTCCCGCGGTCTCGCCTGTGCTCGCTGCCCTTGGCGGCGCTCTCACCGGCTCCAACGCGGCCTCGAACGCATTGTTCATGCCGCTTCAGGTCGAAGCTGCGCGGGGACTCCACATATCGGAGGTGCTCACGGCTGCGGTGCAGAACGTCGCGGGCAGTCACGCCAGCATGCTCGCCCCGCAGCGGATGGTCCTCGCGGCCACGGCTACGGGCCTGCTCGGCAGGGAGGGCGACATTCTGCGGGCCTCGGTCGCCCCCGTAGCCGTATCGATCGGCCTGCTTGCGCTCCTCGGGATGTTCCTTCATTAGAGGGGTTTGCAAAGAGGCATGCAAGCAAGTCAGCACGCTCCGGATTCGCCTCCGCTTGTCAGCACTTCAGCTTGTTGTTTGTTTTGGGCTGAAATGCTGATGGCGCCTCGTGCGTAAAGCCGTGCGGGTTCTCCCGGTTCTGCGTGGACGTTACGCGGTTATTGGCGAGGTTTCGGCGGTGGAGGACTCCGACGCCAGGGTCTTCTGGCCCGAGGGCTGGGCTGCGATCTTGCACTTCTCGAGGAGGGCGATAGCCTTCTTGTAAAGCTCCTCCTCGGTACTAGCGTATCGACCGCCCTCGAAATCTACTTTCTGTTTGTCACCGATTTCCTGCATCACCATGAGGCTACACGTTCTACCTCGCCTTTTGGTTACAGGAGGGCAACAACCCGGTAAGAGTCCGGTAACGTGAGAGAGGGCCAAGCTATACCCACTATGCAGTCGGCGACAAAGGAGATAGGATTCGCATACACTTGTACTGACGCCTGAAACCTGATGCCTTGGAGGAGGCCATACGAATCCTACTTCGAAGCGTCCGAACGTGATCGTCTTCTTCACCGACCAGCAGCGGTGGGACACCATCGGACTGCACGGCAACCCTCTCGACCTGACCCCGAACCTAGACCGCGCGGCCAAGAGTGGGACGCACCTGTTCAACTCCTTTACGCCGCAACCCCTGTGTGGTCCCGCGCGCTCGTGCCTGCAGACGGGACTCTACGCGACCACGACCGGCTGCTACAGAAACGGCATCCCCCTGCCGCGGGAGGCCACGACGCTAGCCCACAATTTCCGCAACGCGGACTACGACACGGGGTACATCGGCAAGTGGCACCTGGCCGGCGCAGAACCGGTTCCCGAAGCCGAACGCGGCGGGTACCAGTACTGGCTCGCATCCAACGTCATCGAGTTTACTTCCGAGGCTTACCGCACGGTCGTCTACGACGAAGACGATGAACCCGTGCGACTGCCGGGCTACAGGGTGGATGCGCTCACGGACGCGGCGATCCGTTATGTAGATTCGCACCAGGACCGTCCATTCTTCCTGTTCTTGTCGCTGCTCGAGCCTCACCACCAGAACCAGACCGACAGCTACCCTGCGCCCGCCGGCTACGCCGAACGGTACGCCGGGCGTTGGATGCCGCCGGATCTGGCGGAGTTGGGCGGTTCGGCGCCCGAGCACCTCGCGGGTTACTGCGGACAGATCAAACGCATAGACGAGGCCTTCGGACGACTACTGGAGGCGCTCGAGAGCCTCGGCCTCCGCGAGAATACCGTCTTCGTGTTCGCGTCTGACCACGGCAACCACTTCAAGACGCGAAACGACGAATACAAGCGCTCTCCGCACGAGAGCTCGATCCGCGTGCCGATCGTGCTCCTAGGGCCGGGCTTCGAGGGCGCAGGACGCGTAGAGCAGCTCGTCAGCCTCCTGGACCTACCCCCTACGCTCCTCGATGCCGCCGGTCTGCCCGTCCCCGACGAGATGCAGGGACGCTCGGTCCTGCCGTTGCTCGAGGGCGAACGAGAAGGGTGGCCTGAGGAGGTCTTCGTCCAGATAAGCGAATCGCAGGTCGGACGCGCGATCCGCACTCGCCGCTGGAAGTATTGCGTCGTCGCCCCAGAAGCTGACCCCAAAGAAGATCCCTTTGCCGAACGCTACGTCG
Organism: uncultured Rubrobacteraceae bacterium; assembly: GCA_902806095.1. Classification (GTDB taxonomy): domain Bacteria; phylum Actinomycetota; class Rubrobacteria; order Rubrobacterales; family Rubrobacteraceae; genus Rubrobacter_D. The sequence continues at coordinate 59,389 of CADCVF010000036.1, forward strand.
AGGACGGCCTATACGACCTGGAGAGCGATCCTTACGAACTGCACAACCTCACCGGTCTCAGGTCGCACAGAGATGTCGCCGACACCTTGAAGCGTCATCTGATCGCCCGCATGGTCGAGATCGGTGAACCGAACCCGATCGTCGAGCCGCCATCGAGCATAGCCTCTACGACATAGACCTCACGTGATGGTAACCGTGGCCTTTCCACGCTATGAGGATGCGTCGAGATTTCGCATGGTGCACACTGGGTATCGAGCAGAGAGCTACCCTGGGAGGACCTCGTTGAAGGAAGTGAACACCATACATCCTGGCGCGCCGGACGCCATCTTCATGAACTCAAGCTGTGAATGACCCCACACAGGTCGGAGGAGCGAGTCGAACGCCACGAGGAAATCATGGGCGGGACGGAGCGTTCCCGACCCTCACAGACCACTCCTTCGGCGGGACACGCCCAGTGAGGGATCTCTGCGATGGGCGCTAGGTTCACGCGACGCCGGTTTCTCGCAGCGGCGGGCGCCGGCGTCACGTACTTCGCGCTGTCAAACACGGTTGGCTGCGAACCGCCCGAGCGATCCTCGAAGGTCGCCTCCTCGGGCACACCAAAGATCAGGCCCTTGCCGGGCGTTGCATTCCCGCCTGCGGGAGGCGTGTGGGCCTTCCGCTCGCGCCCCGACCTCAGCCCACCCGCCGTCGAGGTAGCCACAGAGGCGCACGACGACACCGCCGCCGGCTACATTTTCCTCGCCCCGGAGAAGGGCGGCGCCGGGAAGGGCGGCTCGATGATCATCGACGATCGCGGTGAGGTGGTGTGGTTCCATCCTTTGCAGGGCCCGTATGGACGCACGATGAACTTCGAGACACAGACCTACCAGAGCAGAGATGTACTTACCTGGGGGCAAACACCAGGTGAGTATGTGATCTTCGACGGCTCCTACCGTGAGATAGCCCGGTTCGGGGCCGCCAACGGCTACAACGGGGACCACCACGAGTTCCTCATCAGCCCGCAGGACACCGCACTGATCACGATCTACAAGGCGGTGCCTCAGGACCTCTCCCCTGTCGGCGGCCCCAAGAACAGCGTAGCGTGGCAAGGGGTCGTCCAGGAGTTGGACATCGAGACCGGAGAGGTGCTCTTCGAATGGCGCAGCCTCGACCATGTTGGCCTGGAGGAGACCTACGTCACACCGTCAGAGGATCACTACCCTGGTATCGACTACTTCCACATCAACTCCATAGACGTAGATCACGACAACAACCTGCTGGTCTCTGCCCGCGAAACCTCCACCGTCTATAAGGTAGACCGCAACAGCGGCGAGGTCATGTGGCGCCTCGGCGGCAAGAAGAGCGACTTCGAGATGGGCCCTGGCACCCGATTCGCCTTCCAGCACGACGCCCGCCGCCTCCCCGACGGCACCATCAGCATCTTCGATAACGGCAGCCTGGTCTTCGAAAATGGCACCCCCAAAGCGGTAGAAGAGTCCCGCGCAGTCGTATTGGAGCTCGACGAGGAGCAGATGAACGCCTCGCTGGCGCGCGAGTACACCCACCCAGACAAGCAGTACGCCGATGCGGCCGGCAACATGCAGGTGCTACCGAACGGTAACGTGTTCGTAGGGTGGGGCAGAGGACTGGCAATCTCGGAGTTCAGAAAGGATGGGGAGCTGCTCTTCGATTTCAGGGTGTCGCCCGAACACAGGTCCTACAGGGCCTTCCGCTTTCCGTGGAGCGGCCAACCGCCGGATCAGCCCGCTGTTGTGGCGGAGCGGACCTCCGATAACGAGCTCGAGGTCTACGCCAGCTGGAACGGGGCCACTGAGATCGCCGCCTGGGAGGTGCTCGCCGGCCAGGACCCTGGCCAACTAGAGTCTCTGGGATCTATCCCCCGGGACGGATTCGAGACAGCCATGGTGGTGCAAACCTCCGATCCTTACGTCGCCGTGCAGGCCAAACACCGTTCGGGACGAGTACTCGGCGTCTCCACGCCCGTCGAAGCAAGTCAGCATGTCAGCTAGTCAGCCCGCGCCCGATCGGGCGCGGGCTGACTAGCTGACAGCTCACAGACTTCGAAGATCTCCGACCAGCACCTTCTCACCACTAGAGCCGGGGTTGCCATCATCGGGCTCGCGGGTCACTTCGATCTTCGGATACGACGTGGCGCCTACAGGAGCCGTGAGGTTGACGGTGGTCTGACCTCCCGGCTGCGCGCGGAAGGTGCCGCAGCTGATCCGTCCGCCATCCTCCTTGGCGTACCACAGCTCATAGTATTCGTCCTTTCGGAGTTCGGGCAGGCCCCACACCACCAGTTCGATCTGAAGGTTCCCCCCTTCCACTTCCCCGCTGACCTCGCCGCCGCCCTCTGAGGCAGGAACTGTGGCGGTCAGCGGAATACCTTCCGAAGACCCTTGGGTGATCGCCCAGAGGAGACCGGCGCCAAGGACAGCGATCGCCAGCAGCGCGGCCGCCGAAACCCAGAGCCTCCATCCGCCCCGGGAACGTGCCGGAATCTCACCTCTCGCCTGTGCCAGCACGCGGTCCTTGAGCTCCACTGGTGGCCCGCCGGCGGCTAGCCCTCGGAGGAGATCGTGGGCCTGGCGGGCGCGGGCGAGCTCAACCCGACATCCGGAACACCCCTCCAGATGTCGCTCCAACTCGCGCTCCTCTTCGACGGAGAGCTCGCCGAGCAAGTAGGTGCCAAGGAGCTCCTCGAAGCGGTCTTCAGTCACGTTGAGACTCCTCCGCTGCGGGATTTACCAGGCTCCGGTGGAGCCTCTTAAGGGCGACCGTAGTCCGGCTCTTGATAGTTCCCAAAGGGATGCCGGTCCGGCGGGAAATCTCGCGCTGAGAGAGGCCCTCGAAGTATGAAAGGGTCAACACCTCACGGTGCTCATCGGGAATGCGCGAGAGCGCCCGGGCGACGTCCCACCCATCCACCCCTCCCTCGGGCTCGGGGCCGCCGGACACGTTCAGGAGCGGCTCCTCGCCGGCGGACAAAGGCCGTACCTGCCGCCTCCGATCGAGATCCACAGCCCGGTTGCGGGTGATCCGATAGAGCCAGGTCGCAAAACTCGCCCGCCCAGGGTCGAAAGTTCCCGCCGCCCGCCAGACATTCATGAAGGCATCCTGGACCAGCTCCTCGGCCAGGGAGGCATCTCCAAGTACCCTGATGCCAGTGGCGTATACAGGCCGCGAATAGCGGTCGTATAGTAGGGAGAGCGCCCGGTCGTCTCCTTCCGCTACCCGGCGCATCAACTCCTCGTCCTCCACACCTCTCACTGCTTGTCCAAACATTTTCCTCCCACGCGGGAGTTCTGAGCTAGCTGATCAAACCGCACTCCGGCATCCGCCTCGGTAACCGCAGAACCACCTGGACAGGGGGTAGTGCTCTCCACGGCGTCCTCGCCGATCTCTATTGGGTTTGTACGCAACAAGCCGGCCCGGTGGTTTGTTTCAGGAATAGGCCGCCTGCATCCATTGTCAGCGTGGGCAAAACGTTCTAAGGTGTTAGGTGATGGGTTCTGGGCAGATCGACGATCAACGCTCGTCGGCGCGACGGGTACGCAGCGTGATCGAGCGTCTCGTTCGCGACGGCAACGCCGTCGCACGTTCCGACGGTACGGTCCATAGCCTCTTTCCGGTAGCGGTGAGTGCCGCCGAAGGCGAGGCGCTGCGGGAGTGGGTCTCGCTGGAAGGGGCGACGCGGACGATCGAGATCGGCCTCGGCTACGGCATCTCGGCGCTCCATGTTTGCGAGGGCTTGCTTGGGAACGTCGGTCAGACGCCGCGACACGTGGCCCTCGACCCCCACCAGGCCACAAGGTTCGCCAACTGTGGTCTGCAGTTTCTCGAGGAGGCTGGGGTCGCGGAGCTGGTGGAACATCGCGCGGAGGAGTCGCAGATCGCACTGCCGCGATTTCTCAGCGAAGGCAAAAGCTTTCACCTCGCGTTCGTCGACGGCAACCACCGCTTCGACGGGGTCTTCCTCGACCTCGTCTTTCTCGGTAGGCTCGTACGCGCGGGAGGGATCGTGTTCGTCGATGACTATCATCTGCCCTCGACCAGGCGCGCAGCGTCGTTCTGTCTGAAGAATCTGGGCTGGACGCTCGAGGAGGCCTCGGCTGTGGACGATCCTCACCAATGGGCCGTCCTCCGCACGTCGGCAGGCCCGGATACGCGCCCGTTCGACTACTACGTCGATTTCTGATGCCACTGAAGGGCTTGCTTCTCGGGACAGCGCGAATACACCAGTCCGGGTCGAGGCGTTGAGAGTTGGCGGCATGTCGACGGAATCTACCTATCCGGCGCAGTAGCCGTTAGCCTCTTGGGCGGTGGTTTCGACGTGCAGCGCGAGAGGAGACAGCATGGCGCAGACCCATGTACCGGGCCAGATCGTTATTCTGAACGGCGCGCCGCGATCCGGGAAATCGAGCATCGTCGCCGTGATCCAGGACACCTTCGATGGCGTGTGGATGAACCTGGGGGTCGATCGGTTCATGCAGATGACACCCGAGCGTTACCTACCTGGGATCGGTCTACGGCCAGGGGGTGAAAGACCAGAGCTGGAACAGGTTGTTGTAATCATGTATCGCGCGATGTATGAAGCCATCGCCGCACACAGCCGCCTCGGACTGAACGTGGTAGTGGATGTCGGACACCATGATGCACACAGCGAATCACGCGGGATCCTTCCGGATTGTGCTCGGCAACTGACCGGGTTGCCGGTCTTGTTCGTGGGCGTTCAGTGTCCCATCGAGATCATCATGGAGCGCCGTCGCACCACGGGCTGGAGCGCAGGCAAACATCCGGCCGGCGCGTCTGTACCACCTCCTGTGCGCTTGTGGCAACAGGAAGCCCACCTCCCTGGCATATATGACCTTGAAGTCGATACTTCTATGCTCAGCCCGGAGGAGTGTGCCACGATGATACGACAGCACCTCGAAACCGATCCGGTCCCGTCGGCAATCCAACGACTTGCCGCAATTGCAATCAAGCAAGGCTGAATAACGGGAGTAAATCGCATCACTCAGCGTCGCGACGGGCTCTCCTACCAGTCGTAGGCCTCGGGGCGACGGTTCTTCAGAGCTGGAAAGTCCTCCCGAAAGCGGTCGAGATAGTCGAGATCCAGGGTGGCGAGCGCGAACCCGTCGCGGTCGGGACATTGGGCGAGCACCGTGCCCCACGGGTCGACGATGATGGAGCGTCCGTAGGTCCATCGTCCGTCGGCCTTCCTTCCCCACTGGGCCGGTGCGACGACATAGGCCTGGTTCTCCACGGCCCGCGCCCGCAAGAGTAGCTCCCAATGATCCTTGCCCGTCTGGAGCGTAAAGGCGGCAGGGACAGCGAGTACCTCGGCGCCGCGCAGCGTCAGCAAGCGGTAGAGCTCGGGGAAGCGTACGTCGTAGCAGACGGAGAGCCCGATCGTTGCGGCGCCTGCCTTCGCTGTAACGATCTCCGTGCCGGCCGCGATGGTCCTGCTCTCGAGGTATGCGCGATCCGGGGCCTTCACGTCGAAGAGGTGTATCTTGCGGTAAACAGCCGACATCCTGCCGTCAGGCCCGAAGAAAGTGGATGTATTGTGCAGTTTCTTAGATTGGAGGCCTCCTTCGAGGATCGAACCGCCCAGTAGGTAGACCCCGAGCTCGCCCGCGAGGCCGCCGAGGAACTCCGTCGTAGGCCCTGGTACCGACTCGGCGTTCTCCCTGTAGACGTCCTCGAGGCCGTGGCAGTTCCACAGCTCAGGCAAGGCTATCAGGCCGGCCCCCGACGACACGGCCGAACGTATTAGCCGTTCGGCCGTGTCGAGATTCTCCCCCTTATTCGGGGTCGAGGACATCTGGATCGCCGCCGCAATGATCTCACGCCCGTTCATCACACCGCTCCTCTCTATGCCGGTAGTGCACTACGTTGACTATTATCCGGGTCATTCAGTGCCATCTTCGGCGCCAGAGCCATGTCCGGCGAGTAAACGAAGTAGCGACTCCACGTCGTCGACTACATAGTCTAGCGGGACACGCACCATCGGGTTCAGTCTCCCGCCGATGAAGGACGCCCTGGTGTCCGTGTGGAGCCCAACGAGCAGCTTCTCGTTGTTCTGGAGGTACTTCTGGCAGTAGGCGATCCCGAGCTCCACGCACGCCCCCTCGTCAGGGACGCGCCCGTCGAGCACGAACAGGAACACGTCTGAATCAAGGATCCTGGTTCTGTCGAGGCGGAACATGGCGTGGCGCCGCTCCTCGGGAATCATCGTGTCGTATGGCTGTCTGTCGCGCTCAGCGCCGTCGCGTTGCGGGAGGAAGACGTCGAAGCCGAGAGACTCGAGCATGTGTGTAAGCCCGAGGTTGAAGCGCCTCTCAGCCTCAGAGAATAGGGATCCTGCGAAGTAGATCAGCACGCCTCTACAGGCTCCGAGAATCGGACGGGCCATAGAGCCTCGACTCGAGCACGTGATGGGCATTCAGCTCCCGCAAGCCGAGGTAGTAACTGGCCGCCTGCAGGATAGCCTCCAGCGGAGCCAGGCCGACGAGCTCGGTCGACTCCACGGAGGCGCCGAGGTCTGCCGCAGCCGAGCGAACAGCTTCGAGGGCCACGGGGATGGGGGTCTGCTCGAGGTCCGTCAGGTTCATCGAGACCTGAGCTTTGCCGCCGATACCGAAGCCGAGCGCCCTTACGGCCGGAAGGCCACCCCCACTCTCCCTGACCCGTCTGGCCACTGCTCGCGCGACCTCGACATCGCCTGTATCCAGGTACGCGTTGAAAGCAACGAGGAAAGGACGCGCCCCGATGGCGACGGCCCCTCTGTGCGGATCGAGCGTTTTCGGACCGTAATCCGGCTTCCACAGGGGGTCTTCGAGGCGGGATGCGACGCCGTCGTAGCCGCCACGCCTGATGTCGGGGAGGACCTGACGGTGTGGGTTTGTCGCGGCAGAACCGTAGAGGTAGACAGGAAATCCAAGGCAACCCAGGCCCTCGCCGGCCCGATGGGCCAGCCTGACGGCGTCATCCATAGTGGCGCCTTCGAGGGGCACGAAGGGGAGTACGTCGAGCACGCCCATCCTTGGGTGCTCGCCGGACTGGAGGGCGAGGTCGAGTTCGGTGGCGCACGCCTTCGCCAGGGCGAGGGCGCCAGATAGCACGGGGTCCTCTTCTCCGGCGAAGGTCAGGACGCTCCTGTTGTGGTCGGGATCGGAGTGGAGGCCGAGGATACGGGCGCCGGGAACGGCGCGGACGGCCTCTGTGATGCGTGAGATCTTCGTGCCGTCCTTCCCCTCGCTGAAGTTCGGGACGGCCTCGAATAGCGGAGCGTGCACGGGGGTTCAGCTTGCTCCGAGCGCGCGATCCAAGTGTACCGCGGCGCTGATGAGCGCCAGATGGGTGAAGGCTTGCGGGAAGTTGCCGAGGGCTTCACCGGAATGCCCGATCTCCTCGGCGTAGAGGCCCAGATGGTTGGCGTAGGAGAACATCTTCTCCAGGGCGAGACGCGCCTCATCGAGGCGACCGGCCCGAGTGAGGCACTCGACGAGCCAGAAAGAGCACAGGCTGAAGCTGCCTTCTCCCCCCTCGAGGCCGTCAGGGGCCGCGTGCTCTGGCCGGTAACGGTCCACGAGCGTGTCGTGGGCCAGTTCCTGCTGGATACGGTCGAGTGTGGCGATCCAACGCGGGTCAGTGGGGCCGACGAACTTGACCAGCGGCATCATGAGCAGCGAGGCGTCGAGGGCGTCAGAGCCGTAGTATTGGACGAAGCTGTTCTTCTCGGGGTTCCAACCCTTCTCCATAATCTCTTCGTAAATGGCATCGCGCTCGGCCATCCAGCGTCCGTCCCCCGCCGGTAGTCCGCGCTGGCGGGAGATCCTGCCAGCCCGCTCGAGGGCCACCCAGCTCAGGAGCTTCGAGGAGACGAACTGGCGTCTTCCTCCTCGCACCTCCCAGATACCCTCGTCTGGCTCCCGCCAGTTCTCGCTAAGCCAGTTCAGGATCTTCCTGAGGTTCTTCCAGAGGTCGTAGTCCAGGGGGGCCCCATATTTGTTGTAGAGGTAGGCTGCGTCGAGCACGGCCCCGTAGAGGTCGTGCTGGCGCTGATTGTAGGCGCCGTTACCTAGTCTCACAGGGGATGAGTCCATGTACCCGGAGAGGTGCGAGAGCTCCGTCTCGGTAATGTCTTTGCGGCCGTCTATGCCGTAGAGCGGCTGCAGGAGGCCGTCTACGTCCTCGTGGCAGCGGTCCCTGAGCCATCCCATGAAGTGTCGCGCTTCGTCCTCGAAACCGACGTAGATCAGGGCGTAGAGCGCAAGCGCCGCGTCCCTGAGCCAGGTGTAGCGGTAGTCCCAATTGCGCGTACCCCCGATCCTCTCGGGCAGGCCCATCGTTGGGGAGGCGACGAGCGCACCCGTCGGATCGTAGACCATGAGCTTGAGGACGAGGGCGGAACGGTGGACTATCTCCCGCCATCGCCCTTGATAGGTGCTGTTCGAGAGCCAGCGCCTCCAGTATCCGAGGGTGCTGTGGAGCAACTCCTCGAACCCGACGTCCGAGAGGATCTCTCCTGGCCCCTCACCCTCCGCAAGATGCGCCAGGACGAACGTCGCCCTCTCGCCCGCACCGAGCGTGAACCGCGTCCCCGCAGCCCCCTTAGTCCGTTCCTCCAGCCGCACGCCGGTTGCCAGCCCGAGACAGTATTCCCCAGACGAGAACACGGCCCCTGACTTCCCGACCGAGATCGAGTGGCCGCGGCGGGCGTAGTCGAAGGCCGGAAGGCACTCGACGCTGAAGTCCATCCTACCCCTGATTACCCGCACGTTGCGGACGAGCCTGTGACGCTCACCCTGGCGCGTCATGATCGGCATGAAGTCAAGGGTCTCGGCCAGGCCCTCAGGCGAAAAGAAGCGGGTCAGGAGCACGTTGGTGTCCGGCAGATAAAGTTGTTGGCTGCGGGTGTACTCGACAGGGCGCAGGGCAAAGTGCCCGCCCTTCTCGTCGTCGAGGATGGAGCAGAAGACGCTCGGAGAGTCGAAGGCCGGAAGGCACAGCCAATCTATCGTGCCATCCTTACCGACGAGCGCCGCCGTATAGAGGTTCCCGATGATCCCGTGGTCTTCGATGGGCAGGTAACTCATATAGGCTACAGGTTACAGGCTTCGGCTTTCAGGTGACACCTCTACGATCACCATTGGCAGTTCTTCCTGATGCCTGAAGGCGCGATTTGCGAAGCAAGCCGCTCTAGAAGCTGACTACCAGCGCGCCGCCGACGATGATGAGGACGACTCCGAGCGCCTTGAGGACGCTGAAATCGGCCCCGGCTCCGAAGACCCCGAAGGCGTCGAGGACGAGGCCTACGATCAGCTGGGTGGCTATAACGAGCGAGAGGGCGCGCGCCACCCCGGCCTGCCCGGCTGCGACGGCGATAGAGCCCACGATCACGGCCCCGAGGAGGCCTGAGGCCACGGCGTAACCCACCGCACGGCCTGTAAACTCCGGTTTCGCCAACACAAACGAGATCAGGAGCGCGAGTACGCCGGTCGTGAGGCCCGAGATAGCGACCAGGACCAGGGGGCCGAGCGTTCGTTGGGCCGCCCCCGTGAGGCTGGTCTGGACGGCCACGCACAAGCCCGCAAGTACCGCGAGGATAAGGGTAGATCTCATACGTTCCCCCTGAGGTTCGTGGTCTCGACACAGCACCCCGGTCGGTGCGCCCGCAGGATTATACTGAGGTACAGGTCGTTTCTCCGGATTGTGAGGTGGGTATACATCCCTTTGTTCTTTCCTCGGGTCACAGTCAGTCAACTTACGGAGGGTAATCGTGGAACAGATGCTAGGCGGAACGAGGATCACCTATCTCGGGCACTCGACGTTCAGGTTTGTGACCCCGGGCGGTGAGCAGATCATCATAGATCCTTTCCTCACGAATAACCCCCATACTCCGGAGGACCTGAAGCGGGTCGGAGAGCTCGACACCATCCTGATAACCCACGGCCACTTCGACCACTTCGACGATGTGGAGTCACTGGCGGCGCAGACCGACGCGGGGACTGTCTCCAACTTCGAGATCATGTCTTACCTACAAGGTCAGGGAATCGAGAAGGCCGTACCTGTCATGAAGGGCGGTAGCGCCCAGGTAGGCGGCATCAAAGTGACGGCCACTCACGCCTTCCACTCCTCGTCCATCGCACTGGACGACGGGAGCATGATCTACGGCGGCGAGCCGCTCGGGTTCGTGCTGGAGTTCGAGAGCGGGTTCAAGCTCTACCACGCCGGCGATACCGCCGTGTTCGGCGACATGCGACTTATCGGTGAGCTCTACAGTCCTGACGTGGCGCTCCTGCCTATCGGCGACAGGCTCACGATGGGCCCGTTCGAGGCGGCCCACGCCGCCCGACTCCTCGGCGTCAACCACGTAGTCCCGATGCACTACAGTCCCGAAGTCATGCCGATCTTCACCGGCACGCCGGAGAAGTTTCAGGAGCATGTGGCCACCATCGCACCGGGCGTAAGTGTTCACGTGATGGAACCCGGCGACGATCTGGAATCTTAGTGTAGAGGTGGTTCGCGAACCGCCCGCATACCAGCTGCGACTACAGGTTTCAGCCCCGGCTCGTATGGGCCGGGGCTATACCGTTGCCGCGAGCAAGACGAGCAACACGGCGCGACACGCCTCCCCGGTCGCCCCTACGAGGTCGCCGCCGATCCCGCCAAACTTCGACGCGGCGATCCGTAGAGCACCCAGCGTGACTAGGGGTGCCGTCAGGATGGCGAGCGGCGCGAGGGCGCCCGTCGCCAGTAGAAATGGCAGCGGCGCGAGCAACGCCACGACGATGCTACCGGTACGTCGCGGCCCGGAGAGCGTCTTTACAAAGGGAACGGAGGAAGAACGCGCGTCCGCCGGCTCGCCGAAGGCAAGCGTTAGGAGCATCGCGGAGCGGGCAGAGACCTCGCCGGCGAACAAAGCGAGCGCCGCACGGCCGGGAGAGGCGGCGCAAAGCGCGGCGAGTGCGCCAATGGTGGGTGCGTAGACCAGGAAGAGCGCCCCGAGACCACCGATGCCTACGCGGGTGTCTGCGAGTACCTCGCGGCGCCGGTCTGGCGCCCCGTGGGCCATCAGGGCGTCACCGACGTCGAGCACACCGTCGGCGTGGTGCAGTCCGGCAGCGAGGAGCACGGCCCCGAGCGCCAGGGTGGCGGCGACACCGGGAGAGACTACGTTGGCCGCCAGTAGCACGACGGCTCCGGGCAATCCCGTCACCAGGCCGAGGAGGGGCAACAGGGGGGCCGCCCGCGCAGCCTCTTCCAGAGACGCCCCGCGAACGGGAAGAACCGTGAAAAACGAGAGTAGATCCTTCAACTACTTTATCCTTATGCCTACCCCGGCCACGCAGAAGTGGACCTCCTCAGCCGCCTCGGCCGCCCGCTGATTGACCAGCCCGAGTACGTCGCGGAACCTCCTCCCTGCCTCACTCTCCGGCACGACCCCGAGCCCGACCTCATCGCTCACCAGAAAAAACGGCACGCTGAGGTCCCCGGCCCTGGCCAGGAACCGGTCAAACTCGGCGGGCGCTCGCTCCTCCCTGGCCGAAACCCACAACGTGAGGGCATCGAGCAGGACCGCTTCCCAGATCTCCGCCGCGGTAGGGACTTCGTCGAGGTCCCCGATCTCCAGCGTACCCCACCCACGAGGTCTGCGCTCCCTGTGGAGCCTGACGCGCCGCCGCAGGTCCTCGTCCCCCTCAACCAGGGCCGTCGCCACGTACAGGACACGCTCTCCTCCGAGTGAGAAGGCCAGCCGCTCGGCGAAGGCGCTCTTGCCGCTGCGGGCGCCGCCGAGTATGAGGGCGCGAATGGCTACAGCTCCTCCACGATCGCCGCGACTAGCCGCCCGTTCTCCTCAGCACCCCTGACCGCGACACGGAAATACTCGGGCCCGAGCCCAACGAAGGGGCCGCAACCCCGCACGAGCACCCCCCGCCTGGCGAGTCGCCCTGGTAGTCCATCAGGCCCGCGGACGAGCAGGAAGTTCGCGGCTCCGGGAAATGGTTGTAGGCCGGAGAGTGCATCCAGGGCCCCGAAGAGGTCATTGCGCAGGCGGGCCACCTCGGCTACCGAGGCTTCGGCGAAGCGCCGGTCCCTGACGGCGGCGATCCCCGCGGCGGCGGCGACGGCGTTCACCGGCCAGGAAGGCTGGAACGCCTGGACGCGTCCGGCATCGTCGCAGACGAGACAGCCGAGTCGCAGACCAGGGATCGCGAAGAACTTGGTGAGAGACCGCGCGACCCAGAGTCCCCTGTCGACCATCGCTGTGACGCTGATCCCCGGAACGAAGTCGGCGAAGGCCTCGTCGACGACGAGAACGGCGCCGGCCTCCTTTACGCGCGCGGCCACTTCGAGGACTTCGCCGCAGCCGAGCGAGTCGCCCGTAGGGTTGTTCGGGTTACACAGGAACACAGCAGAGATCCCTTCCAGGTCTTCGAGCGATGTGGGATCCCACCTGAAACCCTCCTCGTGCCGCCGGGCCACCCTGCGGACGGACTCCGCGCCCGAGGCCCGCGCCGCCGCAGCATACTCCGAGAAGGTTGGCTCGAGCACAAGCGCCCTTCCACCCGTTCCTGCCGCCCTGGCTGCGAGGAACAGCGCCTCGGCCCCGCCATTGGTCGGAACGATCATCCCGGCACCGACGCCGAGGTAGGCGGCCAGCGCCTCGCGCAACCCGGTATATTCCAGGTCGGGATAGCGGCTTGATTCTTCGTCGAGGGCCCGTCGGGCTGCTCTCAGGGCGTCACGCGGCGCACCGAGAGGGTTTATGTTCTGGCTGAAGTCGAGTAGCTCCCCGACGCGGAAGTCGAGGGACCGCGAGACGAGGTCGCCGTGGGCGCCGTGGTGGCGGTAGCCGGGGTGCTCTGCCCAGCCTCTAACCACGACCAAACCTCTCCGCCAGGAATACCAGAATGCCGACCAACACGCAGGTGCGATGCATGAGATCAACAGCGCGCCTTATATCATCATGTACTGGGAGACTTCCATCGCCGAGTATCGGTCCTTTTCGCACCACCCCTCCGTACGCGTTGGCGCCACCGAGCCTGACATCGAGGGCACCGGCGAAGGCGGCCTCGGCCATGCCTGCGTTGGGGCTGGCTGTGAGTGGGCCGTAGCGAACTGCGGTCAGGAGCGTTCGAAGAGGCCGCCCCGAGATGGCCGCGGTAGAGACCATCGTAAGCCTCGACGGCGCCAGATTGGCGAGGTCGTCCAGGCGGGCAGGGCCCCATCCGAGGTCCTCGTAGGGAGGTTGCCGGTAACCCAACATCGAGTCAAGGGTGTTCACGGCCTTGTACGCCAGCGCGCCTGGGGCGCCGAAGAGGACGCCGTAGAGCATCGGGGCCACGACACCGTCGCTCGTATTCTCCGCGACCGATTCCACAGCGGCCCTGCAGATCTCGGATTCAGACAGGTCGCCCGTGTCGCGCCCGACGAAGTGACCCACCCGCGTTCGTGCTCTTTCGAGCCCTCCGTCGCGCAGCCCGGTCTCCACGTTCCCCGCGGCCTCACCGAGGCCGCGCATAGAGAGCGTGGTGGAGATCAAGGCCGTCCCGATCATCCACCTTGGTTTGCGGGGCGCGATGCGGAGGACCTTCTGTGTCGAGACGAACACAAGCGTCGGCAAGGAGAGGGCGAGCACGATGCCCGCGAGGCGCCTGGATCTCGGGCTCTTTAGCCTCAATGCCCCCTTCTCGAAAGCCGAGACCACACGCCCCATCAACACTGTCGGGTGTATGGCTTCTGGAGGCTCGCCGAGCACGGCGTCCATGAGCAGCGCCGCGACGACCTGTCCTCCTCTCTCCCGACTCATTCCCTGCGAGGGGCCCTGCGGGGCTTCTCATCATCCGAGAGCGTAGGACGACCTCGGAGCGCCCCGACCAGCCCGCCCAACGTACCGAGGAGGACGGCGCGCAGGACGAAGTTGGCCATAGAGCGGCCTAGATCCCTTATGGAGGGCGGTTGCAGGGTCGCCTCTACCACTCCCACCTGCGCCGGTGGCGGGAGGTCCCTGACCTTCTCGGGAGACGCCCCGCGCGCTTTGCGTTCCTGCCGGATCTCAATACGGACCTCGTTGACGTAGGAGACGATTTTCGGGGCTGCCTGCCCAGCGTAATCGTGGGCGGTCCCGGCGAGCAACGTCGCCTGCAAGGCGGTCGTCAGGAATAGTGTGATTCCCACCATGACGGCAACCACCGTCGCGGCCAGGGCGCCGTCGCGCAGAAGCAGCGACCGGTAGGGCACCCCGGGGTCGAGGCGCGTGGGGCGCACCCTGAGGGCAGCCAGTATGGCCAGGAACAGGAACAGAGCGAGGGCCAGCCGCGTCCTGTACTGGGCTATTGCGGCGAGGACCCAACCAGGTGTATCGGCGGGATCTACGAACAGGAAATACAGATCCGAGGCGAGCGCGACGAGCACACCAGCGAGCCCGTACAAGTAACCCGTCCTGATCGGTCCCGAAACTCTTCCTGGGTAGCCGTACATACTGGTGAGGATACAGCATCCCCCAGGAACGCTCTGTGATCGAAGAACCCACATCGGCTAGGGGTCGGGCTCGACCGAACGTCCCTTGAGGAGAAAATACAGCCCTGCTAGCACGATCGCGCCGCCGACGACCGTCAGAAGACCTGGCGTCTCGGAGAGGACGAGCCAGGCCAGAAGTGCGGCGACGACGGGTTCGGCCAGGATGGTGCCAGAGATGACAGAGGCCTGCATGTAGCGCAGGGCCCAGTTGAAGACCGTATGGCCCATGAGCTGCGGACCTACGGTGATCGCCGCTAACCAGAACCATGTCTCTCCCGAGTAACCCCAGAGACGGAACTCGAAGACGAGGGCGACGGGCAGCAACGTCGCCGCCGCCGCCGAGTACACGACTATGGAGTAAGGGAGCACGCCGACGCCCCCGGTCGTACGGGAAGAGCGTCCGATCAGGACGTACACGGCCACCGTCACGGCCCCGACGAGCGCGAGGACGTTTCCTAGGGTGGCGGCCGACCCTACGGTCGTGTCGAAGGCGATAATCGCAGTCCCCGCTATGGCGACCACGATGCCGAGGAAAGATAGCGGGGTGGTCCGCTCTCCGAAGAGCAAATACGCGAGGACAGCCACGAAGACAGGCTGGGTGGATACGAGGACGACGCTCGCAGCCACGCTCGTATAGTCGAGCGAGGAGATCCAGAACCCGAAATGGGCCCCGAGTGCCACACCGGAGGCTATCCCCGCATACAGGGCACGGCCCCTCGGGAAACTGTCCTTCCTGACGAGTGCCGGCGGCAGGAGCACGGCCGCCCCGAGGGCACACCTCCAGAACGCTATGGCGACGGCGGGGGCTTCGGCCAGCCGGATAAAGATTGCGGACGCCGATACGGCCAGCACCCCGACGGCTACAGCCGGGAGAGCGCCCCTACCCCGTACCTTATCCTGTACCAGACCAGAGCCCCACTTTCCCTGACGAACTGCCCCCTACGAGACCACTTCTTGCGCCACATCGGGCTACTATACACCGGCTCCGCCACAGCGAGCAGTCCAACCCTGCCGAAGGACGCGACCGTCCTGACGCAGTGCAGCGGGTCGGTAACCACAAGGACCTCACTGATGCCTCTGCGGCGTGCGATCTCAGCGACCCTCACTGCTGACTCCCAGGTGCTCCCGGCAGTGTCTTCCCGCAGGATTGCCGCCTCTGGCACGCTCATCTCCCGCAGGATGCCCGCCATCACGACTGCCTCACCGGGAGCATGTTCGCCCTCGCCTCCTGTCGGTACGAGGAGATCTGCCAGTCCCCGGCCGTACAACTCGCCTGCGTGACGCGCCCTGGCCTCGAGCGTCGGACTCGGTCTCCCGCCACGCAGTACCTGCGCTCCGAGAACCACAGCGACCCGGGATCTCACTCCGGCCTCACCAGGGGCGGAGGCCGGTGGCAGGCCCACAAGCACTCTCCGTAGTTCGCTTAGCTCCATGAGGATGCCACCCGAAAACGGTCCCTTCAATGCCGGAGCCCGCGTCTTGCCCGCTGAAGATCCCCGGGCGAGTTGACGTTCACCAGCAGAAGGCTGGGGTCCCCGAAACGCCGTAACTCCACTTCGACATAATCGACCTCGTCAACCCCTTCCAGGAACCCTTTCACAGCCCGCGCCCCGCCGTCGAGATCCGTCTCTATACGTGGCAGCAGCGCCCTAGCGTAGGCGGCACAGAGCGGGTGCGTTCTGCCCCTGTATCGCGGGACCACGGCCACAACTCTGCTCCTGTCGAGACGTTTGAGTAGATAATCCACCATGCTCCGGGTCAAGAAAGGCATGTCACCGGCTGCGACGAAGGTTAGTGGGTGGCGTGCGGAGGCGAGGCCGGCCTCCATGCCGGCCAGTGGGCCAAGTCCGCCAGGTCGCTCGCCGGTGACGTACCTGACTCCTTCGAGCCTTGCACCGCCATCTCCGACCACGAGTACTTCCTGGCAGCAGCCTGCGAGCACGTCTCTGACACGTTCGATCAGGGGCACCCCCTCGACCTCCAGGGAGAGCTTCTCGCGTCCCATCCTGCGGCTGGCGCCACCGGCGAGTATTATGCCCGAGGCCGGACGGCTCAGAAGACCGCCCGAACGGTCGCTTTCTCTCTCAAGTCGAGGATTTTGCGGCGGAGCAATCTGACGCGATCCATGCTGCCGGGACTGCCAGTTCGGCGGGCGAGGCGTTTCGCGAGGGCCAGGTCAACGGCGGTGGCGTGCAGTCTGCGGACCCTGAACCAAGTCATTAGGTTTCCCGTAAAGACCAGTCCTAGATAGTAGCCCGTCCTTCGGAAGTAGCTAGGGAGCATGGCGTATTCTTGCGAGGTGATCGTCCCTTGCGGAACCTCATCCCGAAGCTCTTCGCGTATAGCGCGTCGCTCGACGGCGAGCCACACGATGATTACCACGACGTAGACGAGGATTACGCAGAACAACACCAGGTAGCCGATGGGGCCGAACACGGTGGCCGTAAAGTTGAAAGCCGCGTGCAACACTATCGCCCCGAGGAGACCGAGCACGGGCAGGATGCCCTTGAGCATTCTGTTGTTGACCAAGGGTACGAGGCCGATACCGATCCCCGTAAGCGAGGTGAAAGACGCGTGGGCGAAACCACCGAAGATCCTGCGAACGATGAACGTCTCAGGACCGAACTGTAGACCGTAGAGCAGATCTTCAGCGATGGCGAAGCCGAAACCGACTGCCGAACCGTAGACGATACCGTCCATCACACCGGCGAACTCGACCAAACCGCTCCTACGGCGCGCGAGATAGGCGATAAAGAAGATCAAGAGCAGAGCGGCACCCTTGGAGCACTCTTCGACTACGGGCGCCTCGACTACAGCGGTGAAAAAGCTGGCGGTCTTCACGCTCGTCACGGAGCTGAGCGTGAGCTGGAAGAGCGTGTTGAAGACTAGTGAGACCGTCGTAGCCACGGTGAACCCCCACACGAAAACAGGTATCACGTAGCGTAGCGGCTCCCGCTCGTAGAGGTCTATTGCCCGGATAAAGAGGAGGTAGATCACGGCTTGCAGGATGCCGAGCCAGATCAGGGAACCGCTCAGGCTCACGAGGCTGGCCGTCCGGAGAATGACATGGTCCGCAGTATACCCGCTCCTGATAAAATACCTCTGTCCGTACCGGAAGGAGAGGATTGGACAGGGACCTCCAAGACCGCGACTCCATACCGGCGGCCCTGCGTCACCTGACCCACGGGGTCTACGTGATGGGAACGCGCCGCGGCCGCCAGTCCAACGCTATGACGGCGTCTTGGGTGATGCAGACCTCCGAACGTCCGCCATGCCTGGCGGTCGCCGTCAGGAGCGACCGTTACACACACGACATCACCCTCGAGAGCGAGACCTTCGCCCTTAGCGTCCTACGCGAGGATCAGGTAGACGTTGCGACCCACTTCGCGGACACGAGCGGCGAGTACCACGACAAGCTCCAGGGCATCCCCTACGGCCTAACGCCTGGGGGCTCGCCTTTCCTTCTAGACTGCCTGGCCTACCTCGACTGCAAGGTCATTGACAGGGCCCGCGCGGGCGACCACACTCTGGTCGTCGGCGAGGTCACCGCAAGCGACACCCTCGACGAGAGCTACCCCCTGATCTACGACCCCGGCGAGTACGAAGGGGCCCTCCGGTAGGCGGACAAAGAGCCCGATGCGGCGTGAGATCCAGCCGCTCCTGGTATGATATATTCGAGAGATCAGATCTATCTAATATCGGGAGGTGTGCTATGGATGCTACCCTACAGAAGACAGGCATAAGACTTTACACGGGCGACTACTGCCCTTTCTGCAGACGGGTAAAGAACGAGCTCGAGCGGCTCGGGCTCGAGTATGAGACCGTCGACGCCGACGCGGACATGCGCGAGGAGGTCATCCGGCTCTCGGGACAGCGGGCGATCCCGATCCTCACCATCGGCGACGAGGTGCTCGTCGACTCCTCTAACATAATCCGTCAGCTCCGCAGCCGTTACGCCTAAGCCTCGCGGGGCTTCTCATCCCCCGTCCCACTGTTCGAGTACATACTCGGCGTAGAAAGCCAGGGACTCCTCGGGTCCGTATTCGAGGAAAGCCCTGGCTTTGCCGACGGGATCGAGTACGAACTCCCCTATCTCGACGATGGGTCCTTCTCCCCACTCCTGGTGTGGGCGCCATACACCGGGTGGGCTGACGTTGCGGCGGATGGTCTCGCCCAGGAAGCATCCGAGCCCGGCCACGAGCCCGCTGGAGAGCGGCGGGCTGTTCTGGGCTTCGTCGCCTTCGAGCGCGGCGATGAGTAGCTCTTCGACAAGCGGGAGGTACCCCGGCTCGTAGTCGAGGTCGACGCCCCAGTGGTTGCTCCCGACTTCCCGGAAGAGGCCTGCGCACACCTCGGGCCGGTCCGGTGTGAGCCGCGCGAGATCGAGCTGCAGCAGCGCAGCCGGCGACGTGCCGAAGAAGAATTCGATCTCGGGGGGCACGGGGTAGCCGCTCAGTATCTCCAGTCCCGCCTCGGCATGCTCCGAACTCCGCAGAATAGCAGCTTTGTCGAGCGCCTCGACCGCCTTGCGGTCGTCCCACGGCCCGGTCGCGACCTCGACGAAGAAATCCCTGTCATCCTGGCGCAAGTATATGGGAAGGACCACCCTTCCGAGCGGAGACTCGATCTCTTTGAAGAGCTCGAGGATCCTGCCCCCCCGCTCTTCCAACTCCCCTGCCACCCGGAGGATCGTAGCCGGGCGGGCGGCGTCGCGCCCTATCTTTATGGGATCCGTATGCTCCTCAGGAGCTTGCGCAACGCCTTCTTCGGGCGTCGCTTCTTCGTCTCTCCAGGTCATCCCGGCAAGCCTCCCCATCGAACCACGAACCCGAAGATTCTAGCATCGGCGAAGATTTGCCGGAAGCGCCTCCATACACTACCCTTACCCGATGCCGGAACTACAAGAGATACTCCTGGTGCGTCACGGACAGTCCACGGCGAACGCGAAAGGCATCTGGCAGGGCCAGATGGAGTTTCCGCTCTCGGAGAGAGGCAGGGTCCAGGCCGGCCTTGCGGGACGCAGTCTCTCCGGCCAGCCGTTCGAAGGCCTCTACTCCAGCCCGCTCTCTCGCGCTTTCGAGACCGCAGAGATTATCCGCGACCGTACGGGAGTCGCAAGGGACGTCGTCGCTTGCGACGGTCTGATCGAGAGGCGCGGAGGCATCCTAGAAGGCCACACTTGGGTCGAGCAGGAGCAGCAAAACCCCGAGCTGGCAAAGAAGTTCCTCGCGATCCCTGAGGAGGAACGCTGGGAGCTTGTCGGCGCAGAGACAGACGAGGAGGTCATCGCGAGGTTCGAAGAGGCCCTCTCTTCCATCCGCGCCCTCCACCCCGACGGTGCGCGCATCGTCGTAGTCTCGCACGGGGGGGTGATGCGGGCGTTTCTCATGAAACGCTTCGGGCCCGAGATACTGCCTGGCGCGCAGCGGGCGGCCAACGCTTCGATCACACGCCTGCAATGGGGCGCCACAGGGCCGCGCCTGCTCGAGGTGGCCTCGACGGCCCATCTCACCGAAGATCCAGGCCCCTCTACCGTAGAATAATCCAGGCCAGGGAGTCCAAAGCTATACGCATATATATCGGACACTCGCCAATCACGTCCTAAGATCGAGAACAAGAAGCTGGCAAGCTGAAGTGTTGACTTGCTGAAATGCTTGCAAAGAGGTTCAAAACCTCTTTGCAACCTAGCCTAGAGTCCGGACGCTTCGTGCGTTCGGGCCCCGGTCGTTACGACCGACTTCGTACTCTACTTCTCCGCTGGGAGAGAGTTCCGAAGGGTCACCCTGTACTTCAGAATGATGGACGAAGAGATCGTCGCCCGTGGGTCGCACCAGGAAACCATAACCTTTCTCCGCGTCGAACCACTTGACGCGCCCCCGCTCGCGTGGCAGCCCGGAGGCCTCGTCGTCATCGAAAGTCCCGTCGAGGGTAGCCACAGATGTCGCGGGGTCGTCTGCAGACCTCGCCTCTCCCCCTTCGGCCTCGAGCACTATAGAGTCTTCTGCCACCTTCACGACGACGGCCTCCACCCCTGCCCAGTACTCCTTCCAGATCGGGTCATCCGCGATGGAAGGGTCGAGCCACAGGCCCCAGCCGTCGCGTTCGCCGTGATCGAGAACGCCTTCGAAGACGCTCGCGGGCTCACGAGGCCCGCGTTCACGACGGTAGATATCGTTGCGCGAGCGGAAAGATTGTACCGAGGAGGCGCTGGTGCCGAGGGCGTCTGCGATCCAGTCGTCCGTCTTGCCCGTATCCACCCACTCCCTGATACGCTCCATGTGAGGCTTCAACGCTATGCGCTTTCTGGAGTCTGCCATGCTAACGCCTGCTCCTTCTTCGAACCCGTTCTGGTAGATGCTGCGCTGAGCGGTTGCTAGACGAGTTATTGTTGGTAATTCCTCCGGCCATTCTACCATTTCTCCGGGCTTGCGGGAGCCTTCGGGCCTGCCCGTCTGTTCACCGTCGGCGGTACAAGCGGTGCCTGCGAAGGCAGGCTCGGGCACGGAGGGCCCAAGCCAGGGTCATCGCGGCCCGTCCGGCGGGCTGACTAGTCCGCGGGACTCGGCTTCTCCTCGGCTGCCGCTCCACCCTCCGATGGGACACCCTCCTCAGGCTCTGCGGTCTCGCACGGCGGTTCGGGAAAGTCGTCGAAACCGTCACGGCCGAGGTCCTCGAGCATCTCCCCGACGATCGGAGCGGGAAGCTCGAGATGCAGGGCGAGTCCCTCCGCGTGGGCGAGGGCCTCGTATGCGTCCCCCTCGTAGCCGAGGACACGGAGTACCCTGAAGACGTTCTCGGTAGGCACGAGGGTATTGCCGCCGGCCGCCACGCGAAGGTACTGGAAGAGCGTAAGGTCGAGGCCACCGACCACCCCGACCACAGGCTCGGTCTCGTGAATGCGACGCCTTACGAAGAGGCGTGTATCGTAGCCATCGGCCCAGCGTCTTGCGACCTCACGCTCGTCCACGTAGTTGTACTGGGCCACCCTGTGCTGGAACTGCCCGAGCAGCCTGCCCGTAAGGACGCGGAGATTCTCGTCCCCGAAGAACCAGCCGTCGCCCTCGACGCTCATTATGGCGCTCGCACGGGGGATGGTCAGCGGATCTTCCTCATCCTCGAACGTCTCGCGGAACTCGCGGACCATCCCGCGGATCTCATCCTCACTACGTTCGCTCTTCTTGAGTGCGGTCTCATAGACCATCAGCGCGGGTTCGAGGCGTTCCCTAGAGATCTCGTCGAACCTTTGCGCCGCCCTCTCGAGACGCCTGTCGTAGTCCTCTAGGTTCCTGATCTTCCAGGCCGCTTCGCTGAGCCTATCCGCTAACTCGACCATGGTCTCTCCTCGGCTCTCAAAGAATAGTTCTCCGCAATATAGCATGGAAGCACTTCAGCGAGTCAGCATTTCAGCTTATGATTCTCGTTTACTGTCGAATGTGCGATTCAAGGGAGGTCGATACCCTCTGCAAATCGGCTTTAGAACGCTCTCTTCAGTCCGTAGACGCCGGGTGCTGACTGGAAGAATAGCGTATCCGGATTGTCCCTGACGTCCACGGAGAGCCTCGCCCTCATCGTGTTCTGGGGCGTACGGCCCGCGCTCTGCAAGTATCCTGACTGCAGTGCGATCTCCGTTATATCCGTGTAGTGGAGAGGATGGCCGACCTCCTCGAGGACCTCCCGCGCGGCGGCCTTGAAGTCCACGCCGTCTCGGGCCGTCAGGCTACTTCAGGAGAGACTGCGGGGTAGGCTCCGATCAGGCCTACGTAAGGGCAGTGCTCCTCGAGAGCTTGGAGGGCGTGCTTTACTCTATCCTCCTCGGGGTGACCGAGGAAGTCTGCGAAGAACACGTAGGTCCAGGCCCGCTTGCGGCTCGGGCGGCTCTCGATGCGGGTAAGGTTGATACCCTCCTCAGCGAAAGCCGAGAGCGCGTCCTTGAGAACGCCGGGGCGGTCCTTGACGGAGAATACGACGCTCGTCTTGTCCTTGCCGGTACGCGCGGACCACGTGCGCCCGAGCACGATAAAGCGCGTGGTGTTCGCGCGGGCGTCCTGGATATTGCGCGCCAGGACCGTCAGACCGTGGGCGCCGGCCGCCAGAACGCTGCCTATTGCGGCCACCCCTGGCTCGACAGCCGCCCGGCGGGCCGCCTCCGCCGTTGAATCCACCTCATCCAGGCGTGCTCCCGGAAGCTCGCGCCTGAGCCAGCTCGCGGCTTGGGCCAGGGCCATCGGATGCGAGCACACCAGGCTCACCCTCTCCATTGACTGTTCTCTGGAGATCAGGTTCTGGGAGACGGGCAGGTAAACCTCCCCGCATATTTTCAAGGGGCTGTTCATCAGCTCGTCCAGTGTGTGGGTCACGGCGCCTTCCATCGAGTTCTCGACAGGCACGACGCCGTGTTCGACCTCCCGGCGCTCGACCCTGGCGAAGACCTCAGCGACCGTCGTCTGCGGATCGAGCTCGATGCTCGCGCCGAACGAACGCAGGGCGGCCTCGTGTGTGAACGTCGCTTCAGGCCCGAGGTAAGCGACCTTGAGGCGGGCCTCGAGCGAGATGGAAGAGGAGATGATCTCACGGAACACGGCCTGGAGTCCAGGCTTGGGGAATTTCCCATCGCCCAGCGCTGCGACACGGTCGAGGACGGCCCGCTCTCTGGCAGGGGCGTAGGCCGCCAGGCCGTTCTCGTGCTTGATCTCACCTATCCTTCGCGCCAGCCAGGCACGCCTGTCGAGCAGGCGTACGATCTCCTCGTCCACCGAGTCTATCCCCAGGCGCAATGCCTCCATCTCGCCCTGGGGCGCCTCTCCTGATTCAGCGAGACGAGCATCTTCTCTATCTGGTAAGTTGGACTGAGTCATGACGTGTGTGATCTCCTGTCGAAATGTTGTTAGGATGCGGATCAGGAGGAGCGCACTCGCGCCTCAGGAACGGGAGCGCCCCTCCCGGATAAATCGCCGCGGTGCCGTAAGCTGGTGGTGCATAGGCCTGGCAAATTACCAGAGGGGTGCGGCCTTTGTCAAAAGCCCCCGATACCGAGGAGGAGCAGCACGACGACCACGGTGGCGAGCGCGAAGCGGTAGTAGGCGAATACCCGTAGAGAGTGGCCGGCCAGGTAGCCGAGCAGGAACCTTATCGCGAGGTACCCGACGACCCCGGACGAGACACTACCGGCCAGAAACAGCAGCGCCCCGTGCGCGTCTACGCCCTCGCCGAACAAGTCGGTCAGGCTCAAGAGCGCGGCCGCGGTCGTGATCGGCACGCTCATGAGAAAAGAGAACCGCGCCGCCTCGTCCCTGCGCAACCCCAAGAACAGCCCCAGCGTGATCGTCGCCCCGGAGCGCGAGACGCCGGGGAAGAGCGCGGCGGTCTGGGCCAGCCCGATTCCCAGCGCCTCCCCGAATCCCAGCTTGTCCCAGTTGCGGTTCTTCAGCCCCACGGCCTCCCCGACGATAAAAAGGACGCCCACGAGTACCAGGTTGAACGCGACGAGCCATGGCGAGCGCACCTCCTGCTCGAAAAAGCTCGAGAAGAAAAACCCCACGATCCCCGCCGGGATGGTCGACACCAGGATCAAGTAGGCCATGCGCTGGTTCCGATCCTCGAGATTCGGATCGCGCAGGAAGGCCAAGAATGCCCACGCCATTCGCAGGAGGTCCCTCCAGAAATAGGAGATCACCGCCAGCACCGTGCCCGTGTGTATCGCCGCGTCGAAGGCGAGGCCGAAGCGTTCCTGGTTCATACCCAGAAAGTACTGCGAGAGCAGAAGATGTCCCGAGCTGGAGACGGGCAGGAACTCCGTGAGACCCTGCACCACCCCGAGGATTACAGCCTGTATAAGCTCGAGCAATTCAGCACGCTGCCTTCGGCAGCTTGTCAGCCATCAGCAAGTCATCTCGGGGCGTCGCCACGAGCATCGAAGCCGACTGTCCCAGGCAGCTGTTCCTCGCACGACCAGAGTGAGGCCATCAGAGGAAAGCTGACATGCTGACAAGCGAAGGCCTTAAAGGCCCGAAGCGTGCTGACAAGGCGCGAAGCGCCGTGCTGACTTGCGAAGGCGTTAGCCTGAGCGTGCTGACTTGCTGACACGCTATTCGAGGCTGAGTCTTGCCAGGGTGCGGGTATCTTTGAGGGTGATACGGCCGGCATCCACATCGATCACGTCGCGGTTGCGCATCTCGTTGAGGACCTTGGTAACGGACTCCCTGGTGGAGGCGACCATGGCGGCGAGGTCCTGGTGGGTTAGGCGAAGGTCAATGGTAACGAGGCCGTCGGTGCTCTGGCCGAACTTCTGCGCCAGCAGCGGTAGCAGGTTTGCAAGCCGCACTTCGGTCTCGCGCGGCAACAGACACTTGACAAGCTCCTCGTACTGCACGAGACGCAACTCCAGTAGGGTCATCAGCTTGAAGGCGGCCCGCGGTTCCTGACGCACGGCGCGTTCGACGAAGATCTTGGGGACCTTCGTCACCCTGCACTCCGTAACGGCCTCAGCGTAAGCGCGCTGCCTGGTCTCCCCGGCGAACGCCAGATGGCCGAAGATATCCCAGGGCTTGAGCAGGCGTAACGTCGCTTCCTTGCTGCCTGAGTAGGGCCTGAAAAGCTTAAGCACGCCCGAGGTCAGCACATAGAGGGCGTCTCCGTACTCGCCCTGGTTGTATATGGCGTCACCTGGTCCGTAGACCCTCTCGGCCGTGGCGATGCCCATCTCGCCGAGAAGCTGCAAGAGCGACTGGCACTCCTGCTCCTGCAGCTTCGTGTACTCGGTCAGGGAAGTATCTACGGCCACGTTCATCCCCTCCCTAAAATCCCGCCCCAAGACCACACAGAACCTCACGAACCTCGGGGCTGAGCGTGCTACACATTGCTACATTGTACATTACGCGCGGGCTAGCATGTGTGCATTCCGCGGGACGGACCTTGCCGATTGGGTTAGAATGGCGCGGACGTTCGCATTCGAGAGAGGAGACGAGGTGCGGGAGCGGCTGGCGTTCGGAATCCTGATCCTGTTGCTGATCCTCTTGTTCGCCTTCACCTTCGCCGTCCTCGGGAAGGGCGAGTACGAACCGGCTGGAAAGCCGCCACACCAGGTCTTTTCGAGCCTGGCCTGATCCTCAACCCGGCTCCGAAACCTCCGGAGCACGCTCGAGAGCGACCAGGTAGGAAGTCATCTTGGGGTGGCCCGTTAGCAGCCCGCCCGCTCCACTACGCCCGTGCGCTTTCGAGAACGCATCGCTGTGAACCCAGGCATCGAAGGATTCCCGGTCCTGCCAGCGCGTAACGACGAGCACCTCGTCTTCTGCGTCGGCCTTCAGGACTTCCATGGAGACGAACCCTGGGAATCCCTGCACGTGTCCGCGACTTTCGGCGAAACGGGCCACGATCTCATCGGCGGCTCCTACTTTGACGGGCAGGCTGTTGAAGATCGCGATCACATTTGTCTCCTGGCTACCACGATGCCGCTGCCGCCGACGCGTTTAGCCATCTTGAGCGCCCTGAGAGTCTCTCCCATCAACTCCCCCGCGCCTGTACCGTGCGTCGGATACTCGGCGACGCCGACGTCCACCTCGAAGCCTGCCATGTCCTCTGCCAGACGCCTGAGCACCCGCTCCGCCAAACGGTAGCCACCTTCTCCGCTCTCGCCGGGCAGGATCACACAGACCTCGTCGTCCCCGAAGCGGGCGAACACAGACCCCTGCGGTGAGGACTCCTGCACGGCCTCGGCCAGCCTGCGCAGCACCTTCCTGGCGCGTTTGACCTTCCCCGCGGCGACGGTCTCGGTAAAGTCAGCGACGTCGAAGACAGCCACGGAGAACCGGTCGTGCGAATCGATCGCCCGTGGCAGAAGGAGGCGGTTGAGCTGGTCTCTGTCAGGAAGCCCGGTTACCAGGTCGGTGGCTGCGGCCTGCCCGAGAGCCTGCTCCATCTCGCGCCGCACGATAGCGTCGAAGGCCTCCAGCCCGGTCTCTGTTAGCCAGTCCGAAGCCTGCATCAGCTTGGCGAAAAATCCTGAGACTTCTTCCCCGCGGAGCCCGCCGAGGTCGACACCGGACTCGACCGAGCGCCAGATGCACCGTCGCAGGACACTGAAGTCCTCTATGACCCCGACCGCGTCCCTGCCCAGATCGTGCTGGTGCTCGGCGATCCTGTGGACCATAGCCCTGGTCGCGCCACCCCGGGAAAAGGTGTCGACCATCTCCATACTGCGCAAAAAGCCGACGAACACCGAGACCAACTCCTCCATACCGGCGAGCATACGGTCATAGACCCCGTCTTCATTGTCTCCACGCCTGCTCGCCTGCCAGCAGGCCACAATGCCGGCGACGTCCTCGTTTATGCGGTCCGGAATGCGGGAGGTATTCTCCATGAGCCCAAGTATAACCGCGCCCGCCGCAAGACACCGGCAACACGACGATGAGGCGGGTCCCATGCAACTATTTAGTGCCGACGTACGTATGTATCTGTGCAGTGACAAGCGGTGATGAGGGGAGCCTCCAGAGGTTTAGGGAATTAAACCTCACGGTAAAACCAATAGTAGTTTCTAGAACTGATTTCCGGTAAGATGAGTTTGTAGTGAGGAGGGTATTTTGAAAGCCAATTTCGAGAAACGGAAGGAAAACCAGAAGCTCGAGCGGGAATCGGAGACCCCTGAGCTCCTCGCCAAGTATCTCGCGCACATCGGCCAGGGCAATCTCCTTACGCACAAGGAGGAGATAGACCTCAGTTTGAGGGCCAAGGCCGGTGACAGGCGGGCCAGGCAGAGGCTGATTGAGAAGAATCTCAGGCTGGTGGTCAGCGTCGCCAAAAAATACAGGGGCTACGGGCTGCCGTTTGAGGACCTGATCCAGGAGGGCAACATCGGCCTGATGAAGGCCGTCGAGAAGTTCGACCCCGATAGGGGATTCAGGTTCTCCACTTACGCCACGTGGTGGATAAGGCAGGCCGTGCAGCGCGCAGTGGCCGACAAGGGCCGTACCATTCGCGTCCCCGTGCACATGACGGAGAAGATCAGGAAGGTCAGCCGCGCCATGAGCGAGCTTGCCCTGGAGATCGAACGCGAGCCGACCGAGGACGAGGTCGCCAGGCGCCTGGACTGGGACCCCGACGAGGTGCGCCTCACGATGCGCGCCATGCCAGATGCGACGAGCCTGGATCAGCCGGTGTCCAGCGAGGAGACCGCTTCGCAGCTGGGTGACTTTATCGAGGACGATAAGGTCTCGGATACTCCTGATACCGTGATGCGCGAGATGGAGACTGAGCATCTGAAGGAGGCGATCGAACGTCTCCCCGATAGGGCGCGCTACGTGCTCGTCAGGCGCTATGGTCTCGACGACCGTGAGCCGGCTACCCTCGCCGAGCTCGGCGACGAGCTCGATATCTCCCGCGAGCGGGTCAGGCAGCTCCAGAGGGAGGCCGAACGTATCCTGAAAGGTGGAGAGTACGGCCGTGTCCTGCGCGACGCCGTAGCCTAGAGCAGCTGCAAGGAGGTTTACCTCCTTGCAGCAAGTCAGCACTTCAGCTTGTCAGCTTCTTTTTTCGAGGATACGAAAGCGCCGGGCTCAAGGGTCCGGCGCTTTCGTATCCTCGCTTTGATAGTCTGAGAGGACGTGAAGGGCGACAACAGGCTGATCCTGCTGCTCTCGACAGCGGCTTTCCTCGTCTGCTCGGCGGCGGCCGGCGTAGGGCTGTTCCGCCCCTTCGACGTGCTTGTACTCGACCTGGCCCTGAGGATAGACTCAGGGGTCCTGGATGTGGCCGGGATGATAACCTCCCTCGTGGGCGGGGTCGAGTTCGTCGCTGTCGCCGCCGTCGCGCTCGCCGCCGGTTTGCTGGTGCAAGGGCGGGGTCGTCTCGCATTGAGGCTCGTCGTCGCGTTTCTGGTTACAGGGCTTGTCGAGCTCGCCGCAAAGACGGTCGTGCCGCAGCCGCCTGTACCCGAGGAGGCCATGCGTACATCGGACCCATCGTTGCTAGACGTTACTACACCATACCCTTACCCCAGCGGGCACATGCTACGCGCGGTCCTCCTACTCGGAGCCATCTACGTACTGTGGCCGAGCAGGCCTGGCAGGGTCGCGCTCCTGATCTTCCTCGCTGCATCCGCCACGAGCAGGGTCTACCTCGGGACCCACTGGCCCTCAGACGTCATCGGTGGCACCCTCCTCGGCATCGCCGGACTCGCGTGGGCATTCGAAGAGCAAAATGTAACGGACCAGACTGGAAGCCGTCACGCCAACGTCCGGAGAAAAGACCTGAAAAGCTGACAAGCGAAGGCGAA
The DNA here is from genome assembly GCA_902806095.1 of uncultured Rubrobacteraceae bacterium. GTDB lineage: Bacteria > Actinomycetota > Rubrobacteria > Rubrobacterales > Rubrobacteraceae > Rubrobacter_D. The sequence goes on from CADCVF010000036.1 coordinate 88,193, forward strand.
GCCTGAGCGTGCTGACTGGCCGACAAGCTGAAAAGCTGAGCGAGCGAAGGGAGCGATCATCGAAATCACCGTCGTAGGATCGGGCACCGTAGTTCCACGCCTCGAGAGGCGCCAGAGCTGCGTGGTGGTGCGCGCGGGTTCGCAGACGCTCGTCTTCGACCTCGGTTCCGGCGCGGTCCGCGGCATGCTCCGGTCGGGCGTGGACCCTCTGGCGGTAGATCGCATCTTCCTTACACACCTCCATCCTGACCATACGGTAGACGTCGTTTCGCTCCTCTTCGCCATCAACTACGGTGCACCCGAGAAGCGTACCCTGCCCCTCTACGTTACCGGTCCCGAGCCTTTCCTCCGGTTCTGGGGCTCCGTGATGGAGGCCTGGGGAGAGTGGATGGCCGGCGAACACGCGACGCTCGTCTCCGAGCTGCCTCAGGAGTGTGTATCCCCAATCGTCCTCGCAGGCTGCCGGCTCTCGTGGGCCCCGGCGGAGCATCGCCGCGAGAGCATCGCCTACAGACTGGATGCCGAAGGTGGCGCCTTCGTATACACAGGTGACACCGAGTACAGCGAGTCAGTCGTCGCACTGGCACGCGGCGCTGATACCCTCCTGATCGAGTGTTCCTTCCCCGACGAAGCCCCCGTTCCCGGCCACCTGACGCCTTCAGGCGCAGCACGCATCGCGAGCGAGGCAGGAGTACGTCGTGTGGTACTCACCCACATCTATCCGGCGGCGGACACCATAGACCTCGTCTCTGAGGTAAGCCGCGGATTCGATGGAGAGGTGATCCTCGCAGAAGACGGTCTGACGCTTACCGTCTAGAGCAGTTCGCGCACCGGCCGTGGAGTGTGATCTCGTGCCAGTCCGTTACGAAACCGGTCTCCCGCTCGACCTGCAGGGCCAGGTACTCCATCAGCTCCTCGTTGAACTCGATGACAGCGCCGCACTCACTGCAACGGGCGTGGTGGTGCACTCGCTCGGTCGTGAGCTCGTAGCGGGAGTAACCCTCGCCGAAGTCATCCTTGCGTACGATGCCGAGCTCGGTAAGCAGGTCGAGCGTACGGTACACCGTGGAGAGGCCAAGGTCGGGATGCTCGCCCTTGACCCGGTCGTAGATCTCCTCGGCCGAAAGGTGCCGCTCCCCCTCCAGTTCATGTACGATGATCCGCCGCTGGTTGGTTAGGCGGTAGCCCCTGTCTTTGAGTATCCGTTCGAAATCCAACATCAGCCACAGTCTATCCCTACCACCTAACAAGATCAAGAATCGATCTTATCTCGTCACCTCCGACAGGTCTCGTTGATGCATCTATATAGAGATCAGCCCCTGTCGGGCGCTTTCGGACCGGTGCCGAAGGTCGCCTTGCGTCCTCCTGGCCACCAGTTCCAATCGCCCAGGATGCGCATGGTGGCGGGAACGAGGAGGATGCGGATGATCGTCGCGTCTACGAAAACGGCCACGGCGAGACCGAGGCCCACGGCTTTGGTCAAGATGATCCCTGTGAACGCGAAAGCCCCAGTAACCACTATGATGATCGCGGCGGCCGAAGTAATGATACCTGCTGTCGCCACAAGACCCTTGGAGACGCTGGCGGTGTTGGAGTCGCCGTTCTCGTAGGCCTCCCTTATGCGGGAGAGCAGGAAGACCTCGTAGTCCATGGAGACCCCGAAGATGGTACAGAACATCAGTATAGGGAGCGTCGCGTCGACGAAGCCTAGAGGGGTGAAGTTGAGAAGGCCCGAGAGGTTGCCATCCTGGAAGACGAAGACCATAGCTCCGAAGCTGGCCGTGAGGCTCAGGATGTTTACGATGACGGCCTTCAGCGGGATGAAAACGGAGCGGAAGGTGATCAGCAGTACCAGGTAAGTCACCCCGATGACGAAGGCGGCGGCGAATGGCGCCTTGCCGTAGAGACTTGATATGAAGTCCTTCTGGCCGGCGGAGAGGCCGCCGACGAGGAAGCTCGTTCCATCAGGAGCCTCGACGGCGCGCACGGCGTCGACCGCGCCGTAGGCCTCCTGCGTGTACGGGTTCGCCTCGGTTACCCCCCGCAGCAATGTTCGGTCTCCCGCCACGTAGGAGTCCAGCGTTGTCTGTAGATCCTCGGACCCTCTGGCCGCCGGCAGCTCCAGGAAGTTCGCAACACCCTCCGGCGTAACCTTACCGTCGGCCGAGATCCCCTCAGGCAGCCCTGGCACCTTGCGGTCCACTTCTTCGGCCAGGCGCCGCTCGACCTCATCCCTTATACGTACCTCAGAGGCGCGCACCTCGCTCTCCACCCGCGGCCGAATATCCGCCCGCAGCCGCTCCTCGGTCCCCGGCGGGACGGTGCCGTAGGTAGCCTTTATCTCAGAGAGTTGCTGGTTCACGGCCCTGTCAGTCTCGGTCTTCGTCTGCTCTTCGATCTGCCGCTGCACGAGCCCGTCCACCTCTTCTGCGGCCTCTTCCCGCGCCTGCTCGCGAGCGTTTGCAACACGCCTTGCATAGTCCTCCGCCGCCGCTTCTCCGACGGTGTAGACGCTCTCGACACGGGAGACTCCGTCGGCACCGCCGATCCTTTCGCCGAGCTCTCTCGTGTCGGAGAGAGCACGAGCGCTGAGCGGGTCATCCTCGAAAGTGGCGACGATCTCCATCGGGTTGAGTGCGGAGTAGTCGAAGTTCCTCTTCAGGATGTCGTCACCGGCGCGAGACTCGTACTTCTGCGGCAAGACGGTCGCCTCAGGGATGCCGACCTTCATGTGGCCGACAGGGTAGAGCAGGATGCCGAGGATCGCGGCTGCGAGCAGGATCACGGTGAGAGGACGGCGCATTACGACCTCGGCGCTGCGGCTCCAGAAGGCCGTGCCAGCCCCGCCCCTGCGGCGCCGGATGGCGAGCCTGTTGATCCGCTGTCCGAGAACACCAAGGAGGGCTGGGAGAAGCGTGAGCGCCGCAAGGACGGACACGAAGACAACCACAACACCGGCCACTCCGATCGAACGCATGAACATGAAGGGGAAGAAAAGCAGGCCGGAGAGCCCGATCAGGACGGCCGTCCCCGAGAAGAAGATGGACCGTCCTGCGGTAGCCGCCGTACGAGGCACCGCCTCCGCGGGCGGGTAGTGCTCGAGTTCCTCCCTGAAACGGCTAACGAAGAACAACGCGTAGTCTATCCCGAGCCCGAGACCTAGCATCGTCGAGAGCGTCAGCGTAAACACGGACATATCGTAGAAGCCTGTGACGAAGTAGAGCGTGGCGAGCGCCGTCAACACGCTCGCGCCCCCGATCAGAACGGGAACACCCGCGGCGACTAGCGTGCCGAAGGCGAAGATCAGTATGATCACGGCGAAAGGGAACGCGTATTTCTCGGCATCCTTCACGTCCTCGTTGCTGGCCTCCTCGAGGTCCTGGTAGACGGCCGGCGCCCCCGTTACGTAGGTATCGAGCTTGTCGGAACGGACCTTGCTCCTCACCGCTTCGACCACGTTGCGCGTCGCGTCGACAGAGACATCGGAGGTGACCACCGCGTAGGACTTCTTGCCATCCTCCGAGATAAAGCGAGAGTCTTTGGAGCGGGCGTAGGAGGCGACCTGGCGTACGTTGTCCAGCTTGCGTACGCCCGCGAGCGCATTCTCCTGGGCCTTCTGGAACTCTTCGCTGCGGGCCGGGATACCGTCGCCGGCAAAGACCACCGTCAAGGTCGCCGGAGAGAGGCCGAACTCGCCCGACATCAGATCCTGCACCCTCTCCGCCTCCGAGTTCGCGCCGTCGAACCCACCGCCCTTCAGTTTCCCCGAGAGCCCGGGGGCGAAGAACGAGCTCGAGATCAGGAGCAAACCCCAGATCAGCAATATGGCCCACCTGAAACGGTAGGCGAAGACGCCGATACTATGGAATACGCTCACCCTAGCGGATGACCTTCTCTAAACGCCGGTCTCATCGGCGATATGGTACTCGACCCTAGTAGGAGCGTTGTGTTCGATTACACGGACTCGTACGCCCTCATCCCGCGTGGCAGGGTCAGGGCGAGGAGGAGGCCGGCCGCAGGTAAGACGGCTATAACTAGCATGGTGAAGGAGAGACCGGCGTTGTCAGCGACGAGACCGAGTATCGGTGCCCCGACACCACCGAGGCCGATGGAGAGCCCCATTGTGATACCGGCCGCGAGCCCAATGCGTCCTGGCAGGTACTCCTGACCCATAACGACGGTAATCCCGAACGTCCCAACGGTAGCCGCCCCGACGAGGACGAGCAGCGCCATGCCGACGAACGGACCGGCGAGCGTAAAGCAGAATACCAGGGGCGGAAGTACTAGCATAGAGGCTACGAGTACCGTGCGCCTGCCGAACCTGTCTGCGAGGGGACCCATAGTCAGGGTTCCCGCCGCCCCACCGAAGAGCATCAGCGTTAGGGCCGTGTTCCCGAACGCCGGCGACATGTCGAGCACACGCTCGTAGTAAGAAGCGACGAAGGCCACGAGCCCGAAGTAGACGAAGGACCGCACCGTGACTACCCCGATCATACGCACAAAGGGTCCCCAGTATTCTGGCGCAGCCACCACCCCCTCCCCCTCGCTCTCGACCACCTCGGGTTTGAACCCGAGCATCCGCGGCAGTTCGTGGAACAGCACGGCGGCCATCACGACGGCTGGCAGCGCGAGAAACAGGGCTCCTGGCAGACCGAAAAGGAGGACCAGGGGCGTGGTCAGCGCGGGGCCGAGTGCGAAGCCGGCGTTACCGCCCACGGAGAAGAAGCTCATCCCGCGCGCCCGGCCCGACCCGGAGACGTAGTTGGCGAACCTCGCCGCCTCGGGGTGGAACGCCGCCACCCCGATACCGCTCAGGACGACGCAGAGCAGGATCATGGGATAGCTCGGTGCCACGCCGACGAGCGCCATTGCGCACCCCGCGAGCAACACCCCGAGCGGCATGAGGGCGGGTACTGGCCGCCTGTCCGAGAAGATGCCGAACAAAGGCTGCACGATCGACGAGCTCACAGTCGCGGCGAACAAGAGAGATCCGGCCGCGGCCAGGGAGATGCCCCGCTCCGAGATCAGGAAAGGCAAGAGCGCCGCCACGGCACCCTGGTTCAGATCCGTGAACAGGTGACCCGCCGACAGCCCGGCCATGGCCCGCCGGTCGACGCCTTTGTTGGGGATCTCGCTCAATACGGAGTCCTTCTCGAACTGCGGCCTTCGCCGAAAATCCTATCAGCCTTCTGAGATCTCGTATGGCGCGAGCGCCAAAAAGCCGCCGGCGCGAAGCTCTGAGAGCGCAAGCCACATCTCCCCTATCGCGTCCACAGCGCTCTGCGCTGGCTCTCCGGGGGAGGGGCGACCGCTCCTTGGTGGGTTTATCTTCTTCAGCACCCCTGGTACGTCCCGCTCTATGCCGCCGAGCTCCCTCGCCTTGCGCAGCGCTTCCCTGAAACCGCCGGTCTCGTCTACGAGCCCAAGATCCAACGCCTCCGCACCCGTCCACACCCTTCCTCCGGCGATGCCTTCGAGGCCGAGAAGCTCCATTCCGCGCCCCCGCGCGACACGATCCTTGAACTCGGCGTAGATGCGTCCGATCTGGCCTTCGATCACCCGCAGCTCGTCAGGGCTTGGACGTCGGCTCGGGTCGAGAAGACCGGCACGCGCCCCGCGCTCTAGTGCGACGGGGTTGATGCCCAGCTTTTCGTAGAGTCCGAGCGCGATCGGACGGATGGCCAGCACGCCTATAGAACCCGTGAGCGTGCCGCGGCGCGCGACGACGTGGCTCGCCGCCGCCGAGACGTAGTAGCCGCCCGAGGCGGCCGCATTTCCCATAAAGACGACGACCGGTTTCTTGGCGCCGATGCGCTCGACCTCGCGCCAGATCAGATCCGAAGCCAGCGCGTCGCCGCCGGGTGAGTCGACATAAAACAGCACGGCGGCGATCCTCCGGCTCTTCTCAGCCACCCGCAGCGCGGCGACTACGGTGTCGCTCCCCGCCTGCTCCCTTCCCAAGAAAGGCAGCGGGACGGGCAGTCTCCTGCTCCTACCCCGCACTATGGCCCCCGAAAGGGTGACGAGCGCGACGTTTCTTCGGGACCGCCTCCTGTAAGGCATACGCAGGGACCCTTGGGCCCGGCCCAACTCGGCTAGGGTGACCCGCCGTTCTCCCGACCCGAGCCTCCCTGGCAACCCGTCCTCGTAACAGACGCCGTCGAGCAGGCCTTCCGAGAAGGCTTCCTCAGCGCCATAAGGGGCCAGATCTATCCTGGCGCGCACCTCTTCGCGGGAAAGGCCCCTGCCTTCGGAGATCGCATCGACAACCTCCTCGAAGCGGCGGTCGAGGAGACGCCCGGCCTGCTCGCGGGACTCGCGGGAGAAGTCGTCTCTGACGAATCGTTCGCCTGCGGACTTGTAAGGCGAGACGGCGACGACCTCGACTTCGAGGCCGACGTTGTCGAGGGCTCCTTTGAGGAAATCTACCCTGGCGCGGATACCAACGACGTTCAGATCGGCGAGGGGTGTGGCCAGGATCTCGTCCGCCGCGCACGCGAGGTAGTAGGAGCGTATGTCTGCGGGGTCCGCAAAATAGGCCACGACCCGGCCGCCGCGCGACCGGAAAGCGAGGATCTCGCGGCGTAACTCCTCGATGGCGGCCCACCCGGCATCGAGGTTCTTGATGCGCAGGACGACGCCGCACGGACGCCCATCGGCGGCTATGCGGTCGAGCCACAGGCGCAGCCTCTCCATCGTCGGCGGGCTCGGGCCAGGAGACAGACGGCGCCTGAGGAAGCCAACAGGCGTCTCGAACTCGGCCAGAGGGCCCCAAACCTCGATCCAGACGTACTCCGGTAGCCTGCCGAGTAGACGCGCGCGGGCGTTGCGAAGCAGGCGCCAGAGGTTCACCAGGGCGTCGGTAAGAGGCGACATCTGGAGGCTATAGTACACCGCAGCACGAAAAAAGCCGTATGATAGACTCTAAAAACAGGAATGGTTACTGATCACCAGACGGCGCAGAAGGATACCTCAGGCGTGTTCGTACCCGACATCAGAGAGAAGCTACGCGGGTCCGGCTACACCCTAACCTCCCAGCGCAGGGCCGTTCTCGAGGCCCTCCTAAGGGCGAAGGGACACCCTTCGGCCGAGGACGTATACCTGATCGTCAAGCGTGAGAACCCGCGCGTGGCTCTGGGTACGGTCTACCAGGCGCTCTCCGTACTGGAAGAGGTCGGCGTTATCGGCTCCAAGCACTGGGCCGAGTCACCAACGCGCTATGACCTCAACGTCGAGCCGCACCTGGACATCAGGTGCATCCGTTGCGGCGAGGTCTCCGAGGTCCCCGGCGTCGCACTCGGCGCCGTGGAAGAACAGATTCGCGACAATACACCTTACAGGGTCACCCACTCCGCCATGGTCGTCGAGGGCCTGTGCCCAGCCTGCCTGGACGGCGAGTAAGAGGGGTCTTTACCGCGGGCTTGCCAGGAGTTACCCTTTCGACCAATGTGACGTTGTGGGTAACACAGGAGAGGCGATCATGAGCGAGGATCCCAGGGATGAGGCGGCCGCGCTCGCTGAGGGCATGGAGGCCGCCAGCGCCCTGATCGAAAACCTCGAGCAAGAGGTGGCTGACCTCAGGAACGACGTGGACCAGGCGGTCGTGGCGCTGAAGGCCGCGCAGGAGGAGGTCTCCTCCCGGGCCGGCGCGCTCGAGGAGAAAGAGCGGGCCCGCGGCGAGGCCGAGGACCTAAGGGCAGAGATCTCCGACCTCAAACAGCGGCACTCCGACGAGCAGCTCCGCCTCAGCAACGAGCACATAAACGAGCTCGCAGAGGTACGCCGCACGCTCGAGGAGCAGCGACGCACCGACGTTGACGCGGCCTCCTCGGGGACTCGCCTCGACACCATCAAGGAGGAGTTCAGGCGCGAGCGCGAAGCCCTGGAGGCACGTTACAGGGAGGAGATCGAAGCCCTCAAAAACGCCTCCGAGCATTGGGAGGAGCAGCTAAGGACGTCTTACCAGGAACAGGAGGCGCGCCACGCGGCCGAGCTCGAATCGGCCCGCAGTGAGGCAGCCGAAAGGGATACCATCCTCGAGCGTTCCCTCAGTAAAGACTTCGAAAGGAGGCTGGCCGAGGAGCGGATCGCTGCAGACGATCGTCAGACGGCGGCCGTTCAGGCCCTGAGGAGCGCGGCGGCAGAGAGGGAGTTGGAACTCCAGAAAGAATACAGGGACGTCACAGGGACGCAGCAAAGGGAGATAGATGCGCTGCAGGAGGAGCTCGATGAGGCCCGCCGAAGCTCGCAGGAATGGCGCAAAGAGGAGCTGCGGCGGGTCAAGGCGCTCGCCGAGGGGCGTGAGAACGACCTGAGGAAGACCCACGCGACCAGGCTCGCCGAGGCGAAAGAGTCGGCAGACCGTAGGGTCGCGGCCATCCAGGCTCAGAGAGAGGCGGACAACAGGGCGCTCAGGACGCGCCACGAGGAGGAGCGTGCGCGCCTGCGACGTGAGCACCAGGAGCAGCTCGCGGCCGAGGACGAGCGCAGGAAGTCTGAGACGTGGGCACTCGAGGAGCGGTTGAGGGAAGCCGCACTCCAGCGCGAGACCGAATTGCGCGCCTACACGGCCCGCCTGAAGGAACTCGAGGCAGCCAGGCTAGCCCGGAAGTCCTCCTCACAAGAGGATCTGGAGCGGGTGGTAGAGCGTTTCGGGGTGGAGATCTCCGACTTCGAGAACCGCGTCACCGAGCTGGAAGGGGCCCTGAAAGAGTCCGAGGCACACAGGAACGAGCTAGAGGCCCTACTAGGGTCGATCCGCGCCGGTGGTGAGGAGTCGTCCGGAATCACAGCCAGTCCCGACGACGACACTGCGGACCCAGAGCCGAGAGCGCGGCTGGAGGACGTCGAGGCACAGAACATACTGGCCGAGGAGAAGGTCGAAGACCTGCAGGCAAGGCTCTCTGAGGCGAGAGAAGAGAGCCGGCGCAACGCCGAAAAGCTACAAAGAGCCCTGGAACGCCTCGACCGTCTCTCCGACCCGGCACGCCGGCTGAGGGAGGGCATAGCGCTGTTCAACCACAGCGAGCACGCGAGGACCGTAGCTTCCATCTCGAAGGCCTTCGGCCTCCCCAGGGTCCACGCAGCCCTCGACGACTCAGCCCCCGGCAAACCAACTCTGACGTTTCTCTGGGGCGATATGGCCTGGCGCCGCTACGTCTCCGACCCGACGGAGGGGGTCGAGGAACCCAGGGTCTACCTCGAGGGTACTGGCGAAGACCCGGCCGAGATCGAAGCGTCGAGTCGTCAGCCCAACGCCAGGATGGACTCGCGGGGCCGGTTGATGATCGGCGTCCAGGCCCGCTGAAGCGGGATGAGGAAGGGCAAACCCTTCCTCATCCCGCGCATTTGAGCATTTCAGCACGCTCAGGCTTCGCCTTCGCTTCTCAGCAAATCAGCAAAAAGAAGAAGCTGAAGTGCTGAAGTGCTATCGTCGGTGCCGCGCGACCTTCTGGTTGTGGGCATAAAGCGTCTCGCCGCGGTGGGCTCCTATGTAAGAGGCCACGCCCGAGACGACGAGGAAGACGCCTACGAGCCCCGCGGCCACGGCGCCATCGACGCCTGGCAGGAAACCTCTGCCAAGAACGAGGTTGAGCACCAGCGAAAGAACGAAGGCCACGGGGACGACCAGTACCCCGTGCAGACGATGCCTGAAAGGCGCCTTGTAGCTGGCGGCCATCCCACCGAAGTAGAACGCGAAGGCGGCAGCAAAGACGAGCAAGACGAGTGGGAGGGCGGCTGGGCCCGTGCGCTCGAGGCCGAAGAAACGTGTGAGAATCGGCGCGAATATCCCCTGCGCCACGAGTAGACCGAGCGCGAGCGCCAGCAGCAGCCCGATCCCAACGGCCATGATGCTTCTCATAAGAGCCATTCTAGCAGTCCTCCCAGTTCTCCAGGGTGGCCGGGTTCACGGCTGCGCCCCGCCCATCGAGCTTGTGGGACGCATGGTTGCGTAGTACCCTCTTGCCTCGTGAGAAAACGCACGCTGACCCGCAGAGACTTCCTCAAGATGACAGGCGCCGGAATGGCCGGGGCGACGCTGCTCGGTGCCACAGGCTGCGACCTCACAGAGCGCATCCGCAACATCAGGAATGTTCCTCCCGGCGTAAAAGAGGGCACTAACGTGGTGCTGATCATCATCGACAGCTTGAGGAAGGATCACATCGGCGCCTACGGCAACGATAAGATCCAAAGCCCCAACCTTGACGCCCTCGCCAAAGACAGCATACTCTTTACCCGGGCATACCCCGAATCCATACCGACAATCTGCGCGAGGAGGGCCATACACACAGGCCTTAGGACCTGGCCCTTCAGAGACTGGATACCGCCCAAGGGTGAGGACATAATCCTGCAGGGCTGGGAACCGATACCCGACTATCAGACGACGCTCGCCGAAATGATGCAGGCGGTGGGGTACGGGACCTACTTGGTGACAGACAACATGCACCAGTTCAAGCCTTCGTACAACATTCACCGTGGCTTCGACGTCTTCGACTTCTTCCGAGGCCAGACCACGGACAATTACAAGCCTGCCTGGACGTACCCAAAGGACAAGGTCGCCCAGGCGCTTCTCAAGGGCAATGTCCCTGCCATGACGGGCCAGATGCGCCAGTACTTTGCCAACGTGAAGGAGAGGAAGACGGAGGCTGACTGGTTCTCACCCATGGTTTTCTCCCAGGCCACAAACTACCTCGAGGTCTTGAGCGAGGGCGGACCTTTCTTCCTTACCGTGGACAGCTACGACCCGCACGAGCCCTGGGACCCGCCCGAGAAGTACGTCGAGATGTACGACGATGAGCCCTACAACCTCAAAGAGCCGTTCTCGGTGATCTATGGTCCGAGCAGCTATCTGTTGCCGAGGGAACTGGAGAGGATGAAGGCACGTTACTCGGCTGAGGTAACGATGATGGACCGCTGGCTCGGCCACTTCTTAGACAAGATGGAGGAGCTTGGCCTCTTCGACAATACCCTCCTCATACTCCTCTCCGACCACGGCGTCGCCCACGGAGAGCACGGCTACACTGGCAAGCCAGATAACGTGCTATGGCCCGAGGTCACCGACATTCCGTTCTATATTAGGCACCCTGAAGGCAAGGGGGCGGGTCAGATGAGCGACTACTACGCCTCGACCCACGACGTGGCCCCAACGATACTAGGCTTCCTCGGGATCGAGCCCCAGCAGGAGCTGGACGGCCAGGATCTCTCCGTCCTGCTCGGAGGCGGGGAGGCCGAGAGGAGACCCCACTTCTCGATCGGCTACAACGACCATGTCTGGGCCCGCGACGATCGCTACGTCATGTTCAGCACCAACCGGGGCGCAGACGCCAAGCTCTACGACGTGCAGCGAGACCCAGGTATGCACAACGACATCGCAGGGAGTGAGCCCAACATAGTCAAGAGGATGTTCGAAGGCTACGTGCTCGAAGACGCCGGCGGACCTCTCCCCACCTACGACTACGGCACCGAAGCAAGATAGTCGCTACTCCGGGGCCAGGACGGCCACGAGCTCTTGGCAGAAGACGGAGATGGTCACTCAGGAGGGTTCACGAACTACCTGTCGCGAGGGGGCGATCCGAAGCACCACTCGTTCACTTTGGATCGATGTTTGGTAGGTCTCACCACGGTATTTGTGGGACAATTCGTCGATGTGCTCCCGCGACTCCTGACCTTTCACCTTCCCAACGACTTCCCCGCGCACTTCGACAAAGCGATAGGGGTCGTTCATGTCCCAGATCGTGACGGTCACCCTCGGGTCACGTTCGACGTTGCGAAACTTCTGGCGGTGCACCTCGGTGTTGACCAAAAGGTGCTGCTCATTAGCATCGACCCACATCACCTGGGTTTGCGGGTGGCCACCGGGTAGCAGAGTAGTGAGTGCCGCGAAGTTCTGCCCACGGGCCAGTTCGAGAACCATCGGATGAAGGTCCTGGCCATCTAATTTGTCCGACATGCGTTCCCCTCCTTGCTCGGGTGTTCGTTGCGCTAATGATACTTCGCCCATACCATCGGTCGGGCCCACTCCAACGAGTAAGGGGCCACGGTCCATCGACACTTACCATCCTCGTCCGGCATAGACGCGGGCGCTTGCCTACGTTCTATGCCCAGTACCATCCGGCCTACACTCCTGTCGTTTCTGGATCACTAGCGCCTTCTAGCGGGTCCGCGCAAGAGAATCACAGCATCAGCTCCCAGGTCTGGCCTACGAGATCATGCCCGAAACTGTGGTGCGGCTCCTCGTGGACGAGCCGGAAGCCCAATCCTCTGTAGATACGGCTGGCGGCAATGAGCACGTCATTCGTCCACAATGTGATCTTCCGGTAACTGGCCAGTCTGGCGAAGCGAACGCATTCTTCCACAAGCCGGCTGCCGATGCCAAGCCCGCGGGCCTGCGGCTCGACGAGGAGGAGTCGCAGCTTGGCGATCTCCTCCGACTCCCTGACGAGAAACACACTGCCGACGATCTCGCCGTCCCTCTCGGCGATCCAGCACCTCTCCAGCTTCGGGTCGTAGTGTTGGATGAACTTCGCTACGATCTCCGCCACGAGTGCCTCGAACCGCTCATCCCAGCCGTACTCTCTGGCGTAGAGGACGCCATGGCGGTGAACGACCCACCCCATGTCGCCGGGCCAATGGGGCCTCAAAATGTAAGGAACCTCTGGCTCGGACCGAGCACCGAGGAGCCCCTCGATCGTTCGCATCGCCCCGACCAGACGCTCTTGCCCTATTCTGGAAAGGCCACCAAGCATTGCTCCGATGTCCTTGCGGGACCGCGCGTCGAGCGGGGCGAAGACCTCCCGACCTCGCTCCGTAAGCCGGAGGAGCCTACGTCGGCCGTCAGCTTCGGAGGGTCGCTTGTGGATCAAGCCATCCTTCTCGAAGTCGCGCAGGATGCGGCTCAGGTAGCCAGCATCCAATCTTAGCTCCTCGCCGAGTTCTTTCGCCATGGTCTCCTCGCAGTGAGCAAGCTCATAGAGGACGCGCGCCTCGGTCAAAGAAAAAGGACTCTCAAGGTACCCTTCTCGCAATACGCCGATCTTGCGGGTCCAGAACCGGTTGAAGCGCCGCACGGCTACTATACGTCGATCGAAATCCTTGTCGGACATCGGAATAACCCCCAATCCCCAAACATGCAAATATATGCTATCGTCAACTAATTACTTGATTTTGTCAATATTCTAGCATCCGGTGGACTGCGCCACGAGGAGTGTGCAATCTTCCGAGCCATGAGCATGGACCAGGGTATTCTTAGGGGGAGCTTCGGCCCGCTTATGAGAAGAGAGGTGGTAGGTGAACAGGCAACGCGTTGCGAGGCTGATCGCGCTGCTCGCCGTCGGCATCGCCGTAGGAGCCGCTCTTGCGTTTCTTGCCCTAAGGTACCTGTAGACCTGGACATAGCCGGGGTCTCAAGTAAAGGCTCCTGCCTACTTGCCTCTCCCTACTCTTCAGCATTCTGAAAAGCACTACAGCACACGGATGCGTTTTTCGCGAAGATCAGGTGTCGGAGCGGGTTCTGCCCCTTTCGCCGCCGAACAAGTATGCAGCGAGCAGGAACGCCGTTCCGAAGCCGCAGAACAAGAGTATGCGCAGGATGGGTTCCACTGCGGCGAGGTCGTAGAGGAAAAGCTTGGCGACCACCACTGCGAGCACGACGTAGCCCGCTCTCGAAGACCAGTAGACCAGCCCAGCCGAACCAGTCTCTCGTGGTGAAGGGGCGAACAGGAGGGCGGGGCCGCCGAGGAGCGCGGCGGAAAGCAAGCCCCACGCGACGCTAACGAGCGCGCCGCCGCCCGAGCGAGGGTCGAGCACCGTCCAGGTCCAACACAGCGCGAAGAAGGTGGAAGCCGCGAGCAACAGCACCGCCCCCGCGGGCAACAGGCTTTCATCCTCCCACGCGGTCGAGGAACCCCTATTGGCATTGCCCCACAGGAAGAGGAGCCCAGCGACACCGAACAGCACCAGGACGCCGACGAGGTTGGCGAGGTGGGCGCCTGGCTCGTCCAACGCCGGGGAGGCAGCCGTAGGATAGCCCGTCCACGTCCCAGCGATGTCAAGACGCTCCCACAGCCACGGCGCGACCACGCAGAGCACCGCACCGACGTCGAGCCAGGACGCCACCCACGACGGCGGACGCCACGGCGCAGGCGAGTGCGCGCGATGTCCGTCCGTGGTCGGCAAGTTGCGATCGGAAAAGAACCGTGCGAGCGTCAGGACGAGTGCGTAGAGCGCGAGGAAGGCAAAAGAGACACCTGAAGGGAGGTCCGAGCGGGCGAACTCCGAGACGACTCCCAGAGCCAGGATCAGGTGACCGAGCAGGCGGCATCCCGCGGCCACGCCGCGCCAGGTCGAGGCGTCGGCCCTCTCTCCGATCCGGCCGACGAAGAACAGGGAGGCGACCACCGCAAGCAAGGAGACGGCGTCGCCGTTCAGGAAGGGCAGGTAAGCGTCTTCGCCGCCCGTCGCGCCGAACGGGTCGGTTGCGCGCCACGCCACGGTGAAAAAGGAGTGGAGTGCGGCGATCGTCAAGAGGAGCCACGACTTCGCGGTGATCAGGCGTCGCCCGGAGAGTCTCGGCGCTGTGTCGCCTCCTACGGAAGGACGTACGAGGTAGGCAAGGAGCGCGCCTTCCACGGCGAGGGCGCTCGCCAGCGCCGCCCCGTCGAGGAGGAACACTACGGCCAGCGTCAGGAGCACGACGGCTGCGAATGCCTGCGCCCTTGCGTAACGCAGCACGATACTGCTTTCCGCCGGGCAGTCTTCCAGGAGCCCTGTAAGGGCGGATGCCTCGAAGAACCCGCCGGCGTTGCCCCGCTGCCCCCTGGACGCGCCGGCGACGGAGGAAGAGAGGGCTCTGTTTGCGACGACGGCGTAGGCGACGAGGTGGACGAGCGCCATCGCCACAGCGAGGGAGGCGAGGTCGACACCGGAGAGGGTTTCCGATGGCCACGCGCTCCACACCAACACCAAGGCGACGAGCGGGGCGACGCTGGTCGTGGTCGCCTCCGTCAGGACTCCGGCACGGCCTTCCCCATTCGCCGCAGAGACGCTTGCCGGAGCGCTTGCCCCGGCCCCCGCGCGCAGGTAGCGGCGGGCGCTGGTGAGCAAGAGTATCGTCAACCAGGCGACGAGCGCCCCCGTTGACACCGACCACGCGACGTGGGTGGACAATACGCCCTCCATGGTAATGGTATAGGTGCGCGCGCCGAGGTCGGACACAGCGAGGATCGCCCATATGCCGAAGATGGCGGTGCCGTACACCGAAAGCCACCCTCTGAAGACGTAGACCATCAAATAGCCACCGAGCAGCAACAGGGAATAGCCGACCAGGGCTGGTACGCTTGAGTAGGGTGAGAGAAGCATGAAAGGCGTCGCGTAGCCGCCCACGACGCCTAACAGCGCGAGCCACTCCGCGCTCAGACGCACCGCCGCAGCGAACGCGAACGCGGTGGTAAGCACGCAGAAGGCAAACGCCGCTTCATAGGGCACGAGTTGCCATACGCTCCACGCGCCGAAAGCGGAAAGGTAGAACGCCACGACACCACCGCCAACGAGCAGTTGCGAATACGCGGGACGGGAGGTTCTGGCACGCAGCCCGAAGGCAGAGAGCGCTACGCCAATGACAACGCCGCCCGCCACGCGCACGGCCGGCGTAAGCCATCCTTGCTCGACGCCCATTCGCAATAGGAAGGACACCCCCACGAGCAGCAGGACGACGCCAGCCCTCGCCACCCACCACGTCGCCGGCGGCAGCCCGTCGGGGAACAGCCGGAAGAGCGGTCCCCTTGCTAGTGCGTTTCCGCTCCTGCGCCACGTGGGATTGCGGGTGGCTTCGGCGAAGGGGGAGGAGACGATCTCACTTCGCGCACGGCACTCTGTAGTAGAGGTCGCTACCTCGCCAGGTGTTTCCACGCGCACCCCATGGTAGGTCTCTGCCCTAGCCCGCCCTTGCGACTGCGCGTGGGTTCGTACCTGCTCTCGCAGTTCTTCCACGTCCTTCTCCAACCGCAGCACGCGCTTCTCGAGCGGCGTTGCCCCAGTCCCCCCGCGGTGTCCTGCGTCCCCGCTTTCCGCGGCCATCTCGCCTCCGTCCGACCATTTACTTACATCGTAAGTCTACTGTAGCACATGTGGGGGAGCTCTGCCACGGGGGATCTGGGATTTTCTCGGAACGAGCGGTTGGGGAGCCTCTACGTTCTCCAATTAGGCGTCTGAGACGAACCCGATGCGGCCTCTACTTGATGCCTCCGGAAGCAGGGCCTTTCAGTTGACCTAGCAATCGAAGATTCAGAGCGGTGGCGGTCCGCGAGTAAGGCGACAGACTGTTTACGCGTAAAGCTCCTGCGAGTCTCGAGGCACGAAATGTTTCGATCATTGGTTTGTCGCCTAGTGTGTACCTCTTCGCTACTCCTCGGCCAGGGCGGCGAGGTGGAACTGAAGGTAGTGCCTTAGCCGCCTAAGAGATGCTAGCACCCAGAAATCTGCGAAACACCAAGGGGGCAAATATCTGTTCAATTACTCCAGCGCTTGCTCAGGACGTCGCGGATCAAACGGGATGCCGCAATGGTGGCCAGGACCGAAAACGTGCCTTGCACAAGGGCCTCCTTCACGTCGTCTTCCGACCCGCGGTTTTCAGGCTCGTCCAAAAACATACCTGCGAGCTTGGTCGCCGTCCACGCCGCCAGCGCGGTGGACAGGATCAAGACAATCCGCTTCTGCATATCCTCGCTCAAGACCTCGCCTCCTCCGCTGCTCGACCTGCCTGTGAATCACCAGTCTATTGTAGCCCGGCGAGAACTATATCAGGATGGTGCGTCAAGCACGGCGTAGCGGCAGGCCATGCACCCCGAGATCGGGGCGAGCTAGAGTTACCGGCCTCGGCGGTTGGTGAAGAGCCTGTAGGCGATGAAGGTGATCAGCACCACGAGCACGACCGGCCCGAGCAGAGTCGTGAACAGCAGCACGAACAGGATCCTCAACATTCGGAACGATCCGAAGCCTCTACCAAAGCCTCGTCTGCCAAAGCCCAGCCTACGCATTATCAGCAGAAGCTCGTCCGGCAGCCAGCTCCTCGGCGCCCCAAAAGGCGAAGCGCACGCGGTTTCGCGGTGCGATGCCCAGCTCGGACATCTTGTCGGCGATCTCCAGGGGCGCGAGCACCCGGAAGAAAGAGAACTCGAAGGACTGCACCCTCACGCTGTAGTCTGCTCTCCGGAGCCTCTCCGCAACGTACTCCCGCGACTCGCGGTAGCCAGGCGTGCCCGCCGCCCGAGTGTTGCCGTGGGCCTCGGCGATGGCCTGGAATCTGCGTTCGTGCTCCAGAATCCCCTTGGATGTCACCGCCTCCAGTAACTCCTAATAGCCCGAAAGGTCCGCAGTTACGGCCCCTTGTGACTCCGGCGGTCGCGTCGAGCGATCCGTGGACCAGGCCGCTACGGCGACACCCACAGCTCCCAGTGCCGCCAACAATACCAGCGTGCCCAAAACCGCACGCCCGCTCAGTTGCACGCTTCCTCCCGAGAAAAACACCCCAGGTCAACGAGCGCGACACGTATTAAGGAGGCGAGGGACGATTCCATCAGACTCAATCATACCGGAAGGCAGATGCCCGTCGCGTTTTACGGCAATGGCGCGGTGAATGTCTCCTGTGTGGGTCCCTAATGCTGGCGTCCTCGGCAGCGCGAGGCCCGCGAGGAGTCGAAGGACGGGCGCCCACGACGAAGGGTGCAGCATCTGGCAGAGTGGATCGTGGTGCGGTATGGTAGCCTCAGGGTTAGTAGTT
>CADCVF010000037.1 GCA_902806095.1 uncultured Rubrobacteraceae bacterium
CTGTGTTCCGAGGGACAGACTGGTTACCCATCCCCTTCGCTCTCTCAGTAGCCATCACGTTTGCCTGGGTCATCTGAGGCGTGGTGCCTCAAAGATCATGAACATACAACCAACCTCCCCTTCTGTCTCCTGGTGTGATCGCCAACCGCAGAGGTTTGCGGGATCTCTCTGTTTCTCCTGTCCCGCGACCCGCACAACGTAGCAGCCTCCGATGAATGGCGGATGAATCCCACAAGCGAGGTGGCCGGGAACGGTCAGGAGTCAACCGTGGCCCAACGAACGCGGCCACGATATTACCCTCGATTCATCGGGAAGTCATCCGAGCGTTCTATGATCGAGACTGTGGTGGGCTGTTGTTGGTGATTCGAGGAGATGAGCCACTAGAATGAATGAGGCGCACTTCCATGTAGTTATCATTGGGTCCGGATTTGGTGGGTCGGCAATGGCATACCGGCTTGCGGAAGCGGGTCTACGGGTCTGTCTTTTGGAGAGGGGAAAAGCGTATCCGCCAGGTTCGTTCCCTCGCAGCCCATACCGAATGAGGAAGAACTTCTGGGATCCCAGCGAGGGATTGCACGGGTTGTACAACTTCTGGGGCTTCCGCGGGCTTGATGCGCTCGTGTCGAGCGGGCTCGGTGGCGGCTCTTTGATCTACGCGAACGTCCTGCTGCGCAAGGACGAGAAGTGGTTCGTAAAGGAAGACGTCTCCAACGGCGACTACGAGTACTGGCCCGTAACCCGCGACGATCTCGACCCCCACTACGACGCTGTCGAAGGGATGCTGCACCCACAGAAGTACCCCTTCGACCAGCCGCCCTACGACGAGACATCCAAGACCAAGGCCTTCAGGTTGGCGGCACAGCGTCTCGGGTTAGAGCCTTTCCTGCCCAATCTCGCCGTTACCTTCGCCAACGAAGGCGAGACTCCGGTGCCAGGCGAACCGATCCGTGAGGAGCATCCCAACCTTCACGGCCGAACGCGCTACACCTGCCGCCTCACCGGTGAGTACGACTTCGGCTGCAACTTCGGCAGCAACAACTCACTCGACTACACCTACCTGTCTAAAGCCCAGCAACAGCACAACGCAGACCTGAGGACACGTTGCGAGGTCAAGGCGTTCGAGCCACGCGATGGAGGAGGGTACGCGGTCCACTACGTCTACCACGATCCCGAGCGGGAAGGGCACAAGACGGACACCTCCCGCCTGCCCCTCCATACCGTCACCGCCGACCGTCTGGTCCTTGCGGCCGGGAGCCTGGGTTCCACGTTCCTGTTGTTGAAGAATCGGAGTGCCTTTCCGCATCTCAGTCGGCGTCTCGGGACGCGCTTCGGCGGCAACGGTGATCTGCTCACCTTCGCCATCAAGTCCTCCGAAGAGAGCGGTGGAAAGAGCGTGCCGCGCATAATCGATCCAGGGTACGGCCCCGTAATTACCAGCGCCGTCCGGGTCGGCGACGAACTTGACGGCGAGGAGGGCCGAGGCTTCTACCTCGAAGACGCCGGTTTCCCCGAGCACCTCACCTGGATCCTGCAGGTCTTCGACACCCCACAAGATGCAACGTCCCAAGAAAGTATGGCTGCCCGTCAGCATATCGGCGAGCGCCTACTCCCAGTTCCGCGGCATACTGATGAAAAGCTACAGCTACTTCGGCGGCAAGGCGGGGTTCTCCGTGCTCGACAGACGAGCGTGCCGCCTCTACATCGGCGATCACCCCAGGGTGCGTCCGCTCACGGAGCTGGAGATCGGACCCCGACCCTTCTTTACAGCGTTCTTGCCCAACGCCAGCGGCGTCCTCGACGACCACTTCGAGAACTGGTTCCTGACCTACGACGAGCCTCCTTCCACGCCGCCCGAGGGCCTGGAGAGCGTCGTAGACCTGGACCTCGGCAGGGAGTGGTTGGATCCCCCGTCGGCG
Source organism: uncultured Rubrobacteraceae bacterium (assembly GCA_902806095.1). GTDB lineage: Bacteria > Actinomycetota > Rubrobacteria > Rubrobacterales > Rubrobacteraceae > Rubrobacter_D. The sequence goes on from CADCVF010000037.1 coordinate 1,917, forward strand.
CCCCTGCCGGGAGTGGGCAAAGACCGGGAGAGGATGGCACCCAACAGACAAGGAGGGTAGCCGCGTATGCCCTTTCTTCTGGTTCCGCATCAGGTGAGCGACACCGCGGCGACGATCTGGGTCGGCGCGCTGGACGAGGAGGGCGTGCGACAAAGGTCCGTGCGTCTCGAGTTCGAGGGCGGCGGCGAGAGACGCGAAGTCGAGCTGGACGCCTCTGGATGGGAGACGTGGGAGTCCTTCCAGGCGGAAGACCCGAAGTCTTATCCTGTGCTTGACCGCCTGCTGCACCTGGCCTCCGTGCTCAAGTCTCCGCCGCTCAGGAGGACCCTCGACTACCAGCGCGTGGAGATAAAATCGCTGAGATCCAGGACCTCCTACGCTTTGAAGCTGCGCGTCGACGACCAGAGGGTGATAGGCGCGGAGAGGCATCTGAGGGAGGGCCGGGTCACCACGTTGCCCGCGGAGCTTCCCACGGCGGCAGACAAACCGCTCACGCTGCTTGTGGGTTCCTGTTTCTACGGACCCGAGGACCCGGGAGGGATGGTGGGCGGGGCCTACCGCTACATGCCCGAAGATCAGCGCCCCGACGTCAAGATCCTGTGCGGGGATCAGGTCTACCTGGACAACCCGTGGCGCGAAACCACCCTCAAATGGTACCGTGCCAACCAGAAACCGGGTTTGTTCAGGGCGATGCTCTTCGAGAAATACGTGGCCAACTGGACGCAAGTCGGCGGCGAAGACGCGGGCTTCCAACAGTTGCTGGCCGAAGGCGCGAACTACTTCTGCTCCGACGACCACGAGTTCTGGAACAACGCGCCCAACTTCGGGGGCGTCGGCCTGCTAAACAGCCTCACCAGCGGGCAACGTAAGTGGTGGTTCGAAGAGGCAAGCCGCCTCTTTCGCGCGTTCCAATCGCCCTCGCCTCTACTACGGTTCGAGGTACCTCCCCTCTCGGTCTGCATCGCGGATACCCGCATCAACCGCGACACCAAGGGCTTGCGGTTTATGAGGGACGAAGACCTGGAATCGTTGGGACGCTGGATAGAAGGGTTGGAGGGGCCCGGCATCCTGGTGGTCGGCCAACCGGTATTGGTCGAGGGAGACGGCGTGGCTAAATCCTTACTCAAGAAGGGCTTGAAAAACGCACTCTTGTCGTACATCGACAGGGACTTGCCCCACTACGCCCAGTACAAAGACCTGGTCGGGCACATAAAGTCTTCCGATCATTCGGTGGTGATCTTAACGGGGGACGTGCATTTCGGGCGCGTCGCATGCGGCGAGCTGAAGCCGGGCTCCGAGACCACGTTCGTCGAGATAATCTCCTCCCCGAGGCACGCTGTCTTGGGCGACAAAGACGAGCCCCTGTTCGGCAGTTACAAGAACGCTCCTACAAACCACTTCCCGATAACCGAAGACCAAGAGGTCCTGCGTAGGAGAAACCATTTCATTACCGTCGGGTTCCTTTTGGGAAAGGATGGACGGGTGAACATGGAGGTACGAGCCTGGCCCATCCCGCGCCCAGGAGAAGCGGATTGGCCAGGCTGCGATGTGGTCTTCGAGAAAGTCCTATCCTGAGGTGGCCGCGTGTACGATTGCCGCCTCGGATTCCCGCTTGCGCGAGAATGACGTATGGGAAGGCCTCCAATGCGCACCCGCGGAATCCCGGGCGGCGCGAGCATCGTGTCAGCGGGCGGGTTTCCCGTACGTCTCGAACTCGGGACCTAGGGACGCGGCGAAGACTTTGCGCAATGCCCTATCCCCGCCTGCCCCCGGCACGAGGAAGTTGGGCTGGGCGTAGTCGAGGATGATGAAAGGGACGGCGCGGACCTGGAACACATCGTCCCCATACAATGTGATCTCCGCAAAGATCCCCGTCGAGGTCTCTTCCGACCAGGACTGGTCGAGGAGGAAGTTGCCGACGCCGTAGAAGATCGGCTTGCCCTCGTACATTTCGATCCCCTTGGGCCAGTGGGCGTGGCCGCCGATTACGAGGTCGGCCCCGGCGTCCAGGGCGGCGTGCGCGAGCTCCACCTGTCCCGGTTCCGGGGTCGCGATGTACTCCTTGCCCCAGTGCGGCATTACGAGGATCAGGTCGACTTTCGCCCGCAAGCGCTTTATGTCCTGTTTCATGACTTTCTGAAGGAGTGGCGCCGTACCGGGCGCGGTCTCCGTGGCCCAGGCCCAGCCGTAAGAGGGCACATCCAGGTAAGAGAGGACACCGACCTTCGTCCCACCGAGGTCGAATATCATGGGTTTACGGGCCTCTGCGAGGTCCTTACCGGCCCCGGCGTGTGCTATCCCGGCGTCATCGAGGTGTCTGGTCGTCTCGGCCAGCCCCGTGGTCCCGGCATCAAGGACGTGATTGTTGCCCAGGGTAACACCATCCATGCCGGCCTGATCCAATATCGGCATCAACCGTAGGTCGCCTGTGAAGGTCGTCGCGTCAGGGTGCCAGATGGCGGCTCTAATGACGGGGTTCTCGAAGTTCGCGAGCGTAAGATCGGCATCCGACAGGTACTCTCTTACCGCGCCTGCTCTGCCTGTGCGCTGGGCCGTGAACTGGTGGATGACCCCTGTCTCCGAGTAGGCGCTTGGTTCTGGCACACGGCTCGTTACGGCAGCGTAGCCTCCGTCGAGCGGGAAGTCGATCCCCATCCCCTTCTGGATAACCGTGTAGTACTGCCCGCGGTCGAGCACTATGTCGCCCCCAACCACCACGCGCCGCAGCTCTTCGGGATCAGGGACCGTCGCGCCCTCCGGCCTCAGGGGATAGTCTCCGCTGCGGTCCGAATCCAGTAGCCACACACCATCTACCGACAAGGCCCTGACCCTGGGGCCGACCTCGTCCCAGGGTACGAGCCCGAGCGCCTCGGGAGTCTTGCTCACGTGGTCGACCACGGCGTCGCCCGAATCGAAGCGCTCCAGCCTCGGACTGTCTATAAGCTCTTCGGCCTCATCACGGTACCCCCGCCCGACGGCCAATCCTCGTGTCCCCGACAGCTCTTCCATGCTCACGTTCTCCAGGGTCGAGCTCAGGTGGGCGATGGGGACGAGGGCCGCCTGTGGTTCGGAGCGGTCGCTAGCATCTTCGGTTCGGGCGTCGCCGGTTTCCCCTCCGCGCGTCGCGCCGGTCCGCTGTCCCTCGTCGCTCTGTCCGCTCCCCTCGGGCTGGTCTTTGGACCCCTCGGAGGAACAGGCGACCAGCAGCGGAAACAGGGAGATCGTGACGACGATCACAGCCACCATCACCGGTGTGCGGAGCGTTCCCTTTGGGCGTTTCTCTCCCCCCATCTCCAAACCTTTCAGAGCCGTCCTACCCTACCTACGGAATAACCATCGCCCAATATGAGTGATCGGCGACTGTACCCACTCGCAATTCTTGGAGCTCCGCCCGACCTTGTGCACAGTGTCGGACACAAACCCCTGAGCACGCCCCTCTCCACGCACCCTGGTGGAGAGGGGATGAAGAGGGAGGATCAGAACTCAGAAAACCCACGTCACTCCGCAAGCTACCAGCCGTATGCCTACGCTTCTCTTGCTACGAGGAGGCCCTCAACCTACTCTCACAGCATTACCTCTCGTCCTATCCGGAGAGGTCGACGGACAGCACGGCGCTCCAAGGGTAGAACCGCTCCCGCTGCTCGGTCTCCGGTTGGACATCGGTGCTAAGCGTGGCGACTATGCCCAGGTCGGTGACGGCGTTCAGCGTGCCCCGGTACGTAGCCCCCATCAAAGTCGCTCCTGGACGCACCAGATCTACCTCCACCCGCTTGCCTACCCACTCTTGTGGAACCATCGTTTCCCCTTTCTCCCGCGTCAGCTCGACCGCTCAACATTGTACGCCACCAGCTACGCTCGCGACGCCGCAGAGGTGAGGGAGTTTGTCACTCGTTAGCGCTCGATGTGGCAGACTAGGCATCATCAAGCGGTGGAGCGTCAGAAGCCTCCTCCACCGAAGTCTCCCCCACCGAAATCTCCGCCGCCCCAATCGCCGCCGCCGAAGTCTCCGGCATCGAAGGATGAAGGGTCGCCCACGTACATGTAGTCGTTATCCAGGGCCTCGAAGAGCAGCAGCGCGGTGAGCCAGTCTCCCCCGAAGAAACCATAGCGGGCGTTCCCAAGTTGGTACTCGTAGTCCCTGAGTCTCTGCCGCTGGTAGGGGTCCATGAGGTGCTCGTTCGCTCTCGCCTGCGCCAGACGGGCTTCGAGCTCCTGGAGCTTCTCCTCACCCTCGCGTTTCTTACGGTCGGCTTCCGCCAAGGCGTAGAGTGGTTGTCCTGTCTCCTCTTGCACCGAGTCGAAGGCCTGTTATACGCGCTGCTCTTCAGGGCCACTGAGTGCTCCGGCCTCATCGTACACCGTATCCGAGCCCTGGGCCGATGCGGGCGCGGGGAAGATCGCGAACGTGACAGCGACAACGACCGCAAGCCCATACACAGGTGCCACCGTTCTTCTCAGCACACCGACCAACTCGCGGAAGATTATACCCGTGCTGGTAGTCAGCGAAGCCGTGAGGCTAGTTACCGCGAGAGCCGTCCCAGCTGCTACTTGCCCGCGAAGTGAGAGACAAGCCGAAGAGGGGCCCGTGGTGCTCATGAGCGACGGCAGCGTGTACGACTGGCACGCGGGGTAGAGCGGTGCTTTTCGGCCCGTCTTGGACCCAGTCTACCCGCGAAATCCACGCTCGGGGCGTTGTTCGTACCCCTTCCGGGCGGTTTCCGGAGGTCAATACTGGGAAGTTCACAGGAATCTAATCCTGTTCTCATCGTGCGCTCAGGCTGCCCTCACGTTCGCTTGTAATGCTACTTTCAGGCTTCACGTACACGAAGCTCTGTGCAAGGGGGTGATAGAGAACCCAACGAACGTGGAAGGGTAGGAAAAAGGCGCCGCGAGCGGACGACTGCGAACGGCAACGATCGAGAGGAGGAACGATGGATGGGAAGCGTGCGAGACCCCTGGTGCGTGGCGTGGCGGCACTCGTGCTGGCGATTAGTCTGGCAGTCACGGGCGCGTGTGGGGCGAGCTCGACGACAGAGAAGGCTTCGGCGGCGAAGGACGAGAGCCCAGGGAAGTCGACCAAGGCGGCAAACTCGACGGCCCCGGGGTCTAGCAGCCGGGGAGGCCTGCCACAGGGGAGCGAGCCCGTAAAGCTCGACCCGGCCGACTTCTCGGTCAACATAGATAACCCCTACTGGCCGATGAGCCCGGGCAGCAAGTGGGTCTACAGCGAGACGGACACGAAGGGGACGAAACAAAAGGTCGTCGTCGAGGTCACCCACGAGACGAAGATGATCACAGGCGGGATCGAGGCCCGCGTGGTCCGCGACACAGTCACCGAGAACAGCCAGCCGGTCGAGATCACCGACGACTGGTACGCCCAGGACAAAGCCGGAAACGTCTGGTACCTCGGCGAGGCCACGGCCGAGTACGAGAACGGCAAGGTGAAAACGAGGGCAGGATCCTTCGAGGCCGGCGTCGACGGGGCGCAGCCTGGTATCGCCATGCCGGCCAACCCCGAGCCCGGTCTCTCCTACCGCCAGGAGTACTACAAGGACGAAGCCGAGGACAAGGCAGCGGTCATCACCGTCGGTGAGGAACGTGTTCAGGTGCCCTTCGGCTACTTCGACAAGCACGTCCTGATGACGCGTGACCTGGTACCGACGGAGCCGAAGGTCCAGGAGTTGAAGTTCTACGCCCCGAATGTCGGCCCAGTGTTGAGCGTGCACACCGACGGCGACGGCGGCCGTGCGGAGCTGGTTAGCTACTCCCGAGCCGGTTAGCCAGCGATCTGCACTTCGACACTTGAGAGTAGAGGACCGTGTTGTCCTCGGCCCTCTACTCCCGATCCGGCCTGCTAGCTTTGGAAGCCTCTATCTGCCTGCTCCGATGTGATGCCACCATCGGCGGCTATTCACGCACCGCAGCCCCTATTCTGCGGGCCGCAAGCCGATACCGAGGTCCATACAGAATGCTGGATCCGAATTCCGCAGAAGGCCTCTTTCCACGAACTCGGGTGAACAACGGTGTCCGGACCGGCGTGGTACGCTTGGAGCGTAGCATGGATATCGGTCAACCACCGAGTACCCTGGCACTTATGCCCTCCCACTGGGGGCTTGGGACGGTTCCTCCTTCTGGAAAGGCGCCGTCTTGAGCGGTATGGTGCTCGATGGCCTCATGGTCGTCCTGGCGCTGTTCTTGGTAGCACTGAACGGCCTGTTCGTGGCCGCTGAGTTCGGGCTGGTGAAGATCCGCTCCACGCAGGTCGACGGGCTCGTGCGAGAGGGCAGGACCTCGGCCGGCCTCCTCAAGAAGGCCACCGACAAGCTCGACTCATACCTCTCGGTGTGCCAGCTCGGGATCACCATTTCCTCGCTGGGCTTGGGATGGATCGGAGAGCCGGCCTTCAAGCACCTCCTGGAGCCCCTATTCGTAGCCCTCTCCGTCCCGGACGGCCTGACCGACGCCATCGCCTTCGCCGTCGCCTTCGCCATCATAACGTTTTTGCACGTGGTCTTGGGGGAGCTCGCACCCAAGAGCTTGGCAATCGCCAGGGCGGAGGGGACCTCCCTGTTCGTGGCGCCCTTCATGAGGTTCTTCTACTACCTCTTCTACCCCGGCATAGTCGTCTTCAATGGCACCGCTAACGCCGTCGTGAGGCTCTTCGGGGTGCCCCCGGCCTCCGAAACCGAGGAGGAGCACTCGGAGGATGAGCTGCGCCTCATCATCGACCGCTCGACCAAGCAGGGGGTGCTGGGCGTGGGTGAGGACCGCATGCTGGACGCCGTCTTGAGCCTCGAGGACACGCCGGCGCGCGAGGTCATGGTCCCCCGCCCCGACGTCGCCTCGCTGCCGGCGGGCATGCCTTTGAGGGAGCTCTTCAGGGTCGTAGCCTCCGGGGAGCACACTCGCTACCCGGTCCACGAGGAAGGCTCCCCGGATAGGATAGTCGGGGCAGTGCACGCTAAGGACGTAATGCGCGCCGTCGAAGACAGGGGCGGCCTGCTGGCGCAGGCGAAGGCCGAAGACGTCATGCGCGAGGTGCTGACCGTCCCCGAGAACAGACGCGTGGACGCCGTCCTCCAAGATCTCAAGGACCGCCGGCTTCGTATGGCCATCGTCATCGACGAGTGGGGCTCCTTCGAGGGGATCGTAACCATGGAGGACATAGTCGAGGAGATAGTCGGCGAGATCCGCGACGAGTTCGACGAGGAGGGACCGGCCGTGAGCGAGCTCCCTGACGGCTCTATTTCGATGGACGGCCTCACCCCAATCGAAGAGGCGAACAGGGCGCTGGGTTCCGGGTTCGAGAGCGAGGACTTCGGGACCGTGGGTGGCCTCGTCTTCGGGCAGTTGGGGCGCGCCCCCAAGACCGGCGACGAGGTCCGCCTCGACGGCCACCTGCTGCGCGTGGAGGGGGTAGACGGCCCCCGCATCGCTCGAGTCGTCGCACGAAAGGAATCCACCTAGCGCGGTGAAAGGGACGAGTATTCGGCGGCCGGTAAGGGGGACGCGATCACCTCCCGACAAACCCTGAGGATCCTACAAATGGCGGCGTTGCTCCTCGCGCTTATCCTAATCATCAACTTGGCGGTACACAGTTGGCTCGGCGCGATCCTAGAGGCGGCGGCGTTGTTCCTCTCGCTGGCCCTCGCAGTAAACCTGGCGGTCTACGGTTGGCTCGGCGCGCTGGGAACGTACTCAGCCAAGGAGGCCAACCGCAATGAGAGGTTGGTCTACCTCTTCATCGCCACCATCTTCACAGTGATGGCGGCGGCTACTTGGTACGCCCTCGCTTTCGTGGTTCGCCCGTTCGGGTAGCCGGGCGCTCGTCCGCCGAGCCCCGTTATCCGTAACGCTCAACCGCTGAGGACGAAAGACAGCAAGAACCCGGCCGCCGTCGCCATCGAGTTCAACGGACGGCCGTGCTCGAAGGCCTCGGGCATCAGGGTGTCGGCCAGCGAAGCCAGGACCGCGCCCCGGCGAATGCGAGCGGAAAGGCCAGGTGCTCCTCGGGAAGCCGGGCGAACACCACACGACCGAAGACGACCGCGGCGGTGAGCAGCACCGCGGCGAGCGTCCAGATCCCGACCGCAAAGAGTGCCGAGCGGCCCCCACGGCGCATCGCGACGGCACCCACCAGCGATTCGGGGAAGTTCGAGCAGAAGATCGCCACCAGCAGCACCAGGCTTCCCCCATCGGAGAGCAGGGAGACCCCCAGCGCCAGGTTCTCCGGCACACCGTCCAGCGTGACCGCCGCCAGCAGAGCGAAGCCGACCGCAGCACTGGCGCCCCCGGTGGCGGCCTCCTCCACCCGCTCGGTCTGCTGCGCTTCGGCCCCGAAGAGGACCTCTGCTGCCTCCTGAGGCAGGATCGGCACCTCATTAGGATCGCTGGCGCTCCGGGCTACCCACGAGTCGAGGGCGGTGTTGATGACGACGAAAGTCAGCCCGCCGGCGATTAACCCAAGCCCCGCCGGCCACAGGCCTCCCAGGTGGACCGCCTCGGGGAACAGCTCGAAGGCCAGAGCGGAGATCAGTGTGCCGCTGGCGAAGGCGAGCAGCACGCCGCTGATCTGATGCGGAGCTCGCCAGTAAGCGCCGATGGCGCCGCCGATAACTAGTGCGCTGGAGCCGATCAGCCCGAACACCAGTGCCTGTCCGATGGGCGCGGATCTCCTCCGTAGCAGCCTGCGATGTTCGAGGGTGCCTACTACCCGCTCGTCCTCCTACACGAGCATGATGCCAGAGACCCAAGCTCGGTGCGAACTTCACAGAATAAACTTCCCGAGACTGTCTGATAAATAGGCGGAAGCACCCTGGCCCTTCATTTCGGCAGCTTAGAACGCCGGTACTGCGCCTCCTCAGACCCTCGGACCTGCTCTCGGTATCCCACTTTGGAGCCCCATTTTGATTTATCAGACCGTCTCTCCACGCACTCGGGTGCATAAATGTCTGCTTGCGATTCTTCAGGCGTCCCTGGGGTATAAAGGACTGCATGAGTGTAGCGCAGCGGCGGCCCGTGGAGAGGAACCTGCGCAACTTCCATTACAGAAAGACGAGGTGGCACGCGTGGATTTGTTGCTGAGCCCCGAAGTCTGGATCGCCTTCTTGACGTTGCTGGCTTTAGAGATCGTCCTTGGCATAGACAACATCGTGTTCATTTCGATCCTCGTAGACAAGCTGCCCGAGGAGAGGCAAGCGCTCGCCCGCCGGCTGGGGCTCGGCATGGCGCTGCTCATGCGAATCCTCTTGCTGCTCTCTTTGAGTTGGGTCATCGGGCTCACCGCGCCGCTGTTTACGGTCCTCGGGCAGGAGATCTCCGGACGCGACGTGATCCTGATCCTCGGTGGACTCTTCCTGCTTGGCAAGAGTACCTACGAGATCCACGAGAACCTCGAGGGAGAGGAGGGTCATAGCAGCGCCAGAGTGAAGGCGACGTTCGCAAGCGTCCTAGTCCAGATCATCCTCCTCGACCTGGTCTTCTCGCTGGACTCGGTGATCACCGCCGTCGGCATGGTTGATCAAGTCTCCGTGATGATCGCCGCCGTCACGGTCGCCATACTGGTCATGCTATTCTCCGCCGAGGCTGTGAGCGTTCTCGTCAACCGCCACCCCACCCTGAAGATGCTCGCCCTGAGCTTCCTGCTCCTGATCGGATTCGCCCTCCTCCTAGAAGGCTTCGACCAGCACGTGCCCAAGGGCTACATCTACTTCGCGATGGGCTTCTCCGTCCTCGTCGAGTTACTGAACATCCGTGCCCGGCGCCGCCGAGAGGCCCGCTCAGCACCTGTGGAGTTGCATCGGCGCTACGCGAGCTCGGAGGAGGAGTCCGACCCCTCGCAGCCCTGAGCCTCAGACGCTTATTATGGGTGGCGGACCGGTGCTATGCGAACCTCCGTAGAGGCGGCTTGGGCGAAGTTCGCAGAATCTTCCTTCCATGCAATCGGGTGAATAGCGTAGCAGGCATAGAGCCACCAAGGGTAAGGACTACTTTCGCTTCCGAAGGGGTATGTTCTTTGCCCAATGGAACCCACTGGCACCCGAAGGAGGAATGGCGACATGGATAGAGAGGACAGGGAAGGCCGCGGTCGAGCAGGGGAAGGCGAAGGCCGCGCCGCTCCGGTAGGGGGCTCCGGGGGAGGCGCGGAGGACCAATGGACCGAAGAGGACTTCAAGCAGAGGGTCCGGGAACGCCTAGACAGGATAGAGCAACATCAAGATAGGATAGATCAACGCCTAGACAGGATAGAGGAGCGCGGGGAAGGACCTAGCGGAGGCCGTGGTGACCGTAGCGAAGGCCGTGGTGGAGGACGCCGTGGCGGAGGACGCCGTGGCGGCTAGCGCCTGCAGCCCATAGCCCCAGTCCAGACGGCTCAAGACCGCTGGCGGGGTAGCCTTATTCCGATGGGTGTTATACGCCAGAACGGGCTGTGCACCACGGTACAAATCGGGAGCGTTAGTAGCGAAGCTAGCGAGGGGCTCCAAACGACTATCCAGGCGATGATACGCGCCACAGGTAGCCGCCCCGTGGCCGAAGAGGCCATCCGACGCTTAGAATTAGAGATGTCTCCGGCCAAACTCCTGGATAACCTGACCGTAGAGCAGGCCGAGAGCAAGAAGTTCATAGTCCTCACCTACCAAGGCACCCACTTACAGGAACAGGTCCCTACTGTCCTGTATCTTCCTGACTCTCGCAACAGTCTCTCTCGCTCCGCAGCCCCTATCCCGTGATGTTCCGCGCAGAAGTAAGTCCGGACGGCGAGGTGGAACTGAACGTAGCGCTCTAGCCACGCCGGAGAGGTTAGCCCGCGAGGAGGCGAAGGCGGAGTGGGCAAGAACAGCATCCGCTGGTACGCACTAGGAGACCAACATCTACCTTGTTCATTACCTCCGCAATTGGGATCAACGGTCTCTGCGACGTAGTGCCGTGCGGGGTCGAAAGCTTAGTGTCCCCGTCCTTAGGTGCGGTTAACCCAAAATTTACGAAACGTTTACCGTCAGGAAACTTCCGCGGGCGGTGCAGCCATAATGGCAGCGGTCGGCTTTGTTAGCCTTATTGTAGAAGAAGTGCGACCAAGGAGGTATGAATGGCGGATGGACCTAGCATAAGGCGCATCAAGAGAGAAAAACGCAATCTTCCTGTGGAACTTGCGCCCAGCGGGATAAGCCGGCGACGGTTCCTAACCTTCCTCGGGACTGGCTCGGCGGCGTTGGCCGCTGGCAGCGCCGGGGTGTTGACCGGCTGCGCCAAGAGCGAGGAGCAGGGCTCGGCGAATCAGGGGTCCCAGCACAGCGAGTCGGCACCTGCTGGTGGCGAGACCGCCGGTAGCCCCTCATTCTTCGAGGCCATCGAGCCCTCTGACAAAGACGACCTCGTCCTGCCAAAGGGCTTCAGGTACGAGATCATTCGCAGCGCGGGCGACCCGCTCGGCGGTGACCTGACCTACGGCGACCACAACGACTTCGTGGCGTACTTCCCGATAGACGTACTGAAGGGCGGCAATGACTCAGGAGACGGCATCCTCTGGGTCAATCACGAGTACATAAATCCGATGTTCTGGTCGGACTACACCGACACCGAGAACGCGACCAGAAAGACAAAGAGGCAGATAGCACGCGAGAAGGCGGGGGTAGGCGGCGCGGTCGTCCGGGTGAAGAAGGAGGGCGACACCTGGGCCTTCGTCGAGGAAGACGAGCACAATCGCCGCATAGATGCGACCACCCCGATGGGCGTAACGGGACCCGCCGCCGGCTCCGCCGAGATGCGGATGCAAGGCAAAAACGAGGTAATAGGCACCCTCGCCAACTGCGGTGGCGGAATCACCCCCTGGAACACCGTACTCACCTGTGAGGAAAACTTCCAGGACTTCTACGGTCAGCGCACAGACGATCAGGGCGAGCCCGGTCAGGGCACAGACGACGCCCCCGAGGCGCTGGAGATCGCCGACACTTATCGCTGGCTCGACGATCCAGGGACCGCCCAGCCCGCCGAGCACTACGGCTGGATCGTCGAGATAGACCCCTTCGATCCTGGCTCGAAGCCACGCAAGCACACCTGGCTCGGGCGTATCAGGCATGAGAACGCCGCCATAAACGTCTCCGACGCTGGGAAGGTTGTCGTCTACACCGGCCATGACGAGGAAGACCGGCCCATCTACAAGTTCATCTCCTCGGGCACCTACAACCCAGACGACCGCGAAGCGAACTTCGATCTGCTCTCGGACGGCATGCTCTACGTCGCGGACTTCGCGAGCGGCAGGTGGGTGGCCCTCGACTACGAGAACAACTCCATCTTCAAAGACAACGGCTACAAGAGCCAGGCCGAGGTCCTGGTACGCTCCATAGACGCGGCAGCGCTCGAGGATCCGGAGACAGAGCTCCCGATAGGCACCCCGATGGACCGCTGCGAAGACATCGAAGTGCACCCCGAGACAGGTCAGGTCTACGCGTCGCTCACCAACAACGAGCTGCACGGCAACTTCTACGGCCAGATCCTCCGCCTCACCGAGAAAGACGATGACCCCGAGGCGACCGAGTTCACTTACGAGGTCTTCGCCACCGGCGGCCCCCAGAGTGGCTTCGCCTCTCCCGACAACCTCATGTTCGATGCCAACAACAACCTCTGGGTCATAAACGACGTCTCCTCGGACAAGGTGAATGCAGGCATCTACACCACCTTCAAGAACAACGGGGCGTTCGTGATGCCATCCGGTATAGACGGCGGAGTCTCTGGCGGAGACGTGTTCCAGTTTGCCAGCGGGCCCGTGCAGGCCGAGCTGACTGGACCTGCCTTTACCCCTGACGGCAGGACGCTGTTTTTGGCGATTCAGCACCCTGGGGAAGAGAGCGAGAGCCCTGGCAATCCTGCCAGCACATGGCCCGGCGGCGACGAGCCCAAGTCCTCCCTCGTCGCCATAACCGGTTTCGCGTAGCAGCCTCTCGGCGGCGATATCCTGCCTCAAGACCGGCGCCAAGACGTGATCATTGTGGGCGTTGAATGGTCCAACGCCATCGTTTATGTCTCGTGCCATCTTGCTCGCAGGAGGAACGAGCGCCGAGTTGGAGGTCGGGAGGTGGTGCTGTGGCTTTAAGGCAAACAGTCCGGGAAGGCGGGGCAAAGCCAACCGAAACTAGTCATCTTTGGCGCCGAGGTCGGAGAGCTCTCGCAACACTCCCCCTCGCTCCGCAGCCCCTATCCTGAGCTCCGCAAGCTCCGCATACTCCTCCTCCTTCTCGGCCCCCACAAAGAAGCGCCCGAGCTCCTTGGCGGCGACTCCTGTCGTCCCTGATCCACAGAAAGGATCGAAGACCAGGTCTCCCTCTCTGGTCGAGGCCAGGATAGCGCGACGCACGAGACGCAGAGGTTTCTGGGTGGGATGATAACCGTGAAGCTTCTCCCTCTTGGGGACTGAAGGGATGGACCAGACGGAAGAGACCTGGGCTGTTGGGTCTCTGCTGTTGATGAGGTCGTAGTTGAAAGTGTGCCTGGCGCCTCGTCCCTTGCTCGCCCACAAGAGAGTCTCGTGGGCGTGGGTGAAAGCGGTGTGAAGGGCGTTAGGAGGCGGGTCCGGTTTCGCCCACGTGATCTGGTTTATGAGCTTGAGCTGCATGGTCTGCAGGGCGAAGCCGAGGCTGAAAATGATGTGGTGCGTACCCGTGACCCAGATGGTGCCTTCGGGCTTGAGGATGCGGCACGCCTCCTTCAGCCACCTGACGTTGAATCGGTGATCCCCCGCGAACCCCATGGACCTGTCCCAGGAGCCTTTGTCCACAGGAGCGAGCCTGCCATACTTGACCGTAACACCGCCTCTGGAGAGCCGGTAAGGCGGGTCGGCGAAGACCATATCCACGCTGCCTGAGGGTATAATCTTCATAAAATCCACACAGTCCGCGAGGTAGACCATCGCCCCCGGCTCGCCGAACGCCTGCAAATCTCTTAGTTCCACACCACCATTTTAGGCAGCAGCGTCCGCTGACTTTAGCGATGCCATCGCTCCTGGGTGTTAGAGCACGCGCTCCGCAATACGGTAGATCGCTTCTGGTTGGAGACGTGGAGCGTCTGCAGCAGTGGATTCCCGCTTCCGCGAGAATGACGGTGTGGGACCGCGGGAATGACGGCCATGCGGGAGGTAGGATTTGCGCTCGCCCAGTTTGTACGCGCCGTGGCACTGACCATACGGATTCCGTATCAGGCAGCTATGGAGACGGCTCCTGGCCCGGCTCAGAACCAGTTCGGCTGTTCCTCGAGTGCCCGTCTCACTCGCTCCACTGCCTGTGGTATCACCTCACCGATGCCTGCCCACGACCGCAGTGTCACTGCACTGTCGTAGGGCGTCTTGCCCTGGTTCACCAGGATCACCTGGGTCCCTGACTTGAGCGCCAGCCCCACTAGTGAGGCTGCCGGCTCCACCATGAGCGAGGAGCCCAGGACAACCATAAGGTCGCAGTGGCGGGCGTGATGTTCGGCAAGAGCCAGCTCCTTGTGCGGCAGGGAATCTCCGAAGTTCACCACCGACGAGACGAGCCGGCCACCACAGTCGGCGCAGACCGGCTGCCCGGTTATCGGCTTCTGGGTTCGGTATCCTGGTCCCCACCGGTCCCTATCCCATCCCACCTCTTGCCGGGTGTACGTCCGTTTGCAGCCCAGGCAGCGCATGAGCTGCCCGTTGCCGTGCAACTCTGCCAAGAGCTCCGGACGTATGCCTGAACGGCGGTGGAGGTTATCGGTGTTTTGCGTGATGAGGAACTGTAGCCTGCCGAGCCGCTGGAGCTCGACGAGGGATAGGTGGGATAAGTTGGGCTCGACCTGGCCCGGGGGGACGCGCCAGCGCGGCGCTGGCACGCCAGCGTCGCGCCGCGTCCACACTCCGTTGGGGCCGCGAAAATCGGGGATGCCGGAGTCGGTGCTAATACCGGCGCCAGTGAAGACGACGATGTGCTTCCAGTTGATGATCCATCGAGCGATCGCCTCGATCTGCTGCGCGCGGCGTTGTTCTTCGGGCATGAATTCACCCATCGAGCGCACTCGGATCTACCTCCTCGACGACCGTCCGCGCGACCTCTCCCGGCTCGACCACTCTGGAGGTGCCGAGCACCCGCCCCGAAGCGCTCCTGGCCTGCACGGCGACGTAGGGCTCTGCGGAGCGCACCGAGATGGTGGTCTCGAAGCCGCGCCAGGGGGCGGATCCGACGGGCTCGAGTCGGTCGGGGTCGGAGCCGGCGAGCACCTGCCAGGTGGCAATCTCCGTTGCGCCATTCCAACTGGCGTAGACGGTCACCTTATCATCGGGCCCTTGCTCGACCGCCACGGCCGGGTCCTCGCTCGGGTGTCCGCTCCACGGCAAACGAAATGCCCGGTAGGATTGGGCGCTGCCCAGGAAACGAGCGTCGAAGAGTAGCTCGCCGTCGTTGGAAAACTCGGAGGAATACGGCTCGCTGCCCCAACCTACGAGGAAGTTGCCGTTGGGCAAGACCTGCACGTTGGCCTGGGATGTAGAGAGCAGCCTCTTCGGGTGAGTGAATTCGCGCACCAGGGTGGATCTCATCTTGTCCATGTCGAGATCCACCATGATCCCGCGGGACTGCTCGTGCACTTCAGGCGGGGCGCCGTTGTCGAAGATGGTGATGGTGCCGTCTCTCTGGCGGCGGACGTCGTGCTGGGAGACGGTCCTCGTGCCAGGACCCATCTCGAAGTCGCTCTGCTTACCGCCAAGCCGCCAAAGGACCTCGCCGCTCTCGCGGTCGATCTTATAGACAGCATAGGTCCCTTTGGCGGAGATGAGTAGATTGTCGTCGAAGTCTATGTCTATGGAGTTGATGTGGAAGTAGTCGAGAGGCGTGCTCGGGTCCTGCGGCGGCTCGCGGTAGGACTCCTCGACGCCAACGTGCTCCAGGCTGCGCCACTCGAAGAGCACCTCCCCCGTCTCGATGTCGAGCTCCTGGGCGATCCCTCCCCAGACCATGCCCTCCTTCGGGCCGCCGATCGCGGAGAGGTCCGTTTGTGTCTCGGTGTAGGCCGTCAACAGCGCGGTGTTACGCGAAGTGATGGAGAACTCGTGCAGGTCGCCCCTGTAACCGTTGCCAGCCTGGACCCGTGTTATCTCACGGTAGGAGCCGTCGAAGATCACGTACTCGCCGACGCCGTGTCCGGCCAAGATCTCACCCTCCCACCAGGTGAGCACAGGCTCGCCCATGTAGCGCTGCACCTTGAAGTCCGTCGCGTACCTGTTCTTGCTGAACCACACCAGCCGCCCGAGGTCGTCGAAGATCATCGGACCGTCCTGCCCGGCACCCTTCTTCGCGGCCACGAAGATGTAGCCAGGGCTAGTGTCGTGCGCCTGATGGGTTATCTCGACGGCGGGGGGTCTGAGCTCCGGGCGCGAGCGGAAGGTCCTCACATCGTTCGGTCCTGCCGGGGGGGAAGAGTGACTCTGGCGGTCCTCTTTGCAACCTGGCAAGCTCAGTAGAGCGAGAGAAGCGGCGCCAGCCCCTACTACGCCTAGAAACGTCTGTCGCGTGAGCTTCCTGCTCAAGGTGTCGGTCGTCGCCCGGTAGTCAAGTTCCCCGACCGTCGGTAGAAGCAGAAGCATGGGCTAGAGACGATGAACATGAACAAGAGGCCATTTCTTGAGGTTGACACAAGTTCGGGACCATCGCAAGGACCGTTAGCAACTATAACCATGAAAGCCGGACGAACTACTAAGAATCCACCTTCCCCGACGTTGGGTGAACATGGCAAGCTCCAGGTACAAAGAGCGTGCGACCTCTGCTCCTCTATTCATCGGCTCTGCCTACGTCGTTGGCGATGAGCTTTGGCGGTCTCGAGATCACTAGGAAGCGGTGCCTTATGGGTTCTTCGGAGTAGGCGAGGGTCCTCTCGCTCATGGCGGTCAGTGCGTGGTAGGCGCTATCTGGGAAGAAGCGCAATACGCGATCGGTCAGGTAGGACTTTCCACCCGAGGAGGGGCCTTTCACGGCAACGCTTACGGGCTTCTGTAGGAGGCGGCTGGTGAGGGCGAGGTAGAGGAGCTTGAGGACCCTGGCCTCGCCGGCGACGCCGGATTGTTCGAGTGTCCTTGCGAAGCTGTCCAGGATGCGGCCTTCCCTTGTCAGCTGCTGGCACGCCTGCCACACCTTACGGTCATTGGCTTCTGCTTGGGCACGGGCTTCCTCGACCCAGCTCCTCGCACCCTTGAACGCCGCCCGGAGGATCTCCATAAAGCGCTCCGGGTCCTGTATGTGCAACTCCGAGACGTCCTTTGCTCCATCCAGCCTCACAAGGTAGAGCCTCTGACGGCTTTCTCCTGTCCTTCACGGTCCCTGTAGGGAATGCGAATCGCCGGCGAGCCGGAGTAGGTAACATCGGAGAGCCCAAGGCTCTTCAGGAACTCTACCAGCAGTCTCTTGGCCTCAGGGTAGGCTTCAAGGGTGCACGACGGCGGAGTCGGACGCCGATCCGAAACGGCGCTCCCTTCTCCACCGCCGTGGCCATTGGAAGAGAATAGATCGCGCATCTTCAAGCCGAGGGCGTCGATGACCTCCTCCGTGGAGCAGCCCGCGCGGCAGAGGAGGAGGGCTCGGCCGTCCTCTCCCTCCTTTATGTCGAGGTTTGGGGTTCTCCTGTCGTCGTGTGCGGGGCAGAAGGCCCGGTAGAAGCCGCCCTGCCTCCTCACACCCTCCAGGCGAGCAAGGAGGGATTCGACCGGCCGAGACGGCGCGCTCACGACGATCCTCCGCGGTTGCTATGCGGACGTAAGGTGAGCGATGGCGGGATCTCCTGGTTAGCCCTGTGCGCCGTTCTCGCCGCGATCATCCTTCTCTCCCTTCGTCTCTTCACCGGTACAGGCTTTGCTCCCAACATCGGCCTTCTTCCTCTCGTAGCACTCGAAGACGTAGAGCCACGCGCGGGCCCGGGCTTCGCGGGCACCCGTTTCGGGGGAGGGATCCGTGCGATGGGCTCCGGAGGACGTGCTACCCACGA
Source organism: uncultured Rubrobacteraceae bacterium (assembly GCA_902806095.1). Classification (GTDB taxonomy): domain Bacteria; phylum Actinomycetota; class Rubrobacteria; order Rubrobacterales; family Rubrobacteraceae; genus Rubrobacter_D. Next base: position 19,896 of record CADCVF010000037.1, read on the forward strand.
TCGCTCGACCACCTACTCGCGGCGAGATGGTGCCGGCATTCCTGCAGCGCGGTGCGCTCAAGGACGGCCCTCGTGGCCATAGACCAGTCTCGCTCGCGGACGGCGGCCTCCTCCCGCAGGAAAAGTCGCCCGATGCGGACCTTCAGGGAAGAGATGTGGGCCGTCTCACCCACGCTCGGGCCCCGGACGGCGCCGTCGGCTTTGCCGGCTCGACCTGCCGCGCATGCGCTCTATATCTTCCTCGGTGTAGTAGCGGTGGCCATTGTGATCTCGAAGAGCGGGAGGAAAGAAACCTCTCCTCTCCCCCACCCTCAGCCACTCGGCAGAGATGCCGATCTCGCGGGCAGCCTCGGAGATCCTGTAGGTGCTTAGCCTGTTCTCTCTCATACCGCCACGGTAAGGTGTGCCGATCCGTTCGGGTACCGGAAAAGAAAAGAATAACTATTCCGGTGTTGACACCAGGTGCGCGCATCGCTAACAGGATGAGTTGTTACATACGTTTGCCCTCGAGCGCTACGCAGCTTCTCGCGATGAGCGGTAGCTCGACAGTGGGCTTCGTGGTCCTTCTTGCGAGTCGGATAAGAGGAAGGTGAAACGTCGTCCAGTTAGGCGGGAGGCGACATTCCCCATGACGAATACTTATTCAGCACTACTACCGGTAGTGTCGAGTTAGATACTCAAGAGGAGGCTATAGTATCCAGCCTCGATCTGGAAGGACGATTTATGCAGCATGCCGAATACAACCTTCCGAGAATTCAACTTCCACGCACTCCGGTGAATAAAGGAATAGGAGGGCTTGCGCCCTCCTAGGCCGTCGCTGCGATTGGCTCCCAAGAAGCACTTCAACGCAGCATGCGTCTCACCACCGCCAAGCCGGAGATAATCAACGCTAGGCTGGCCGCCAGGATGACCGCCGGCACCATCGGGGGCCCGCCGGTCTCCCCCAGGGTGGTGCCACCTACGACGACGGTGTCTACGACCTCACGAATCGAGTCGATCACGAGCTTAGGATGCTCTTGATGTATGTAATGGCCGCTGTCCGTATCCGTGAGGTGCCTGGCGCCAGGCACCCGGCTCGCAAGATCGGCCCTGGCGTACAGGACGGTTTGAAAGAGGAGCTTGCCGAACTCCTTCGCTTGGTGGGCCCTCAGCGGCAGCGTGCCGTCATCGACGAGAGGCGTAAGGTCATAGGGCTTATCCGAGGAGAGTACGACGAGGGGCATCGGCTTCAGCGGAGCGGAGGCCAACACCTGTTCGAGATTCCGCTGATCGTCGAACCTCTCCAGGTCTGGATATGCGGCGAGGGCCTCTTCCGACGGCGAACCCAAGGCCGTCTTCCAGTAGCCCCACTGCTCATCGGTCAGTGCCCTGCGCGCCTCGTAGGGGGTGTAATCGATGAGGGCGAGTCCTGAGACTTCCTGCGGGTATTCGCTCGCGTAGAGACTCGCGATTGCGCCTCCTAGCGAATGCCCAACCACAACATAGGGACCGCGTTCTCCGGAGGCGTTCAACAGGGCAGGCAGATCCGAGACTGCGTCCTGAAGCGTGGTCGGCTGGGGCACAGAGTCGCTGCGGCTCTTCTCGAAATCCTCTAGACCTTCACCTGTCGCGACCACAGTTCCGGGACGGTCGTAGACGCAAACCCGGTTGGTTTCGGCGATCGCGGGCAACACCGCCTGCTTGGATGGCTCGAGCGTCTTGCTCCACGTTTCGGTGCGGTCGCCGCTCCCCGAGACGAACACGACCGTGGGAGATCCCGTGCCGTGGCACTCCATATACATCTTGCGTCCCCCGCCGATATCGACCAGGCCGGCGAAATCCTTGTGATTGCCGAAGCTGCCCTGGCCAGAGTCGCCTTTACCGGAGTTGGTGGCGCTCCCGCTTTCGGCGAGGGCCGTGGCGGCCGCAGTCATCATCACCGTGGCCACGATCCCTGCCAGCAACCCTATCCGTCTCAACACAGCATCTCCTCGTTAGTCGGTTGGGTGTCAAGCCCAAGTTTAGGAAGGAGGGCAGGTAGCCGTCCAGCGCCTCGGGCCCCTGGGTCAGCCCTTGAACTTGCAGGCTCAGCCCCACGTTCGCCTCGGCCATGTGATGCCCTCATCCTTCCTTCTCCGCCTCTAGCAACGCAGGCATCATACTTCCTCTAGGAAGCCGGCGTATCGCGCAAGCGCGGTAGTTATCGGAGCGACCCGGCCAACTTCTCAGAACTCCGTACACGCGAAGTTAGTTAAGTGGAACCTCCACGCAGTCCGGTGAATAGCCCAGGGTAAGACGCGTGCATAGTAGAGAGTTGGGTGAAGGTAGCCGTAGCTCCGAACGAAACTTCCGCGCTGCGGATAGAAGGCGTGCTCAAGGGCGCCGGTGTCCTGGCGCAGATCCAACCTGCACCCGGCTTTGATGTCCCTGACTTCCTGCCTGCTGGTCCCAGGGGCGTGTGAGTAGCGAGTTCGTTGTTGGAGGGGGCCAAGCAGGCCCTCGAAGACACCACGGGGCTTGGGTCGTACGTGCCGTAGCGGTGATGCGGTAGCCTGTGATGATAACCCCATTTTCCGGACGGCACCCATGGTCAACTTCATGCGTTCTCTCCCGGCGAGACTGGCCACGGCGCAACGCTTTTCAAGGCGCTTACCATCTCGATCACCTCTGATACTAAAGTAGTGGGCTTGTCCCTTCATGACGAGGCCCGAACGACCTGGGATCTCCCGCACTAAGAACCCGCTATCTACGCACGTTTGACCCTGCCTCTGGCGACGTGCCAGAATGGACGTATTCCCGGCGGAGCACGACGGTAGGAGGTACATTCGTGAGTGGAGGGTTCATCTCCCGCGGCTTTCGGGGCCGGCGCAGGCGGGCTGAGGGCGACGTGCGAGTCCCGCCGGGCCAATACCTTGTGGAGGGCTTCCCAGTCCTCTCCGCAGGCCCGACGCCTCGCACGCCTCTGGCAGAGTGGAGTTTAACGATCGAGGGCGAGGTGGATGGGCCGAGGACATGGTCGTGGGAGGAGTTCCGCGCTTTGCCTTCGGAGGAGGTCACCAGGGACATCCACTGCGTTACCAAATGGTCGAAGCTTGGGACGACCTGGGAAGGCGTCTCCGTAGACACATTGTTGGAAGGGGTAGATAGCGCAGCGGAGTACATGGTCGCGTACTCCGACGGGGGCTACACGACGAACCTTCCCCTGGAAGGGGTCACCGGGGGCAAAGCCTGGGTCGCCCACACCTATGAGGGAGAACCGCTCTCGCCGGAGCACGGCGGCCCGGCCCGCCTGCTCGTCCCCCACCTCTACTTCTGGAAGAGCGCCAAGTGGGTAAGGGGCCTCAGGCTCGTGACCGAGGACGAACCTGGCTTCTGGGAATCCCTCGGCTACCACAACCAGGGCGACCCTTGGCGCGAACAACGCTACTGGGGTGATTAGTGTGGCAAGCGGCCCACGCAAGCTCGCCTGGCGTATTGGAGAGGTCGTCGAGACCAGCCCAGACACACCGCGAACCAAGAGCCTGTTCCTGGAGATACCTGGCTGGGAGGGGCACCGTGCGGGCCAGCACATCGATGTCAGGCTCACCGCCGAGGATGGCTACCAGGCCCAGCGCAGCTACTCCATAGCGTCGGCGCCAGAGGACGGCACAGTCGAACTGCTCGTCGAGCGTCTCGACGATGGGGAGGTCTCGCCCTACCTGACCGATGAGATCAGGGTCGGCGACGGGTTGGAGTTGCGGGGTCCGATCGGGGGCTGGTTCGCCTGGGAGGCGAGGGAGGGAGGGCCCTTGCTCCTCGTCGCCGGAGGATCAGGCATAGCGCCGCTCATGGCGATGATCCGGCACCGCAAAGCGGCGGGCAACGACACCCCGGTCCGCCTGCTCTACTCTTCGAGATCGTACGAAGAAATCATCTTCCGTGAAGAGCTCGAAGCGCTCGCCGCCGAGGATACAGCGCTGGAGATAATCCATACGCTCACCCGCTCGGCGCCACCGAAATGGGAGGGCTACCACCGCAGGATCGACGCGGAGATGCTGGCCGAAATCGCCCCGGCCGCCGAAGAAGGTCCCCTCGCGTTCGTGTGCGGCCCTACCCCGTTGGTCGAGACGGTCGCCACGGATCTCGTCGGGCTGGGCCACGAGCCCTCACGCGTCAAGACCGAACGCTTCGGACCGACTGGAGGATAACGATGGACGAACACAGGCTCGACGGAAACGCTGCCGGGGGCATACTTGGAGAGGTCTTCACCTTCGAGATGACCACCGCCAGGGCCGCCTGCGCCCACTGTGGCGCCACTGGGCCGCTGGGATCTTCGATGGCTTACGTGAGCGAGATAGGTACGGTCGTGCGCTGCGCCGCGTGCGACAATGCTCTGATCCGGGTCGTCCGTCAGGACGAAGGGCCGGCACGGTACTGGTTGGATCTCCGGGGCGTGGAGTACCTGCAGCTCGAATAGCTAGTCAGCACGCTGCCTTCGGCAGCTTGTCAGCATTTCAGCACGCTCAGGCTTCGCCTTCTCTTGTCAGGACTCCAGCTTGCCTTAGATTATCGGGTGGATCGGTCCTGGAGGGACTTTACTGCGAGTCTGGGTCTTTGAGGAAGTACGCCGGGTCTGCGGTTGCCATGAATAGCCACTCTGTGTCCGCGGCGGTCCGCTTACGGCCAGGCTCCGCTACCTCTTTGGGCGTTGTATGCTCAGGTCCTTCCCCGGGCCCGACTTGCTGTACGCTAACGTCCGCAATATGGTCCTGTGGTCTGCTAGGCATGGTCTGCTCCTCTCCTGAGGGGAGCCGGGAATCCCGGCTCCCCTGATACCCGTAGCCTGAAACCTACTTCACGAACTGCTCGTTCTCGGTGGAGCCGGGGAGACCTGTGACTGGACTCTCCGTGCTGTCGAACTGGGCCTCTTCTGTGGAGCCGGTGAGGGCCGTGGTCGAAGCGGCGCCTCCGGCGACTATCTGGGCGACCTCGTCGAAGTAGCCTGCGCCGACCTCGCGCTGGTGCTTGGTGGCGGTGTAGCCGTGCTCCTCGGCGGCGAACTCGGCCTGCTGCAGTTCGGAGTAAGCGTCCATGCCCCGCTCTTTGTAGTTGCGGGCGAGGTCGAACATAGAGTAGTTGAGGGCGTGGAAGCCGGCCAGGGTGACGAACTGGAAGCGGTAGCCCATCGCCCCGATCTCCTCCTGGAAACGTGAGATCTCCTCCTCAGTGAGCTTCTTCTTCCAGTTGAATGAAGGTGAGCAGTTGTACGCCAGCAGCTTGCCCGGGAACTTCTCGTGGATCGCTTCGGCGAACATCCGCGCCTGCTCGAGGTTCGGCTCTGAGGTCTCGCACCACACCACGTCCGCGTAAGGCGCGTAGGAGAGGCCGCGGGATATCGCCTGATCTATCCCCGCGTTGACCCCGTAGAAGCCCTCCATGGTCCGCTCGCCGGTGAGGAACTCGTGGTCTGAGGGGTCAACGTCGCTCGTGATGAGGCTCGCGGCGTCGGCGTCGGTCCTCGCGATAATGACGGTCGGGACGCCCATCACGTCCGCGGCCAGCCTGGCGGAGACGAGGTTCCTGACGGCCTGGGAAGTCGGGATGAGGACTTTGCCACCCATGTGCCCGCACTTCTTCTCGGAGGCGAGCTGGTCCTCGAAGTGGACGCCTGCGGCGCCAGCTTCGATCATGGCCTTCATCAACTCGAAGACGTTGAGCGCGCCACCGAAACCTGCCTCAGCGTCGGCGACTATTGGGGCGAACCAGTGGATGCCATTCCTACCCTCGGCGTGATGGACCTGATCGGCCCTCTGCAGCGCCTGGTTGATCCTCTTGACGACGTGCGGCACGCTGTTGGCTGGATACAGGCTCTGGTCGGGATACATCTGCCCGGCCAGGTTGGCGTCAGCGGCCACCTGCCACCCCGAGAGGTAGATCGCATCGAGCCCAGCCTTGACCTGCTGCACGGCCTGATTGCCCGTCAAAGCGCCCAGAGCCCGCACGAAAGGCCGCTCGTTCATCAAGGTCCACAGCCGCTCAGCACCAATCCGCGCGAGCGTGTGCTCGATCCTGATCGAACCCCGCAACCGCGTCACATCGTCGGCCGTGTAAGGACGCTCGATTCCCTCCCAGCGCTCGCCTTCCCATTCCCTGGAGATCCGGCTCTTCCCATTCTTCTCGCGCTCCACTACTCTCTCCTTCTCTTCGATGCCGTTTTCGTACAGTACATTATGCACTTATATGCTCACATATGTGCAAAACAGGGGCAGTGAGCGCCCATTTTCTTGCAGTGGAGCGTGGGTACGTGGCCCACGCTCCTGGGCAGGAGGACAGGGGCGGACGGTCTGGTCTCTGCGCCGTACCCGGTCCTTAGGGCTTGGATTATGGTCGGGATGGGTGCTCCTCTCTAGTCCAGGTACTTGTAGCCTGGTAGGGTCAAAAACTCGACGAACGTGTCGTCGGTCGAGATACGGGCGAAGAGTTCGGCGGCGTTACCGAACTCGTCCTGTTCCCAGCGTTCGGGGCCGACGATGTCGGTTTTGATCTTCTCCAGCTCCTCATCGAGGGTTTCGTTGAAGAGGTCTTCCGTCACCTCGGTGCCGTCCTCGAGGATGCCTCGCTCATGGTGGATCCACTGCCACACCTGGGCGCGGCTGATCTCCGCCGTCGCCGCGTCCTCCATGAGGTTGAAGACGGGTACCGCGCCCCGCCCCGCAAGCCAGGCCGCCAGGTACTGTACGCCAACGGAGATGTTATTGCGGAAGCCGTCCATGGTGATCTGCCCCTCGGGCTTCTCCAGCAGGTCTTCCGGGGATTCTTTCACCTCGGGGATCTTATCTAGCTGGTTTGGCTGGGGCATGTACTCGTCGAAGGCTTCTTTGGCGAGAGAGACCATGCCTGGATGTGCCACCCAGGTCCCGTCGTGGCCGTCCTTGGCCTCGCGTTCCTTGTCCTCTCGCACCTTGTTGTTAGCGAATTCCGTCCACTCGGGATCGTCGCTGCGCGGGATCTGGGCCGCCATTCCCCCCATCGCGTGCGCGCCGCGCTCGTGGCAGGTCTTGATCGTGAGAAGCGAGTAGGCCCGCATGAAAGGGACGGTCATCGTCACCGAGTTGCGGTCGGGGAGGAGCATGTCTTGTTCGCGGAACTTCTTGATGTAGGAGAAGATGTAGTCCCACCGGCCGCAGTTGAGGCCAGCGGAGTGCTCGCGCAGCTCGTAGAGGATCTCGTGCATCTCGAACGTCGCGAGTATCGTCTCGATCAGGACCGTAGCCTTTATGGTCCCTCGAGGTATGCCAAGCTCGTCCTGGGCCAGCTCGAAGACGTCGTTCCATAACCTCGCCTCGAGGTGGCTCTCCATCTTCGGCAGGTAGAAGTAAGGGCCGGAACCATTGTCCAGCAGCGTCTGAGCGTTGTGGAAGAAGTACAACCCGAAGTCGAAGAGACCGCCTGGGACCTCTTCCCCGTCTACGAGCATGTGCTTCTCGAAGAGGTGCCAGCCGCGCGGCCTCGCCAGGATGACGGCGATGTCCTCGTCCAGCTCATAGTGCTTGCCCGTGTTCGGGTCGTCGAAGGCGATAGTGCCTTCGATCGCCTCTTTCATGTTTAGCTGGCTCTCCAGCATGTTGTGCCAGGTCGGGCAGTTGGCGTCCTCGAAGTCGGCCATCCAGCAGCTCGCCCCCGAGTTGAGCGCGTTGATCGTCATCTTTCGGTCGGGCGGTCCCGTCAGCTCGACGCGCCGGTCATGAAGGTCTTCGGGGATCGGAGAGATCTTCCAGTCGCCCTCCCGAATCTCGCTTGTTTCTGGCAGAAAGTCGGGCATCTCGCCGGCGCTGATCCTCTCCTGCCGCTCGGCACGCTTCGCGAGGAGATCATCCACCCTTCCTCTGTACTCCCGCGAGAGCTTCGCCACGAAAGCGACCGCCTCGGGCGTCATTATCTCCGCGAACTCATCGGGGACTTCGGCCGTTACCTCGATCCCCTCGGCGTAGGCGCGCTTCTTGTCCGTCATAACCTCCGGCTCCTCTCTTCAGCTTCCAGAGCGAAGCTACTCTAGCAAGCCACGCCCCAGGACGCTCGGATCCGGGGTCGACCTCAAGCCGCAGTCCTGGCCTCTCGACGCTCCTCCCTGAGGACCCTGTGCACATAGACGATGCACGAGGTCGGCACGCACCGCCACCTGTAGAGGACCCGGTATTCGTCGAAACCTATCATCACCCGCGTCCCGATGGCCGGCGCACCCTCCTCGTACCGGCGCTCGATGATCTCCTCCGTCTGCGGGTCCCTATACTGTACCGGAATCATAGATCGCTCCTTCCATCTGTTTGGCCTGAGCACAAGATAACAACCCCCCTGATATTATTCCAATCGTTTGCATGTATCGCAGATATAGGTTTTACTTATATCTGCGAGCTAGTCAGCATGTCAGCACGCCGCCTTTGGCGGCTTGTCAGCTAGTCAGCAAGAACCAATAAGCTGAAATGCTGACAAGCGGAGGCGAAGCCGGAGTGTGCTGAAATGCTGACAAGCCGGCGATCGAAGGGAGGCGGCGTGCTGTTTCGACAACTCGAAAGTTTTCTGGCGGTAGCGCGGCTGGGGAATTTGAGCCGGGCTGCTGAGGAGATGTATCTTACGCAGCCGACGTTAACGGCGCGGCTCAAGGCGCTCGAGGAGGAGCTTGGGGACCCGCTTTTTGTAAGGACGAGCCGTGGGATGCGGGTCACGGAGGCTGGCAGGGAGTTCTTGCCTTATGCGACCCGGATCGTCGGTGGTTTCGAGGAAGGCAAGAGGCGGATAGAGGAGCTCAGGGGGGCTTCGGGGGGACGGCTCAGGATCGGGGCTTCCCCCGGCGTCGGGACGTACGCGTTGCCTGGGCTATTGGAGAGGTTCGCGGCGGCGCATCCTGGGGTCTCGATCTCTGTTAGGACGGGGCATTCTGAGGCGATCCTGGAGATGACCCTCAAGGAGGAGGTGCAGCTCGGTCTCACGCGGGTGATGCGCCACCCCGAGATCGAGAGCCTCCCACTCTACGAGGACGAGTTGGTGCTTCTCGTAGATCCAGGGCATCGGTTCACCAGGAGGGGGACGGCGAGCCTGACCGAGATCGGTGAGGAGCAGCTCATCTTCTTCGACCATGACTCCAGCTACTTCGAGCAGACGCACGCCCTGCTCAGGAACGCAGGCATAAGGGAGCTCAGGACAATGGAGGTGGACAATATCGAGGCCGCCAAGAGGATGGTCGAGCACAGGCTCGGGGTCGCTTTTCTGCCAAGGACGGCCGTTGTCAGGTCGGTCTCGGCCGGTAACCTCGTGCTCATAGCGGTAGAGGAGAACCCTGAGATGAGCCGCTCGATCGTAGCCCTCAAGCGCCGTGATGTCCCCGCAACGGGCCCCGTTGCCGCCTTCCTCGAAGTCGCTGACACGATGGGCGAGAAGCGGGACGCCGCGCAGCTCTCACCTTCCCTGGCTACCGAATTCGAGAATTTGCAGCTGATAGACCTGTTCACCTGATCTTGCCTTGCAAGCAATCCAGCATTTCAGCCTGTCAGCACTTCAGCTAGTCAGCTTTTTGTTCTTGCTCGTAGCCGAATGCGTGATTCTCAGGAGGTCTATACCTCCGCGCGAATGGCTTCATGGGGAGCGGCTAAGGATAGTCCTGCGGCCGAAACCCCATGCTGCCGTCGGTGCAGGAGCGGTCCGTGCGGCAAGAATGGATCTTGAACCTGCTCTGGAGCGCAGCTAATTGCCTCCTCCTCCACCGTCGCCGCCACTGCCGCCATCCCCACCACCACCGTCGAACCAGCCACCGCCATCTCCGTTATGACCATGGTCTCCGTCTCCGAAAGGCCCATAGTAGCCGCCCGCAGCGCCACTTCCGCCGACTCTCCCGCCACGACGACGGACGCCAAAGATGACGCTTGCGATTACTATCACTACGACTACGACTATCATTGCCAGAATAACACCCACCAGAACTCTCCCTTTACAGATCTTTCCACATCCGGGCTTCAGTCTACCTCCGGGCCTTCTGCGGTTACAACTCGCAGGTGGTACACGTCGCTTGTTTGTTGTTCCGGGCGGTTCGCGAACCGCCCCTACCACGTGACGCCCGATTTCCCGGACAAATGCTGATGTCTGTTGCTTGTGCCACGGTTTGCGATGCAAACCGTTTGGTGTATCGGAGCACGAATGCGTGTACCTGCGGATCGTATACTCTGCGGGTTAGTCAAAGAGACTATTTACAGAGGTGTGACCAGTGGACCTGAAGACGATCGTTGTTATGGAGGGTGACCAGACGGGCCAGGAGTTGCTGGAGGAGGCCTTGCGGGTGCTCGACCCTGCGGTAACCGGCCTCGACCTGGATTTCGCGCGCTACGACCTGTCGCTCGAGAACCGGCGGGCCACAAACAACGCGGTCGTACACGAGGCGGCTGCGGCGATGAAAGAGACCGGATTCGGCATAAAGGCCGCGACCGTTACACCGGAGGAAAAGGAGGACGTGGGGTCTCCAAACGCTATCTTGAGGACGGGGATAGACGGGACCGTTATCGTGCGTACGGGGAGGCGAATCCCCGGTGTCAACCCGATGAGCGGCGTGCACGCCCCGATCTCGGTGGTCCGCATGGCCGTCGATGACGCCTACGGGGCGAAGGAGTGGCGTGAGGGTGAGGGGCTTGATGAGGTCGCTTTCAGGACCGAGAAGATCTCACGCCGTATATGCCGTGGCGTCTCCGAGTTCGCCTTCATCCAGGCGCGCAAGATGCGGGCCAAGGTCTTCGGCGGCCCAAAGTACACCGTCTCCCCCGTCTATGAAGGGATGCTCAAAGAGGAGATGGACCGCGCCGCACAGAACAGCCGCGACGTCCGATACGACCCCCAGCTCATAGACGCCACCTACGCGCTTCTGTTGACCACGTACGGCGAGCCACTCGTCATCCCCACCCTCAACCGTGATGGCGACTGCATCTCGGACCTCGTGATGCAGATGTTCGGCTCCATAGCGGGGGCCGAGTCGCTCCTGATCTCACTCGACGAGGAGGAGAATCCCGAGACCGTCATGGCCGAGGCGCCGCACGGCACGGCTCCTTCTCTAGAAGGCAAGAACGTGGCCAACCCCATGTCTATGATCCTGGCCGGGGCCGCGCTCCTCACCTTCTTCCACGAAGAGGACGCGAGCCGCGTCTCACGCGCCATCTACGAGGCGACCTTCGAGACCGTCCTCGACGGCGTGAAGACCGCCGACCTCGGTGGTTCGGCTGGTACCACCGAGTTCACCGATGAGATCATTCGCCACATCAGAACCAAGCTCGAGGTATGGAGCGCGCTCGCGTGAGATCTTCCAGAGCCCTCGGCCTCGGCGCCATCTCAGGCCTGCGCTCGCTCTCCGGCCCGGCATTCGTAAGCCGCGGTGCGCGCCACGGACACCTGGACCTCACCGGAACCTCACTCGCTTTCCTCGGCTCGCCACGCCTCTCGGCCGCAGTCGTCGTAATGGCGCTTGGGGAGCTCGTCGGGGACAAGCTGCCCATGACGCCGAGCCGCACGGCACTACCACCCCTCCTCGGTCGTGCAGCCTCCGGGGCCCTGGTTGGGGCAGCCGTCTTCGTTTCGGAAGGCGGTCGCGCCACGACTGGGGCTGCGCTAGGTTCTACTGCGGCCATTGTCGCGGCCTTCGCCGGAGAACGGCTACGTGCGCTCACGGTCGAGAAGACCGGTCTCCCCAACCCTGTGATCGCGCTCGCGGAGGACGCCACTGTCTTGATTGTCGGTCTGAGCTCGTTGAGGCACGCCCGTTAGCGTGGGTCCATGGCCGACGACCGGAACAGGCTAAGGACGACTTTCGACGAAGCAGCTTCGCTCTACGACGAGGTTCGTCCCGGTTATCCCGAGGAACTCTTCGACGAGGTAGTCTCGCTCTCCGGGATACCGGCAGGGGGAAGGATACTCGAGATCGGGTGCGGCACCGGCCAGGCTACTGTGCCATTCGCCCGCCGCGGCTACCGCATCCTGTGCATCGAGCTCGGCGAAAACATGGCCGCGGTCGCCCGCCGCAACCTGGAAGGATATCCGCGAGCAGAGGTGCAGACAGGAGTCTTCGAAGAATTTCCCTTGCAGGACGGAGCCTTTGATCTCGTGGTCTCGGCGACTGCCTTCCACTGGCTCGATCCCACCATAGCCTATCCGAAGGTCGCCGGAGCGCTCAGAGACGGAGGCTCGCTCGCACTGTTCTGGAACGTTCACGTCCACAGCGACGCGGGCGAAGGCTTCTTCGAGGCAGCGCAGAGAATCTACGAGATCGAAGCGCCGGAGATCGTCGGTCCGGAGGACTACAAGGGGCCACCTCAACCCGACGAAGTACCTGACAGGACGGATGAGATCCAGAATTCAGGCCATTTCGGCGGGATCGCCACCCGCCACTACCGCTGGGACGAAACGTACGATTCCCGGAGCTACCTGCGGGTATTGAGCACTTACTCCGGACACAGGAGCCTAAGCTACGACACCCGCGACCGCCTCTTCCGCGGCATCGTCGACCTTATCGGCACGAGGTTCGACGGCCACATCGTCAAGGGCTACCTGACTACCCTGTACGTCGCCAACAAGAAGTAAGAGAGCTCAGACGCCGAACCGCCCCAGGGTATTCCTTACCGAATCCAGGTAACCGCCTCCGAAGTAGTAGGTGTGGACCAGCAGTGGGTAGAGGTTGTACAGGTCGCGGCGCGCCCCGAGGAAGGCCTTGTCGATGCCCAGTACCTCCGCGTAGCGCTCCAGGAAGGCTTTGCCGAAAGAGTCGAAGAGGCTAATGAAGTACAGCAGCCCCCGAGAGGACGCACGGAGAGTATCCGCTCGCCGAGGTGTGCTTCGACACCTTCGACGACGATCCTCTCAGCCACGGTCCCTCAGGTGCCGCTCGCGGATGTCGTCGAGGAGACCCGCGGATGCCTCTTCGACAAGATCCAGGACGTGCTCGAAACCATCGGGGCCACCGTGGTAGGGGTCGGGGACCTCGCGCTCCGGCAAGTCGGGGGCGAAGTCCAGGAAGGGTCGCACCACGGCACTCTCCCAGCACAGAGCCGAGACCACACTGAAGTTCTCCTCATCCATCGTCAAGATGTAGTCGAAGTCGCCGCAGTCTTCGGGTGAGATCTGGCGCGCCCGCTGGGCGCCGAGGTCCAGGCCCCGGAGGCCCGCGCTCCGCTGCGCCCTCGTATCAGGCGGGGAGCCGACGTGCCAGTTCCCGGTCCCTGCGGAGTCAACGGAGACCTCTTCCTCGAGCCCCTCGCGCCGCAGGATGTTCTCGAAGACACCCTGCGAGATCGGGCTTCGGCAGATGTTTCCCATGCAGACGAACAGGACACGTACCATGAGGCCCGATTTTAGGGTAACGCACGGCGTCTTTCAGGCCATGCTACTGACCTTCTCCGTCGAACCTTGCCTCTCGGGCGTGGATGGCGGCGGCCCCGGCGTGGTCGGCGGCCTGGAGAAAGATGGTGGAGACCTCGCCGGAGAAGAAGCGCATCACCCGCCGGGCGGATGGATGGCGGCTATCTTGGGGCTGGAGCCCTTCTTGGGGAGGTCTGGCCGGTTATGGTGGAGGACAACATGTCCTCAGAGAGGTGGCCGTAACGTTTGTTGTGGGGGCAACTCCTGTGGCATTTGCTGTTGGGATGGTGCTCATGAGCGTGGGTGCCGTAGTGTCGGTGGGCGAAAGTAGCGGAGGTGGCTGCGCTTCAGAGCAGTAGACGATTTCGCCGAGCGACTCGCAGCCCTGTACAGTCTCGCCGTTGAGGATATTGTTGATGATGTCGATGTTGAACAGGTCCGGCCTGTCGAAGCGTCCGGAGTCGGAGGCAACGATCGCGACGTTGCGGGAATCGGGCGGGTATGCGACGCCCGCTATGGTCGCGGCGCCGAAGCGGTTGTTTTGTATGGTCGCGTTTTGGGCGTCGCGAACCGAAATGCCGCCCCGCGCGGCGTCGGGGGAGTTGCCGTGCACCTCGTTGTTCTCGATAAGTGCCTCGCCCGCGTCGGCAACGTCGCCCACCTGCTCGAAGCGGATACCGGCCCTACCGTTGTTGACCACGAGGTTGTCGTGTATCCAGAAGCCGTTCGGATGGCTGGCGGAGTCGCGGCAGTAAACGTCACACCACAGGCCGTTGCCCTGATTGTCGTGGATGTAGGAGTTTCTCACCTCGACCTCCGTGATGGCCTTCAAGCCCGAACCCGTGAAGCCGAGGAAGTTAGGATCATGGGTGGTGTCGTCCAACTCGATACTGTCGAAGGTGCCGTGGGCGTTGGTGATGCCCGCCGCATCGCTGCCCGTGATGTGTACCGCGTAGAGGCTAGAGTCGTTCGTAGCCATGCCCATAGCGAGCCCGGAGCCTGTGCCGGCTTCCGGTGAGCCACCCGAATATTGCCCCGTCCCACCGACGATCTTGACCCACTCCAGACGAACCGTGCCCTCGGCGCGGATCACATGGCTCAAGCCCTCACTAGCCACTATGGTAACTGATGGTTCTGGGTCGAAGGCGGGGTAGCGCTCTATGAATGCGCCCACCGGGCCTGCGATCTCGTCGCCGTTCCCGAGTGCCACTATTGTATCGACAGAGTAGGTGCACCCTCCCGCAAGCTGGAATCGGGTTCCTAACGTTGGGTCGTCTGCGTTGACCGTGGCGTCGAGGTCCTGGCCGCAGGGTACGTCGACTACCCTATCGGCCCCCATCAGGAACACCGCTGATAAGACCCCGATCATAACGAGACCGATTAGTTCGCCCAGGTGTTTCATCTCCCGCCCTTCATCGGATGGCTAAGCAGCCGGGCCTCCCCCACGCTGTGTCGGGAAACCGGCTAGTAGCTGGGTAAAGCGATACTTTCGTGTGAAAGATGCCCTGGTACTGGCTATCGACATACGCCGTACTGTAGCAAACATCGCGTGCTGGCACATCATCCATATTGCGTATTCTGAGGTAGCTTGGGCTTTGCTTGCGAACTTCCATGAGAAGGCACATTCTGTCAAGCCGACCTGGAGGCCGCTGTGGCCGCGCACAATGGCACTGTGCCCTGCGCCATTGCTTGCAAAGAGGTTCACCCGCTTTGCAAGCTGCTTTAGATCGCGCGATTCTTGCCCGAGGTACCTGCCTCCTAGCCTCCTGTGCAGGGGGCACTGCTGGTGCATGGCCGGATGCTTTCTGGTTACCACTTGATCTTAGGCTTCGGGCCCCAACTGGGCTGTAGCATTCGTTGAGCCTGGACGCCTACGGTCTATGGATTGGCGTCGCTCGCCAGAAAGTCGTAGGTCCCGTCGTTGTAGTCCGCCTCGCCGTTGGTGGAGGTGTTGGCGGAGGCGTACGCCGGAATGCCACGCCACGCCTCCATGTCCCTGGTATGGAAGCTTATGTCCCAGCCCACTTGGTTGTTCACAACGGAGTTGTAGGAGGCCACCCCGACATGGGGGCGCGGTGTCATGGTGCCCGGAGGTATGTCCGCGAGCGTTGTAACCCGAATGGACTGGGGGGCGACTCCGTTCGGAGTAACACGCAAGTGGTTGTCTGAGCCGTACTGGTAAGATTGCGTACCCGTGATGGTGTTGTTCACCAGGCGACTACGGTAGACCGGGCCGTGGAAATCTATGCCTACGCGGGATCCCCCAGCGTTCACCACGTTCTCAGAAATCGTGACGTTACGATACGGGGCAGTCACGCTCACCGGATCGTCCGCCGCCGCGAGCGAGAGGTAGTCGTTAGGATCAGAGAGGGTCAGCCTCAAGCCCGCAGCGTCCACTGCGACGATTTGGAGGTAGCGGCCCACAGCCCCGCCCTGGTTAAAGGAGAGCCACGCGCCCTGCGCGTTCTCTAGGTTCGTCCACTTCCCGTCCAGGGGCTGTGCGAGGGTAACGCTATCCGTCGCTGCGTCCACCGCCGCCAGGGGCGAGGAGCCCTGCACCAAGGTGACGGCGTCGCGGCCACCGCCGTTGGCGTCCAGGGAGATGCCCTCCTCCTCGAAGCCCGCAACGTCGTTAGAGCGGATCACGCAGTCGTGGAAGGAGCGATCGGCGACAGGCAAGAGGGTGTAGTAGGCGCGGGCCTTGATGCCGACCTTGGCGAGGCGGCTCCCGGACAACATCCCGCTCCTGGTGGGGTCCCAATCCAAGGGAACGGGGTGGTCGATGTCGGTGTCCGAGATCAGGCAGTCGTACCCCGCCTGCAGGTTGACGGGGATGTAGTTGTTCCTCATGAACAGCTCGCCTTCGTGCAGCCCCTTGACTTCGTAGCCGAAGGCCCCCCGATCGAACACAACGCCCTTGTAATTGCTGTGTAGCGCAGGGGAGGCGGCGGAGGCGTAGCCGACCTTGCTCTTGTCGGCCAAGAGCTTAAAGCCGCCCGCCTTGACCAATACGCCCACGCTGCAACCCTTGATCTGCGGGTTGATGAGCACGACGTTCCCGTTAACGACGTTGACGCCCCTCTGTGCATTCCTTACGTTCGCGGGTGTGGGGTCGGTCGAGCACGATATGCGGGGGTTGAGGTGTACGCTATTGGCCTCAGGGGTCCACCCCTCCTCAAACGTTTGGGAGGTGGTGGCAGGCGTGGCGAAGGGATCGTCCTGCGGCGGGCTGGAGGTGCTGGGGTCGAAGGTAGTGTAGTTCGGCAGCTGTTTGACGGCAGCCAATAGCGAACCAACTATGAGCACGCATAAGATCACCGAAGCCAACAGCAAGCCGGTCTTCTTTCTCACCCCACCGCCTTTCATGAACGAGGTGGTATTCCCCGCTGGAGCGGACACGTTGACCTTACGCGACGCTGGCTTCGTCTATTCTATCCTCCTCGTCGTCAGCGGGACTCCTGTAGCCCAGTGATGAGGTGTTTGCATGCCCGCTCGGGCGAAACCTCGCCCACCAAGAAGCGCTCCTCCGGATGAGAGGAGCGCTAGGGTCGCCGGTTCGAGTATAGCTTGTGCTACGGGCGAACCGCCACTGTAGCGCTGTCCGTGCCCGGAGATCCGGGGGCGGGCAAGAAGTTCACCTGCGCTTTGTCGGCGCTCAGTGTCAGCTTGCAGACGCCCCACGCGTTCGTTAACACCTGGTCGTACGCGGGGCTCGGGCTGCCCTGCAAGCCGTCAGAGCTATTGCCACCGAGACCGCAGACGATGGACGTGAGCCCACCGGCAACCTTCGTACCGGTCTTGTCACGAGTGTCGTAGCGCTCGTAGAGGTGGCTGTGACCCTGCAACACGAGGTCCGCGCCGTTGTCGTAGGCCACATCAAAGAACGTCTTGGAGCAGCCGGTAGCACCTTCGCTGGTCGGGTGGTCCGTGCTTGCCGAGAACCTGCCATGGTGCCAGAACAGCACCGTGTTCTTAGTGGTGTTGAGCTCGTTATTCAGGAAGTTCATCTGCCGGCTGCCGGCCGCACAAGACGGAGCCTGGTTCGAGGTCGGTCCCTCCGTAGAAACCGAGTTGAGGACTATCGCCCGCCAGTTGCTGTTGCCCACGTCGTAAGCGTAGAAACTCTCGGCGTTGGAGACGCGAACCGGCGTCGGGTCGGAGGTTTCGTTCCAGTACTGCTCCGAACCCACCGCCGTGGAGGAGCCGTAGTAGTCGTGGTTCCCGTACGTCGGCCTTGTGCTGTTCTTAAAGGAGCCCCAGGCGGCATCGTAGATCTGATAGTTATTGTACGTACCGTCCGGGTAGGCGTTATCCCCGGTGGTGAAGACGCCCCACGCACCACCGTTGAGCTGCGCCCTGACGAGGTCACCGGTCTCTTGGTCCCTGCTGCCGCCAGAGGAGATGTCTCCGGCACCGACCAAGACCGCAGAGCCTGTAGGCGTCTGGGTTTCGCACGCGTTGCCCACGCCGTCGCCGTCGCCGTCGTTCTGGTGCTGGTTGAAAACGTACGGGCAGTTGTCCGAGGAATCCGGCACGCCGTCGTTGTCCGTATCGGTCGGGGTCGTAGAACCGTCGTCGCACTTGTTGCCCACGCCGTCGTCGTCGTCGTCTGTCTGCTGCGGGTTGTAAACGTCCGTGCAGTTGTCGGATGCGTCGGGTATGCTGTCTTCGTCACGATCGCCGCTGGGATCGGTGCCGCTACCATCGCTGGTAGGGAAGGTTATGAAATCCACGAACGGGTAACGCCCCGTGTCAGTGTTGCCAGCCTTCACGCCTATGGTGTGGCTGCCAGCCGGAACGTTGAGGTCGTACGTGTAGGCGACGGTAGCCTTGCCGTTGCTAATGGCCTGGGCTGGGCTGAACACACCACCGTCAACGTTCACGCTCAGGGTAGACGAACCGCCCGACTGTCCCCCGCGAGCCACGAGCACGACATCGCCCTGGTTAGCGAAGTTCACCGTCTCTGTGGCTATCGCCCTGTTGTTGGTAAACTTCAGTGCCTGGCCGTTGGGCGGCGAGTAGAACGTGGTGTCGGTTACGACCTGGGTGCCGCTAGGCTTGATGTCGAAGTTCTCACCCTCTACGCGCGTGGCTACGTCGGCGGCATTGACCATCATGCTTGGATAGAAGAATGCCAAGAGTGTCGCCGTACCTATCGCCGCTGTGAGCAGTAACGCTATCCGCCTCATCCCCAACCTCCCTTTGCTTATGCTCTTAGAGCCCCGTCAATGCCATTAATTGCCACACCTATTGCGAGTGTGGCGTGCTACTGATTCCCCCAGGAAGGCTCGGAGTCGGCCACACCGGTGTCGGTGACCTTGACTTTACCCCCTCCGCCCACACCTATCGTGTAGACTGCGGGGTTCGCCGGAGCGTCACCCAGATAGGCGATCTTCTTGCCGCTGGGCGAGTAGGAAGGCTCGGAGGCGTCGTCGACGACTTTGAACCCGCTTCCCCCCCCGCTCACGCCTATCGTGTAGATCGCTTCGTTCGTTCCGTCGTATTCCTGGCCGCTGGGGGGGTAGCCCACGTAGGCGATCGTTTGGCCGTCGGGCGAGTAGTCGGGCTGGGAGTCGTTCGAGTCGTTGTCGGTGACCTTGGAGGTCCCTCCTCCGCGGGGGTCTACCGTGTAGATCTCGCTGTCGTTCCCGTCGTAGCCCTCGTAGGCGATCGTTTGGCCGCTGGGCGAGTAGGAAGGATACAAGTCGTCCGTGTCGTTGTCGGTGACCTTGAGCGCCCCTCCCCCGCGCACGCTTATCGTGTAGATCTCCAAGTCGTTTCCGTCGTAGCCTACATAGGCTATGTTGTTGCCGTCGGGCGAGTAGCAAGGC
>CADCVF010000038.1 GCA_902806095.1 uncultured Rubrobacteraceae bacterium
CCCTTTTATTTTGCCGCGTAGAGCGACATCCCTCGTACCGGTGCCTTCTTAGAACCCCTCAAGACGAAGTAGTTCGCAGAATTCGTTCTCCACGCACTCGGGTGAAAAAGGCATGAAGGAGGGCCGAGGCTACTACGCCCCGGCCATTAGGAGGCGCTATGAGTGTACGGTTCTCAGGACGTATACTTGGCTTCGACCAGCTTGGTCTTGCTAAGGTACTTGATCCGCTCCGCGCCGTTCTTCACCTCTTTAAGGTGCAACTCGACGTACTCTCTGCCTTGCGAGGGATACGCAGGTTTGATTTTCGTGATCTCCTCCTCTACGCCAAAGCCCGTGGGGACGGAGCCGAGCCTGGAGCCTTTCTGGGCGTTGCCACGAATGTCCTTAACCACCATCCCGCGTTTCAACTGGCCGCCTGGCACCCATCTGTATTCTCCTCTAACCATGTCTACCTCCTCCCTGTTGAAAGGGGGCGGAACAGAGAAGGTTCCACCCTGCCTACGTAGCAACTGTAACTTACACTCGGGAGGAGGATGTGCCCTCCTGGCTGGGAGCAGTGCTCAGCGCGTCGAGCTGACGAGAATGTGGGGAGGTGGGACCGACGCGAGGGTCGAAGCCGCAACCTTGGGAGCCACAGTTCTCTAAACCCCGTTACAGGGTATCTCCGTACCTCCGCTGCATCTTTGACGCGAGGATTCATCGAATCCCGAAGCGCCGATACAGTTTCTCCCAGGCGAAATGTTCTCTCTGCAAGTCACGGGCCCACAAGATGCGCTCTCCGCTCCTCGCTGCCTCTGTCGAGAGGAACCGCGGGTCCGGCCTTATCCCCACCCGCCACAGGTTCAACCGGTCGGCATCCCAGCACACCCCCACGGTCGGGTCCGAGCTCACGCCACCGTTGGTATGCTCGTCGCAGGCGAGCGCTAGCAGCTCCGTCGCGGTATCCCCAATGTCGAAAGCCCCGCCGCGCAGCTCCCTGGCCAGCGCCGCTCCCCTCGGGCCGTGTAGGGGGTCGTGGCTATCGTTGAGCCTCATGGAGTCGTGGAAGAGGGCGAAAAGGAATACGAGCGCCGGGTCGGCGCCTAGCGTCTCGGGAAGCAGGGCGAGCCCGGCAGCGGCGACCCGCTGCCAGTGGCTCTCGCCGTGTATTGAGGAATGCTTGCCCGTGGACCTCTCAAGGACGGCGGCCACGAGCCTTTCGGCATCCGGTATGGAGGCGTGCCTGCCGGAACCCACGCTAGTCACCCGACCTTCCAACGCAGCGTTTCACGGCCGGTACAGTGCTCGTTTCCGCCGCTATGAGGCAGCGGGCTGGCTGGAGTGGTCTGTTCGAGGCCGTGATTGATTGCACCCTGCGTTCCGTAAACGGGCCTCGATGTCTGTCACGACTCCTCTGCTTTCTTGCCTGCGAGCATCCGCGGTCCCGAAGCTCCTATCGGTCGGCCCCGAGGAGGCAGCAGCGTACCGCACCTTGCCGATACCGGAAGATCCTCCTTAATTGTAGGCGCACCAGCGGATGGAAGAGATCGCCCAAAAGCCCGAACGGCAATCGGTATTGCACGGTGTCCTCGATCACGGTTCCTGCTTCGGCATCGTAAAACCGGTGGGCGTGCCTCCAGAGCCGGTAGGGACCGCGCACCTGCTCGTCCACGAACCCGGCCGGTGGCATCCATTCCATGATACGCGCCCGCCAACTCAACGGAACCGAGAATAGGCGGAGCCTATAGTCGATCAAGGTTCCTTCTTGCATCGTGATCGGGTGCGGCGTGAGGATCCGGAAGCGCAATTCCGGCGGCGTAATACGCTCCAAATTGGCCGCGTCAGCGAAGAAGGCGAACACCGCCTCGCGTGGAAGCGGCAGGCTCATGGACGTCTTGAAGACGCGCTTGGACACACCTCTTATTGTAGTCGGCGGTGTTGCCCCGTCTACGGGCAGTCTGTTTCATAGACTCTACTCAACCCTATATAAATCTATTTCAATAGAGAGGGTCCGGTGCTGGCGAGTAGAGTCTAGGTCGACAACAATAGGAGGAGCGGATGAAAAACCAGTACTTCGGCGACATCAACGACTATCGTAAGTACGGGCTGCTCAGACTCCTGTCCCGGGGTGGGGAGCTCTCCACGGGCGTTTGCTGGATGCTCACCCCATCTGACGGGTTAGCCCACGGCCAGTTCATCGGTCACCTCGACCAACCACACAGATGGCGCAGGTACGACCCCGAACTGTTCGACTTCCTACACGAGTGCCTGATGGTGCAGGGCCAGCGAGATGTGGGTCTGCTCGAGGGCGCGGGGGTACTTCCCGCGACCACTTTCTACGCCCCGATACTCGCCGACGCGGTGGAGGAGAGACGCCGCTATTTCCGGAGGATGCTCGACCTGTTCCGTGAGGCGGATCTAATCTTCTTCGACCCGGATAACGGGTTCGAGGTCAGGTCTAAGCCGATCGGCCGGAGAGATTCGTCGAAGTACCTTTACTGGCACGAACTGACCGCGACCTACGCGGCCGGTCACTAGGTGCTGGTCTACTAGCACTTCGTCCGCGAACAACGCGAGGCCTTCGTCGACCGAGTAACGAACGCCGTTCGCTCCCACACGGGTCAGCGAGCCCAGGTCCGCGCCTTTCGAACGCCGCACGTCGTCTTCTTCCTGGCCTCCCGCCCCGAACACGAGTCTCGGCTCGGTCTTCTTGCCGAGAGAGTTCCGTCCGTCTGGGGTGATCAGATCCGCGTCTCGCGTCATTAGGGCGGGGTCCTCAAACGCATCTGGGATCGCGAGCGCAGCTGGCGATCCCAGATGCGTGCGGGCGGTATGCCAAAGGTCCTCAAGCGGTACTAATAGAACGCTTCGGTTAGTTTACTTACTGCCCGGGCAGGTATTACCTGCGATTGTGGTGTATGTAAGCACGCTAGTCAGGAGGCAGCATGGTTCAAGGCGTAGCCGTTGTTTGGATGCCCGTAGAAGACATAGAGCGGGCCAAGGGGTTCTACAGGGACACCCTAGGACTCGCGATCCAGAAAGAGGACGGCCCGTGGGCCGAGGTGGACGCCAATGGCCTCACCATAGGCCTGAACGGGCGCGAGCCCGGTGGCACGGGGGCCGAAGGCGGTCCGGTCGTCACCTTCCAGCCCGAGGGCGACCTAGACGAGGCAGTAAGCAGCCTCAAGGAGCAGGGCGTGCAGTTCCCCGCCGAGATCTCCGAACACGACTGGGGACGCGTCGCAACTTTCAAGGACAGCGAAGGCAACGACATACAGCTTTACGAGCCGCCAAGAGGCTGACGACGAGGGAGGTCGGGATCTATGTTGGTCCCGACCTCCCTCGCCAGTAACTCACGCCGGTTTGCTCTTACGATCGAGGAGCATGCAGAACGCTACGCAGCGATCGTCTTACGGGATGTCCGTTCTCGAGGCGCCGTTTCCAACCTCACATGCACCTGGGACGGGTGTGATGCGGGAATAGCGTCGGTAGGTTCCTTGCGGTAGCTCATCGACGAGTAGAGGGGTGGTACGGATGGCTGACACGCTAGACGGCAAGGTGGCGGTGGTGACCGGGGCTTCGAGCGGGATCGGGGAGGCGACGGTGCGCTCGCTTGCAGCCGAGGGAGCCGCGGTGGTGGCCGGAGCTTGACGCAAGGAGCGCCTCGACGGGCTCGTCGAAGAGGTCACCAACGGGGGCGGGCAGGCTATCGCTGTGGAGTGCGACGTCACCGACGAGGAGCAGGCTCATGCCTTAGTCGATCGGGCGATCGGGGAGTTCGGGCGGATCGACATCCTGGTCAACAACGCCGGCGTGATGCTCCTCTCTAAGGTAGAGAAGGGCCTTTCCGACGAGTGGAGGCAGATGTTCAACGTAAACGTTCTAGGTTTGCTCTACGCCACCGATGCCGCCGTCGAGGCGATGAAGCCCCAAGGGAGCGGGCACATAGTCAACGTGTCGAGCGTCGCCGGGCGCAAGACCCGCCCGACGGTCGGCGTCTACTCCGGGACGAAGTTCGCCGTCAACGCCATCTCCGAAGCCCTGCGCCAGGAGTTGCTCGAGGACGGCATCCGCATAACGGTGGTCGGGCCGGGGGCGGTGGCGACGGAGCTAACCGACCACATCACCGACGAGGAAGTCCGCGAGGGGTTGAAGCAACGGAACGTAGAGCCGCTCCAGTCCGAGGACGTCGCGAACGCCATAACCTTCGCCGTCAGCCAGCCGCAGCGGGTGAGCGTCAACGAGATCCTGATCCGTCCGACACAGCAGATGAACTGAATAGGGTAACCTCGATAACTCCAGTAGCTGGGAGGAGGATCTCCTCATCACCGCCTCTAACTTGCCGCGTTTTGTAAGCTTCTCGATCAGCTCCTTCAGCTCCTCGATCGAGGTAACGGTGTCTCTCCTCCTGTGGGCCATGGCGTGGCGGTTGGCGCACAAGGGGCATCTCAATGAGAGTCGGCGCCTTCAAGACAGATGGCGACGGAAGCTGAGTCGTAGGTTCCGCCCCGTTTGTGAACTCGGCGGTTACACCACAATACTAAGCGCCAAGATCAACACTAAGGAGATCACTGACGCCATCGAGGTTACCAGGGTAAGCGACTTGAGTGTTCCTTGGGTAGTGAGCCCCAGCAGCGTCTCGAACATCCAGAAGAAGTTGCTGTTCACCTGTAAGGCGAACAGCGCCCCGGAGCCGATGGCCAGCCTGAGCACCACCGTGGGGACTTCAATGTTGCCCAATATCGGGGCCAGTATGCCCGCCGCGGTGATGGCGGCGACCGAGATTGAACCTATGGCGAGGTGCAAAATGGCCGCGATCAACCAGGCCAGCAGAATCGTCAGCAGTTCCGGCGTGCCCGCCTCCGCCGAGAAGAAACCCCCTAGGATCTTGTCGAGCCCTGTCTCGCCGATCACCGCCCCAAGAGAGCCGCCGATGCCCGTGATCAGCAGAATCTAGCCTGTCGCGTTGAAACCCTTGTGCATCGCGTCTTCGACGTGCTCGTTGCCCATCATGCCCCACGCCAGCAGGTAGGCGCCGAGCAAGCCCAAAAAGAGGGCGAAGACGGGATCCCCGAGGAACGCTATCACGGGGGCCTCTAGACCGGCAGCCTCGGCAACCGCCCCAAAGGCTATCAGCAACAGCGCAACCAGGATCGGCAACAACGAGACGTATAGAGGAGGAGTATGTTGTGCTGTCTGTCGCTCCTCCGTTGCGCCGGGAGTTCCTTTCTTCGCGTCCTCAGATACGGAAGGGTCTCCTTCCGGCGTCGTTACGGCAGGATCTTCTCCCCTCACCTCCTCCGCCGCGGCAGCGCTCTCTTCCGGCATGTCCTCGAAGTGCGCTTCGTCCTTGGCCTCGTTCCATAGCCCGTATGCTTTCTCGTGAGGATGCGGTGGGGTGATGCGCTCGAACGCGCGCACGCTGCTGCGGTCTGCGCTCGAGCGACTAGAGAGTAGCGAATAACCCGCCGCAGAGTCGGCCCCTCGTCGGCGATCTCCTAAAACATGCAAATGCCGGTTCTCCGCAGTGCCTGACGCTGTGCTGTGTGCCAGTTTTGGCGCCGAGACTACGTTGAGGCCTGTGGTTAATGTAGGCGACGTTTTGAAACCGGTTCTAATACGGAAAGCTTGGACTCACTACCGTTGGGAGAGTCGACCGTCACGCAGACCATGACCTCTTGGCGCAAGCTCTTAGAATGTCAATAACGCAGCCTTGAGTTCTCTGGTCTGAAATCTAAACCCAGTATTACAAGAAGTGGTTTCATCGTGGGCGATGGCTGCTACATACGACAGTCGCGTGATATGGGATCGGCTGGCTCTGCTCCTCATTGCCCAGGCCCGCGAGGGGTGGGGGCGCGAGTTTGAGGAAATAACGGGCCGCGGGATCGAACGGCTGTCACCACCAGCCACAGAAGCGGAGCGGGAGCGCGATTCATCGCGCTCGCATTGTCTACGAGCCCAGCGCGGATGCTACTCCAGAGACTGAATCAGCTGCGCTTGCTGCCGTATATCGGGTCATCCTCGATTGCCGTGCGAAGAAAAAGGCGGCTCCCTCAAGCCGCCCCGACGACGCGAAAGTGGGGTCCAAGCATGACTCTCACGCCACAGAGAAGTGTACGTGATGACTCGAACGTGTTCGCTGCAGTTCGCGAGCTCTACTCCCGCCTCCCCGGGGCGCGCACCCTCGAGGCTTATGAACTCCAGGGCACGCTCTGGCTTCTGCACTACACCAACGAGCTTGATCCCGAGGCTGAGATGGCGGCCGCTGTGGAGGTGGCTCGTGGCGACTAGGACCCCGGGGGAGCGGCGGCTTGAGCAAGGAGAAGCGCCGCCGTGCTGTCGCCGCGCTCGTAGGCCGCGGCGGGACCGTGATTCCGGTCTCCGCCGGCGAAGAGAAGGCCGAGGAGATCGCCCGCGAACGCCGAGTCCTCTTCATCGAGTGGCATATGGAAGAGTAGGTACGAGTAAGGAGGGAAGCATGGCTGCTGTCCAAGAAATCGAAGCGAGTTACGGTGGGAAGGCCGCCGGCACCGTCTGGGGCTGGTACGAGACGCAGGACGAGATAGAGCCCGTCGAGGGACCGCGCGTGGCCCTGTTCGCGGCCAAACAGCGAGCGGGGGCGGCCCGGATAAGGATGGGCGAGCGAGCGCAGACGAAGGATGAGGAGCACCGCAAGGAGCGCAGGGACTCCAGCCATATCCTCCCTTCCCACCGCCTCATGACCCCGGGGGGGTGCATACCTATTGGCTAAATGCTCGGGCATAACGCAGGCGGGTATCCCCTGTAGGGGTATACCTATAGACGGCTCTGACTACTGCTACGTCCACCACCCAGGCTATATCGAGGAGCGCCAGCGCCACGGATCGAAGGGCGGCAAGCGCGCTGGAAGGGGCAGGCCCTCCGTCGAGCTCGCAAGGCTGCAAGGCCTATTCGAGGACCTGGCCGCTGAGGTCCTCTCCGGCGAGGTCGAGCGCGGCGTCGGCGCCGTGGTCGGGCAGCTCCTAAACGGGGCGAGGGCGTGTGTTAGGGACGCTCTGGCAGCACGCGAGCAAGAGGAGCTGATCGGGCGCCTTGAAGCCCTGGAGGGGGCCTTGGAACGGCAGAAGGAGGGTCATCGGTATGGGGCTTAGATCTCGGTTACGGCGGCTGGAGCGCGCGGCGCGGGGCACCCTGGTGAGCTTCGAACTCCTCGACGGCAGCCGCTTCTACTACGACACGCAAACCTTCGAGCTGTTTCTGCATTGGAGGAAGTGCCTTGATGCGGGCAACCCCGACAAGTGGCCAGAACCGCCCGAAGCCGTGCGCAAGGTGACGGAGGCCAGGGACCCCGAAGCGGCGCTAGAGAGCGTCAGCGGCGGAGCCTTTTGGCTCCCCTACGACCTGGAGGCGCTGCTGAGGGAGCGGGAGATCAGGCCGCGTAGCCTCGTTGCAGGCCGGGACGTATACGACCAGGAGGTAGAGGACCTCTCCGAGCCCTGAGATCCGCGAGGATGGCTTCTGAAGGCCTCCGTGCCCCGGACCAGCCCCCCTTGCCTCCGATCCTCGCGCTGCTGTAGGCCGTCCCTGACGCGAGGGCCGACGCGGGGAGGACGCTGGCTTGACGCGAGGGTCACGCTGCGAAAGGCTCCTATTGGGTTGGGCGTGTCCGAGGGAGCCATCTTGGACTAACGGAACGTCCGGAGAAAGCGGTCGACGACCTTCTCTTCGACTTCGGCGAGGGAAATGTCCCGATCGAGTTCCCGGCTCAGGCTTGTGACGCCGAACTCCTTTATGCCGCAGGGTGTAATGCGGTCGAACCAGGTAAGGTCTGTCTTTACGTTCAGGGCAAAGCCGTGGGAGGTGATCCAACCCGAAGTGAACTTCACGCCGATGGCGGCGATCTTTTTCTCCCCCACCCACACGCCCGTGTACTCAGGGTGATGCCAACCCTCCAGCCCGTAGTCACCGAGCACCCCGATGAGGACGCCTTCGAGTTCGCGGAGGTAGGCGTGAGTGTCGCGGACTTTGAGGCGCAGGATCGGGTACCCTACTATCTGACCAGGACCGTGGAAGGTCGCGTCCCCTCCCCTATCGCTCCAGAAAACCTCGGCCCCCAGGGCCCGGAGGTACTTTTCTCCGGCGCCCAAGTTCCCCGCGTCCTTTGCCGCCCGCCCCACCGTGTAGACCGGCGGATGCTCGCACAGGACGAAGGTGTCGGGGATCCCGTCGTTCTTCCTTAGCCGCACGAGGGCCTTCTGAAGATCCCAGGCCTCCGCGTAAGGCGTAAGCCCGGGCAGCCGCCGCACCTCGATCGTCGTTGGTGTCTGTTTCTCCAGGGTCATGCCTGGGCTCTAGACGCTCGCGACGCCGGCCGCGGTGCTTTGCCTGGCGCCTGAGGTCTGTTCGTGGGCGTGGTAGGAGCTTCGGACCAGCGGACCGCTCTCGACGTGCTTGAAGCCGAGTGAGAAGCCGTACTTGCGCAGGCTTGCGAACTCCTTGGGCGTGTAGTAGCGGCTCATCGGCAGGTGGTTCTCCGAGGGCCTCAGGTACTGGCCGATAGTCAGGATGTCCACGTCGTGATCCCGCAGGTCGCGCATCGTCTGATGGATCTCCTCTTCGACCTCGCCCAATCCGACCATAAAGCCGCTCTTGGTCAGGCCGTCGGGGTTCAGTTCCTTGGCGTAGCGCAGCACCTCCAGGGAGCGTTCGTACTTCGCCTGCGGACGGACCGCATAGTAGAGGCGGGGAACCGTCTCGATGTTGTGGTTGAAGGTGTCGGGGCTGGCATCTATGACGGTCTTGACCGCGTTGCGGTCCCCCTTGAAGTCGGGGGTCAGGACCTCGACGGCGCAGCCGAGGACCTCCTCCCTGATGGCGTGTATCGTCCCCGCGAAGATCGAAGCCCCGCCGTCCGCCAGCTCGTCGCGGTTCACGCTCGTGATCACGGCGTGCTCCAGGCCCATCTTCTTCGCGGCATCGGCGACGCGGTGGGGCTCGTCGAGGTCTAGCTCGGAGGGCTTGCCCGTGAGCACAGCGCAGAAGCCGCAAGAACGGGTACAAACGTTGCCGAGGATCATGAACGTCGCCGTGCGGTTGTTCCAGCACTCGCCGATGTTCGGGCAACGGGCCTCCTCGCAGACCGTGTGGAGGTTCAACCCACGCATGGTCTCCTTGATGTCGCGGTAGACCTCACCGTCTGGGATGCGCGCCTTGAGCCATTCAGGACGACCGTGCGCGCCAGGGATTCCCCTCGCCTGCTGCCTGAAGGGCAGGTACTCCGTCGGCGTCCCGTCTGGCGGCGGAGGGACAGGCCTGTCTTCCCAGCGGTGGCGGACCTCGAAGGTCTTCGTGCCATCGTCCAATATTTTCAAGTTGATCTGTCTGCGGGCCACAGCGCTCCTATCTTCTTCGCATTCTGAGCCTATGGTATCGCACGGAGGTAGACCCGTACCGTGTCCCCTATCTCAGAGCGGAATGGGAAGGCCCGAGGCCTTCCCATTCCGGGCTACAGTTATCAGGCTTCAGGAAAGGCCGGGAGCAACGGGGCCCAAGACCCCACCTGACCGCTGATGCCTGAAACCTAAAAATGAATCGGGTGGCCCTCCACGGCCATCGCGGACTCGCCGACGACCTCGGAGAGGCTTGGGTGGGGATGCATTGTCATCCCGATCTCCTGCGGTGTGCCCTCGACGAGCTTGGCGAAGACCCCCTCGGTGATCAGGTCGGTCACCTTAGGCCCTATGGCGTGCATCCCCAGGATAAGGTCGGTCTCTTCGTCGGCCACGATCTTGAAGAAGCCGTTTGGTTCGCCCTCTATCAAGGCTTTGCCGATGGCCCTAAACGGGAACTTGGACTCCTTGACCTCGTAGCCCTCCTCCTCTGCCTGAGCCTTGCTGAGCCCGAAAGAGGCCACCTCGGGGCGACAGAAGGTCACGCGCGGGACCAGGTTCTGATCCATGGGCATCGGGTTCTCGCCGGCCATATGCTCGACGGCGATGATTCCCTCGTGTCCCGCGGCGTGCGCGAGCCAGTAGCCTCCGATGACGTCCCCGGCGGCGTAGATTCCGTCCTCTCCGGTACGCCCGAACTCGTCGACCTGGATGACCCCGCTGTCGTCGAGCTCTACGTTCGTCACGTCGAGGTTCAGATCCTCCGTAACGGTCCTGCGCCCGACCGCGACCAGGATAGCCTCGGCCTCGAGGGTCTCTCCTCCGTCGGCCTCACCCGTTGGGGCGTCCTCGCCGCCGTAGGAACCGCCTTCGCCTTCCGTCTCCTCCTGCTCGCCCGAGTCCGCGCCTGCCACCGTGATCTTGATCCCGCTGTCGGTCTTCTCCAGGCTCTCTGGGTCTGCTTTAGTGCTTGTGAGCACCCTGATCCCGCGGTCTTCGAACTCCTTCGTCAGTGCCTCGGAGATCTCCGGGTCTTCCGCCGGCACTATGCGGTCGAGCAACTCGACCACGGTGACGTCGGTTCCGAAGTCGTGGTACATGCTGGCGAACTCGACGCCGACGGCCCCTGAGCCGAGGACTATGACGGACTCGGGATAGCTCTCGTCGTTGGTCACGATATCGTCCGAGGAGATGACCTTCTCGCCGTCGAACTCTAGTCCTGGCAGGGTGCTGACGGCGGAGCCGGTGGAGATCAGGACGTTCTCCGCTTCGAGCTCTTCCTCGCCGTCCTCGGTCTCTACCTTTATCTTCTTGGGCTCGACAAAGCTGCCTACCCCGTTGTAGACGGTCACCTTGTTTTTCTTCATCAGGCCCTGCACGCCGCGTCTGAGCTGGCTTACGACCTGCTCGCGGCGCTTTGACGCCTGCGGGTAGTCGAACTCCACCTCTCCGACCTTGACGCCGAAGTCTTCGCCGTTTCTGGCATCGTGCAAGAGATGGGCCGTCTGGAGCAATGCTTTGGTCGGGATGCATCCTACGTTAAGGCACGTGCCTCCGAGATGCCCGCCCTCCCGCTTCTCGATGAGGGCTACGCTCATTCCCAGCTGGCTGGCCCGGATCGCTGGTATGTACCCACCGTTCCCGCCGCCGATTACTACGAGGTCGAATTGCTCAGCCACCCTTGGCTCCTTTCACGTTTGCTACCACAGTGATTCTAACCCTCCCCCTCCTCCGGGGCCATCCTCCCGCTGGCACGCGGGACAGAAGTGCGACGGTCTCCCGCTTACCTTTTCCCGAACTACCTCTCCTTCACACCCAGGACAGGGCTGCCCCTGCTTTTCGAAGACGCGCAGGTAGTTCTGATGCTCGCCTGGCCGGTCCAACACATCCTTGTAGAGACGCACGGTCGTCCCGCGATGCTCGACGCCTGCCGCGAGGTTGGATCGGATCGCCGCATGCAGCGCCTCCCATTCGCCCTCCGAGAGCGCGTTTGCCTTCCGCCTCGGATGCAACCTCGCGTCGTACAGTATCTCATCAGCGTAGATGTTCCCTATGCCGGAGACGACTTTCTGATCCAGGAGCAGGGGCTTTATCTGGGCCCTCCGCGAACCGATGACTCGCTGCAGATAACCCGCGTCGAACTCTTCTTCGAAGGGCTCCGGTCCCAACGAGGAGAGCCGGTCCTCGAGTTCGTCCCCATCGAGCAGGCGCGCCCGCGTAAAGCCCGTCTCGTCCCGCAGGAAGAGCCTCCTGTCGCCGTCGAGATTCAGGACGAGCATGAGAGCGGTCTCCGGCTCCTCGACGGGCGGCACGAGCAGGAGCTGGCCCCCGATCTTGAGTTGAAACACCAGCGAGTCCCCTGTATCGAGCTCCACGATGAGGTGCTTGGCCCGCCGCCGCGCCCCTGCGATGCTGACACCTTCGAGCCGGCTTGCGAACTCCTCGGCCGAGGGCTGCTCCACTAGCGAGGAGTCGAGAATCCGTGCCCGCCCTATCTCTGAGCCGGCGACAAGCTCACGCAGGTCTTCCTTTATGGTCTCTACCTCTGGCAACTCCGGCATACGCGTATTTATACCCGCTCCGCGCCGCGTAATCTTCGTCTTCTCATAGTGGTTTGCGCGCGACGAAGGCAGCATGTCCCTCCGCCAGCGGGAAATCAGCATACGATCGCATCGTCTGAACCCGGAAGCCGGCCCGTTCGAGTTCTGCGGAAAGATCCGACGGGTCGTATAGCCGCACGCGGTGGACTTCGTCGTCACGCCTGTAGTGCTCTCCCACTTTCCGGAAACTAACGATCCGGCGCTCCATCGTTACCCGCTCGACGTCCTCCTCCCGCTCGGAGAGCACGGCCCAGTCCTCCCCCACTCCGAAACCCCTCGTCTTGTCGCCCGGCGACACCTGACCAGGACCAAGCACGTCGAAGACGAAGACGCCCCCTGGTACGAGCGCGTCGTGGACGCGCCGGAAAAGGCGAGACAGCCCCAGATCCTCGTTCTCAGCGTCGAAAAGATAGTTGAGGACCTCGCTTACCGCCGTGACGGCCTGACAACCTGGGATCTCGACCTCGAAGAGCGATCCAACCCTGAACTCGGCCTCGGGTACCTTTTTGCGCGAGAGATCGATCATCGCCTCGGAGATATCTATGCCGAAGACGCGATAGCCTGAATCGACCAGCTCACGCGCCCACAAACCGCTACCGCAACCGAGGTCTACGACGAGGCCATCGTGTATCCCGTTTTGGTCCAGGATCTTCAGTATGCCTGGCGCAGATCTGAGGGCGAACTCGGCGTGGCCGACGTCGTGGATGTAGGCGATGTCCTCCCCGTACCACCGCGTCGCATCAGGGCCTCCCGAGGCTATCTCAGTTCCCTGTAAGCCGGAAGGAGGGCGCGTCGAACATGGGGGCGGGCTCTCTGTAGACTGCCCTGTAGAGACCATCGAGCATGACCGAGCGGGCGTCGAGCGAGCGCATGGCGCCCTCGCGGACTATTCGTTGGCCTTCCTCGTCCCCTGCGTAGGGCGCGATAGCGTCCATC
Source organism: uncultured Rubrobacteraceae bacterium (assembly GCA_902806095.1). GTDB lineage: Bacteria > Actinomycetota > Rubrobacteria > Rubrobacterales > Rubrobacteraceae > Rubrobacter_D. Next base: position 12,884 of record CADCVF010000038.1, read on the forward strand.
ATGATTCGGGCGTGGGTTACGTCCATCGTGACGTGGCTCGTGAAGATCTCGAGATCTCTATCAGGCAGGCCGGCAGCCTTCCTGAGGCCGTCGGAGAGCTTGGCGTAGATCGGGGGCACGGGCCACTCACTCGCAGGCCCCAGTGCACCGAGCCCTAGCCTGAAATCGGGGTGGCCCGAGAGCGCGTAGTGGCTGGTGATGTACATCTCTATCTCGGGTAGCGTCGGAGGCTCCTCCCACTCCTCCTCACCGATGCCAAGCGCCGCGAGAAATCGCCTGTACAAAGCTGGATGGGTCTCCTCGGGGTCGAGGTGGCCGTACTCGTCGAAGAGGACCTCGGCGAGCGCGAGCTGCAGCTTCTCGTCGTAACGGCAGTTCGAGATGAGAGCGGCCAGGTACAGCCGGCTCACCCTGACGTGCCTGTAGTACTGGATCGCAAAGGTCCTTATCCCCTCAGCGTCAGCATCCCCCTCCCCGAACCGCTCCAGGAAAGGGTGCGTGAGCGCAGGATGCCCGATGACCTCACGTTTTAGTCTTTGGAGAAACTCTTCCGGGTTCTTGCCGCTCGTCTCATGTCGCATGTTCTAGAGTTTAGCGCAAGGTTCGAGCATTTCAGCAAATCAGCACGCTCCAGCCTTCGGCTTTCGCTTGTCAGCACGGCGCTTCGCGCCTTGTCAGCACTTCAGCAAGTCGTCCCGTAGCCTCCCCACGAGCGTCGAAGGTGACCACCGCGGCTAGTATGTTCCTCGTGCGCGGCCAGGCGAGGGCGAAGCGGGAAAAGCTGAATTGCTGACCAGCGAAGCCCGAAGGGCGCAGCCTGCTGAAATGCTGATTTGCAGGCAATTCATCCTTGTCTCACTAGTCTCAGTGAAGTATAATGGGTGCATGACAGATACGAGGAACATCAGGCAGGATTGGCTGAGTGTCCCGCGGCGGCGGGAAGAGGAGCGTTTGGACCCGCACGTGTACAAGCGCGGCATCAACGGGCTGACGGTCGAGGAGGCGTTAGGTCGGGCGTATCCGAGGGTGATGGACATTCTGAGGAGGAGTGGCGAGGAGTATTCGGAGTTCGAGCGGCAATTGGTAAGGCAGACCGTTCGGGCGTGTCTGATCTCCCAGGTCTCCCGCGCGAACCTCTATCGCATCGCCGGCATCCTGGTCGCCGACAGGCGCGACGAGGGGGCGCACATCGAGACTTCGCTCGCGCTCGCCTACGTTGCGGCGCTCAGGGAGGCGTTCCTCACGGAACTTTCCGTCGGAGAGCGGGTACAGACGCCGCTCGGTTCAGGGGAAGTCCGCTACGTCTCCGGTGATGGCACCAACGCCGCCGTCAAGCTAGACAACGACTACGAGGTCTGGTTGCCGGCTGAGAAAGTGTCGCGTCCCGGCTCCCCCTTGCGACACGCCTCCTAGAAGGTTGCAAAGAGGTCAAGGACCTCCCTTGCAAGCATTTCAGCTCGTTGGTTTCGCTGGGCGCTCGTAGTCGAATGCGCGCTTCGCAGTAAGTCGCTACCTCTGCCCGAGACCTTAGAGACTGGCCGCCATAAATGGGAGGTTTTCCGGGTAGACTAGGGGGGTCGTAAGGGCGATAGAGAGCGCGCCATGGAGAAGTCGAAAGCACGGGTGATCTGCAATCCGACCTCGGGTGGTGGTGCCTACGATCCTGATGAGATCCGCGACGAGCTCGACGGGATGGAGGTCGAGTGGATCGAGACCGAAGGCCCCGAGGATGCGATAGAGGCCGCTGAGGAGTGGCGCGAGGGACTACTGATCGTCGCCGGGGGGGACGGCACGATCAACGACGTGGTCAACGGGCTCGGCAAGGCTGGTTTCCCCGAAGGAGTCACCCTTGGCATCCTGCCCGCCGGGACGGGCAACGATCTCGCAGCGACGCTGTGTATCCCCGAGGACCCCGAGCTCGCGGAGGACGTCATCCGGCAGAACCGGGAGCGGCGGCTAGACGTGGCGAGGGTTCGTTCTGAGGGCATTGGCGAGCGGTTCTTCATCAACGTGGCGACGGGGGGGTTGGGGGCGGAGATCTCCGACGCCAACGACGAAGAATTGAAGCAGCGGTGGGGCAAGCTCTCCTACCTACGGGCTTCGCTCGAGGTCGCGAGGAACTTCGACGTGCGCGAGCTTACGATCTACCTCGATGGTGAGGGGCATCAGGTGAAGGCTGTCAACATCGCCGTGGGTAACTGCCGCTACACCGGAGGCGGCTGGCCAGCCACCCCGATGGCCAACCCAGAGGACGGGCTCCTGGACGTGGTAGTCATAGAGACACTCGGGATCGGTGCCCTGCTCGACCTCGCGCCGGCGGTGCTCGCGGAGTCAAACTACCTGGACAGCGATGGCGTGCTCTTCGTGCGGGCGAAGGAGATCCGGATCGAGACCCAGCCCCCAGGCCTGGAGTTCACCGCCGACGGCGAGGTCATCGGCAACGAGCCGGCCCAGTTTTCCGTTCTTCCCCAGGCCCTCAGGGTTATAGTCGGATCAGATTACGTACCCGAGCCGGCGGGATAGAATGAAGCCATGATCAAAGTGCTACTCTTCGGCGCCGCGGCCGACCGGGCAGGGACCCGCGAGACCGAGTTACCGGTAGAAGACGTCTCGACCCTCGCTGAGGTCTGGCCTCTGCTCGCCGAGAGGCATCCAGACCTCGCCCCGATGCGCGACACGCTGGCCTTCGCCGTCAACGGCGAGTACGCCCGCGGAAACGACGGCGTATCGCCGGGTGACGAGATAGCCGTGCTGCCGCCTGTCTCGGGCGGCTGAATGTTCGCCATAGTCGAGGAGTCGCTAGACGTGGGGGCATTGATCCAGGCCGCCCAGAGGCCTGATTGCGGGGCCATAGCCACGTTCGTCGGCACGACGAGGATCGACGAGTCGGAAGGCGCGGCTGTCGAATACCTGGAGTACGAAGCGTACCGCCCTATGGCCGACAGGAAGCTGGAGGAGATCGGGGCCGAGATAGAAGGGCGCTGGGACGTCAGGCGTGTCTCGATAGTACACCGTCTTGGCAGGGTTGACCCCGGCGAGGCAAGCGTCGTCATAGTCGTCGCTGCGGCGCGGCGCGGCCCAGCGTTCGAGGCGAGTCGCTACGCCATCGAGCGCATAAAAGAGGTCGTGCCCATCTGGAAGCGTGAGGTCTGGTCGGACGGGTACGTGTGGGTGGGAAGCCAGGTCGGAACCAGGGATCAGGTTTCAGGTAACAGGTAACAGGGTTCTGCTGGCAGCGGCTACGTCAACAGCACATAGATGATGAATACTGTGGCAAAAGCCAGACTACCGGTGACTATTATCAGGTAGGCTGCCGCCGAAGGGACGAACTCGCCCGTCGAGATCCTGCGCCGGTTACGGAGGAACTGGGTGGTGCCTAAGACGAGTGTGAGCGCCCCTAGCAGGGCCAGCGCCAGCCCGAAGAGTTCCGAGGCGTTCGTGGAGCCAACCTTCATGGAGGCATCCACGAGCGCCCCTGCCCTCTCGACGACGAGTCCTATCGAGATCAGGCTAATCCCCGTCCTCACCCATGACAGAAGCGTCCGCTCGTTCGCGAGGTGCTCCCTGATCTCGGTTCCGCCATGCTCCGGCGGGTCGCTGTGCTCGTTATGCGGTGGCACTGTCTCTGATCTCCTTCTCGCTGGCGCAACGGCCACGCCGAAGATTACCTGTTGGAGCGCCTGAGAGATTGTTCGCCTCCCGGGATTCGGCTCCAGGGCCAAAGCTGGTATTGCAGATCTGGGGTAGCGTTTGCTGCATAATAGTTAGAGAATACGTCGAGGCATTCGGGGACAGGGGGAGCGAAGGGGACAGGCTGTTGGATCGACGGAGCGGGCTCGAGCAGGAATTCTTCCTGGTCGAGAACTCCGGGTGTCCGTCGGAGCGGGCCGACGAGTTCCTGGAGATCTGCCGCGAGGCGACCGGGGAGGAGTCGAGCGGTCCTGCGTGCTTCGCCCCCGAGTTCGTGTTGGGCCTGGTAGAGGTAAACACACCTCCGGTCGACACCCTCTATGACCTCGAGCGCGAGTACGCGCAGAACCTGCGGTTGGCCCTGCGCACGGCGCGATCTCTTGGCCTCAGGCTCTATCCGCTCGGCACTTATCCCTTGCCTCTGGAGCCCGCCGTCCGCGACGGGCTGGACTACAGGGTCCAGGTTAGCACGGTCGGCCCTGAGAGGTTCATGGATGCAGGGAGGTGCGCGGGCACGCACCTGCATCTGGAGGTGCAGGCAGGGACAGTCGATGAGGGAGCGGGCATCTCCGCCACCGCCTCCGACGCCGCACGGGAAGAAGTCTCGAACATCTACAACCTTGCGACGGCCCTGGATCCCGCCCTGGTGGCCCTCACCCGCTCGTGCCCATATTTCGAGGGGCGGAAGACGGGGCTGGCCGTCCGCACGGTCCATTACAGGGGCAGCGCCATCTTCGGGTGGGAAGGAGTATATACGGACCTGCCCCAGGTCGGAGCGTTGCTACCCTACGCCGAAGACGCACAACACCTGATCCGTCAGCAGTTCGACCGCTACAAGGCATGGCTCAGCGCTATGGACCAGGCCGGCGTACAGAGACGCCACTTCGCCGAGGCGGGCGGGGACCTGCTCAGGCCGGCCTGGAACCCCGTGCGTCTCAACCGCCAGGGAACGCTGGAGTTGCGCGGAATGGATAGCAACTACCCCGAGGTAACGCTGGCGGTGTCCGCCATTGTCCTCGGCGCCGCTGGCCGCACCAGGCGTGATGGCCTCGAAGTAGTGCCTGACGATAGGGTGCGCGCTTTCGAGGTCACGGGAGACGTGCTCAGGGTGCCGGGCTTCGGTAGTCTAGGCGGGGAACTGCTCCACGCGGCGGTAACCGGAGGAGCAGGCGACGAGACCGTAGCCACCTACCTGGACTCTATCCTGGAGTTCGCCGGGGTGGAGGACGAAAGGCTAGCCGCCCTGTCTCGCCACCGCCGTAATACCGGCGTCTACCCAACCACCGAGGCCGCTATCCTCGAAGGCTACGACGGGCATCTCTCCGAAGACGAAGGTCTTCGACTGGTGCTCGAAGCCTGCGACGAGCTGGAGGCCCAGGTCTCGCACCTCAGCCGGTCTCATCGCCGGGAGGAAGAGCCGGCGGACCTCTCGTAGGAGCGATTTTCTGAAGTTCGCGGAAGCCTTCGCCTTCCGCAGTAGGCGGTCAGCTATCCCAGACAGAACCCGAACTGTATAGCGGGGTTTCATCCCACGGGTATACTCGTCGCATGGGCAAGGACCGCGCAGTATCAGGTATGGACTTTGGGGTGCGGGTCGCGGCGGTGATTGAGCGGGAGGGAGCCCTGCTCCTGGTGCGCCACCAGAAACCCGACAGGGACCCTTACTGGGTGCTCCCTGGAGGCAGGCTCGAGCCGGGCGAGACGATACCTGAGTGCGCAGGCCGCGAACTCGCTGAGGAGACAGGCCTTACGGCCGACTTCTCCGGTGTCCTCTACGTGAGCGAGTTCATGAGGGAGGGGCGCCATACGATCGACGTCGTCGTCCGGATGGACTTGCAAGGAGACGGGGAGGCGAGCCTCGGGAGCGACCCCGAGGTCGCGCCTGGCACCGAGCCGACCCTCACGGAAGTACGCTGGGTAAGCGTCGATGAGCTGCCCGAGATCGAGCTTCTGCCGGCCTCCATAAAGGGAAGGCTACTGAGGGACGCCGGCGATGGCTGGAACCCGGAAAACGTCTACGTTGGAAGCATAGATGGCTGACCCGCAGAGCACGTTGCTCTCCGTCGTTTTTTTGGACACGGCCGTCACGGGGGCCGTGATCGGGGGGTTCTGGCTGACTGTCTCGCTGCTGCGGAGCTTCGGCAAGAAGGTTGGTTACTCCCTGGCACCCCTTGGGTTCTCACGGCCTAAGGAAGGATTCCTGGCGGGGATCGGTGTCGGGATGGCAGTCGGCGTCGGTGCCGTACTCCTCAGCATGATAGTGACCCCGATCAGCGTCCTGGTCCTCGAACAGCTCGGCTATTCTACGGAGTCGACGGTCCAGCAGCCGTTTATGGAAGGGCTCGTTGGCTGGGTGCACGAGAGCCCTGGCGTGGCCGTACCGGCGATAGTCCTGGTCGTCGTACTTTTCGGCCCTGCCGTTGAGGAGCTGGTCTTCAGGGGCGTTGTCTTCAACGGCCTCTACCGGCTGGGGGCCCTGATCTCCACCAGGTACGTTGGGGCGGAGCATCCCAAAGGTCTCCCCAGCAAGACGATTTTCGTCTTCTCCGCATTAGCGTCTTCCCTACTCTTCGCCCTGCTGCACCTGGAACCGGTCCTCTTGCCGGTCCTCTTGATACTCGCGATAACCCTGTGCGCGCTCTTCCAGCGGGCGGAGAGCCTCCTTCCCTCGTTCGTCGCCCACGCGACGTTCAACTCCTTCGCCGCCACCCTGATCATCCTCAGAGGGCTGAACGTGCTGAACTTTCCCAGCTGAAGCAGCATTTCAGCTTGTCAGCACGCCGCCTTGCAGGCGGCTTGTCAGCATTTCAGCTTCTTAATTCGCGCTTATCGGCCGAATGCGCGAACCGCAGTGGGTTGATGTCTCTGCCAATCTCTCTGAAACAGTCTGCAGAGAGACTACGCCTCCTACAAACCGCGGCTGCAGGCTATGGGCGTCAGCTTTCAGCGAAACCAAGCTAAAATGCTGAAGTGCTGAAATGCTTGCAAAGGGGTTTTCAACCCCTTTGCAAGCATTAGCGTTCATCGGGTTTCCGGTGCGGTTGTTCTCCGACGTAGCGGGCCCTTGGACGTATAAGGGAGCCGCTCCTGTACTGCTCTATGGCGTGGCCGATCCAACCGACGGTCCTGCCGAGGGCAAAGAGCGCGATGGCCCCGCCAGGCGGCAACTCTAGCGCCCGAGCTACCGTCGCCAGGGCGAAGTCCACATTGGGGCGCTCGCCCATCAAATGCAGCATCTCTCCGGCAACGGTACCGGGGAGCGCGACGGCGATGCTCTCAGGATACGCTCCGGCCACCAGGCGAAGCAGACCGGCACCGCGGGGATCTCCTTCGGGATACAGCGAGTGCCCGAAACCGGGGATACGCTCCCCCCGCCTGAGGCGGCCTGAGATCACCGCCCGCGCGTCCCCTACACCCTCAACTTCCCGCAGGAAGGCCTCGACGAGCTCGATCTCACCACCGTGCTTGACGCCCCCGAGCGCCGCGAGCCCGGCCAGAACAACAGCATAAGGTGTGGCCTCGGACGAAGCAACACACCTCGCGGCGAAGGTCGAGACGGGCAACTCGTGATCCACACAATAGACGAGCGCGGATTCGAGAAGGTCGGCAGACCCCGGATCCGCTGGACTCCAGCCGCGCTGGAGCGTCTCTGCCAGCCCCGGAGCGTACTCTCCGGCGGCCATCTCCGTCATCAGGCGCAGTATCCTCGCGCCTGTGCGCGCGACGCCGGGAGGACGCAGGTCGTAGGCGGCCGGGTCTTCGGCGGCTGCCACAGGGAGCAGGACCTGAAAGACCTCGACGGGCGTTAGTCCGGCCACGTTCCCCATAACGGTACTGATGCGCCGAGAGGGCATGCACGGCTCGGGCGGGAAGAGCGCCGGAGCCATCGCTTCGTCACCCGTCCAGATGAGAGCCGCCACCTCCTCGATCGTGCTCTCCCCGGCGAGCGTCACGACGTCGCGCCCCCTGTAGTACAGCCCGCCACCGTCGATCAGGGTGATCCCCGACTCCAGCACAGGCGTCCCCCAGTGCATGGCACCTTCCACAACCCCGTCAGGGTCCCTCCTGCGTTGCTTCCGCTCCTTGAGCCTCCTAACGTCCTCGGCCCGATAACGCCTGTTGCGCCTCCCCCCCACCGCCTCCGACCGTACCATCCCCCTGCTCACGTACGCGTACAACGTCGCCACGCTGATCCCCAACTCCTCCGCAGCCCGCCGGGCACTAATATACCGCTCCTCCATGCAATCATCTCCTTCACCGGGTGCACCACCACACACCCATAATCCTACTATATATTGATTAACAAATCAATATTGATACATATTTCGTAGAGGGTTACGATTGACAACTACGACAATAGCCTGGAGATCCGGGTCGGACTGAAAGGACGAGCATGGGCGAGAGTTCTAGGACGGGGTTCGTTGCGGGGCTCGAGGATGTGGTGGCTGCCGAGACTTATTTGAGCGGTGTGGACGGTGAGGCTGGGGAGTTGACGATCGCGGGTTTCCCGGTCGAGGAGTTGGCGGGACGAGCTTCTTTCGAAGAGACCGTCTACCTGCTCTGGCACGATGTCTTGCCTGATCCCGATCAGCTCGCGGATTTTCGGGAGGAGCTCGCTGGAAGGCGTGAGCTTTCGCGGGCTACGTTGGACCTGTTGCGGGCCGTGGTTGCGGAGAAGGTGCCGGTGATGGATGCGCTGCGTATGGCTGCCGGCACCGTGAGCCCGGGCACGGACGAAGTGGAGGCGATGGCGCTGGTGGCGAGTCTACCCACCATTGTGGCGGCATACTCGCGGATGCTCGAGGGTGAGGAGCCTGTGGACCCTGATCCTGAGCTTGGCCATGCGGCCAACTACCTGTACATGCTCACGGGCGAAGTGCCTGGTGCAGAGTTTACGCGGGCCCTCGAGACCTACCTCAACGCCGTGTCCGACCACGGCATGAACGCCTCCACGTTCGTCGCGAGGGTAATCGTCTCGACCCGCTCGGATTTCGTCTCCGCTGTGGTCGGAGCTATAGGGTCCCTCAAGGGGCCGTTACACGGTGGCGCGCCAGGTCCTGCGCTGGACGTGGTGTTCGAGATCGGAGATGTGAGCAAGGCCGAGGCGTACCTGCGGGAGAAACTCGGGCGCGGCGAGCGGCTAATGGGCTTCGGGCACAGGATCTACCGCGTGCGCGACCCTAGGGCGGACGTGCTCGCCGCCGCTGCCGAGCGCCTTTACACCACCGACGGGGACAGGGAGCTCTACGATCTGGCGCTAGGAGTCGAGCAGACTGCGCTACGGCTGCTCGCCGAGCACAAGCCCGGCAGGAACCTGCAGACCAACGTCGAGTTCTACACGGCGCTGTTGCTACACGGGCTCGGGTTACCCACGCAGCTCTTCACCCCGACCTTCGCGGCGGGGAGGGTTGCCGGGTGGACGGCGCATTGCTCCGAACAGCGGGCGCTGGACCGCCTGATCAGGCCGCAGTCCGTGTACGTGGGGAGCGAGGACAGAACCTGGGTGCCCCTCGAAGAACGGTAGTGCGGAGAGATACGAAAAACGACCCCCGGAGAGATCCGGGGGCCGTACCCTTCTGAGTGTTACGCAGGTATCCCGTTTTTCAGCACGTCCGCCTTCACGACATGGGAGGCGGATAAAGTAACCCAGGATCCCGCCGGGTGTTTTGGTGGGCCTAGGTCAGAGCCACCTCTCCCAGAAGATACCCGCGACTACTACTCGATGCGTCTATCTGGATCACCTCCTCTCGCGTGCCTTCAACTCCGCGAAGTTTACTACCGCGTGTCGTATCCAGCAAGGGTGCTCCCGAAGATTAATTCTCTTCCAGGCGAAGCCTCATGAGGTCGAAGGCCCTGTTCGCGCTCCGCTCGCGGATCGAGTCCCTGGAGCGAGCCCACGCTGTGAGGTCGAGTTTCTCCGCGAACGTGGCTTCTGAATCAGAGATCCCTACAAAGACGAGACCGACGGGTTTCTCCTCCGTCCCGCCGTCGGGACCTGCTATTCCGGTGACCGAGAGCCCGTAGTCGGCGCCTGAGACCCTGCGCGCGCCCTCGGCCATCCCGCGCGCCACGGGCTCTGAGACGGCGCCGTGGTCCACGATCATGGCGTGCGGTACCCCCAGCAGGTGTTCCTTGGACTCGTTGGAGTAGGTAACGAATCCCTCACCGAAGTATGCAGAGGATCCCGGCATGTCCGTCAGGCGCTTGGCGAGGAGGCCTCCCGTGCAGCTCTCTGCGAGGGTCAGGGTTGCGCCCCGCTCCTGGAGCAGGCGTCCGACCGCACCTTCGAGGGTCTCGTCGTCCTCGCCGAAGTAGTAATCGCCGAGGCGGGCGATGACCTCCTTTTCGACCGGCGCTATCTTCTCCTGCGCCTCCCTCTCGGTGGCGGCCCTGGTCGTGATACGCAGCCGCACCCTGCCCTGGCCCGCCAGTGGGGCGACCGTGGGATCGGTGGCGTCGAGGAACTCCTGGACCTTCTCCACCAGCGCGGACTCCCCGATGCCAGCGAAGTGGAGGGTCTTGGAGACGATGGAGCCCTCGCTGCGGGCCCGGATCAGGGGCTCGAGTGTCGCGTCGAACATGCTCTTCATCTCCGTGGGCACCCCAGGGAGCGTGGCGAACAGAGTTCCCTCCCATTCCACGAGCGCCCCCATCGCCGTCCCGACCGGGTTGGGGATGAGTTGCGTTCCTTCGGGGAAGAGAGCCTGCTTGTAGTTGTTGGCTGTCGGCGTGCGGCCGAACCTCTCGAACATCGTGTCAACGTGTTCCCTGGCCTCCTGGTACTCGACCATCTCGCGGCCCGTCAGGGTCGAGAGGCAGGCGTTGGTAAGGTCGTCCGAGGTTGGACCGAGTCCTCCCGTCGTTACGACCAGGTCGGATCTGGAGGCGGCCTCGCGCAGGGCGGCGACGATCCTTTCTGAGTTGTCCCCGACGGTGGTGTGGCGGTAGATCCCCACCCCGAGCGCGGCGAGACGCTGGCTGATCCAGACCGTGTTCGTATCAACGAGGTCGCCGAGGAGCATCTCGGTCCCCACGGTCACTATCTCGGCTCTCTCTATGTTTTTTTCATCATGCACGCAGGTATTCTACAATCCGCCGGATGGATGACCATGCGAAAACCCACACGCTCCTCGAAGAGGCCGACGCCTTCGCCCGTTGCCGGCTCTCGAAGGAGCGCTACGAACACACCCTGAGGGTGGCCGACACCGCCGAGGGTCTGGCGCTGGCCCACGGTATCGATGCGGGCAAGGTGCGACTGGCCGCCCTGCTGCACGACGCCGCCAGGGAGACCGGGCCCGAGGAATTCCTGAAGCTGGCCGATAAATGGCGCCTCGAGGTGGGAGATCCGGAGCGGCAGAGCCCGAAGCTCCTGCACGGGCCCGTTGCCGCCGAGCTGGCAAGGCGCGAGCTTGGCGTCGATGACGGTGAGGTTCTGGAGGCAGTCATGGCACACACGACGGGGAAGCCGGAGATTGGGCCGCTCGCGCTCGTCCTTTACGTCGCCGACAAGATCGAACCAGCCCGCGACTACCCGAGCGTGGAACGCCTGCGCCGCCTGGCCAGCGAGGATCTCAATGAGGCCGCTGCGGAGTCGTTGCGGCGTGCCATAGCCCACAACGAAGAGCGAGGGAAGGCCACGCACCCTGCGAGCAGAAAGATGCTAGATTGGCTGGAGGCCAATAGCACCGCGCAATCCCGGATAGAGCAGGAGTAGGGCGTATAGCGTGAAGGCAAGTGCTACCAGGGCCACGGCTACCTCGACGGCGCCGCCGGATCTGACCCCACCAGGCAACAACCTGAACGGCTTCCCCACGGGCCAGAGGAGCGGCACGCCGCGGGCGTTGAGCGCGTCGGCGACGACGTGCGAGGCGTAGCCCGCGACGAGGGCGAGGACGAGGTTCGGTAAACCTCTCAACAGCAGCCAGACCGTCAGTGAAAAGAAGAAAACACCTACCAGCGAATGGGTCAGGGTGCGGTGGCCGACAGTCCTGACGAGCAGGAAAGACGTCGTCCTCAAGGCCCAGCTTAGGGGCCGGCTCAGGAGGTTGAGAGTAGGGTTTTTCATCCGGCTCAGACCGTTGCCCAGGGTGCTGCGCGGATTGTCGACGTCGGGCAGCCAGGCCGCGGCGACGGCGGCGGGGTAGACGTATGCTGGCGGTTCGGCCCCTGTGACGAGCGCGGCGCCGGCCAGGGCCGCGACCCCGAAGACGGCGTGCGTGGTCGCATTCAATCCGGCCGCAGTCCAGCAACGAACCTCACGCCTAGGACCCTGAGGAACCGAAGCCGCCTTCCCCGCGGCCGTCGGTCGCCGATTCCAGGAACTCCACCTCGGCGAAGAATGCTGAGGCGGCACGTACGAGGACGAGTTGCGCGATCCTTGTTCCATCCTCGATCAGGAATGACTTCTTGCGGTCGTGGTTTATCAAGGGCACCTGAATCTCACCACGGTAGCCAGAGTCGATGAGACCAGGCGTGTTGACGAGGGAGATCCCATGCCTCACGGCGAGGCCGCTGCGCGGGAGCACTAGCCCCGCGTAACCCTCCGGTATAGCTAAAGAGATCCCGGTCCGCACGAGCGCCCGGGATCCCGGCGCCAGATTCAATCTCTCGACCGACCGCAGATCATAGCCCGCATCCCCTGTGTGGGCGCGCTCGGGCATCACTGCCTCGGAGACGAGCCGGCGCAAAGGGATCTGCAAAGGGCGCTCGGAGCTCATCCAGAGAATGGTAGCATCGGAGGTTTCAGGCTTCAGGAGTTTAGGCGATTCGCGGGCGCGTAAGGGTCACGTACAGAAGATGCCTTTCCCTGATACCTGATGCCTGAAGCCTGTTATCCTTTTGTTCATGAGCGAGCAGAGACGAAGGTACCTCGTAACCTCGGCGTTGCCTTATGCCAACGGGCCCTTGCATGTCGGCCAGATCTCGGGCGCTTACCTGCCCGCTGACGCGTTCGTACGCTACTTGCGTGCGCGCGGCGAGGACGTGGTCTACGTCTGCGGCACCGACGAGCATGGTGTGCCGATCACCCTGACGGCGGAACGTGAGGGGAAGGACCCGCAGGAGGTCGTCGACTACTGGTGGGCGCACATGAAGGAGACCTTCGAGCGTTTCGGCATCTCCTTCGACAACTTCTCGCGCACCTCGACCCCGCTTCACGCGAAGAACACCCAGCTGTTCTACCGCAAGCTCAAGGAGGGCGGCTACATCTCGGAGGCAGAGTCAAAGCAGATGTACAGTCCTACGGAGGGCCGCTTTTTGCCCGACCGTTACGTCGAGGGGACTTGCCCCGTGTGCGGCTACAAGGAGGCGAGGGGCGACCAGTGCGACAACTGCGGCTCGTGGTACGAGGCGTACGAGCTGATCGAGCCACACTCCAAGGTCACGGGCGGACCTGTGGAGGTCAGGGAGACTACGCACCTCTACCTCGACCTCCCCGAGTTCTCAGAGAGGCTGAGGGAGTACGTCGCCGGACAGGAGCACTGGCGCACTTCGGTCAAGAACTTCATCCTCGGCATCATAGATGGCGGCCTGGAGAAACGGCCCATAACAAGGGACATCCAGTGGGGCGTCCCCGTCCCCGAGCCTGGCTTCGAGGACAAGCGCTTCTACGTGTGGTTCGACGCCTGCATCGGCTACGTCTCCTCGACTATGGAGTGGGCCCAGAACGTCGGTGAGCCCGACAGGTGGAGGGAGTACTGGCAGGAGCCCGAGAGCCGGCTCATCCACTTTCTCGCGAAGGACAACACGGTCTTTCACACTGTGATCTGGCCGGCCCAGCTCATGGGCACGGCAGAAGACGGCGAGGAGTCTTTCGTCCTCCCCTACGACGTGCCGGCCAACGAGTTTATGAACCTCGAGGTTGTGGTCGACGGGGAGCGGCGGGCGATGCAGATGTCGACGAGCCGCAACCTCGCGGTCTGGCTGCACGAGGCTCTCGACCGCTTTCCAGCCGACCCTCTGCGTTTCTACCTGGCCTCGAACCTGCCCGAGACGGGCGACGTGGTGTTCTCCTGGCAGGAGTTCCAGGGCCGGGTGAACTCGGATCTGATCGGGAACCTCGGTAACTACGCAAACCGCGTCCTCTCTTTTGCAGAGAAGTACTTCGGCGGCGAGGTGCAACGCCCAGAGGGGCTACCTGATGACGCCGTCGCTGTCCTCGAGGATTTCAAAGAGTTAGAGGCGCGCTACGAGACAAGGATGCTCGCCCCGAGGCCCCGCGAAGCGCTCGGAGAGCTACTGGCGATGGGCAGGCGCGCCAACCGGTTCTTCGACGCGTCGGCCCCCTGGAAGACCCGCAAGGAGGATCAGGAGCAGACCCTCCTCACGCTGTATACCTGCTCCGTCCTGCTCGGCTCCATCGCCTACCACGCCGCACCCTACGTCCCTGATGCCGTCGGGCGGCTAGAGGAGTTCTTCGACGGCCCCATAGCCCGCGTCTCGGATCTCGACGAGCTGCCGAAAGCCTACCGCGTCACCGGGGCGAAACCGCTGTTCCGTAGGATCGAGGACGATGAGGTCGCGGTGGCCGAGGGGCACCTCTCACGGGCCGTGCGCGGCGAGGCAAGTTAGGCGGCGCTCAGGCCGGATGGCTCCCTTCTTGCGGGCCTATGCCTTGCGGTTCTTGGTCGATACGGTATACGTACCGTCGGGGAGTTCACCCAGCTCGTAGTCGCCGAACAGGATGGGATCCACGGTCCTCAGGCACAGGAATAGGCGGAGGGCCAGGTTGCGGATCTCACTCTCCGCGTGCGCGTCGGCCCGCATTTCGATGATGTGCCGTAGGGCGCGTACGTTCCCCGTGAAGACCATCGGGGCCTCCGTCTCGTTCGGCAGAAGGGAGCGCGCGGTCTGCTGCACCTTCTTCCTCGCATCGGTCCTGTAGTCCGCGGTGAGCATGCTCGCCCCGCCCTCCTGGCGCTCGAGCAAGAGGTCGGCCATCGCCTCGTACTCCGCCGCGGCCCTGTCGGCCCGCTCCTCGAAAGTCATGTGCAACTCTTCGTCTTCCTGGTACTCCGGGCGCTCCACAAAGCGAAGCACGGCTCCAGAGACATAGCGCTGACTAACCTGGGAAAAAGCGGCGCCGGCGCGATGTCTTACCAACTCGTGCGTAACACTGCGGCTTATGCCGTAGAGCAGGAAGTTGAAGCTGGAGTGCTCGAGCACGCTGCCGTGTCCCGCAGAGGTCAAACGCTCGATGTAAGCGGCGGCATTCTCGTTGGTCGTCCGCCGGGGTCCGAACGACATATAACATGTTTGGCCAGATGTTTTACAAAGTTGGGATGAATCCGGCAGTGTGGTGGGATCGTCGAGGTACTCGGTAAAGCGGAGATCCGGATCGAAGCCTACCAGGAACCCTCCGAGCCCCGCGAGGTTGGTCTGGGGCTTCGCGAGAACGACGACACCGGGTCTCTTCAGATAAGGGGTTCCTGCTCTTGTATGGTGAACTTGCGAATGGATATTGGGGAAGCCGTCAAGTACGGCTCCGCCCAACTCTTCGAATAGTTGCCGCGCGCGCTCGGTGTTACGCTCCGTGGTCTCCATGGGCTCCCTTCGCCTTCGAGCTTCTGGGGAGCACCTTAGCAGCCCGATTGGATCTGTTCTACACGGCCTCGGAGAGGGCGCGGCGCAGGGTGCTGGCGTAGCGGCCGGTGCGGATGGTCCTGAGAGCCTTGATCTCCACCTGACGCGCCCGCTCCTGGGAGATACCGAGCTCCTCGGAGACCTCGCGCAGGGTGAGGGTGTTGCTGCCGTCGAGGCCGTGGCGCATCTCGATGATCCTGGCCTCACGCTCGGGCAGGGACCTCACGGCCTCGACGAGCGCCCGCTCCCACTGGCCTACCTCGACTCGGGCGTATTCGTCGCCGGAGTGCTCGTCAGGGAGCAACTCGCCGAGCTCGGAGCCTTCGTCGGCGTTGATCTTTGCGTTGATGCTGGAGATGGGCTGGCTGACCTCGCGCAGACGCCTGGCCTCCTCCGGTCTTACGCCGAGCCTCTCCACGAGTTCCTCCTCGGTTGCGTCGCGGCCGAGTTCGAGGCTCAGGGCGTTCTCGGCGCGTCGCAGGCGGTAGAGAGCATCGACAACGTGCGCGGGCAGACGGACGGTGCGGGCATTGTCGGCGACGGCGCGGGTAACGGCCTGCCTTATCCACCAGGTCGCGTAGGTCGAGAAGCGGTTGCCCATCTCGGGGTCGAACTTCTCGACGGCCCGGATCAGGCCAGCGTTCCCCTCCTGGATCAGATCCTCGAAGGGCACGCCACGACCCCTGTATTTCTTGGCGATGGAGATCACGAGCCGCAGATTCGACTCGATGAGCTTCTGACGGGCCCTCATGTCCCCACCGCGGGCCCGCCTCGCGAGATCCTTCTCCTCACCGGCATCGAGCAGCCTGCCGCCGCGCACCCTGCCCAAATACTGTGTGAGAACGTCCCGTGCTTCCATCATTAGGTCTCCCCTCTATTAGCTGGTCAGCATTTCAGCACGCCGCCTATCGGCGGCTCTCAGCACTTCAGCTTTCGCATGTGCAAGCCCTGGCTGAAGTGCTGACAAGCGAAGCCCGAAGGGCGTAGCGTGCTGACTGGCTGAAATGCTGTTCATCATGCTGCTGGGTACGATCCTCCGGCCCTTGGGCCCCCGTGCGTTACAAAGCGATCCAGGATGCGGCCGTCCAGGCTCGATGTGACGCGCCAGCTCCGCCCGCACGAGCAATCTAGCTCGAGGCGTCGACGCTCGCCCACCTCGGACATTGCCGACTCCCTCAGGGAGCGCAGGCAACACGCTGGCAACGACCACACGTAGATCTCCCGCTCGGGCTCGCCAACGGGGATGAGCGCGGTATCGGGCCTGAGGGCGCTCCGTCGCTTGCGTGCCCTTACTTTGCGCGATGCTTCTCCGCCCACCTTCTGCCTCCCTCTCTCCCACATCGTTTTCTACGCTGCTCCTCTACGCTCTTCTGGCTGTACGAAGGCGTCCTCCTCGGGCTGCAGAGGCAGCGGCTCCCGCCACATCGCGCCGCACGCCGGACACTCGAACGATTCGTCGTGGTGAAGGGCGCTGCGTCTGCAGCAGGCGGGGAGATCCTCCTCGTAGACGACCTCCTCGCCGAGGGCTGCGATCCAGGCGGATCCGCGCACTACGCGGCCCTCCCCGAAAGACGCCCGATCCACTCGCTCGCCTCCTCACGAGTAAGCTCACCCACAGGCTTTCCGACCATCTCCTCGAAGCGGCCGATCCCATCCTCGACAACGTCTGAAATGAGGGCCTCGAGGTAGTTGAGCTGCTTCCTCGTCGCCGGTAACTCGCCTCTTCCTTCCTCGTTCTGCGCCTTCGGCTGCTGCCCGTTACGCTCCTGGGTTCCCGAAGAAACCACGACCTCTTCCTCGCCGCCGAGCTCCTCGAAAGCGGTGACGCCGACGTTGATGGCATCCCTCAGAGCACGCGCCTTGGCCCTCGTCTCGGCCATCCGGATCAGGTGCGGAGCTATCGCCCGGTTCACGTTCTGCGGAGAGGCATCCCCGATACCGCCGAACTTGCCCTCCTCCGTCCGGATCATGGCCTTGACGATCGCGACCTCGCCGTTCTCCTTGGCAGGGACCTGCAAAAGCTCCGTCTCGATGCTCCTGAGCCCCCGGCTGTGCGCCTCCTCCAGAAGACCCGCATAGAGCACGAACCTCTTGCCCTGGCGCTCGATCATGTACTCTTCCCTCATCACTGAACCTCCTCCGACCAGAAGCCGGTAACGCTATCTTCACTGAACTCGGTGAGGATGTGGTCAAAAATAAACATCAGGCGATCCGCTCGTAGGTGTATTGGCGCCCGCCAGGGGCTGCTGTTTCGATGCGGCGGTGGATCAGGCCGAGTTTCGCGAGCCTGGTCGCCCTGTTGTTGCAAGCTGTATGGTTGAGATCCAGCCTTGCGGCGAGGGCCGCGTTAGTGATGGAGCCTGAGTCGTAGATAGCCTGCAGGGTCTCGAGAAGGTGGTCAGGTACCTTGCCGACTATGCCTGGCTCGGCCCCGATCTCGTCGACCCGGATCATGGCGAGCGAACGCTGCCTCAAAGAGGCCTCGACGTTCTCCAGGAGATCCCGGTCCTCCTCGACCAGAACAAGATGTCTGTCCCCATACTCCCCACTCGCAGACCGCGACACCAGTATCCCAAGCGCCTCGTCAGCGAACGAGTAGTCCATGAGCTCGACCCCCCGCGTGTCCACATACAGGATGCCCCCCTTGGGCAACTCCTCCAGCGCTCCTTCGAGCGACTCCCTGACCGCGCGGCCGGTCCTGCGGGTCACCATCAGCTTGCCCCCGAAGTCGCCCCCCGCGACCTCGAAAACCCGGTGCGCCCGCTCCTCAATCACCGGTGCCGTCCTCACTGTCGTCAGTGAAATCATATATGAGGATTGTACCGGTCATTCCTGGATAAGTCAACGGCATATCGGGGGGTTTTCTGTCTTCATCCGGAGGATTTTTCCTGCTGGGTGCGTGGTAGGGAGACGCGGACGAAGGTACCTGGAAATTCCGGGACGTTGCGGGAGTTTTTACGGTTCTCGTAGACGGTCACGCGGCCCGAGCCGGAGCGCAAAGAGAGGGAGCCGCCGGCGCGGGCGGCGATCCCTGCTACGAGGGCGAGGCCTCCTCCGCGGCCGATCTCACCGGTCGCCGAGACGCCCATCTCGAGTGCGTGGCGCAAGGCGTCGGTATCGGTGGTGGTATGTTCGGAGTATTTCGGGTTACGGGAGAGCGTCTCGCGCACGCCTACGCCGCCGTCGGCGATCGCGATGAGGACCTCTTCGCCGCGGCGGCGGGATCCGCTGACGATGTGATGGTAGGCCTGGACGGCGGCGTAGGCCCCGAAGGATGAGACCCCGTGCTCGGCGGCATTCGCGCAGACCTCTGAGAGAGTGGAGCAGATCGCGACTCTCTCGCGCAGGCGGTAGCCCTGATTCTCCAGGATCTCCGAGATTCTCTCGATGATCCCGGGTATCTCCTCTTCGGCGTGAAAGTTGATCAACTCCTGCAGCGTTCCTGGGTTGTGCCGCCTGCGCTCCTCCAGAGACGCCACATCGGCGTTGGTGCGCACTCGGTCCCCGAACGACCTGAAGAAGTTCATCCGCTCCAGGTAGGCCGGCACGTCACGTCCGGTGAGTGCAAGATCCACCACCTCACAACGGGCGCACAGGTACTCCAGTAGCGCTGCGAGAGCACAGAGTCCGGCCGGCTCGACGAACTCGACCGTACGCAGGTCGACGACCACGGGCCCTCCGTCCACGCCTGTGGCGGCGTCGAACGCCGGATCGAGGCTGCCCATGGTCAGCACCCCGCTCATCGCGCCCCGGCTCCTGATGTTCAGATCGAGCTGCGTCTTCATCAGCCTTATTGTAGTCGGTTAGGGCAAGTGGCGAGCCCAAAGCACCGGGGTATTGACGCAGAGATCCTATTCGCGCGTGCCTCTATGGGCTCTGCTTTACCCGCTGGAGCTCGTAGAAGAGCTCGGTGTAGCGGCGGTTATCGTAGCGGCTAAGGAGGGAACCGTCACCGACCTGCACAAAGCCGTTCTTCTCGAAGACCCTTTGCATACGGTCGTTGTGGGCCAGGGTCGAGCCGCGGACTGCTCCAAGGCCCAGGGTGTCGAAGACGTAATCGAGGAGGAGGGTAACGGCCTCGGTGGCGTAGCCCCTGCCGCGAAGGTTTCCGGGTCCGATCTTTATGCCGAGTTCGCATCCATCGCGGTGGAAGTCATAGAGGGTCGCCATGCCGATGGGGTCCCCCCTGGCCTCTATGATAAAAGTCTTGACGCTCGGGTCCTCCCAGCGGGCCAGGTAGTCGCGCCGGGCGGCCGAAAGAGAGATGGAGATGGGCGACCGCCCGTTCCAGGCGGCGAGCTCGGGATCTCTGTCCCAGGAGTAGACCACCTCCACGTCGGACTTCCGCGGCGGCCTGAGGGTAACCGACTCTCCCTGCAGAGCGTGTACCTCTTCTATGTGTATGGTCTCTCCTCTCTCGAGAACCGGAATGTTACACCCGTTGCCCGCCCGAGGCATCCTTTCGGGCTGGTACATTTTGGTTAGAATAGCCCAGAGTAGAAGATCGGGAGCGTCATTGAGCGGTACGGTTGGGGAGCTCTTCGGAGGCTCCGGCAGAAGAATCAGGGACGAGATCTGGGGGGACGTCTCTATAGATCGGGCGGTGAAGGCCCTGCTCGAGACCGGCGCGATGCAGCGTCTCAAGGGCATGAGCCAGCTAGGATTTACCTTCGGGTCCTTCCCGAGGGCCCGTCACACGCGCCTGGATCACGCGGTCGGCGTCTACCACCTCGCGGGACTGACGCTCAAGCGGATCGCGGAGTCTGGCGCTTATCTCGAAGACCGCGACGTAAGGGCCGCCCTGGCCGCAGCCCTTCTTCTGGACGCGGGCCGGTACCCTTACGTCACTTCC
This sequence comes from uncultured Rubrobacteraceae bacterium, assembly GCA_902806095.1. Classification (GTDB taxonomy): domain Bacteria; phylum Actinomycetota; class Rubrobacteria; order Rubrobacterales; family Rubrobacteraceae; genus Rubrobacter_D. The sequence goes on from CADCVF010000038.1 coordinate 33,006, forward strand.
ATCGAAGGGATCAAAGTCCCGGGCGCGCCCACCCTCAAAGAGCTGAGCAGGCGCTGGATCGAACACACCGAGGTGGCGAAGGTCTTGAGGGCGGAGTGGGACCTCGAACCCCACAACGTCTTCAGGCTGGTCTCGCGCGGGGATAAGCTGCCGCACAGCCTGACTCCAACGGAACATCTACTGCGGGACATCCTCTTCGGCTCCTTGAACCTTGATGCCCTCGACCGCCTGATCCGTGACGCCAGGGGGGCCAGGGTTCCCTATGGCCTGGTCGAAGTGGAGTCCCTCATACAGCGCCTCAGGATCGTGGGCCATGAGAACAAGGCGATACTGGCGCTGGACGAAGAAGAGGCTGGCATGCTGCAATCCGTCGTCTTCTCCCGCTACATGGTCTACTACAACGTCTACGGCCACCACGCTCTGCGTATCCCGGCCGTGATGTTCCTCAGGGCCGTTCAGGACGCCGTAGGGGCGGGTAACGTTACCTTCGACGAGCTCTCCGAGCAGGACGACGCGGGAGCCTTCGTCCTGCTGGAAGACTCTGCCGAGAGCTCCACGGCCACCCTAATGAAACGTCTCGCGGACCGCAGACCCTACCATCTCGCCCTGGAGTTCGACGAGCGACACCCGAGCTACTCCTCGCTGAACCGCCTCCACGACGATGCCTCCTGGCGCCGCCGCGTCGAAGAAGCCTGGTCCCGCTATCTCACCCGCTACCGCAAGGGCGTAGCCGGTCCCTTCGACATACTCATAGACCTCCCCGAAAAAGAGCACTTCCCCGTAGAGTTGCGCCTGATCCGGCGCAACCCCCTCCCCGGCGAGCGCAACCCCGTCGGTTGGCAGAACCTCTCTGGCATGTCCGAAGACGAAATGACCCGCTACCACGCCCCCCTCCGACGGATCCTCATCGCCACAGCGAACGACGAACTCGCAAAGTCCGTGCGCCGGCACGCCGAAGAACTCTTCACCATCGCCGAGGAAGTAGGATAGCACGCCGCCTGCAGCGGCTTGTCAGCATGTCAGCAAGGACCTGCGCATGCGAAAGCTGAAGTGCAGACAAGCGAGGGCCTGAAAGGCCCGAGCGTGCTGAAATGCTGAAGTGCTCAAAGAAAAAGGGCCGGTGTTCATAGAAGGGTGAGACCCTTTTCCGGCCCTTAGCGGCCCCCAGAAAGGGCCGCTAGGATGATACGAAGATTATAAACGAGCGGGCACCACCCTCGCAAGCCCTGTGAACAAAACTTAACTTTGGCCCTATACTCCCTGCCAGCGATGCTATAATTTGCCCTCGCGGGCCGCTAGCTCAATTGGCAGAGCAAGAGACTCTTAATCTCTAGGTTCCAGGTTCGAGTCCTGGGCGGCTCACTTCTCGAATCGGTGTACCTACGCCGCATTCCCGCCGCCAGCCGCCCTGCCTCGGCCGCTCCAATCGAGCTCTACCACGTCTTTTACCACGACAGGCTAATCTAACGCCCGCCGAGAGCGTCGCCGAAGTGACCGAAGGACTCCCTCTGGTAGCGGGGAGAGAGGTGGCTGTAAGTATTGATCGTGGTCGTAATCGAGGAGTGGCCAAGGACCTTTTGCAGGACCTCGGCTGATTCACCCGACTCGACCCAGAGCGTGGCGAAAGAGTGCCGGATGTCGTAGGGGCGCATTGGAGGGACACCAGCTTTCCTGAGCAGCTTCTTGAACTGCTGGCGGTTCACGTTGCCGTGGTCGAGGGGCGTGCCAGCGCGGCTTGGAAAGACGAGGTCGCGGTACTCGGGATTCTTCGCCCAGGCCTCCTCCCAAAGGACGCGGTACCTGACCAGCTCCTCGAGATAGCGCGTCCTGTGGGAGCTCATGGCGGCGGCCGCCTCCGGCAGTAGCGAAACGGGCCTGCCCTTCCCGGTCTTGGTGGTTTCGCGCATCACGGCTCCGGTCCTCGTGGCCGACCACGAGCGGCGGATCAGGAGCTCGCCGTCGGAATCGTCCTTGGGTAACCTGACGTCGACCCTTTTCAGACCGAAGACTTCCCCTGGCCTGAGGCCAGTTAGACACCACACTATCCCCAGGGCCTCGAGTCTCTCGCCAGCCGCGGCACCGAAGAAGGCCTCCAGGCCGTCGAGGTCGAGGGTGGGACGCTCCTTCTTCTGCTCAGGACGATCAGCGGCTTCTCACCCAGCGAGGGGGCGGCATCGGTCGCTTTGGCCACGCTCTTGTTAATGGTCGCGGACTCCTCGGCGAACGCGTAGATGTGGCGGGTGCTGTTGTAGATCGCGTTCCTCTCCTCCCCGAACCCTTCGGGGGGACCGCCCTCACCAGATCCCCCGGACAACAAGCGCACGATGCCGAGCGGGGCCATGGCCTTGAGCGTCAGGGAAGACGGGGTTGCCCCCTCGGCGGCGTCCCTGAGGTCCTTGTCGAGGACGCGAGAGTCCAGCGCCGAGTCGACCAGCACCATCCCGGCCACCTCCTTGGGGTACTCGGCGGCGTAGAGCTGCACGTTGGCGCCCCCGAACGAGTGGCCCACGAGCACGTAGGGGCCGCCCCCGCCGGCGTTCTTAAGCAGGGCGTGCAGCTCCTTCACGATTTGCGGGCTCGTGCGCGGCTTCGGCCCCGACTCGCTCCACCCCAGGCCGGAGCGGTCGTAGGAGCAAACCCGCGCGAACTTGGCCACCTTGGGCTGCACCGTCTGCCAGTCCAGCACGCCGCCCCCAATACCAGAGTCCATCACGACGGTCGGCCCCCCCCTCGCCTTGCCGGCGCAGTAGAGCTGCATGCCGTGGCCGGAGACGGCGACCATTTCGCCGGGGGCGGGGTACTCTCGGTAGGCGAGCCGGGTGGCGACGAACTGGTAGAGGAGCCCGGCGAGCAACACAACGACGACGAGCCCGACGAGCGCCACGAGGGCACGCCTTATCCAGAGCCACAGCCGCCCGCGCGCGGAAGCGGGTCGTGGTCGATCTTCCCTGGTCACCATGACATGACTCCCTCCCAGACCTCGGTTCTTGCCGGTCTCGGGACGGGGTGAAGACCCCAGACCCCAGATTGCACCTCAGCAAGCATACATACCCTCGCGCCGGGGCACATCATCCAAGCGGACTGCATTCGAACATACTTCTTGTCGGACTTCTTCTCCGTTAGCGCGAAGTTCGCAGAATTCATCAGCGTGTTGAAAAAGTCGCTATCTGGCCGGTCGGCAGATCAAAAATGAATTCAACACTGCCAAACCAAGGCAAAAACACTGCGGGAAAGGGTCTTTGAGTTCTTGATCCGGGCTCCAAAGGCGCATTGAGGAGTTTTTCAACAAGCTGTCATCTCCCTACAGCATCACTTACGCGCAAAGACCTGCCAACCGCTGCTCGGCGCGTGTACCAGGGAGTGAAAATGCCCAAAGAGCTGGGCGAAACGTACCCTAAATCAAGGCCGCTGAGTAAATCGGAGTTAAGTGATGCTGTAGGGTCTATTCTGCGAACTTCGCGCTAACGCAGTTCTGAGAAGTTTGGCGCGCATGAGAGAAGGGTCGGGGCCTAAAGAGAGTAGGCCCCGACCCGTCTTGTCGCTGCTAGCTCGGGCGCTACGACGCGGTGGCGCACGTAGCCTGGGCTTTCACGCTCCAGCTCGCGGTGGTCGGTTCTTCCTCGATCGCTTCCACCGAAACGTCGATGCCGTTGTAGACCATCACTTCTGAGACCACGACGTCGGTCAGTATGTTCGGGAATTGACTGCTCTTGCCGCCTATGATGTCGTAGCCTGTTCCCACGACCATCTTTCCCGCCGGGCAACTCGCGGCCGCGCCCTTGAGGGAGTCCGAATTGGAAGCACTGGTAGCGAAGACGGTCTCTAGTGCACAATCAGGCGACCTCTTGTGGAATGGATAGATGCTCATAGTGCGGACAACTGAAGACCCCGCAGACTCTGTCGGCGAGCTCATAAGCGCCAAGCAATCTCTCGGGCTCTGTAACCTTGCGTTTGCCGTGGATCCACTTGGGCTCTATAGCATTGAGCCACGGGCTCTTGGTGGGCAACAGGCACGCTACTATCCGAACCCCATGGCCGCTTGCTTTGAGACCTGGCGGTTGCGGGCGGCGATCCAGTTACGCACCTCTCGGCTCTTGTGCCAGCTTGCGTTGTCCCAGATCAACAGCAGGGCCTTCTTGCCTCGCGCCTTGAGCCTGTGGCAGCACCACTCAAGAAACCGCGTGGTTATGGAGCTCACGGGTCGACCATCGACGAACCTTATCCAAGTCTCTGCAAGTTCCGGCAGGTACAGCCCGTAGCAGGAGAGGGCTTTGGGGTCGGGATCGTCCTTTCTCGGCTCTTTCTGGAGGAGGCGCACCGGGTCGCCCGCCTCGGCCCAGGAGTGCAAGCTCGGCCTCTCAAAGCGAGAAAACCAGGTCTCATCCTCGAAGCCCAAAACCCACTCCGGATGGCTCTGGGCGAGCCGGATCAGCCGATCTCGATCCCCTTTTTTCGGGTGTATTCGGGATCGGGGCTCTCTATCCAGCGTTTGGCCCGCTTCCAGCGCACCCCAAGCCTTGCCAGTGTCGCCCGGATGGTCTCGCCACTGACCTCTCTTTCGGTTAGGCCTTCCTCAAAGCTCACTTCAGCAGCCATCGCAAGCGTCCAGAAGGTGCTCTGTTTGCCGAACTTGCTCGGGGGCTGGTGGAGCATCTGCCGTAGGGACTCGGCCCTGCCTTCGTCGAAGGCGGCGTGGACCTCTTTGGGACGTGAGGAGCCGGCTACGAGAGCAGCAACTCCCTTCTCGTTGAAGTCGTGGATGGCATTGCGCACCGTCTGGGAGCCACACCCGCGATTTTCGGCTATCCGAGGCGGATGTTCTCTGCGGGCGCTGGCCAAAAGGATCTGGCAGCGACGCAGGACGAATGCATCTGAGGAGCGCAACCCGCCTTCCAGCTCTTGGCGCTCCTGCATTGACAGCGTACGAACGAAGATTGGAGGTTTCATGAGCACTACTGTAACTCATCACTCACAACCTATTCTGAAAGTGCACTAGTCCGTTGACCCCGATCTCGTTGGCGCTCTTGCCGTCGAGCTTGTCGGAGTTGAGGTTGGCTACCTGCGCGGCGGAGTTGACCTTCATCGGCGCCTTGCCCGGCTCTACTTGAAGGTCTAGCGCCGTGGCGTCGGCGGAGTTGTTGTCTATCTGCAGGCTAGGACCGGCCACGCTCCCCACCAGCTTGGTTATGGCGTTCACGGTGTTGGTCTGTCCCAGCTGGAAGCGGGCACCTATCCCCGTCCCCGCAAGGGCGGTGGTGGCCACTCCCAGCAGCAGGGCCATCATCACCGCTACTCCCAGGGTGAGGGCCGTGCCCCTGGCTATCCCCATCGCCTTCTTGTAGATCTTCCTCATCATCTTGCTCCTTCCTCCCGCCCTTCGTGTCGGCGGGTTTCGCTGTGTGTGCCTCCAACACTAAGGCGCGCGAGGGGGAGCGACATCCGTAGGGTTACTAGGTCGTAGAAGGCGGGAGAGAACTGGTAGGGTTACCAGGTCCAAACGGGCTAGAAGGACCTAGCCCAGACGTACTAGACCGGCGAGCGCCGACCCCTATTCAGCGGAGTGCGTGGAGAGGCTGTATGGAAAGTGGTCCTCGGGTGGTGTTTCGCTACTCTAGCACGTATGAGAAAAACATACCCGACGGATCTTTCCGATGCCGAATGGAACTACATAGAGCCCCACCTCCCCGTCCCCAAAGGGCTTGGACGGCCGAGGACCCACGATCTTCGCGAGATCCTGAACGCTATCTTTTCTACCTCCTAAAGAGCGGCTGCCAGTAGTGGCGCCTACTGCCGCATGACTTCCCCAGGTGGCCCACCGTTTACTGGTACTTCAGGAAATGGCGCTGAGAGAAGGCACCTGGGAGAGGATCAACGGCTCCCTGCGCGAGCGCCTCAGGGTTCGCCTGAAAAGGGACCCTGAGCCAAGCGCGGGCGTGGTGAACTCCCAGCCGGTGAACTCCACCGCGGTGGGAGGGGAAGAGCGCGGTTACGATGGTGGCAAGAAGGTGAAGGGCAGAAAGCGCCA
>CADCVF010000039.1 GCA_902806095.1 uncultured Rubrobacteraceae bacterium
ATGAGGAAGCTTTTGGTGATCCTCAACGCGCTCCTTAGAGACCGCACTCCCTGGAGGTGTCCTCATGCCCTAAACTCCTGATCCTTCACAACAGTTGCTTTCCTGATCCGCTGTCTGATCCTTTGTAGAGCACTCTACAAAGCGAAGGGTCCCGCAGTCATGAGGCAGAGTCCCGGTTCAGCTGGGAAGAATGTCCCGGCGGACGCCGATCGCGTTACCCGCGACCCACGACATTGATTCAAGGTGACGGAAAAGGGTATAGATTCCGTTACCAGCAGGGGAACGGAAGGGAGGGCGCATGCTGCAGCGGATCGTATCGCGCCTGGGTCACGATACTGTGGAGCCCGGCGCGGACACCGAGCGGACGATGGGCTTCGGGAACACCATCATGGTCTGGCTCGCTGCGAACATGGTGGTCACGACCCTGCTCACGGGAACCCTGTTCGTGCCGGGCATCCCGTATTTGCAGGCGATCCTGATCATACTCCTCGGGACCCTGCTCGGGGTTGGTGCGCTGGCGCTCGTGGGGTGCATAGGCACGCGCACGGGGTTGCCGACGATGGTCCTGACGCGGGCCTCTTTCGGCATCAGGGGAGGGACCTTCCCGGCGCTCTTGAACCTCGCCGTCCTCATGGGGTGGAGCTGGGTGCAGGCGCTCCTGGCCGGCATAGCCGTGAACTCGGCCGTCGAGTCGCTCACGGGTTTCTCCAACGTCGTCCTCTTCACGGTCTTGTGTCAGGGCCTCGTGGTCTTGCTGGCGCTCTTCGGGCATCAGGGCATAGAGCGGGTCGAGCCGTTTATCGCGGTCGTGATGATCGGGCTCGCGCTCTTCGTGTTCTACACGGCCTTCAGCGCCTTCGGGTTCGGCGAGTTCGCATCCATCCCCGCCGACCCTTCGACCGGCATGACGGCGGCCATAGCGTTCGACGTGGTGGTGGCGACGGCCATCTCCTGGACGGTCCTCTCGGCGGACTTCAATCGCAACGCCACGTCGCAGATCGGGGGCATAGGCGGGACGGTGATCGGCTACACCGCCTCGACGTCCGTGGCGATGACTTTGGGCGTGACCGCCGCCGCCTACGCCCAGCTCCAGGGCGGGGCCGCGCAGGGCTTTGATGCGGCGGTCCTGGTGGAGAACTTCGGGATACCGGCCGCCATCGTGGTCTTTCTCTCCGTTATGGCGACGAACACGCTGGTAGTGTACGGCATGATCATGTCCTACCTCAACCTCAGGCCCCAGAGCGGCTTTCTGGGGCCTGCGCTCGTTATCGGCTTGATCTCCATACTCGGCGCCACCTGGCAGGGCGTACTGAACTACTTTCTGGACTTCTTGCTGCTGATCGGCACATTCTTCGTGCCGGTCTTCGCCATAATGCTCGCAGACTACTACGTCCTGCGGCGCGGCGAGTACTCCGTTCAGGACGTGCTCGAGAGGCGCGGCGGCCGCTACTGGTTCACGGGCGGGTTCAATCTGCCGGCCTGGACGGCGTACGTCGTAGGGGCGGGGCTCGCGTTGTACTGGACCAGGATCAGCCCTCTCTCCTTCGGTGCGACCGTCCCCGTCTTTGCCCTGACCTTCGTCCTCTACCTGGTCCTCCGCTTTGCCGCGGACCGGGCGAAGGGGACGGCCGCCGAAACCGACCGGGTGCCGGGTTAGTATCGTGCCCCCGAGGATTGGCCGCATCGTCGACCTCTCGCGCCAAGTGGACGCGCAGACCCAGGTCTACCCCGGCGACCCTCACGTGCACCTGGAGCCCGCGACGACCCTGGCGGCGGATGGCGTCAACGTCCTGGCCGTCCACCTCGGGAGCCACTCCGGCACCCACGCCGACGCCCCCCACCACTTCATCGAGGGTGGCGCGCGCATAGACCAGCTGGACCCGCACCTGTTCGTTGGCCCCGCTATTGTTATGGACGTGCGAGGCAAGGGAGCGCGGGAGAGAATCACTGTAGAGGACCTCCAACCGTACGAGAATCGGCTCCACGAGGGCGCCGTGGCCGTCGTACGTACCGGCTGGGAGGAGTGCTACGGCACGCCCGACTACTACGACCATCCCTTCCTCGACCGGCGGGCGGCACGGTTGATCGTCGACGCTGGCGTAACGACTGTCGCGATAGACGCGCTGAACGTGGACGAGACCGCCGTCGAAGGGGAACACCCCGAAGGCTACCCGGCCCACCACGCCATCCTGGGCGCTGGGGGTGTGATAGCCGAGAACCTTGCCAACCTCGCCGCCGTGGATTTTCCGAACCCCCTCTTGAGCGTCCTGCCCATCAAGCTCACCGGCTCCGACGGCGCGCCGGTGCGGGCCGTGGCGATGGAGGTTATCTGCTGAAAAGCAGGAAAGCGGCCCTCAGGCCGCTTCCCTGACTCAAAACGGGGAGGCAGAGCATGACCGGAAAGGTACACGCACCCAGGCCGGACGTAGAGCGGCAGGTTCTCGAGGCGGCCGGTCGGCTGGTCGAGGCGTTCGGCGGTGGACGCGTGGACGAGTACTTCGCCTGCTTCCATCCGCGGGCGACGTTCGTCTTCTACACGACGGATCGCCGGCTGGAGTCGACCGCCGAGTGGCGCGAGCTGTGGGACTCGCTGGAGCGCGACGAAGGCTTCAGGGTTCTCGAGTGCCGCTCCCGTAAGAGGCGGATTCAGGATCTCGGTGAGACCGCCGTGTTTACGCATGATGTGGAGACCAGGGTGAGCACCTACGCCGGAGAGGAGACCCTATACGAGCGGGAAACCATCGTGTTCGCCCGGGGAGAGGAAGGAGGCTGGCTCGCAGTCCACGAGCACCTCTCCCCCGCCGCGGAAGCTCAATATCTCCGCGAGTCGCCCTGAGGGGTGGTCGACCCCCCGGCGGCCGTTTTCTCGTAAGCGCTTCCGAACCTGTACAGGGCAACCTCGTCGAAGGGGCGTCCTATAAGCTGCAGGCCTACCGGAAGCCCAGAGGCGTTGTTCCCACACGGTATGGAGAGGCTCGGGTGTCCCGTCAGGTCGGTCGGTCCCGTAAAGCGGGTTAGCGCCGAGCGGACGCTCTCCTCGTAGTCACCCATACTGACCTCGCGTTGTCCGATCTCCGTAGCCGTGATCGGAAGGGTCGGGGTGAGGAGTGCGTCGACAACGTGGAGGGCGCGGTCGAACTCCTCTGTGGCGAGCATTCCTCTACGTCGCGCAATCGCGTAACGGTACGCCTTCGGACGCTCGCCGTCCATCAGTCGCTCGCGGACCTCTTCACCGAAGCTCTCCGGCTCGTTTTCGAGGCGCTCCTCGTGGACGGCGTAGGCCTCCGCGCCGAGGATGAGCCGCTGCGCGTGCAGAGTGTCCCACAGGTTGGGGATCTCGACCTCCCGTACTTGCGCGCCGAGAGAGGCGAAGACCTCGGTCGCCTCCCCGATGCGCGCCTGTACCTCCTCATCGACGTGCTCAGAGTAGAAGTTCATCGGAACGCCGATCCTGGCTCCCCGGACGCCGCGGCCCAGGTCGCGGGTGAAGTCTTCTTCGGGGAGGTCCACGGAGTAGGGGTCTTCGGGGTCGTGGCCGGCCAGGGCGTTCAGCATCAGGGCGTTGTCTTCCACGGTGCTGGTGATGGGCCCGACATGATCCAACGTCCATGAGAGTGGGAAGACGCCGCTCTTGCTCACGCGCCCGAATGTCGGCTTCATGCCGACGGTACCGCAGAGGCCCGCAGGGATACGGATGGAGCCTCCCGTGTCCGAGCCTAAAGCGCCGTAGCACAGGTTTGCCGCGACCGCTGCCCCCGAGCCGCCGCTGGAACCGCCGGTGATCCTGCGTGCATCGTGAGGATTTTTCGTCGGACCGAAATACGAGCGGTCGCCTGTCGGGCCGTAAGCGAACTCGTGCGTGTTGGTCTTGCCGATGAGGATGGATCCCGCCTCCTCCAGCTTCCGCACGACGGTCGCGCTGTGGCCTGGAACATGCCCGGTGTAAAGGGTGGAGCCCATGGTCGTACGAACGCCCCTAGTGTAGATGATGTCCTTCAGGGCGACAGGTACACCGTGGAGCGGACCCTTGTAGCGTCCGGCCAGGATCTCTCCCTCAGCAAGCGACGCTCTCTCGAGCGCCCGCTCCGCCGTGACGGTGACGAAGGAGTTCGTCTTATCTACCTCGATACGCACCAGCAGCGCCTCGACGACCTCGACAGGGGAGAGTCGTCTCGCCAGGAGCTCCCTGGAGAGGCCGGCGAGCGAGCGTGGCAGGTCTGTATCCTTGGCCAAGCCTTTACTCCTTCGAGGGTGGACGCGTGCAGTATCTCACAGCGGTTTGCGGAAGGAGCGACCTTCCGCAAACTGCGCCGTCAGCTTTCAGCTTTGTTCTTGCTGATGGCTGATAGCGCTCAGGAGGTTCGACCGCAGGGTGAGGCTAGTGGCTCTGGCTTTGCTCCGCAGGCGCAGCCAGGTCCCTGGCGCGTAAGACCAGGACGGCGAGGTCGTCGCGCGGGTAGCCCTCCTGGAAATCGAGGACGACGTCCTTGATCCTCGCGGCGAGTGTCGCCGCGTCACAGACGGCGCAGGAGCCGAGGAGTTGACGCAACCTGCCTTCGCCGAAGAACTTGCCGTCGGGGGAACGCGCCTCGGTGACGCCGTCGGTGTAAAGGACGAGCGCCTCGCCAGGCATGAGGCGTAGCGACGTATCCCCGAGCTCCGCGTCGGGGAACACTCCGAGTACCCTGCCAGAGCAGCCGACCTCCTCCACAGTGCCGTCTCGGTGGACCAGGAGCGGCGGCGGATGGCCGGCGCGCGAGACATCCAGCCCGACGCCAGTGGAGCCGTCCCGGGGCTCGAGCCGGACGCAGGCTGCCGTGCAGAAGCGGTCCCCGGAGAGCTGGCGGAGCATCGCCTCGTTCAGGGCGGCGAGGATCTCGGAGGGCCGGTCGTTCTTCAGGGTAACGGCGCGGATGGTGTAGCGGGCGAGGGCCGTCACGGACGCCGCCTCGACCCCCTTGCCGCGCACATCCCCGATGGCGCATACCCACCCGTCCTCGACTGTGTTTATGAGGTCGTAGAAATCCCCCCCGACATCGTTGGCCTCCCCGACGGGGAAGTACTCGGCGCCGACCTCGACACCGGGTATCTCGGGCAGGTGCGGTGGGAGAAGGCTCTTCTGCAAGACGCGTGCGATCTCGCTGCGGTCCCTGTACAGGCGGGCGTTGTCAGCGGCCAGCGCGCAGCGGTACGCCAGATCCTCGACGAGCAGGAGGTCCTCTTCGTCGTAGCGGCGCTCCGGCTGTGAGGAGACGAGGGTGATGGCGCCGATCGGTCTCCCCCGCGCCACGAGCGGCACGCACATAAGGGAGCGGGAGCCGAGCCGGAGTATGATCTCCAGGTGCTCGCCTTCGAGTGCCCGCTCGTAGAAGGCGGGACAGGGGAGATCGGGGAGCAACACGGACTGCCCGGTCCTGAGCACCTCGGCGGTGCTCCCAGGGTCCCCCTCCCCGAACTGTCTGTATTCCTTGAGCCTCCTCAGGAGGTCCTCCTTCGCTTCTTCGGCGTGCGCGGCGGCGAGCTGGTTCAGGGTACCGTCGTCCTCCACGATGTCGAGCAGGCACCAGTCCGCGAGCTCGGGCACGAGGAGGCGTGTGATCCCCTCCAGGGTCTTTTCGTAGTCGAGCGAGGCCGAGAGCGCCGGACCGGCCGCCGCGAGCAACGCCAGGCGCCGCCTCGCCTCAACGGCCTCGGCCCGCGCGAGCTGCTCCCTCACGAGCAGCAGGTCGCGCTCCTCTTCGGTCTTCTTTCGCTCGCTGATATCCTCGACCACCGCGATAAAATAAGCAGGCTCTCCTGAAGAATCCCGCACCAGCGACACGGTCAGGTTGACCCAGACCTCATGCCCCCCCTTCCTGAGGTACCGCTTCTCTATGGTGTAGGTCTGGAGCTCGTCCTCCAGCAGCCGCCGCACCAGCGCAAGGTCTTCGTCCAGATCGTCGGGGTGGGTTATGTCCTGGAACGTCATCTCCAGGAGCTCCTCCCGCTCGTAGCCGACGATCTCGGACATGTGCCGGTTGACACGGAGCCAGCGGCCGTCGATCCCGACCTGCGATGCACCGACGGCGGCGTGCTCGAAGGTGGCCCTGAAACGCTCCTCGCTTTCGAGCAGACGCTCCTCGATCTCACGCCGTTCCGAGATGTCGTTTTGGACCCCGACGAAATTGGTCAGCCTGCCCTTTTCGTCGTGGACGGGGGAGACGTACAGCTCGTTCCAGAACAGCGTCCCGTCCTTGCGGTAGTTCCTCAAGACTACCCTGCACTCCCGCTCTTCTCTCAACGCCTCCCGCAGCTCGTCGAGCGCAGGCTGGTCGCGATAGCCGCCCTGCAAAAAGCGGCAGTTCCGATCCCTGACCTCCTCCGCGGTGTAGCCCGAGATCTTCTCGAAAGCCGGGTTGACGTAGACGATGGGGTTGTCAACCGCCTTCGGGTCCGTTATGACGATGCCGTTCGAACTCGCGGCGACGGCCCGATCGAGCAGACGCCACATCTCCTCCAGGGCGGGCCGCCCCGGGTCTCCACCGCGCCAGGTACGTGAAGAGGAAGTCTCCAAGAGTCCCCGTATTCTACAGCCTCCCACGACCCCATACCCGGTGTGCGAGGACGACTGCGGGATCTCCTCGCGAGGTTAAGGGCCCACGATTTCGGGGTATAACACGATGGTAGAGAGAAGCCAGACTATGAGAGGAGAAACGAAAATGGCATACGAGCTGCCACAGCTGCCATACTCATACGACGCCCTAGAGCCCACCATAGACGAACAGACCATGCACCTTCACCATGAAAAGCACCACAATACCTACGTAACAAACCTAAACGCCGCCCTGGAGCAACACCCTGAAGCCGACCCTGGCTCCATAGAAGAGCTCCTCGCGAACATAGACTCCGTGCCCGAGGACATTCGCACCGCCGTCCGTAACAACGGCGGCGGCCACTCCAACCATTCGATGTTCTGGCAGATCATGGGACCGTCGGGCCAGGGAGGAGGAGAGCCGACGGGTGACCTCGCTGCAGCGATAGACTCCTCGTTCGGGTCCTTCGACTCCTTCAAGGAGGAGTGGGGCAAGGTCGGGGCTCCAGGCAGCGTCTTCGGGTCCGGCTGGGTGTGGCTTATCGCTGCTCCCGACGGCTCGCTCTCGATAGAGAAGACGGCGAACCAGGACTCCCCACTTATGGAAGGCAAGACCCCTGTCATAGGTCTCGACGTGTGGGAGCACGCCTACTATCTGAAGTACCAGAACAGGCGGCCCGAGTACATAGGAGCGTGGTGGGAGGTCGTCAACTGGGATGAGGCCGAGAGGAGATATCAGGCCGCCAGGAGTGCCTGACGAATAGCAACAACTAAACAGTATACAGAGACCGGGCCTCTGGGATAGAATCCCGGGGGTCCTATCTCGCTCCGGAGAGAGCCCTCCGCAATCGAGGCCAAACCTGTAGACTATTCAGCAGCGAAGGTGCGAGAGCGAGAGGATTCTCACTTATGCGGCTTGTGATCTTGGGTGGCGTGGCAGCCGGGACGAAAGCGGCCTCGAGGGCGCGCAGGCTGGACCTGGAGATGGAGATCACCGTCTACCAGGAGGAACCGGAGCCCTCGATCAGCGAGTGCGGCCTGCCTTACTTCCTCTCCGGCGTCGTCGAGGAGCGCGAGAACCTTATCGCCCGCACCCCCGAGCAGTTCGCGGATAGAGATATCGAGGTCCTGGTCCGCCACAAGGTGGAGAGGATAGACACTACAGGCAAGAAGCTCTCCGTCCTCGACCTGCGGACGGGCGAGACATTCGAAGACACCTACGACCGTCTCATCATCGCGACCGGTGCGCGGGCCGTCCTCCCCCCTATCCCTGGTGCTGACCTCGAAGGCGTCTTCAAGCTCCGCTTCCTGACGGATTCCGATGAGATAGGTAGATACCTCAAGGAGCGGTCCCCAAGGAAGGCGACGATAGTAGGAGGCGGCTACATCGGGCTCGAGGTCGCTGAGAACCTGTGCCGGCTCGGGATGGAGGTCTCCCTGATCGAAGGCGAGGATAGGGTCGCCCTCGCCTACGGTCCCGAGGTCTCGGAGAACGTCGAGGCTGAACTCGAAGCCAACGGCATCAGCGTCTACACCGGCGAGCAGGTCGATGAGTTCACCGGCGAAGGGCGCGTCGGGGGCGTGAAGTTCGGGGGCCAAGAGCTCGAGACGGACCTGGCCATCTTCGGCGTCGGAATAAGACCGAACGTCGAGCTGGCCGAAAAAGCAGGGGTGGAGATCGGGGCTACGGGAGCAATCCTGGTGGACTGTCACATGAAGACCAGCGTCCCGGACGTCTGGGCCGCCGGGGACTGCGTGGAGACGCCCAACCTCGTGAGCGGCAGACCAACCTGGGTCCCCCTCGGCGATACAGCGAACCAGATGGGCCGCGTCGCAGGAACGAACGCGGCCACGGACGACGAGACCCTGGAGTTCCCAGGTGTCCTGGGCACAGGTATCTTCAAGGTCTTCGACATCGGCGTGGGCAAGACGGGACTCTCCGAGAAGGAGGCCGAGGAGGCAGGATTCGAAGTCGTGAGCGCCGGCCTGTGGGCCAACGACCGCGCGGCCTACTACCCGGGCGCCCAGAAGGTCTTTCTCAAGCTCATCGCCGATCGCGCGACAGGACGCCTGCTCGGCGCGGAGGCCGCAGGCTCCGGCGCCGACAAGCTAACCGACATCTGCGCCACGGCCCTCTGGGGCAGACTCTCCTACCCCGACCTCGTCAACATAGACCTCGCCTACTCCCCACCCTACGGCCCTGTTCTAAGCCCCATCATACAGGCAGCCACAATCCTCTCTGGCAAGTTCGACCGCGCCAAAGAAGGCATCAGGGCCTCGGAGTAGCGTCGTGAGCAAGGCTTCGGCCTTGCTCACGACGCGCACTTCAGCATTTCAGCACGCTCAGGCTTACGCCTTCGCTCGTCAGCAAGAACTAATACCGAATCCGGGTGAACAGTGACGCCAGCAGGCACGGACCTACGTCTTCTACTACCCGTGGATTCCCGCTTTCGCGGGAATGACGAAGGGGAAGGGTCATAGTGTGTGCCCGCAACCGGAAAGCGAGACCATACAAGCGGATTCGGTATAATAAGCTGACAAGCTGAAGTGCTGACAAGCCGCCCGCAGGGCGGCGTGCTGAGCGATTCTTTCAGAATCGCTCAACTACTGTCCTGGCGAGCATGTGCAGCGGCAGGTAGTCGGGGCCGCCGGCCTTTGAGTCTGTGCCGCTCATGCCGAAGCCCCCAAAGGGCTGTACGCCGACGAGGGCGCCGGTGATGCTGCGGTTGAAGTAGACATTGCCAGCTTTGAATTCGCGCCGCGCCCGCTCGAGGTGGTCGCGGTTTTTGGAGTAGACGCCGCCCGTGAGGCCATAGGGGCTGTCGTTGGCGGCACTGAGAGCTTCGTCGAAGTCGCGGGCCTTTATGACGGAGAGGACGGGGCCGAAGATCTCCTCGCGCGCGACTCTGGCCTCCCGCTCGACCTCGAAGATAGTCGGGCTGATGAAGTAGCCACTCTGCGGATCTCCGGGGTCTTCACCGAGGACACGATCCCCCTCCCGTTTGCCCACGTCTACGTAGCCCGAGACCTTCTCGAACTGTGGCTCGCTTATGACGGGACCGACGTTCACATCGGCGCTCTCGGGGCCGCCGATCTTGAGCGCCTTTGCCTTCTCGATGACCTTATCCAGGACCTCGTCGTAGACGTCGGCGTGCAGGATGGCCCGGCTCGCGGCGCTGCACTTCTGTCCCGAGTAGCCGTAGGCGCTCTTGACGATGTCTGCGGCGGCGGAGTCGAGGTCGGCCGAGTCGTCTATGACCATCGCGTCCTTACCGCCCATCTCGGCTATGACCCTCTTGACCCAGCGCTGGTTCTCTATCTGTCTGGCCGCCAACTCATTGATCCTGAGTCCCGTCTTCATCGAGCCGGTAAAGGAGATAAAGCGCGTCCTTGCATCCTCAACGAGATAGTCCCCGATCTCTGAACCGTAGCCTGGCAGGAAGTTGAGGACGCCTTCAGGCAGCCCGGCTTCTTCGAAGATCTCCGCGATGACGGCCCCTATGACCGGCGTGAACTCGGAAGGCTTCATGATGATGGTGTTGCCTGTGACGATGGCCGCGCTCGACATACCCGTGAGGATGGCGGTGGGGAAGTTCCAGGGCGCGATGATGACCCCGACGCCCATCGGCTGGTAGGTGTAGCGGCTCTCCTCGCCGGGGATCGAGTAGATCTCGACGCCGTCCCCGAGGCGCAGCATCTCCCTAGCGTAGTACTCCAGGAAATCTATGGCCTCGGCGACCTGGGCGTCGGCCTCGGCCCAGGGCTTGCCACCTTCGTAGGCCTCCCAGGCCAGAAGCTCGAACCTCCTGCGCCTCATGATCGCCGAAGCCCTGAGTAGTATGCGCGCCCGTGCCTCCGGTGAGGTGCGGCTCCAGTGCTCGAACGCGCCCGTGGCCGTATCCAAAGCCATGGCCGCCTCGCGCTCCTTAGCGCTGGACGTGCGGCCTACTATCTGCGAGGGGTTGGCAGGGTTTACGGAGACAATCTCGCCGTCAGTCTCCACGCGCTTGCCGCCGATTATCGCGGGGTAGCTTCGGCCAAGCCGGGAGCCTACGTCCTTCAAGGCGGCCCGCATGGCCTCGACGTTCTTATCCTCGGACCAGTCTAGATATACTTCGTTCTTGTAGGGTATCAGTCCCATCGGTGCTCCTATCTCTTCGCCCTGGCGGTCATGCTCCCGATCACGTCTTTGGCGACGTAGCCGGCAATCTTGGGGTTCTCCTTGAGACGCCTACTCGAGTACTCGTACCAGTCCTCCCCGAAAGGCACGTAGACCCTGAGCTTGTGCCCGGCCCCGACGAGTATGCTCCTGAGCTCCTCGTCTACCCCGAGGAGCATCTGGAACTCGTAGCGGTTCTCGGGTACCTCGAGCTGGTGGATGAGCCTGAGGGCGTGCCAGATCAGAAACTCATCGTGCGTCGCTATGCCGACATAGACGCCGCCCTTCAAGAGCTCGTCGAGCAGGAAGATGTAGTTCTGGCGGACGGTGTCGAAGTCCTTGTAGGCTATCGACCTGGGCTCGTCGTAGATGCCCTTGCACAGTCGCACCGAGAAACCAGCGTCGATGACGCGCTGCACATCCTCGATGCTGCGGCGCATGTAGGCCTGCAGAACCGCGCCCGTGTTCTCGTGGTGCGCGTACGTGTCGTGAACGATCTGCAGCGTAGCCTCCGTGTGCGGCGAGTCCTCCATATCCACCCGCACAAAGCGGCCTCGCTCCCCGGCGTACTCGACGACCTCTTCTAGATTCGCCCTGCAGAGCTGCTCGTTCAGGGTCAGCCCGAGCCCGGTAAGCTTGACGGAGATACCGCCCTTGAGGCCGTGTTCGTCGAGCGCGTCGACGACCTTCTCGTAGTCCTTCAGCTTCGCCGCGGCGTCGGCCTTGCTCTCGGTGCTCTCGCCGAGGAGGTCGATGGTGGCAACGCAGCCCTGCTCGTTCAGGTCCCTGACCGTGGAGATCGCCTCATCGAGCGTATCGCCGGCTATGTAGCGGCCGGCGATTCTCTTCACGATGGGCCGTGGGATGACGGGCACCGAGTTCGCTATGGCTTTGTCCACTATTCCCATCTCGAAAAACCCCACGCGACGGCCTGTATGACGTTCGATACACCCCGATTCTACTCCAAGGAGCGTCCCGGAGCTTTGGTGTAGGATAGTGGCAAGATAGGCAACCAGAGAGGCCTGGAGGTAGTGAATGCGTACCACCGACGCCCGCGAAGGAACGGCTTCAGGGACCCTTACCGTCACCTCCGTGATAGGGGGATGCGCGCCCGAAGGCGCACCGGGCGGGCGCATGACCTCGACGAACCCGGCGCGTACGGCCGAGACGGTGGCGGAGGTGCTACTCGGTGATGCCGGGACGTTCGTGGAGGCGTGTAGGGCTGCGCGCGAGGCGCAGCCTGGGTGGGCCGGTGTGCCTGCCCCGATCCGCTCTCAGGTAATAAAGAAGATCGGGCGCGTCGTCGAGAACAACAAGGAGGCGCTGGCGCGGCTGGTGACCCGTGAGATCGGCAAGCCTTACGCGGAATCTCTCGGCGAGGTGCAGGAGATCATAGACACCTGCGACTTCTTCACCGGCGAAGGGAGACGACTCTACGGCCAGACCGTCTCCTCGGAGATGCCTGATAAACAACTCTTTACCTTCCGCGTCCCCGTTGGCGTCGCGGCCATCATCACGGCCGGCAACTTCCCCGTCGCGGTCCCTTCGTGGTACCTGATCCCCGCCCTCACCTGCGGCAACGCCGTGGTCTGGAAGCCAGCCGAATACTCCCCCGCCATCGGCGACGCCCTGGCCAAACTCTTCGTGGCCGGCGGCCTCCCCGACGGCGTCCTGAACGTCGTGCAGGCCGAAGGACCTGCGGTCTTCGAGGGGTTGGAGAGGGCTCTCGACGATGGCCTCGTCGACAAGGTCGGCTTTACCGGCTCTTCCGAGGTCGGGATGAGGATTGGCGAGCTCTGCGGCAGGCACATGCAGTCTCCCTGCCTGGAGCTCGGAGGCAAGAACCCCCTCGTTGTCATGCCCGACGCTGACCTCGACCTCGCCGTCGAAGGCGCCCTGTTCTCGGGCTTCGGCACAGCAGGCCAGCGCTGCACCTCTCTTGGTACCGTGATCGTCCACGAATCTGTTCACGACGAGTTCATCTCCAGGTTCGCTAGAGCCGTCAAGGAGGCGTCCATAGGAGATCCTACGAAGGACGTGCTCTACGGCCCGATGCTCAGCGAGATCTTCCACGAGCGGTTTTTGGGATGGCTCGAGCTGATCGAGACCCACCACAGCATCCACGGTTCGAGCGGGATGGGACGCATTACCGCAGACAACCCTCGCGAGGGCTTCGTCGGCGACGCTGCGGCTGGCATCTACGACCACCCGACCATCGTCGACGGCGTTACGGTGGAGGATGGGATCTACCGCACAGAGACCTTCGGACCTATCGTCGGCGTCGCCTCTTTCTCGGACTTCGACGAGGCAGTAGCCCTCTCCAACGGGCACGGCTACGGGCTCTCGGCCGCCATATACACCACCGACGCGACGAACGCCCTGCGCTTCAGGGAGCGCAACGGCGCTGGGATGCTCTCCGTCAACAACTCCACCAGCGGCGCAGAAGCCCACCTGCCCTTCGGGGGCAACGGCAAGAGCGGCAACGGGAGCCGCCTCTCGGGCATCTGGGTACTCGACCAGTTCACGCGCTGGCAGTCGATGAACTGGGACTTTGCAGGCAAGCTCCAAAAGGCCCAGATGGACATAGCCGACCTCCCAGCCGACCTCGACTACACCCTGCCAGAGGAAGACAAAGGCGTCTGATGTACGACGTAATCGTCGCAGGCCTCGGCGGGATGGGGAGCTCGGCGGCCTACCACCTCGCAGGGCGCGGCAAGCGCGTGCTCGGGCTCGAGCGGCACACCCCAGCGCACGACAGGGGATCCAGCCACGGGCAATCCAGGATCATCCGCTTGGCGTACTCGGAGAACCCTGCCTACGTACCGCTGGTCATTCGTGCCTACGAGCTGTGGGAGCGGCTGGAGCGGGAGACGGGCGAGGACCTGATGACGATCACGGGCGGGCTCATGATCGGGCCTCCAGGCACCAGGTTCTTCGACGGGAGCAAGGAGAGCGCCGAGAAGTACGATCTGCCCTACGAGGTTCTGGACGCCACTGAGCTGAAAAGGCGCTACCCGGTCTTCGAACCAACCCCTGATACCGTGGCCTTCTTCGAGGAGAAGGCCGGCTTCCTCAGGCCCGAGGCTTCCGTGAAGGCCCACCTTGACAGGGCAGCCTATTTTGGCGCCGACCTCCGCTTCGGAGAGGAGATCCTGTCCTGGGAACCAACGCAATCCGGGGTGCTGGTCGAGACGGCATCGGGAGCCTACGAGGCGGAACGACTGGTCGTCTCGGCCGGAGCGTGGGCGCCGGAGCTGCTCGCTGACCTCGGCCTCCCGCTGGAGGTTACGCGCCAGATCCTGTTCTGGTTCGACCCGAAAGGCGGCATCGGACCTTTCGTCCCATACCGTCTCCCCATCTTTATCTGGGAGCCCGAGGACGGCAACTCGTTCTACGCCATCCCTGCCCACGACGGGCCCACAGGCGGGGTCAAGGTCGCGTTCTTCAGGGCCGACGGCAAGCCGGCGGACCCAGAGACGGTGAACCGCGAGGTCCACGAGAAGGAGGTCGAATTCATCAGGGGCTACCTCGCCAGGTACATCCCCGACCTCGACGGTGACTTCCTGTACGCGAAGACCTGCATGTACACGAACACCCCGGACGAGCACTTCGTGATCTCCACGCACCCCCACTACCCCCAGGTCGCCATCGCCGCAGGCTTCTCCGGGCACGGCTACAAGTTCTGCAGCGTGGTCGGTGAGATCCTGGCCGACCTCGCCACGGAAGGCGAGACTTCCCACCCGATAGACCTCTTTTCACCCGCCCGCCTGGCCGGCACCGCCCGCGGTTAGCATGGAGATCCTGGACGCAAGCCAGACCGCGGCCCGCCTGCCCTATCTGGAGCTGGCCGACTCTATACGCGAGGTCGCGCTCACCGAGAGCTCGGGCGAACTTCAGGCACCGCCCCGGCTCGTCCTGCCCCTTTCTGAAGGGGGTGTCTTGCTGGTCATGCCGGCCTCGGACCGGGAGATCTCAATCACCAAGCTGGTCACGGTCCACCCGGAGAATCCTGGACGTGGGCTGCCGACGATACAGGGCGAGGTCGTCGTGATGAACGCGACGACGGGGGAACGGCTCGGCCTCCTGGACGGCAGCGTCGTAACCGCCAGGCGTACCGCTGCCCTCTCTATGCTCGCCGCCCGCGAGCTGGCCCCACGCCAGAGAGGGCCTCTCCTAGTCGTCGGCGCGGGAACGCAGGGACGCGCGCACCTCGAGGCATTCCACGAGGGCCTCGGCGTCTCCGAAGTCTACATCTCCTCGCGGAGCACGGAGAGCGCGGCAGCCCTCGCCGGGTACGCCAGAGATCTCGGCATGGAAGCACAGAAGGTTGAAGGCCCCGAAGAAGTGCTGGACGATGTGAGCCTCATCGTCACGGCCACAACGAGTTCGGAGCCGGTCCTTCCCGGGGAGATTCCGGAGGGCGTCTTTGTGGCCGCGGTCGGGTCTTTCGAGCCGGAGGCGGCCGAGTTGCCGCCAGCTTTGATCTCAGCCTCGCAGGTCTTTGTTGATACGATGGAAGGCGCGCAGGATGAGGCTGGAGACCTGATCCAGGCCTCACAGGCCGGCGCGTTCCGGTGGGAGGACGCCACTGCGCTCGAGGACTCGCTCCATTCATCCGGTCGCCCTGAGGGAACGGTCGTGTTCGAGAGCGTGGGCCACGCCCTGTGGGACCTGGCCGCCGCGAGGACGGCCTTCCCGCGTGAGTAGTGCGAAAGTGCGTGCCAGGCGCATGTAAGCATTTCAGCCAGTCAGCATTTCAGCTTCTTTGGGAGCGGCTTGCGTTTCGTTTTGCCCTGCAGTGGATAAGGCCCGCATCGTTTGCCACGGAGCAGGCACTGCGTGTAGGGAACCTCGCTGGTAAGGTACTTGCTGAAATGCTGACAAGCGAAAGCCGAAGGCTGCAGTGTGCTGAAGTGCTGTAATCGGCTTCACACATTCGAATGGGCGGTGTATAGTAGGAAAAGACGTGGAAGGAGTGCTCTGTGCAAAAAGATCTGATCAAACCGGAACCCTTATCCGGTATCGAGGTAGGACGCGAGAGCGAGGAGATGTGCCTTCTCGCCAAGTTATTCAATGGTTTCGCCAACTCGACCAGGCTTTCGATCCTGCTGCTCTTGGCGCAACGGGGCGAGATGAAAGTCGGAGAGTTGGTTGACGAGCTCGGGGCACCGCAGCCGAGGGTCTCCGACCATCTGCGCTGCCTGGCCTGGTGCGGTTACGTACAGGTGCGTCGCGAGGGCCGAAACGCTTTCTACGCCGTGGCAGATGAAAGGGTCATGCAGATACTCGAGCTCGGCGAGGAACTCCTCCAGGACAACCTGGAGCACGTCGAAGCCTGTGACGACATAGAGAAGGACTGCTAGGCGAGAACGCAGCAGTGCGTGTACACCCGCTGTTCGGGGTCACCGAGCAGGAGATGCATCCCCTTCCGCGCTCCCACGGGCCGAGGGGACCGGCTACAACGTCTCGACGGGTGTGGCACCCGTCCTGATGACGTGACGACGGGTGCGGATCCTCGCGGTCGGCGGCCGACGCCACCGCAGTCGCCTACGCGCTGAGCATCGACCGGTTCGCGGTCATGGGACATTCCGGCGGCCATGGGCTGGCTGCGGGAGCACGCCGACCGAGACTGAGCCCCGCGTGGACGTCGACCGTCCTCCTACACTTCAGGAAGTTCATGAATAGGGAGGAGGCGCAACCTATCAAGAGGTCGAGGCTGCAATCTCAGCACGAGAAGTCCGCTCCTTCAACAATTGTATGGTGCGCTCCGGGTGGAGAAGGGAGACGGACGGTAACTAGAATTCGAGAAGCGGCGAGGAGGGGCGAGAACCGCTTCAAGTGCGATCCCCGAAAGCTGATGTAGACCTCGCCGCTAATGCAAGTCTACTCGATGAGTCTCCATGAATCTAGGGGTGCATTTATCTGGACCCACTATATCTTGTGTAAACATACTATCCATCGGGGTGGGGCTATGCGGCTTTGCCCACCTTCATAGACCTGGATATGCAGGATCGTGGATATGGACTTCCGAGAACCCCGTACAAGCGAAGTTCGCAGAATCGTCCAGGGCGAACTCCAAACCTGCCCAGTCGCACTCTTCGGTCAGCAAGGCACGGAAGCGGAGCCTGCGCGACTGGGTGTTTTGAGACTCACGTGTTGGTTCTAGCCCCTCCTTCCCCAAGTGGGCCCGGAACCAAAGTGCCGGCAATCGGGACGTATAGCCGATCGTCCGGACGAGATGGTTCCAGAGCGGCACCCTTCTCTCAGCGGGCGGGATCTGTGATCTTGTCGAGCCACTCCGAGAGCAAGGCGCGCTCACCGGGCGTGAGCTCGGTCGTCTCGGGTAGGACGGCCTTGAGCGCGACGGCGCGGTTGGCGACTCGGTCATTGCCATCACCCTCGTCATCCACCCCGACGGTCTCATCCGTGGTCACGGCCGCGAGTATCGCCTCACGGGTCGCCTCAGACAACGCGGGATCGCGGTCCTCTGGCTCAGTGCCGATAAGTGCCAGGGTGACGCCCGACCCGGCGGCGTGGATCATAAGCGCCGTACGCTCCACCCCGACGCGCAAACGACCAGCCTCGGCGACGCGCCGCACCAGCCCGTGCAGGATCTCGGAGGCTTCCCGGGCCGCGGCGGGCTCGGTTCCGGGCCTGCGGTCCCCGTACATCAGCTTGTAGATAGCGGGATTGGCGAGACCGAACTCGACATGGAGGTCCCATCCCCGGCGCAGGTCCTCGACCGGATCCTCCGCCCGCTCCCGCGTCGTCTTGCCCCGCAGATACGTCGAGAACCCGTGGCTGGCTACCTCGTCGAGCAGCCCGCGCATGTCGCCGAACTGGCGGTAGATCGTCGGCGCCTGCACCCCCGCGGCTTCGGCAACCGTCCGCGTCGATACCGCCTCCCGCCCCCCCTCGGCCAGAAGCCCCGCGGCAGCCCGTACGATTCTGCCCCTCGTGACCGCCCTCTTGCTCGCCGTTGTCTCACTCATCTCTATAGACCTCATCTCGTTCATGACACATACGATAACATAATTTTGTTATCAGGTCTTGCGTTATCAATGATGCGATGATATTGTTATCGTCGTTAGCTAGTCCGGCCTCGGAAGGCCGGCAGATAGGAGGCAAGGATGGATCCGCAAGACACGCGCACGCAGGATGGGGTAGCGGAGGGCCGGGTGGCGATCGTCACCGGCGGCAGCCGCGGGCTCGGCAGGAACATGGTGCAGAGCATCGCCGGGCGCGGCACCGACGTAATCTTCACCTACCGGAGCAACGAGGCCGAAGCCGATGCATTGGCGTCCGAGCTAGAAGGGATGGGTCGCCGCGCCGCCGCCCTGCAGCTGGATGTGGGCGATGCCGGCACGTTCGACGCTTTCGTTGAGAGAGTACGCGGCGTGCTGCTGAACTGGGGCACCGACCGGTTTCGCTTCCTGGTCAACAACGCGGGCATCGGCGTCCACGCCAGCGTTGCTGAAACCACCGAGGCGCAGTTCGATCAGCTCATGAATATCCACGTCAAGGGGCCCTTCTTCCTGACCCAGAAGCTGCTGCCGCTGATGGCCGATGGCGGGCGCATCGTTAACGTTTCCACCGGCCTGGCGCGCTTTGCCCAGCCGGGATTCGCGGCGTACGCTTCGGCCAAGGGCGCGGTGGAAGTGATGACCAGGTACATGGCGCTGGAGCTCGGGCCGCGTCAGATCGCCGTGAACGCGATCGCGCCGGGGGCGATCGAGACCGACTTCGGGGGCGGCGTGGTACGCGACAACCCGGGCATGAACGAGATGGTCGCCTCCCACACGGCGCTGGGTCGCGCCGGGCTGCCCGAAGACATTGGCGGGGTGGTGGCATCGCTGTTCTCGCCCGAGATGGGCTGGGTGAACGCGCAACGCATCGAGGCGTCGGGCGGGCAGAACCTGTAGGGAGCGTACTATTCGCCCAACTGCCGCTAATAACTCATCCCATCGACGTCCCTGTGACCCGCGCGACCGCCTCGCGCACACTCTCGCGTCGGCGGTCGCGCGTGGCGTCCTCGCCGGCGGCGTCGCGTAGGGCATCCGAGGCTAACGACCAGCTCTGAACCACGCCGAGGAGGAACGCGAACAAGTGAGCAGCGGGGATCTTCGCGTCGAGGCGCCCGGCGCGCTGCGCCTCGGCGATCCGGGCGACCTTGTCGCGGTAGTTGGCCTGTTCGACCTCGGACGTATCCCTACGCTCGAGGTGGCGCCACCAAAACAGCCGAAACACTTCGGGGCGTTCCTCAAGGTAGTCGAACAGCTCGACGGCGTAGCCCGGCAGGTCGTCGGGAAGGGGCACTGCGTGTGCGTCGATCATCTTCTCCAAGCTGCGCTGCACCACCACGTCGAACAGCTGCTCCTTGTTCCCGAAGTAGATGTAGATCAGGCGCTTGTTCGACTTCGCCCGCTCGGCGATGCGATCGACGCGCGCGCCCGCGAGCCCGTGCAGCTGGAACTCCTCAAACGCCGCCGCGAGCAGCCGCTCCTGCGTGGCCCGAGACTGGCGCTGCTTGCTGGTGAGAGGGGTCAATTCCGTCATTCCTCAATTGTACCTAACTAGATGGGGAACGTTGTGGTATAGTAACTATCTAGTTAGGTACAACCGAGCTGGTTGTGAGAAATCCACGTATGAAGGAGCACTCATGACGTCCACCTGGTTCATCACCGGCACCTCCAGCGGCTTCGGCCGCGAACTGACCGAGCGGCTGCTCGAGCGCGGCGACCGCGTCGCGGCGACCCTCCGCGGGCCCGAGCGCCTAAATGATCTCGCAACCCAGTACAGCGACCGGCTGTGGGTCCGTGAGCTCGACGTCAGGAAAACCGAGCAGATGCGCGAGGTCGTTGACGCCGCCTTCGCGGAGCTCGGCCGGATCGACGTCGTCGTCTCCAACGCCGGGTTCGGAGTCTTCGGCACCGCCGAGGAACACAGCGACGAGCAGATCGACGGGATCGTCGCCACCAACCTGGTCGGCTCGATCCAGCTCGTCCGAGCGGTCACCCCGCACCTGCGAGAGCAGGGCGGCGGGCGCTCTCGCGGGGGGCTGGCCGAGGGTGGTGGAGACCGGTGTCTTCGCCGAACCCTGCTCGACGGAGACCCGTTTCAGCAGGCTCGACTACCGCGAGGTCGCCGAAGTCGCCGCGATCGCGCTGACGGAGGACCGGCTGCTCTACGGGACGTACCAGCTCTGCGCCGAGGGCCACCTCGACCGCAACGACGTGGCTCACCTGATGGGCGAGGTGCGTTCGCGACGCGTCCTGGCCTGAGGCTTCGACAACGACTCGTTCGCGCCGTGCGCGCGACGTGGCGTGACCCCACGGTCACGACCCGCAGTCCTCATAGATCGGAAGACAGGAAACGCAGGAGAGGAGACTGGAAACGCATAGAGATCGGGTCGTCGTAATCACCGGCGCCGCAGGCGGCATCGGTTCGGTACTCCTCGACCGTTTTGTGGACAACGGCGACACCGTCGCGACTGACGTCAGCAGCGACGCGCTCGACCAGCTGCGTGGCAGGGCCGGCGCCGAGCTCATCACCGCCGCGGCCGACGGATCAGGACTGCTACAGGCTCGCCGACGTCGCGCGTGACAGGGTAGGACGCGTCGACGTGCTGGTCAATTGCGCCGGTTACTTCCCGATGCGGCCCTTCGAGGAGATGACGCCCGACGAGTGGCGGCGTGTTATCGACATCAACCTTACCGGCGCGTTCCTGACGACCCGCGCCATACTTCCCCTAATGAAGGGGCGCGGGTTGGCGCCCATCATCAACCTTGGGTGGGGCTCCGTCTTCGAGGGGCTATCGGGCCAAGCGCATTACGTGGCCGCGAAGGCCCGACTCCTCGGGCCCTCACGTCGCCTCGCCCGCGGATTCGGCGGCTACGGGATCACCGTTGACGTCGTAACCCCCGGCCTCACCGTGACGTCACCAGTACGGCAGAACTTCTCTCACCTGAGGTCCTCGAAGCGCAGCACAGGGAACGTGCGCTGGGGCGCGACGAGCAACCGGAAGACCTCGTCGGGGCGGTGTTCTTCCTCGTCTCGCCGGATTCGGACTTTATCATCGGGCAGGTCATCAACGTGGACGGCGGAAAGCACGTGCACTAATGCGACGGGCGGCCCGATCGAGCAGGAGGCAACTCCAACACCACGGCTCTATGACCGGGTACGTTCTCCCCCGGCGGGGCCGGGAGCGGCCTCGGCGCCGCCCGTGTAGAGTGGCCGCATGAGAGCAATAGGAGCCGGCTTCGGCCGCACGGGGACGACGTCACTGAAGGCGGCGTTGGAGGTGTTGGGCTTCGGCCCGAGCTACAGCCTGAGCGAGGTCTTCGCTAACCCTGAGCACATCGGGTTCTGGGAGGCCGCCGGCGGCCGCGGCGGGGAGAAGGTGGACTGGGAAGGGTTCCTCGCGGGCTACGGGGTGGCAGTCGATTGGCCGGCCTGCTCGTTCTACGAGGAGATCATGGAAGCGTTCCCCGAGGCGCCCGTGATTCTGACCGTCCGCGATCCGGCACCGTGGTACGAGAGCACGCGCTCGACCATCTACGGGCTACGGAGGTTGACCACCGGGCCACTCCCAGTGAGGGCGGCCTTCGCGTTGGCCGGGCCGTTCGTCCCGGGCGTCGCGGGCGCCGTCCGGCTGGCGGACCGCCTCGTGTGGGAGGACACCTTCGACGGCCGTTTCAAGGATCGGGCCTACGCGATGGAGGTCTTCGAGCGCCACAACGAGGCGGTCCGCCGGCGGGTCCCGCCGGAGAGGCTGCTGGTCTTCGACGTGCGAGAGGGCTGGGCGCCGCTATGCGACTTCTTCGGTGTCGAGGTTCCCGACGCACCCTTCCCCCGCCTCAACGAGGCGCGGGAGATGCGGCGCAGACTCCTCGGCCTCGTCGCGCTCTCGGCCGCCGCGCCGGCGCTCGCGGTGCTTACGGGAGTCGCCGCGACGGTGTTCCTCGCCCGACGCGTCGCAAGGTCACGGTACCGTTGATGCCGCCCGAGGATCCGTGATCGGGGAAGCTGAGCGCACCGTCCTCCTCGGGCGCCCTGAGCGCCAGCTCCTCCACCCGCGCTCAATGGTCGAGACGGGTCTGGACTGCGTCCCCGATGCGGGCGCTTCCTCGCGCACTGATCTGGAGGGTGACTTACTCGCAATCCGTCGAGCCTTGGCCGATCCCGTTTCCGCGCTCGGCTAGCTCGCACTGCTCGGCACTTCTCATCTTGTCTTCGGAGATTCCCCTACACCCGAAGTTCGTAGAAGCCCGTCAAAACGAAGTCCAGGAGCACGCCACGGGCGAATTTCAGCCGCTGTGGAGTTGCACTCTCCGGTCGCCACCCTCGGTCAGCAAGGCACGGAAGCGGAGCCTGCGCGACTGGGTGTTTTGAGACTCACGTGTCGGGTGGGGTCCACTCCAGGGCGGAGGGCGTGTTTACGCGACCCCGAGGGCGGGGATTCTAGTAGTACTAGTTCCCATAAGATATACGTAAGAGGTGTTTCGTAAATGGCCCAGGCTCAGGATCTCAGGCAGACGATAACCTCCGTGGCAGGACGGCCGGGACCGATTCTCTCGGTTTATCTGAGCGTCAACGCCGACATCCCGGAGAACCAGCGAAGGTCCTACCTGGTCCGCCTGCGTGACGCCATGAACGATGAGGGTGTCCCTGAGGGCCTGCAGCAGGGGGTCACGGAGTATTTCGAGGACGAGACGCACCCCGGTGCCAGGACACTAGCCATCTTCGCTGACGAGGATGACTTCTTCGAGGTCTACCGGTTGCAGGTCGACGTTCCCGAGTCGTTCCGCTGGGGAGATCCTTACGTCGCCCCGCTGACACTCGTACTGGACGAGTACGAGCCGTACGGGGCGGCGGTACTGGACGCCGAGACGTTCAGGTACTTTGTGGTCTCGCCCCTGAGTAGCGCCCATGGAGAAGAAGAGATAAAGGCCAACGGTTTTTCGGAGGTCGACGTCCATCCAAGCGAGCCTTACCCCAGAGGCGGAACGGATGACGACGCTACCAGCCGCCGAAGGGAGGCCCACATCCACAGCTTCTACAAGGAACTGGGGGAACTCACCAGGGATGTCACCTTCCGTGAGGGGGTGCGGCGTCTGATCCTCGCCGGCCCCAGAGAGAGGACTGCCGAGTTCCGTAGCATCCTGCCCAACGAGCTAAAGGACCGGATAGTCGCTGAAGAACACCTAGCCCTCGGGGCACCCGAGGGCGAGCTCCTGGACCGGCTCGAGGCCGTCAGGGAGCGTGCGGAACACGAGCGCGAGAAGGAGATCCTGGACGAGATAAGGGAGAGCGGCGTCCGCGGCCTCGACGAGACCGTCGCGGCCCTTCAAGAAGAGAATCGTGTCTATCACCTCGCCATCCTCTGGGAGCTGGAAGCGGAGACTCGCTGGTGCGATAACGACCAGCTCGCCATACGAGAAATCACCAGTGAAGAGTGCCCATTCTGTGGCCAAAAGACCCGCGTGCGACCACTCACGGACGTCCTCGTTGACCTCGCGACCGCCCGTGGGGCGCGCCTCGACTTCGTGCGCGGCGAAGACGAGAATACGGATACCCTGCGCGACGAGTTCGGGGGCATAGCAGGCCTGACCCGCTTCTGAGGTAGCTAGTCAGCACGTCGCCAGGCTTCGCCAGGAGACTTGTCAGCTAATCAGCACGCGCCCTGTCGGGCGCTTGTCAGCTTTCGTCCATGAAAGTCCTGGCTGACTTGCTGACAAGGCGGCGAAGCCGCCGTGCTGAAGTGCTGACTAGCGGAGGCCGAAGGCCGTAGCGTGCTGACTAGCTGACGCCTAGAGTCCTAAGGACCCTAGGCGTAAACAGCCAGCGCAGCTTGCCGGCTCCGGCCTCCGGGGCGTTGTCGAACTCGATGCACACGATGCCACCCTTCTTTATCTTCATATCTGCGCCTCCGGCGTCGCCGGTGAGCAGGTACACGGCCAGTTCGTGCAGGCCGGGTCTGTGCCCGGCCAGGGCTATGGACTGCTTCCCTGCGTAGGTCTCCAGCGCGATGACGACTTTTTCCGGCGGGACGTCGGGCTCCAGGGCGGGGAGCTCCTCCGGTCCCGGCCAGCCCGTCTGTTCGGCCAGGATCTCCGCTGTCCGCCACGCCCGTTCGTAGGGACTGCTCAGGAGGACCTCTACCTCGGGGACGACATGGGCCAGCCCGCGGGCCGCACCCATGAACTCCTCCTCACCCTCGGGCGTGAGCGGACGCCTGCTGTCATCAGGCCAGCGTTCCTGGTCACGCTTGTGGGCGACAGCGTGGCGAATGAGATAGAGGTACAAGCTGGCCTACCGAACACGCTTGTTTGGCATGTCGGCCCCGTTCCGGCCCTTCATAACCTTCTCGAACTTCTTCCACTTCTTGCCCCTCGTCAGGGTGCGAAAGGGTTTCGAGTCGGGCACGACGGAGCGCAGGTCTCCAGCCTCGCGGGCGCAGCGTTCCGAGTAGACGCCCATCGTAAAGGCGACCCCGCGCGGGACCCGCGTTCTACCGGTTGTGGTGCCGAGCTCCCGAAGGTATCCAGCGGCGACCACGGCATCCTGGTGGTCGCCGAGATCGTCCTGCAGCTCCTTTAGAGGCTCGACGAGTTTCTGCACCGGTGTACCGTAGACTTCGGAGACGAACTCCAGGGTGTAGCGCAGCCGCTTCCCCTTCTTTCGCACGTCGTGGAAGGCCTCGGGGGGCGAAGCCTCGTCGAGACGCTTCGCCGCTTTTCTCCACTTGCGGTAGCGGCCCGCGACCAGGGCCGGCGCCGCTGACGTGACCGGCTCGCTCGTCCTTTCGTGGCCGTTCATCTGGGCGGGCTCCAGCTCGGCCGTGGGTCCGCGGCGCAGCATCTCCGCGAACGAGGACTCCAGACGCTCGTACCTTTCCGTGTCGAGGACCCCGAGCATGTCCTTGCGGGCCTCGGTCCGCCGCTTGCGGATGATGGTCAAGATCCTGTCCAGGAACCCGGAGTCCTCCTCGCCCGCCTCTTCTTTCCAGGCCTGGAGGTGTTCGATCTGGACGTCCAGATCCCTTACGTCGCCGAGGGCGCGGGCCACCCAGCGCAACTCCTCCCTGAGCCAGCGGGCCCGCTCGGGCAAAGCTCCCTCGAAGACCTTCATCGCAGCCCGCATCCGGCGCGTCGGCACGCGCATATCGTGCAGCTCCTCGGGGTTTTCGCCGAGCCGCGTGCCAGGCTCGTGGTTCCGCATCTCGACGAACTGCCTGCGTAGCACGGCGAACGCGACCTCGCCCAGGCTCATGGAAGGGTCTATGTGAGTAGGGCCCACGTCGGAGTTCCCTTCCGGATTGAGCCCGCCGGCGTACAGACCGGTCTCGTACTTGGAGGTAGAGGCTGGGGTCAGTTCGAGGGCGGACTGCATCTCGTCAACGAAGCCATGCAGGTCAGGGGTCGGGGCCATGCCGATCCCGGCCTCTACCTCGACACGGGTCAAGCGGGCCGGCTCATCGCCCAGGGGTATCTTCGAGGCGTCGAGCGAGATCTCACCGATGCGCAAGTCCTCCTGGTTCCCATCTGTAGAACCATCGAGCAGGAGCGCAAACCCCTGGCGGCGGGTCTCGATTCTGAACAGTGGACGCATCTCGCGCCTGCCAACGAGCGCCTTGGATCTCCCGCCTACGGGCCCTCCGGCCCCCTTCAGCGTGGCGGGTTTATCGTCCTCGAGGGGCTCGGAGATCTCACGCCGCCTCCTGAGACTACCCTCGGCCGGCGTCAGGGACTTCATCGTCGCCTCGACTTCGCCATCGGTGTTGCGGACGCGCAGGGCGTAGCCGGCCCGGTAGAACCGCCAGTCATCGGTGTCGTAGTAGGTGTCTGTGATCTCTACCGTGGATTCAGGAGCGACGATGAGGCCTGAGGAACCAGAGTATTGCCGGCCGAGCCAGCCCTCGACCGACTCGAGCTCTCCGGCGTCGAACTGCCACTCTATCTCCTGGTGATCCGTGGCAGAAGGTACTTTCGTACGTGATGATTCGCTGCCCTGCCCCGCTGTCATCCGTGCCTCGTTTCGTTAGCCCGTTCCGGTCGTGTTTCCCCTAGAAACAGAGGCGCAATGTAGCACGGACGTGGATCACTAGCAACAGATCAAAATCCTTCTTCGAGCAGTATCGCCTGGCTGTCTACCTGTTCCTCCCCGACTTTCGGGTGCAAGCGTTCGAAGGTGCCGTCGGGGCCGAGTTCCCAACCGTTCGCATTATCGGCGAGCTGGAGGTCGAGCAGGCGGCGGACCTTCTCGCGGTGACGCTTCTCGCGCAGCGGGAAGGCCGTCTCCACGCGCCGGTCGAGGTTGCGCTGCATCAGGTCGGCGCTTCCGAGGTAGATCTTCTCGTCATCCCCATTCGAAAAGGCGAAGATACGAGCGTGTTCGAGGAAGCGCCCTACGAGCGAGACTACGCGGATATTCTCGCTCACGGCTTCCACGCCGGGCCTGAGGCAGCAGATGCTGCGTACAATCAGGTCTATCTTCACCCCGGCCTGGGAGGCTTCGTAGAGGAGCTCGATAATCTGCGGGTCCGTGAGCGAGTTGGTCTTGCACGTGATGCTGGCGTGCTCACCGCCCTTGGCCTTCTCGGTCTGCTCCTCGATCAGGCGCACTATGCTCTCACGCATTGTTAGAGGAGCGACGAGTAGCTCCTGGTGCTCTTCCTGCTCGGAGTAGCCGGTCAGGTAGTTGAAGAGGTCCGAGCCGTCCTCGGCGAGCTTCGGGTCATCGGTAAAGTACGAGAAGTCCGTGTAGATGCGGGCCGTCCCTGGGTTGTAGTTTCCTGTACCGAGGTGGACATATCGCCTGAGTCCCGAGCCCTCGCGCCTGACGACCAGGCTGATCTTGGCATGCGTCTTGAGGCCAACGATACCGTAGGCGACGTGGACGCCCCTGGCCTCGAGCTGGCGCGCCCAGGTGATGTTCGGCTCCTCGTCGAAGCGCGCCTTCAACTCGACCAGGACGGCTACCTGCGTCTGCTCGTCGCGAGCCTCCGAGAGCGTCTCGACTATCGGGGAGTTCGAGCCGACGCGATAGAGGGTCTGCTTTATGGCGAGGACCCCGGGGTCGTTGGCCGCCGCCCTGACGAAGTCCACGACGGGTGAGAACGAATCGTAGGGATGGTAGATCAGGATGTCGCCGTTCCTGATGGCCTGGGTAATGGAGCGCGCGCTCCGGATCTCCGAAGGCACCCTGGGCGTTATCGGCGGGTAGAGCAGATCGGAGCGCTCGATGTGCGTGAGCTCAGCCACGTCAGCAAGCCCTATGGGGTGGGGAGAGGCGAAGACCGAGTTCTCGTGGAGCTTGAGGTTACCGGCAAGCCAGTCCCTAAGGTCGTCTGGCATCTCGTCTGAGACCACGAGCCTGACGCTCTGGCCGAACCAGCGGCCCTCCAGCTCGTCCTCTATCGCCTGCAAAAGGTCGGCCGCCTCGTCCTCCTCGATCACGAAGTCCGCGTTGCGGGTGACCTGGAAGACGTAGCTCGCGACGACGTCCTTGCCGGGGAAGAGCTCATCCAGGTTCGCCGAAATGACCTCCTCGACCCTCACAAAGCGCATCTCGGGCTTTTCGCCGGGGCCGCGGTCCTCGTCGGCGAGCCGCATAAAGCGGTCTATGGTAGTCGGTACCTTTATGCGGGCCATGACCCGTCTTCCAGCATCCCCGATAACCACGAGCAGATTCAGCGAGAGGTTGGATATGTGGGGGAACGGGTGCGCCGGATCTATGGCGAGGGGCGTGAGTATAGGCAGTATGTCTCTGACGAACCTCTCCCTGAGCTCCCTCCGCTCGGCGGCGCGGACCTTGCTGTGAGGCACCATGCGTATGCCCTCTTTCTCCAGGGCGGGTAAGAGCTCCCTGTTCAGTATCCTGCGCCGCTCGTCGAAGAATTCCTCCGTGTGGTCGTGTATCCGGGAGATCTGTTCCTCGGGGGTCATCCCGTCCGGAACGGGGTTCGGGAGTTCCGAGGCTACCTGTTGCTGCAACCCGGCGACCCTGATCATGAAGAACTCGTCGAGGTTGGTCTCGGAGATCGCGACGAACCGCAACCTCTCCAGTAGCGGGTGCCGCTCGTCACGGGCCTGTTCGAGGACCCTGTTGTTGAACCCGAGCCACGAGAGCTCCCTGTTTATGTACAGCGAAGGGTCGGAAAGGCTCGGTTTGCGTGCTACGTCCGTCATATCTCTTCTCCCTGTGCGAGCGCGAGCAGCGTCCCCTCCCTGATTCCTGCGCGTGCCACGGTCAGATCCTCCTTGCCATAGTGCTCCAGTATGGTCGCCAGCGTCGTGATGGCCGCAGGCAAGACCCTCGCCCTCTCCGGTGCGAGCCCGTACTCCCGCGCGAGCACCCCGGAAGGACTCTCCCGAATCTCCGTGGCCAGTCTCCACAAACGCTCTGCCGTGGGCCTGTCACGCGTGACCTTCAGGATAGCCCGTGCCGATCCGCCGACGGCCACGACCCGGGCCCCGCCGATATCCCATCCAGGCAAGAGTCTTACCACGTGCTCGCCGAGGGCCTCGAGCTCCGCGTCCAGGGGAGGGTCGTGCTCCACGAAGCGCTCCGTTGTGCGGTTGGTGCCCAGCGGCAGCGAGACCCTCTCTTTTGGCCCACTTGAGACCTCGCCGAGGATCAGCTGCGCCGAACCGCCCCCGAGGTCGACCACGAACACTTTTCCCTCGTGGCGCACAGCCGAAACCGCCCCGCTGAAACCAAGCGCGGCCTCCTTCTCGCCCGAGATCAAGCGCATCTCAAGGCCCGTCGCCTCCCTGACCCTCTCGACCAGTTCCTGGCCATTCTCGGCGTCGCGAACCGCGCTCGTGGCGAGGATCTCCGGCGATGGCGCTCCATTCATGGCCGCTATTCCAATGAAGAGGGAGATCGCCTCTGTCGCGAGCGTGAGACGCGCGTCGTCGAGGCGACCCGTCTTTTCCACGCCGGCCCCGAGCCTGGCCGAGACCTTCTCGCCAGTGACTGGCAGGACTGATCCCCCGTCTACCTCCCCGACGAGGAGGTGTATGGTGTTGGAGCCAACGTCCACCACAGAATGCCGGCTCAAATGATCGGCGCTTGTAACGAGTTGTGAAACCTCATACCGTCCATGATACCGTCCCGCCGCCCCGGGTGATATATTCGAGTCTCCGAAGAAGGGTTTTGGGATCTCAAGAGCATCCGCACGGCGCGAGCCGCCATCATGAACCGGAGGAAGCCATCTCGAAGAGAGGCAAGAAGGCGAAGAAGCGGGCGCAGAAAGGCGGCGCGCTGGCGACGCTCGCGAAGCCGGCCGCGAAGGTCCGCGACTACGACGCCCACGTGCTCGTCTGCAAGGGCGGCGACTGCAAGAAGCGCGGATCCAAGGCCGTCCGCAAAGCACTCAAGGACGAGTTGCGCGAGGAGGGCATGAACAGGGACGTACGCGTGGACTGCGTAGACTGCCTCGGCCTCTGTAAGCACGGCCCGAACCTCATCGTCTACCCTGGGGGCACCTGGTACCTCGGCGTCGTAGAATACGACGTACCTGAGATAGTACAAGGGCACCTCAAGAACGACGAACCCGTCGAACATCTCGCCGCCGAAGTGAGACCCCGTAGAAGGACCAAATAGAAGGGTACGCAAGATCCTATTTTCGTACCTCCGGGACGTACCCCTTCTACCAGGTCGGGTGAATGAGCTCCGAGGGGTGCGCAGCGCTTAGGGACATGGCATTATGGACGCGACCGGTACCACGTCCGTGCCGAGAGGAGGATGCCAAGGGTGTCCATAGAAGAGAACAAGGCCGTCACTAGACGGGTTGGTCGAAGCACACGACCCTAAGGGCGAGATGTTCGGCTCCCCCCGCCTCAGAAGCCTCCTGAGCGAGAGCCCCGAGGCCGGGATGGGTCTCAGCACGACCTTGGTGGAGGAGCTGGAACGCTTCACTGGGGAGGGCTGGGATCAGGAGGACGACATCACCCTCCTTACGCTGGAGTGTTCCCGAAACCGAAGCTGAACTTTCCGCGAATCTGCCTTCGAGAGACTGTTCGCAAAAGCGAGTGGGACACGTCGATGACGTACCCCCTTGAGCATGAAAAGGAGCTACTCAACCGATCTCACCAACGCTGAGTGGGAGTGCGAACAAACTCCAACCACTTTGATGAGCGCTAGAGACGTAATAAGACATCCGTGGCAAAAGCTTCTGCACCTTCAATATCGTCGACGTCGAACCACTCCAGCATCAGTTCCTCTACGCCAGCCTGCTCGTAGGCGTGGATTTGCTCGATGACAACCTCTGGCGAACCGGCTATTGCGCCCCATCCCGTTCGTAACGTTTCAAGGGTCTCTTCGAGCGGCAAGGACGCGAGCTCGTCATCCCATCCGCGCGCTGGCTGTACCCGCCGCGTAAGAGCATCCTCTGTGTGGCCAAAAAAGCAGAGTGCCGCCACAGTGCGCTTCACATCGTGAGGCTGACGCCCATGTTTTGAGAGAAGGGCATCAAGAGCTGCCGAGCGTTCGCGAAAAGTGTCTGGTCCCATGAAGATGCCATTCCAGACGTCTGCGAACCTACCTCCTCTCCACAGATCCGGGCCTCTCTATGCTGTGTAGATTTACGCCGCAAAAGTAACATTCAATTACAAAATGGGCATACCGATGTCAATCGAGCACAAGACCCTTGCAAGAGCTTACTTCTCGCCCTTCAGTTCGCCTTGCACGATGAGGCGCTGCGAGTAGTCGGGGAGCGTACACGTCTGGAGGCTGACGATATTCTTCCCCTTTGTCGGCCGCAGGATGCTGACGGTGTCGGGAGAGATCACACGCTTCTCGAAGACTTCATAGGTGTATCGTGTTCCGTCCGCGTCTGTGAGGAAGATCTCATCCCCCTTCTCCAGCTTGTCGAGGTCCCAGAACACCAGGTTGCTCCTGGTGCCCGGATAACCCACCCTGTGGCCAGCGATGTAGACGTTGGCCACATCCTGCCACGGAAAGCCTGTGCCCCTAACGTGGACGACGCCGTCGTGGAGGGCCCTCTCGTACCCGCTCTCGGGGGCGTCGTAGACGGGCACGCCGTCCACCCGATCCAGACCAGGAACGGTAAGTTCGAGCTTCTTACTCTCGGGCGTCTTCGCCTGGGGACCCCTTACCGTCTCGACGATCCTCTCCGGGATACTCCTGTGGAACTTCTTCTCGAGCTCCTCAGAGATCCTGCCGTGTACGCGGTCGGGGCTTTCGGCCGAAGCCGGAGAGCCTCCGGTCAGCAGGGAATACCCGACGAGGCCGAGCCCGGCGAACAGGCATACCGTAGCCACGACCGAAGTCAGCGCCTTTGTCATGTATACGGCTCTTGTCTTCTTCATCGTCCTCGACCTCCTTTCCGAGTAGCCACAATGGTCG
The DNA here is from genome assembly GCA_902806095.1 of uncultured Rubrobacteraceae bacterium. GTDB lineage: Bacteria > Actinomycetota > Rubrobacteria > Rubrobacterales > Rubrobacteraceae > Rubrobacter_D. Next base: position 31,104 of record CADCVF010000039.1, read on the forward strand.
ATAGTGGAACTTTATGACCCTGAGGTGACATTTTGATTACAAAACGAACTCTTATTGGTAACAGTTGGTTTTCGGGAGCGCGCATCCTGTTCCGACGCTATAATCTGGCGCGTGAAAGTAGGAGTTCCGCGAGAGGTAACCGAGGGCGAGCGCAGAGTCGGGCTCGTGCCCGAGACCGTTGGCAGGCTCGTCAAGGATGGTTTCGAGGTCATCGTCGAGTCGGGCGCGGGCCGCGACTACAACCTCGACGCGAACTACGAGGAAGCAGGGGCGAAGATCGTAGACGGCGCAGATGGCATCTACGGCGAAGCCGACATAGTAGTCAAGGTACAAAGCCCGACGGAAGACGAGATCGGGCTCTTGCGCGAGGGCCAGGTCCTGATCTGTTTCCTTAACGGACCGCAGGAGCCTGATCTCGTAGGTAAGCTCGCCGAGGCGGGCGTGACGGTCTTCTCGAACGAAGCGGTCCCGCGCACCAGCGCGGCGCAGGCTATGGATGCTCTCTCTTCGATGGGCTCCATCGCCGGCTACAAGTGTGCGCTCATCGCGGCCGACACCATCGGCAAGTACGTCCCCATGCTCTCGACCGCCGCCGGCACGACGAAGGCGGCGAACGTCATGGTGTTCGGGGTGGCGGTCGCGGGATTGCAGGCCATGGCGATCATGAACCGCCTCGGGGCCGAGGTGTTCGCCTACGACATCAGGCCAGAGACCAAAGAGCAGGCGCAGTCACTCGGCGCCACGTTCATAGACTCCGAGGACGAGAAAGAAGACGAGCAAGAGCAAGACGAATACGAAGAGTACCAGCCCACCGGGTGGCGCAAGCTGATGATCTCTTTAGGCTTCTACTCGTACGCCGAACCGCCGAGGGAGCGCTACATCGTCGAGGGCGAAGAGGAGGAAGAGGACGGCTCCGAAGAGGAAGACGAAGGATGGTCCCAGGAGAAGCTCGATGAGGACCAGAAGCTCATCAGGGAGCGCATGGAGGAGATGGACATTGTCATCACGACGGCCCTCGTTCCCGGCAGGAAAGCCCCGCAGCTCGTGGACAAGGATATGGTCGAGAGTATGAAACCGGGAAGCGTGGTCGTTGACCTCGCGGCGGAGAGCGGGGGTAACTGCGAGCTTACCGAGGCCGGGGAGACCGTCGAGCACGAAGGTGTCAGGGTCGTGGGTCCTGTAAACCTGCCGAGCACGATGCCAATACACGCCAGCCAGCTCTACTCGCGCAACATGTACAACCTCATCGGGCACATCACCGAAGACCACTCGGAGGATAAAGACGAGAAGGACCTACACCTCGATCTCGACTTCGAAGATGAGATCATCGACGAGACCTGCATCGCGCACGGGGGCGAGATTCGCCACGAGCCGACCAGAGAAGCGCTCAAGGAGGCCGGGTGACGTCACAGCTACTCGCCCAGTTAGCGATCTTTATCATCTCGGCGTTCCTCGGGTTCGAGTTGATCTCACGCGTGCCGAACCTGCTCCATACGCCCTTGATGAGCGCGACGAACGCCATACACGGGATCGTGCTGGTCGGCGCGATCATCGCGCTCGCCTCCGCCTCTGACGGCTTCACCACGACCGTCGGCATGATAGCTGTGATCTTCGGGGCGATGAACGTGGTCGGCGGTTTCTGGGTCACGAACCGGATGCTCGGCATGTTCGGCCCGCCGAAGAAGCGTGTCAAGAAGAGAGAGGATTAGCCTCTTGCAGGTCGCACCCTTCATCGCCTACCTCGTGGCTGCCGCACTGTTCATCTACGGCATCCGCCGCTTGAGGACGCCCGAGACGGCACGTTCGGGGAACACGCTCGCGGCGATCGGGATGGTCATAGCCCTCGTCGCAACCATCTTCGTCGCCGACATAGACAACGTATTGAGCGCTGGTGAGATCTCGGTCGGGGTGGTTGTCGGGTCGGTGATCGGGGCGGTCGCGGCCCAGCGGGTACAGATGACGGCCATGCCCCAGATGGTCGCGGCTTTCAACGGCGTCGGGGGCGGCGCTGCGGCGCTGGTCGCCGTCTCTGAGTTCTACAGGGTAGAGGCGTTGGGACAGGGACAGGAGACGCTCGTCTCCGCCATCGCGGTGCTCCTCAGCGTCATTATCGGGACGGTGAGCTTCGCGGGGAGCATCATCGCGTTCACGAAGCTCCAGGAACTTGCCCTGACCGGCTCGGTGACGTTCCCGCTGCAGCAGGTGGTGAACGCCGCCATCTTCCTGGGTATTTTGCTTCTCTCCGCGAATATCCTCGCTGGTGGGCTTGTGCTCTCGCCGCTCGTCTCGTTGTACTTGATCCTGGGCGCTTCGTTGCTGCTTGGCGTGTTGTTCGTGATCCCCATCGGGGGGGCTGACATGCCCATCGTGATCTCATTGCTTAACGCGTTCACAGGGCTTGCGGCGGCGGCCTCTGGCTTCGTACTCTCCAACTACGCCTTGATTATCAGCGGTACATTGGTCGGCGCCTCGGGAACTATTCTCACACGTCTGATGTCGAGCGCGCTGGGGCGTCCTCTGGGCAAGATCATCTTCGCGGGAATCGCCGCCTCGGGAGGCGGTCAGAGCGAGCAGCAAGAAGATCGGGAAGTCAACGATGCGAGCGCCGAGGAGGTCGGCGAATACCTCGCGGATGAGGCTGAGAAGGTGGTGATCGTACCCGGTTACGGTCTCGCCGTCGCACAGGCCCAGCAGGCTATGCGAGACCTGGTGGAGACATTGGAGTCCGAGGGCAAGGAGGTCCTCTTCGGTATCCATCCGGTCGCCGGAAGGATGCCAGGACATATGAACGTACTTCTTACCGAGGTCGGCATCCCCTACGAGAAGCTCTACGACCTCGAAGACATAAACCCCGAGTTCGATGACGCCGACGCCGCGATCATCGTCGGCGCCAACGACGTGGTAAACCCTTCCGCCAACGACCCTGAAGTAGAGAGCCCCATAAGCGGAATGCCCGTGCTCACCGTCGAGAACGCTGAGCATGTAATCTTCATCAAGCGCTCCCTGAGCCCAGGCTTCGCTGGCGTTGACAACCCCCTCTTCTACGACACCGACAAGACCATGATGCTCTTCTCAGATGCCAAACAGGGCTTGCAAGACCTCAACGAAGCAGTGAAGAGTGGTTAGCAGGAGCGGTTCGCGAAGCGCCCTACCTGACGATGGGTTGGGCCAGGATCCAGAGGCTGGTTATCGTGTAGAGGACCATCAACACGAGCATCGGCAGTTGGCCCCTGAAGGCGCGTACAGGGTCGCGCAGGACGCGCAAAGAGATCGAATGCGCAAGATAGACGGCGATCACGTGCCCGGCCACGATGAGGGCGACCTGCGAGTACCAGACGAACCCGGCCCCGACGATACCGTACCGGGGCTCGAAATCAGCGGTGCCGAAGAGGTTCCAGCCCCATCCCAGAGGGTCGGAGACGAGGGAGATCATCATCTGCCCCTGGACGAGCAGGTACGTGTAGTAGTGGGCCACCTGGTAGGCGATCGCGATGGGTACGAGCGAGAAAGCGTACGCGGCCGCGAACCGTCCGAAACCTACCCCCCCTCCACCACCAAGGATTCGGCTCAGTTCCACAAAGCCTAGATAGATGCCGAAGAACAACAAGGGCAACAGTATCACCCCGAGCGTCTGCGTCACCGGGGTCAGACGTATGATCTCGAGCCACAGTGGGGTCTCGAGCAGGCCGTCGAAAGTCACGCCAGCAAGCACCAGGATGACAAACGCGGCCCCGCCAGAAAGCACCTTCTCAGGCAATCCTAGGCCGACCGCTGGGGGGCGCAGGTTCAATTCGCGCTCATGCGGCGCGGCGCGGGCGAAGCACTCGTAACAGTTCACGCACCCTCCCCCCGCGTCGTCGCCACAGCCATCGCAACCCAGGCAAACGTCAGGGTCCTTCACCCTGACTTCTGTGGGAGCGAACCTGCCGAGAAGTCCGAAGAACACCGATAACGCATCTCCCCGGCGTAGCCAGGTCTCTTTGCCGAAGAAGGCCATGCCGTAGAGTGTTATCAGGGAATAAGTGAGGGCGAAGAGGGCGATGTTGCGCGGCACATACGAACTCGAGAAGACGTTCTCGATCCAGACGAACACGAGGTAGAGTCCGACAGCAGGCCAGATGCCGAGGGCTTCTGGATAGGGCTCGTCGAGCTCGAGGCTGTCCCTGAGGCCAAATCGGCGGGTCAGTCCTTCGGCCCAGTCGAAGAGTACCCTCCAGGGGTTCACAAGCGGCCACACGTTCCCGACGAACGCGGTAAAGATGCTCAGGCCCACCCACCATGTAATCCACACGAAAGTGGGGGCGATGTTGAAGCCGCTCTGGAGGCCTACAAGGCCGGCGATCACCACTAAGAAGAAGAGCGAGACGGAGAGCAGGCGCACGCCTCCTGTGAGCAGGCGTGAAGTGAGGAGCGTCCTCAAGAGCCGGACGCGAAGCAGGTCGAAGCGTAGATACTGATATGGGGAGTCCCGCTCCTTACGGGAGAACAGTGCCAGCGGCAAGAAGGAGAGCACCACGGCGGCGGCGGCGCCGTAGAGGTAGAGCCAGAGCGGGATCGGGATGTCGTAGGTAGGCCCGAAGCCGTGGGCCAGCGCCGGACGGGCACCTGTCAGGATTAGTGAGAACGAGAGCGCGGCTGCCGTGAGGCGGCGGGTCCGCACGTGCACTATCCCGGGCGCACCTGGAGCACGCCGAGTTCGCTCTCAGACTCGTGGTCTTCGATCTCGAATCGTCCCGTGAGATCCGCCTCGAAGCGGAGCCTGGCCTTCTGTCCCGGCCCGACCTCTTGCTCTACGTCGTAGCGATGCAGGTGCAATTCCATCGGCTCGTCGGAGCTAACCCGAAGCGTCACCCGGTCACCTTCGCTGACGGAGATCTCCGCCGGGCTCATCTCGCCATTCTCGATGGAGACGTCGAACGTCCGGTCCTGCGGCGCGCTGGCCTGAGGCTCGGGACGAAGTAGAAGGAACAGCCCGACCAGGATGAGTACGATAGCTGCGATCAGGATCAGACCTCTAGCCAGAATACCTCCATTCTCTGTCGCGCCGGGTTCTCGTCTTCGTCACGATCCCGGCTCGACTGTAGCGGGTATGTCCGGCGTCAACGTTTCTCACGCCGCCGGGTCACGTACCTCATGAGGCCGTCGGTCAGCATAGGATAGTCACCGGCCAGGCCGTAGTGCTCCGACTCCGTGATATCGGCGCCCTCAGCGAGCATCTCGGCGTCCCCTTTGGCCTTCAACTGGTCGGAGATCTCCCCCCGCCCGGCCCCGTCGTCCATGTGCCCCTCGACGAACAGCAGCCAGTCCTGGAGGCGCTGCTCGAGCTCGCCGAGGTGCCGCCCTACGTCCTCGTAGCACCCGTAGTGCGTGGGCCAGAGGCTGGCAGGGGCTATCTGCCTTATGTAGTTGATGCTCCGTACCCACTCCTCGAGGTCGATCTCGGGCGGCGGCGTCGGCGGGCGGATGTAGGACTGGCCAGGCAGCCTGATGCCGGCTACGTCACCGGTAAAGAGCGCACCCGAGCCCGGCTCCAGGTAGGCGAGGTGATGGTGGGCGTGACCCGGCGTGTCGTGGGCTACGAGGAGGCCTCCTGCGGTCTCCGTCTCATCGCTATCCTTCAGGACTTTGATCCTGTCCTCGGGCACGGGGCGCGCCTCGCCCCAGAGCTCCTCCATCCTCTCGCCGTAGATGCGGGTGGCGCTCTTTACGAGCTTCGAAGGGTCGGCGAGGTGCGGGTAGCCGACCTCGTGCACGTAGAAGGTCGCGTTGGGCAGAACCTCCGCGAGATGTCCCGAGGCGCCGGCGTGGTCGAGGTGTACGTGGGTGAGGTAGACCTGCCGCACGTCTTCGTGGGAGACGCCGTGACCCTCCAGGCCAGCGGTGAGCCTCTCGAGGCAGTTCGTCGGGCCGGTCTCGACGAGGGCGGCGGAGGCTCCGTCCTCGCCGAGCAGGAGGAACGCGGCTATGACCTGCCCGGTATCCATGAAATCAAGGTCCATAATCTCTATCTTCATCTGCTGCCCTCCGGGCTGTGGCTCCCAGCGGGGATTATACAGACCCACTTTGTTAGACTTCCGGCGCGCGCCGGAAAAGGAAAGGACCTGTTTTGGATCTCAACCTCATGCGGGAGCTGTCCGTCAAGACGGACACGAAGATCGTCCTGCTCATTCTGGACGGCCTGGGAGGGCTGCCTATGGACCCATCCGGCCAGACGGAGCTGGAGGCCGCAGACAGCCCGAACCTTGACGCCCTCGCCGCGCTCTCTGACCTTGGGCTCTCGCGTCCCGTCGCAGCGGGGGTGAGTCCCGGGAGCGGACCAGGCCACCTCGGCCTCTTCGGATACGATCCCTTGCGCTTCCAGGTCGGACGCGGCGTCCTAAGTGCCCTCGGCGTCGGCTTCGACCTCGGCGAGAACGACCTGGCCGCCCGCGTAAACTTCGCGACCAAAGACGAATCGGGCAAGATCTCGGACCGGAGGGCTGGCCGAATCCCCTCCGAGAAAGGCGAGGAGCTCGTCGGGCTCCTGAACGAGAACCTGAACCTCGACGGCGTCGAGGTCTTCGTGATGCACGAGAAAGAGTACAGGGCCGTCGCCGTCTTCAGGGGTGAGGGACTGTCCGACGCCCTGGCTGACTCCGACCCCCAGCGCACTGGCCTCGAACCGCTCTCCGTCGAGCCGGCTGACGGGTCACAGGAGGCCAAAAAGAGCGCCAGGATCGCAGACTCCTTCGTCGAACAGGCGAACGAGATCCTGGCTGACCAGCACCCCGCGAACACGGTACTCGTGCGTGGCTTCGGGATGCACCCGGCCCTACCTTCGTTCGACGAGACCTACGATCTCGACGCCGCCGCCATCGCGAGCTACCCGATGTACAAGGGCCTCGCCCGCCTCGCCGGGATGCAGCTACTGAAGGAAGGCGAGGGCATCTCCGGAGAGTTCGAGACCCTCGAGGCGAGCTGGGAAGATCACGACTTCTTCTTCATCCACGTCAAACCAACAGACGCCGCAGGGGAGGACGGAGACTTCGAAAGGAAGGCCTCCGTGATCGAGGAGGTAGACGCCCTGATACCGATGCTGCTCGACCTAGGCCCAGATGCTCTCGCCATTACAGGCGACCACGCAACGCCGGCGAAGATGAAGAGCCACTCCTGGCATGGGGTACCGTTCTTGCTCGCCTCACCGTACACCCTTCCGACAGCAGACAGCTTCGGGGAGCGCTCTTGTGCAGGCGGCTCGCTCGGCGTATTTCAGGCTGAGGAGATCATGGGCTACCTCATGGGTCACGCCCTCAAGCTCAATCGCTTTGGCGCTTGAGCGCGAGCAAGGAACTCGCAACGCTCGAGCGGGAGATCGTCTCCTGCCGTCGCTGCCCGCGGCTCGTCGCCTGGCGCGAGGAAGTCGCTAGAGAGAAGAGGGCTTCCTTCAAGGACGAGGTGTACTGGGGGCGTCCCGTTCCTGGCTTCGGCGACCCTGAGGCGGGAGTCGTGGTCTTCGGCCTCGCCCCCGCCGCCCACGGGGCGAACAGGACGGGGCGCTTCTTCACCGGCGACCGCTCCGGGGACTTTCTGTTCGCGTCGCTGCACCGCACGGGTTTCGCCAACAAATCGGTCTCACGGAGCAAGGACGATGGGCTACGACTCTCGGGACTCTGGATCTCGGCCGCCGTTCGATGCGCCCCGCCTCAGAACAAACCAACCCCAGACGAACGCGACGCCTGCCTTCCTTACGCCACCCGCGAACTCCAGGTGCTCGACGCGAAGGTCGTCGTCTGCCTCGGCGCCTTCGCCTGGGACGCCGCCCTGCGGATGCTGGGAAAGAGGCCGAAGCCGAAGTTCGCCCATGGCGCCGAGTGCGCAGCCGGCTCGTTCGTTCTCATCGGTTGCTACCACCCATCGCAGCAGAATACCTTCACCGGCGTCCTCACCCCCGAGATGCTCGACACCGTCCTGTCGAGGGCGCGGGCGTTATCCAAGGGAATGAGAGAAGACGACGGTTCCGTCGGTTAGAATGGATGCTCGTGGGTTCCTTTGATACCGAAAGAGTTCGTGCGATCGTGCCGGCGGCGATGCTGTTCCTCATCGTGCTGCTCTTCGTCGGGGCCTGCTCCAACGAAAAGAACCCCAACAGAGAAAACAACCCTCCCGATGCGAAGACAGAGATTGCGGAGGAGACGACCTCCCTCCCCACCACCGGACTGGAGACGACAGGGGAATCGTCGCCTCCTGAGGTTACCCTCGGCGACGACCCTGGCGGTAAGCCTGAGGTCTCGATCCGGCTGGAAGGGGATCCCAAGACCACGTTCACCGGCCTCTGCTCGGTGGGAGAAGAGCGCAACGTGCTGAGCGGCCGGGTCCCCAAGCGCTTCGCGTTCCACCTGAGGGGACGGCAGCTCTCGTGCCGCATCGAGAAACAGGACGGGGGCACCGGCGATCTCAAGGTCGTCCTGGTCGCGGGCGAAACTACCAGATCCGTCCAGCAGACGAATGCGCCCGGTGGCATCATAAACGTCTCGTATAAAGAGTAGGCATCAGGTTTCAGGCTACAGGCGCGGTCACAGGCGGCACTTGCCTGTGACCGCGCCTGTGTACCGTTGTGCAACGCGCGTACCGGCCACCCCGAAACGAGTCGCCGGCGAAGAGCCTTATCTGATGCCTGAGACCTGTAGCCTGGAGCCCGTCGACCGGAGGGAGACGTTTTGAACCGCGAAGAATCCTGGGAGCTTATGTGCGCCTGGACCGAGAGCGACTCCTTGCGCAAGCACATGCTCGCCGTCGAGGCCGCAATGCGGGCCTATGCCCGCCGCTTTGGCGAGGACGAGGAGAAGTGGGGCATAACCGGCCTCCTGCACGACATGGACTACGAGAGACACCCGACGCCGGACGAGCATCCTATGGTCGGTGTCAGGGAGCTGGAGAGCAGGGGTTATCCCGACGATGTCCTCCACGCCATAAAGGGGCACGCCGACTACCTCGACGTGTCCCGCGACACACTCATGTCCAGGACGCTCTACGCTGTTGACGAGCTCTCCGGCTTTATCGTAGCCTGCGCCCTCATGCGTCCCGAGGGCCTGGAGAACATGAAGGCCAGAAGCGTACGCAAGAAGATGAAGCAGAAGTCCTTCGCGGCGGCCGTAAACAGGGACGACATCGTAAGGGGTGCCGAGGAGCTCGACGTCGAACTCAACGAACACATAGAGTTCGTGGCCGAAGCTCTCAGGGAGCGGTCGGGCGAACTCGGTCTCACGCCGCGGGAGGCCTGAAGAGTCCGTCAGGCAAGCCTTTGCTAGGATAGGCGGGCTGGAGAAGAGAGGAGCGGCGCTTTGGTCAGGGTGATGGTCGTCTTCGGGGGCCGCAGCGGGGAGCACGAGGTATCCCTGGCCTCCGCGCGCGCCATAACGCGGGCGCTCGAGAACAGCGGCCATTACGAGGTCGTGCCCGTCGGCATAACCAGGGAGGGGCGTTGGATCTCCTCCGCAGAACCCATGCGCGAGCTGGAGTCGAAAAGTGGCTACCTGCCCGACGGGTCAGACCTGGAGGTCTCGGGACCACCGGCCACAACAGCGGAGAAACTACCCGCTGGCCTCGCTTCCGTGGACGTAGTCTTCCCCGTACTGCACGGTCCATACGGTGAGGACGGCACCATACAGGGAATGCTCGAACTCGCTGGCGTTCCTTACGTCGGTAGCGGGGTGCTGGGAAGCGCCGCCGGCATGGACAAGCCGACCATGAAGAAGATCTTCGCCCACCACAACCTCCCTCAAGTCAGGTGGATCGCCATGACCAGCAAGCAGTGGGAGAAGAACAGGGAGGACTGGATAGAGAAGATCGAGAGCTCCCTCGGATTCCCTTGCTTCGTAAAGCCTGCGAACCTCGGCTCGAGCGTCGGCATTGGCAAGGCCGAAAGCGCAGCAGAGTTGGGTGATGCCATCGACACGGCTTCGCATTTCGACCGGCGCATCATCGTCGAGGAGAGCGTGGATGCCCGCGAGATCGAGGTCTCCGTCCTGGGCAACGAGGATCCCGAGGTCTCAGTTTCTGGCGAGATCGTAATCAAGAAAGACGGCTTCTACGATTACGAGGCGAAGTACGTCGAGGGCGGGATGGAGCTCATCGTCCCTGCCCCGATCGAGGACGAGACCACGCAGGAGATACGGCGGATCGCCAGCACGGCCTACGAGGCCATAGACGCAGCAGGCATGGCGCGCGTCGACTTCTTCCTCGAACGCGGCACGGACCGGCTGCTACTCAACGAGATCAACACCATCCCCGGCTTCACCCCGACGAGCGTCTACGCGGAACTCTGGGCCGCGAGCGGCCTACCATACGAAGCCCTGCTCGACCGCCTCGTGCAACTGGCCCTCGAACGCCACGGCTGAAGTAGGTTACAGGCAGGTCTCAGGCTTCAGCGAGGTTGGCAGCGTAACTCTTGGGCCGAGAACGTACCATACTGCGCACCCCTGACCTCCTGCGATCCTACGCTTCACACCGCTAATGCGGTAGCGTAGACCCGAAATCCTGATACCTGTAACCTGACGCCTCACTATCGCCTTGCAGCCTGAGGCAGAGAATACTTTAATGGCTGAATGCTCTTTGCTTTGCTTCAGGAAACGACGGCCGACCTCGCCGACGATGCCAGGAAGGTCGCCGAAGGCGTGGCTGAAGAACCCCTGTCCATCTTCGAGGACCTGAGGGAGTTTCTGCGGGGCGTCTATAGGTATGTCTTTGGCCCTGAATTCCTAGGTAATGTCGTTGCTTCTGTACTCGTCGTCTTCCTCGGGGTCCTCGTCTTCCGCATCCTGACCCGTGGCTTGCCACGGGTCTTGCAGTGGCGGCGGAGCAACAGGGAGTCGCTCCTGGACGAGGAGGCCGTGGCCCGCGTCAAGCGCCAGGACACCGCGATCACCTTGATGCGCAACGCGCTCCGTTACGTCGTCTTTATCATCGTGGTGCTCGTGATCCTGAGCATCTTCTTTCGTAACCCGCTGCCAGCGGCGGCGGGGACCACCATTATCGCCGCCGTTATCGGTTTCGGGGCGCAGAGCTTTTTGCGCGACGTGATCGCCGGCTTCTCGATCGTCTTCGAGGGGCAGTACAGCGTCGGGGACTTCGTCCTCATAAAGCCGCAGGACATCTCGGGGGTCGTCGAAGAACTGGGGCTCAGGATGACCAAGATACGTTCCCTCTCAGGTGAGGTAAGCTACATCCCCAACGGCACGATGCAAGGCGTCGTCAATTATGTCTCGGGCCAGCAGCGGTTCAACGTGGAGGTGCAGGTCTCTGATGCGGAGGCTGCCTCGAGGGTGGAGAACGCGCTGGGCGAGGCTTCGGAACTGTACCTGAGTCCACCGCGCCTAGTCGAGCGAAACGAGACCGACGGACGCGTAAGGATGCGTGTCGTCGCCGGTGTCCTGCCCTCGATGGCCTGGCTCGTCGAGGAGAACCTGACGGGGCGTATAAAGGCCGCAGCCGGGGAGGACTCCCTGGCTGCCGAACCCCTGATCTACAAGGTGGACCAAGCGAACCTGCGGAGGATAAGATCCCTACTTCCCCAGGAGGCCGAGAGGAACCTCCCCCGTCAGGCAGACAAGAAGCTTTAGCCCGCCATCGTCCACGCGCCTTCTACTAGATTCCCGCTTGCGCGGGAATGACGCATGGGAGGGCCTCCAACGTGTTTACACTCGTCTCTCGGTCTTCTGGAGCGCCACAGGCGCCTCCGCCCAACCCTGCCCGGCAAAGTACCTGGCGTAGGTCTCCATGAGATCCCCGTCGATGACGGGCCGAGTAGGCCCGTCGTCACCAAGAGCGCGGCGCGCGTTGCTGTCTTCATAGATATTCTCTTCCCAGAGCTCCTCCGCCGCGGGTGAAGCCCCACGCAAGACTTCCCCTGGGGAGTCTACTTCCGGTGGAGCGGTGTCTAGCTTCTGCAGCCATTCTTCGTAGGGGAGGCGCTTCAGCGGGTAGCCTTGCTCTTCCAGCAGGTCGAAGACCTCCTCCGCGGGCGGAGGATCGGGGTTCGCCAGGTGGTAGGTCCCTCCCTGAGCTGCCGGCTCAGTTGCCAGGTGCAGTACCGCCGCGGCCACGAAGTCGACGGGGGTCATCTCCATCCGCCACCCCTCGACCTCGGGGGCGCATCCAAGCCGCGTAGACTCCACGATGACCGCTCCGAGCAAATCGCGCGGGTTGGAAGCACCGGATTCGCTGTGCCCCGAGACGTTGCCGGGGCGGTAGACAGAGACGGGCAGACCGCGCCCGGCGGCCTCCCGTACCAGCATCTCGGCGACCCATTTGGACTGGCCGTAACCGTCCTCGCGGGCTTCGGCGAGATCGTCGAGGTCGGTGTCTTCCTCGCAGAACCCCATGCCTGGTGGGAAGATGCCGTTCGTAGAGACGTGGTGCACGGGCTTCGCACCGTGGCGGCACGCCAGGCGCAAGACCTCGCGCGTGCCGCCGACGTTGGCCGCCTCGAGCGCCGAGTAAGGATAGACGAGGTTAACGACGGCACCAGGGTGGAAGATCAGGTCAACCCCGTGTGCCAACACGTCGAAGTCTCTATCGGTCATGCCGAACAACGGCTCCCCGAGGTCTCCGGGAACGGGCACGATGCGCGCCTCCCACTCGGGCCGCCACAGCCCGTAGCGCCGCAGGTTGGTCTCGATGGACTCCATCCCGCCTGAGTCGCCGCGCTGCCTGACGAGACAGTGTACGCGGGCATCTGTTAGCGAAAGCAGCCCGTCGAGCAGGAAGGCCCCGAGGAAGCCGGTCGCCCCGGTCAGGAAGACGTTGTCACTGTCCCCAAGGGTACTCGTGCCATCCGGGGCTGGCTGCGGGACTATCTCGGCGTCGAGGACGGCCTCTGCACGCAGGTCTTCAGAAGGCCGTGTCCGTACGTCTTTCCCGTCGCGTTGTAGCGCCTCAATCCTGTCGCACAGCCCGGCGAGCGTCGGGGCCTCCATGAACAGCGGCATCGAGACGTGGACGCCGAAGCCATCCTCGACGCGGCTGGAGAGCTGAGCGGCGGCGAGGGAGTGTCCGCCGAGATCGAAGAAGTCGTCCTCGGGCAGCACCTCGCCCTCGTCCAGGCGCAGCACACCCTCCCAGATCCGTGTGAGCAGCGCCTCCTTCTCGGAGCGGGGTGCCCTTTCGGGAAGTCTGGCTACACCATCTGCGTCATCCCGGGTGGAGCGAGTGGGGCGGGATGGCGGAGGTGGGAGTTCGGAGCGGTCGACCTTACCCGAGGTAGCCTGGATCGGGAGCGACTCGAGCTCCACGAAGACGGAAGGGACCGCGTAGTGCGGGAGGCTGTCTTGCAGGACGCCCCTTATCTCCTTGCTCCGCCCCGTCTTCGGGTCGAGGCTCCAGTCGGAATAGCGCCCGTCATCTTCAGGGTCGGGCACTATGTAGGCGACGAGGCGTTTGTCCTCGCCTTCATCGCCCTCCGAGACTACGACGCACGACTTTACGGCGAGGTTCTTCTCGATGGCGGCCTCGACGGCGCCGAGCTCGACACTGTAGCCCCGAATCTTGACCATAAAATCCACGCGGCCGAGGATCTCCAGGCTCCCATCGGAGAGGATGCGGGCCCTGTCGCCCGTGCGATACATCCTCGCACCGCTCCTGGAGGAGAAAGGGTCTTCTGGGAAGCTCTCTTCGGTCTTCTCGGGCAGGTCTACGTAGCCGCGCGCGAGGCAGTCGCCGCCGACGAAGAGCTCCCCTGCCTCGCCTTCGGGCACGCGTTCGCCTTCAGCGTCGAGCAGGTAGAGATGCTCCGGGTCCATGGGAACGCCGACGGCGCAGTACGTAGACTCGGGGTTCTCGACCAGCTCGCGCAGATCCCCGGCGGCCACCTCGTGAGTCTCGCTGCAACTGTAGACGTTGAACAGTCGCGCATCAGGCAACAGTTCCATGGCGCGCCGCGCGAGCATGCGGGTTACGACCTCGCCGTTCAGCCACAGCGTCCTCAGTCTCGAGAGCCTCTCGCCCACCTCGGGCCCACTCGAGTTCAGGACGGCTTCGAGGAGGGATGGGGTAACCAGCGTCTCCGTGATCTCGTACTCTTCGAGAAAGCGGATCAAGGCGTTCGGGTCGTAGATAACGTCGTCAGGGATGACGACCGTCGTCGCCCCCCGGAGCAGCGGCCGCATCATCTCCCAGATAAAGAACACGTTGCACCCGACCCTGTCGCCAGGGCCGTAGTCGCTGATGCCGAAACGCCACAGGTAAGACCTTACCGGCGCCCCGTGCGGATTGGCTATCCCCTTCGGCTTCCCCGTCGTCCCAGACGAGTACGAGACGAATGCCAGGTCATCCTGGCCGACCTCGGGCCTGTCATCTTCCGTCCCGATGTCCTCCAGTCTCTCCACCCAGCCCTCATCGAGGAAGAACGTCTCCGTCCCTTCTGGCAAGCGATCCGCGTACCGCTCCTGAGTGAGGACCATTGGCGGGCTCGCGTCCGCCACCACATCGGCGAGCAGGGGCGGCGGGTAGGCGAGCTCGAGTATCAGGTAAGAGCCGCCGGCTTTCATGGCGGCGAGGCAGGCGACCACATACTCGGCCCGCCGCTCCATGTAAACTCCGACAGGATCGTCCGGACCTATCCCCTTGCCCCTGAGGTACGCCGCGAGCCTGTCGGCAAGCCTGTCCAACTCGCGGTAGGTCAGGGAGAGGCTGGCGTCTTCGAGTGCGAGGTTCTCGGGCGTGCGGCGCGCCTGCTCCTCGAAGAGCTCGTGCAGGCAGAGGTCAGCGGAGTCGGTCATGCTAGCGCCCACCGGGAGGGCATTCCCACCACAGATCCCGTACCAGAGAGGCTCTCCGTGAAGAACACCCACCAGAATACGAGTACCACCGAGATGCCTGCATAGACACCAGATACGCCCACGTCTAACGCTGGGCCCGACAACCTTCGCATAACAATCAACCTCTCCTTGCGTTTCTTGTACTACCAACGCGTTGCTTCGAACCGTACGGGGTGCGACAGAACGCCGCAGCAGAAAAGATGCGGACCATGCTCCGGTCGAAGACCCGGAGCGAAGCGGTCCGGAAACGTTGCATAACATACTAACCCGACTGGATGTTGATTCCAGCGGTTATCCTGAATATAGGTTTAAAGTTGTATTAAGTTTTGTTATGTAAGCATTTCAGATCCGGTGCACCAGTAGGGCGTTTCCGAGCAGGAGCAGGATTATCTCGGAGACGGCGACCGAGGCGAAGGCGGCCGGGTAAGGCAATCCTGCGACGACGGTGAGGACAATCCCGACGCCGGCTGCGGTCCAGAGGGCGTAGAGTAGCGAGCCGAGGTAGGTCCCGAGCGCACCGCCGATCCCTCTTGCTACCAGATAGCAGAGCACGCCGCCGGTGACGTCGACGAGCGGCATGAAGGCGAGTTCGAGCGCACCGGCGAAGGGACTGAAGAGGTTGATGATCACGGTCCCTATCCCGAAGGCTGGGATGACCACGGGGTACTTGATAACAAGCGGCTTGAGGGCCTCTCCGAGCCTGAACTGCACAGGCCCGAAGGCGACGGGCGCGACAGCGAGGCTCAAGACGACGTAGAGGGCCCCGACGACCCCTGCGATCGCGACCCTGCGGGCCGGGCTCTGTCCTTGCGTCATAAGTCCCCCTACTGTGCGAGCGCACAGCCGTCTTTGCGCGGGTCGCTGCCGCACGCCCTGACGCCATTTTCCAGGATGCGGATGAGCTGTGCACCTCCTGCGGGGATCATGAAGTCTTCTCTTACATCGATGCGATGACCTCGAGCGCGCAGGCGCGCGATCTCGTCTTCAGGAACACGCCCCTCGATGAGGAGGACGTCGTCCTCGTGGCGGTGGCGAGGGTGCTCGACAGCCTGCTGAGGGTCCATACCGTAGTCGAGGAGGTTGATCAGTAACTGCGCGTGACCCTGGGGCTGCATCGCAGCGCCCATTACTCCGAAGACGGCCCAGAGGGCACCGTCGCTGGTTGCGAGGCCGGGGATGATGGTGTGCATCGGGCGCTTCCCCGGAGCGATGGCGTTCGGGTGGCCGGGTTCCAGGCGGAACGATTTGCCGCGGTTGTGGAGGCAGACGCCGGTGCCTTCGGCGACGATACCGCTGCCGAAACCTTTGTAGAGGCTGTTTATGAAAGAACAGCCGTTGCCCTCCGCGTCCACGGCGCAGAGGTAGGTCGTGTCCCCGCCGGGTGCGGGGTCGGCCGCAAGCTCCGCCGTGCGTTCCGTCGAGATGCACCCCCGCAAGCTCTCGGCGTAGTCTTTCGAAATCAGACGTCTCGTCGGAATCTCCGCGTGATCCCAGAACTCAGGGTCTCCTATCTCGTTGTGCAGATCTTCGAAGGCCAGCTTCTTCGCCTCGACCTCGAGGTGGATGCGGTCCGCGCCCAGGGAATCCGTAGAAGCCAGATCGAACCCTTCGAGGATGTTTAGCATCTCCAGGGCAGCGACCCCCTGGCCGGGGGGTGCGATCTCGTAGACTCGGATCCCTCTGTAGTCAGCCGAGATCGGCTCCACAAAGGTCGATTCGTGGGCTGCGAGATCCTCCACCGAGAGGTAACCGCCGGCCTCCTGCGTGGAGCGCGCGATGCTCGCCGCTATCTCGCCCTTGTAGAAAGCGTCGGCGCCCCGTTCGGCGACGGCCCAGATCGTGGCCGCCAGGTCTACCTGGGAGAAGACCTCCCCCGCAACAGGAGCCCGGCCTTCCGGCAGAAAGGTCCGTGTGGCGGCCTCGTTCGTGCGGAGTACGTCTTCGTGTTCCTCCCAGTAGCGGGCGACGACCTCGGCGACGGGGTGGCCGTTCTCCGCGAACTCCCAGGCTGGCTCGAGTAGGCGCGCCAGAGGCTGGTTCCCAAATTGGTTCACGGCGTCCTCCCACAGCCTGACAGCGCCTGGGACCGTAACAGTGAGGCCCCCAAGCTCCGGCATCTCGCCCAGATCCATGAGCTTCTCGACAGTAACAGCCCCAGGGGCTCCCCCTGCGCCGTTGACGCCGGTAACCTGTCCTGTCTCGGCCTCGTAGTACAGCAGGAATGCGTCACCACCCATACCCGTCTGCATCGGTGAGAGAACGGCCATCGCGGCGGCCATCGCGACGCACGCATCGGCGGCGGTCCCGCCGGCATCGAGAGTGCGGAGGCCGGCCACGGCGGCGCTCGGGTGCTCGCAGGCGACCGTCCCCCTCGTCCCGAAGACCGTCGAACGGCCTCCCGGATCAGGCCTCCTGCCGACGGTCTTATATCTTCCGGACACGTGCTTCGGACCTCCTGTAGGGACTTATGATCGCTCTTACAGTTTATATAAAGAGGCGGCAGGTATATTGGTGCCAGTAAACCAAGAGGAGGTAAATCATGAACGGCGGCAAAGGAATCTACGTGGGTGGGACACTGCTCTCCATTCTCATCTCACTGGCCCTGTACTTCTCCGGCAGGCGCGAGACGGCGATCTTCGTCGGCCTCTGGGCCCCCACGATAATGAACTTGGGCCAGAGCCTACTAGACGAGGACTAGAGCTTTTGCAAGGAGGTTGAACCTCCTTGCAAGCAAGTCAGCACGCTCAGGCCTTTAAGGCCTGAGCGTGCTGACTTGCTGCTTCAGATTCTCCCGAACTCGCGGAGCAGATCGACGAGTGTCAGACGTTTCACGATCGGCCTCCCATGGGGGCAGATCTCTCTAAAGGTCGTTTCAGACCACTCTTTCAAGAGTGCCTCCATCTCCTCTTTGGAGAGGTTCTCGCCGAACCTGGTCGAACCCTTGCAGGCCAGCGCTTTCGC
The DNA here is from genome assembly GCA_902806095.1 of uncultured Rubrobacteraceae bacterium. Taxonomy (GTDB): domain Bacteria; phylum Actinomycetota; class Rubrobacteria; order Rubrobacterales; family Rubrobacteraceae; genus Rubrobacter_D. The sequence continues at coordinate 48,857 of CADCVF010000039.1, forward strand.
GAGGTCTTCGCCGCCGGCGAGCGCGTGGAGCGCCGCGAGGAGCGCGGTCTCGGGGTCGGTGACGGTCTCGGGCACGCCCGAGATCCGGACCGCACCTTCTCCGAAAGGCTCGAACCGGAATCCGAGGGCTTGCATCTCTACCTCGAAGTTCCATACCTCGGGTGCGAGGTCCTCGGGCAACCTGGCGACGACAGGGCTCGGAAGCGTCGTCGCCTCCGCCCTAGGGTTCCTGGAGAGCCGCTCGTACAGGATGCGCTCGTGCGCCCCGTGCTGGTCGAGGACTATTAGCTCATCGCCCTCCTGGGCTATAATGCACCTTCCGGCGAACTGGCCGATGAGCGTTAGCCCGGCGCCACCCTCCTCGGGCGGCGCGCCGCCACCAATCTCCTGCTCCTGGGCCAGCGCAGATCTGATGGTCCCGACTACGAGCGGGTAGGCCGAGCGTCCACCGCGCAACCGCACGGCGCTCTTGGCTGGATGCACGTTGACGTCAACCTCGCCAGGACCGAGCTCGAGTCGCAAAAACGCCGCAGGGTGCCGCCCTTTAGGCAACAGGTCAGCGTAAGCCCTGGCGACAGCAGGCGCGAAAGAGTCGGCCTCGACGACCCGGCCGTTCACGGCGACGTGCAGGTAGCGGCGGGTCGGGAAGCTGATGGCGAGCGGGCTGACGAAGCCCCACACCACAGGGTCCCCTAGCGCCACCAGGCTCCGCGCGAGCGAGAGGCCGTGCACCTGTGAGATACGCTCCCTGAGGTCGGCCGCCGCGGGGAGCGCCAGGGAGCGCCGTCCGTCCGAGCGGAGGAAGAACCCGACCTCGGGACGGCTCAGGGCGAGCGACTCGACCACCGTCGCTACCGCGTTCGCCTCGGCCCGCACCGTGCCGAGGAAACCGCGGCGCACCGGCAGGTTCAGGAACAGGTCGCGCGCCTCCACCGTCGTGCCAGGAGGATGGGACGCGGTCGCTGACTCGACCACCTCCCCGGCGAAGACCCGTACGCGGGCGCCGAGTGAGCCTTCCGTGCCGCGTCTTCGGGTCGTAAGCGTCATGGAGGAGACGGCACCGATGGCGTGCAGAGCCTCGCCGCGGAAGCCCAAAGAGATCACACTGGCGAGGTCGTCCGCCGTCCGGATCTTGCTCGTCGCGTGCTCCGTGACCGCGCGCCCCGCGTCCTCGGGCGACATCCCCGAGCCGTCGTCGCTGACCCGGATCAGGGCCACCCCGCCGTCCTCGATCTCGACCTCGACTCTGCCAGCCCCCGCGTCGAGGGAGTTCTCGATCAACTCCTTGACGGCAGACGCGGGACGCTCGATGACCTCCCCGGCGGCGATCCTGTGCGCCACCTCCGGCGAAAGCACGCGGACCCGTCCAACATAGTCGGCAGCCTCTTCAGAGACCAGCGTAGGAAAATGCCTCATCCGGCGAAGTCTTTGACGCCTTCAGATTCGAGGCGGGTGAGGATCTCACCGGCCCGGTCCGTGACCTGGTGTGGCAATCCGGCAAGCTTCGCCACGTGGACGCCGTAGGATGATGACTCCGCGCCGGCCTCTATCCTGTGCAGGAACACGATCTCACCCCCCACCTCCTCGACGCTGGCCTTGTAGTTCCGGCAGCCGGGCAACATCTCCACCAGCCGCGTCAGCTCGTGGTAGTGGGTCGCGAAGAGCGTGAGGGATTGCACGTCATCGTGCAGGTACTCTGCGATGGCCCAGGCTAGGCTCATCCCGTCGTAGGTCGAAGTACCGCGTCCTACCTCATCCAGGATGACTAGCGAGCGCTCCGTGGCGCTGTTCAAAATACTCGCCGCTTCTGTCATCTCCACCATGAAGGTAGACTCCCCGCTCGCTAGCCTGTCCTCGGCACCGACCCGCGTGAAGATACGGTCGACGACCCCAAGGGAAGCCTCGTCGGCGGGGACGTAGGAGCCGGTCTGGGCCAGCAGGGCGACGAGGGCAACCTGCCTGAGGTAGACGGACTTGCCCGCCATGTTGGGACCCGTGATGATCTGGAGCCGCGAGTCCCCGCTCACCTCGGAGTCGTTGGGCACAAAAGGCATCTCGAGGTTTTGCTCGACGACGGGATGCCTTCCGCCGGAGATGCGAACGCCCCGCCCTTCAGTGACCTCGGGGCGGCAGTAGCGCAGCTCGATCGCCGCAGCGGCGAAGGAGGCGACCACGTCGACGACGGCTATGGCGCGTGAGACCTTCTGCAGTTCGGGCGCGGCCTCCTTGACGGCGGCGCGTACCTCGGTGAGGATGCCGCGCTCGATGCGTTCGACCTCGTCGCGGGCACCGAGCATCCGCGATTCGTGCTCCTTCAGCTCCACCGTTACGTAGCGGGCATTGTGCTTGAGCGCCTTGCGGTGTTGGTAGCGTTCGGGGACCGCGCTCGTCTCCTTGCCAGCAACCTCGATAAAGTACCCTTCGCCATCCCTGTAGCCTACCTTCAGGGTCTTCAGGCCCGACTTCAGCCGCTCCTCGGCCTCGAAGCGCGTCAGCCACTCGTGGGCACCGTCCCTGAACTCGCGGGCCTCGTCGAGCTCCCCCGAGTAACCCTGGCGTATGATCTCTCCGCTCTCCTCGGAGATCGCAGCGGCGACGAGCTCCCTTACCCCCGGCGGCTCCTCCATCGCCCCCAGTACCCGCGAGAGCAGCGAGGAGCCCCGCGACGCCGGCTCCAGCATCTGCCTGAGAGGTCCGATCTCCTCCAGCGCACCCTTGAGCGAGAGCAGATCGTTGGGCGAGGCCGAAAGCCTGACGATGCGCGTGGCGATGCGCTCCACGTCGGGGATGCGTCCAAGATGTTCGCGCACCTCTTCGCGCAGCATGTAGTCTCCGACTAGCACGTCGACGGCCCCGAGACGTTGCCTGATGCGGTCGACCTCCAGCAGGGGACGCTCCAGCCAGCGCCTGAGCGCGCGCCGGCCCATCGGCGTGCTGGTACGGTCTACGGTCTCGACCAAGTCGTCCAGGCCAAGGTTGCGCCTCGTCGCCGCGTCGAGGACCATCCCCGAGCCAGGATCGTAAGGACGGAACGTCACCACCTGCTCCGGCGGGCTGCCGCCTCGCATGGAGGCGAGGTACTGGATCAAAGCCCCAGCGGCGCCGGCGAGCGCCGGACGCCCATCGAGCCCGTATCCCTTGAGCCCCGAGACCCCGAAGTGCCTCTTCAGCGCCTGTTCCCCAGCGGAAGGCTCGAACGTCCAGCGTGGGGCTGAGCTTACGGCGGCGCGCACCTTCGGCAGTCTTTCGGCCGCTGTCCGCTCGGGGACGACGATCTCACGCGGGGACCACCGCTCAAGCTCGGCGGGGAGCTGCTCTTCAGAGACCTCGGTGCCCGTGAACTCCCCTGTCGAAGCCTCGACGACGGCTATGCCGGCCCTGCCGTCCCTGACGACGAACGTGGCCAGGTAGTTGGCCTGCCCCGCGGAGAGGACATTGTCCTCTATAACGGTGCCAGGCGTCAGAGTACGGGTGACCTCACGCGTGAACTGCTTGGGTTTCGTCGGGTGTTGCCGTTGCTCGGCGACGGCGACGGAATAGCCCTTTCTGAGGAGGGTGGCGAGATGCTCCTGGAGAGCGTGTCCCGGGACCCCGGCCAGCGGGACGCGGCCCTCGCCGGCCGCCTCGCGGCTCGTCAGCCGGATCGAGAGCGCCTGTGAGATCCTCTTCGCGTCCTCCTCGAAGGTCTCGAAGAACGTCCCAACCTGGTAGAAGAGGATCGTCTCCGGCGGAAGTTGCGCCTTCAGCTCCGCGTAACGTCCTAGCATAAGGCTATTCTACGTCCCGTACCCCGCTTCGTCAGCCCCGAAATCCTACGCCGGGCATGGGGTTACAGGACTGCTATCACCGCGCCGACGACGAAGGCAGCGTAGAACAGGCCACCGAGCATCAGGCCTCTGGCCCGCAGCTTTCCGGAGAGCCGGAGCGTAAGGTAGACGAGTCCTCCCGAAGCCAGGGCGAGCACCACGGCGAAGAGGTCGAGCGGCGCCAGGTTCCACGGTGTAAAAAGGACGCCGAAAGCGACGGGCACGGTGCTCTGGAAGATCATCGCGCCGGTAACGTTACCGAGGGCCAGGGTGTCCTTGCCGTCCCTCATCCAGAAGACGGAGTTGAACTTCTCGGGAAGTTCCGTCGCCAGGGGCGCCAGTATCAGGGCTATAAGCCCGGCTGGCAGACCCAGGCCCTCGGCGGCATGCTCGACTGCGTCGACGAAGAAGTGTGCCCCCGCAACAATGACCCCGAGGCTTGCGAGCGTCTGGAAGACGACGGCCAGGAGCGGTGAGTGCTGGGCGCGCGGCAGGAATAGAAGCCTCTTCGGCACCTCCTCGAGATGCTCGCCGGAGAATAGCGTCCGTCTGACGTAGAGGCCGTAGCCGAAGGCGAGCACGAGGGCGACGACGACTTTCAGGTACATCGGCAGCTCCACCAGTCCGACGCCCGCGGCCACGGCGAAGAAGACGAGGAAGAACCCGACGTCCCTGCCTACGGTCGCCGTGTCGACGCGCAGCCTCGTCCCCTGGTCTCTGCGTCGTCGAAAAAGGAGCGCCGAGACCCCGACGACGAACATGGCGAGGGTCGCGAGCATGAACGGCGCCCCGAGTATCGCTCCTATACCAATAAGGGCTCCCTCTTCCGATACTTCGCCTGAAAGGACGGGCTCGAGGATGGCGACGACGGCGATCATGCTCTCAGGCAAAGCGGTGCCCACGGCGGCGAGAAGGCTTCCTACGGCCCCTTGACGCAACCCGAGGCGTCCTCCCAATATCTCTATAGCGTTCGTAAAGAAGGCGGCCCCCAGGATGATCGCAACCAGCGCCACCACAAACTCAATAACCGTCGACAAAACCCATCTCCTCTCAGACGGGCCACGAGACACGAAAAAGCGAGCCATCGCGGCCTGTTTGCCTGCCGATGGTCTCGCTCTGTGCGCCTTGGCGCTGGTAACCGGCCGGGAGCATTGCTCCGTAATGACGACCGGTCCCCCCGCAACTGCGGGTGGCTACTCCCCACTTTCTTATGATCTTACCCGATAAGTTCTTGTCGATAGTGAGATTCTTCACCCATGCCGCCGGGACCAAGACCTACCCCGCACCGCTCGTCGAGTGCTTCTGCCAGCTCACTCCGGGCTCGATGCGCCCTTCGGCGCCTTTCTCTGTCGCGCTGTACGCGGGGCTCGGGACGAGATAACGTAGCGTTGGTCAGTAACGTAGAGAGGAGCGAGCGTGAGTCCGAAGCCTGTGATCCTGGACGTAGACCCCGGCCACGACGACGCTGTTGCCATGATGCTTGCCTGCGGTCACCCGGACCTGGACCTTCGCGCCGTCACGACCGTCGCCGGCAACGTCACGGTCGAAAAGACGACGCGCAACGCCCTGCGGGTACTCTCCCTCGTCGGGTACACGGATGTGCCCGTCGGCGTGGGCGCACCTGAACCCCTGGAACGGCCGCTCCACACGGCGGAGGACATACACGGCAAGAGCGGGCTGGACGGGCCCGAGGAGATCCCTCACGCCGACTTCGAGCCCGACGAAAGTGGGGCTGTGGCCCTGATCGCAGCCACCCTGCGCCTTTCTTCTGAGCCCGTCACCCTCATCCCTGTCGGCCCTCTCACCAACATCGCCGCGTTCCTGCGCGAGCATCCCGACAAAAAGGACCGCGTAGCTCGCATCTCCCTCATGGGCGGGAGCATGGGCCTTGGCAACACGACGCCGGCCGCCGAGTTCAACATCTATGTCGACCCCGAGGCGGCCCGCGAGGTCTTCGAATCCGGTCTACCCATAACGATGTCGGGACTCGACGTAACGCACCAGGCCGGCGCCGGTCCTCGCGAGAGGGAGCAGCTGCGGGCCACGGGTATGGTGGGAGGCGTGGTTGCCGGGTTCCTGGACTACTTCGCCGCCAACTACGAGAGCGTCTTCGGCTTCGACGCCCCGCCGCTGCACGATCCCGTCGCCGTCGCCGCTGTAATCGACCCCGGCCTGCTAAAGGCACGCCCGATGCGGGTCGATATCGAGTGCGAGAGCGACCTCACCCGCGGCGAGACCGTCTGCGACTTCTACGGCGTGACAGGCAGGGCGCCGAACGCCGAGGTCGGCGTCGATCTCAACCGCGAACGCTTCTTCGAACTGCTGTACAGAGCCCTGGGTCGTCTGTAATGCGGCTGCTCAGCACGCTCCGGCTTCGCCTACGCTTGTCAGCACTTCAGCACGGCGGCTCCGCCGCCTTGTCAGCTCTTCAGCAAGCAACCGAATGCTGACAAGCGCCCGATAGGGCGCGTGCTGAAGTGCTAATCATTTGCGCGGGCCGTGCGAAGCGAACGGACCACGAAGGCGTCGAAGGTTGCGAAGGCCGGGACATCTCCCAGTGAGACGTCGAGTTTGGCGTGGTCGAGGGCCGCGGTGACCGTGACCCTGCGCTCCGGCGCGATGCGTTCGAGCCCGTACGACTGTGAGGGAGGGAAGTACTTGTCGTGGGGACCTGTGGCGAGCTCGACGGGGACACGCACCCTTCCGGTGCCGGCGAGTGGCGAGAGTTCTTCGAGGTCGTTTCGCGTCTCGTCTGGGAGGGCCGCGTAGAGCGCATCGAAGCGTTCCGGGTCACGGTTCGTGAGCAGCCCTACGACGCTCCTCGCGGCAGGACCGAAGTCGTCCGTCTGGAGCGAGCGGAAGCCGGAGAGTGGATCCGGGCTCTTGCGGCCGGCACTTTCGAGCTCGGCCGCGAGCGTACGCTTGTCCTTGTCTGGGGGCAGGGCGGCGACGAGCGAGCGGGCCACGACGTAGGAGAGGAAGGGGTCGGCCTCGTAGCTGGCCAGCTCTCCGGTAGGACGGCGGTAGTGGCCGGTAGTGGCGACGTTCAGGACGGTCCTGATGTTCGAGTAGGGCGCCACGCCCGCGACGATGGAGACCTTTCCTCTGAGTGCTGGGTCCTCGGCGGCCAGGAGGGCGAGGGTGGCTCCTGTCGAGACCCCGACGAGCGCCACCTTTCCGCCTCGGGTGTCAGGCATGATGGAGATCTCACGCGCGACTTGCGCGGTGGCGTCAGCGGTCTGCGGTGTGATCCTAGCCTCCGTCAAGCCAGGCAGGTCGGGCACGACAACGAGGTACCCGGCCCGCGCTAAGCCCTCGGCCAGATTCCGCACCTCCGGCAGTTTTCTTCCTTCCTGCACGGCCCCGTTGACCAGGAATATAGCAGGCCACGGTCCCTCCCCCGCCGGCCTCACTACGAGCGAGGGGTCCCCCGCGACACGCGAATCCGAGAAGCGTGGTTCTTCGCCCACAGCTTCGACGGCGGGCGTGAGCACCGGTGCGTCGAAGACGGAGGAGATCACCACGACAGCCCGCACCTGCGCGTCCACCCACGACCAGTACGAGATACACAGCCCGATCACTGCCGCGAGCAACACGAGGTAGATGGCGCGCCGGAGCCTCCTACCAGAGTACCTTTCTGCCGAATCCTTAACCCGCAACGCCTCTCCCGCCGGAGACGAACTCGTCTACCCGTAACTATGCAACGCGGACCGCCGCCTGTCCACGGCGCGTCGGATGTTCTTCTGTACGGAATGATTTCTTTTACACGGGCCAGGGTAAAGTCGTAGACTTGCGGGCAAACAATACCAAGTAGGAGGAACTTCGATGACGGAGCTGCCGCAGCAGGGCAAATTACTGCCGGACCTGGACCTCACGACAGAGAGCGGGGAACCTTTCGGTACGGGAGGGCTAACGGGCCGGAAGACCGTACTCTACTTCTATCCCAAAGACGATACCCCAGGCTGCACGAAGGAAGCCTGCGCCTTCAGGGACCGCATGGACGATTACGCGAAGGCGGGTATACAGGTCTACGGCGTCTCGCTGGACTCTCCCGAATCTCACCGCGAGTTCCGCGAAAAGTACGACCTCAACTTCCCGCTGCTTTCAGACGAGGGAGGCCGCGCTTCCGAGACCCTCGGGGTCCTCGGTGACCGAGGCACGGCCAGACGAGTCACCTTCCTGTTAGATCCGGAAGCCAGGATCTCCAAGGTCTACCCCGAAGTCACCCCGGATACCCACGCCGAGGAGATCCTCGAAGACGCCGCCTCGATGTAGTGAAGGTGGAGGCACGCTCATAGCACAGTAAACGTCAGCCTACGAGGAGTCGAGTAAGGCGCAAATGCACACCCTCGTCCTCATCCGTGACGTAGTAGGTGCGGCCCTCTGGTGTGACGGCCATTCCCTCGACGCGCGGTAGGGTAGGAAACTCGCGGACGAACTGGGCCGTAAGGGAACCGGAGTGGGCGTCTTCGGGAAGTACACAGCGGAAGTGGGTGGCTACCGTCCCCCTGCCGCCAGGGTAGTCCTGAATCAGGACGCTCTGTCTGTCCCGGCTGTCCACGTTACCCGTTACGAGGTGTAGCTCCTCGCCTTCTTCCGTCCCGAGGAGGTCGAGGTCGCGGACGCCGGCTATCCCGCCGTCGTTGCCGACGGCGTCGGCCGTCCAGAAACCGCTGACTTCAGGGAGGGCGTCGCCACGGTCGAAGAGTCGGTCGATGCCTTCGAGCTCTACCAGGATCGGACACCCTTCTGCGGTTGTTGGGAAGCGGAGGCCGAGGAGGAGGTTTCCGTTGTCGCGGAACGCCGCGCCTTCTATGTTGATCGGGTAGTCGTCCTCGCGTACGAGGCCGGCCCACTTCTTACTCTCCTTCTCGCCGCGTTCGATGGTCGCCGCGATGAGTGCCTTATAAGACTGCTCGCCGAGTGGGATCAGATCAGGGCCGCCTTCTTGGAGGGCGTCGTTGATGATGCGATGGAGGGCGAAGCTCCGGCGGGAGACTTCGAGATCCATCGCCGGGTCTTCTGTGACGTGCCCGACATCTGCCTCCCGAAAGCGGGCGACGAAGCCGCGCTTGGGCTGGAGGGGTCCGTCCTTGCTGCCGAAGTGGGAGCCGAGGATGTAGACGTAGCCCGTGCTCTCGTCGCGGGTGATCGCCTCTGCGTCCTCGGTCTTGCCAGCGGCCCCACTCGCTTCGGCGCGCACCCGCTCTATCTCCCAGCCCTCGTCGTCGGGGGAGCCGCGGCGGTGGCCGATGGCCGCGACGCAGTCCTCGATCTCACCCTCATCAAGGACAGCCCAGAACCCGAGGTCCCAACCGTGCTCCCCGAGTAACTCTTCGTTCCCGATCGTCAGTAGTCCCGATGCCTCGTTCGGGTGCAGGTTGAGATCCATCTGGAAAAGCTCGTCTTCACCGGCCATACGCCACCTCCTCGTCCCTGAGACGCCCACATACTACGCGCCCGCCGCCCGAAAGTTCCTACACCGGTGCGGTCGAGGCGAGGAGCCGGTGATGGTACGGGTCCTCTAGCAGCGACCAGCTTTGCCCTTATCCGTAGTCTTTCAGGAAGTCCAGCACGAGCCGATTGAACTCTTCAGGCCGTTCCATATTCGGCACGTGGGCAGTACCATGCATGACGACCTTGCGCGCGTTGGGTAGTTCCTTCTCGAGCAGGTCGGCCGCGGCAAAGACCCTCGGTTGGTCCTCATCTCCGACTATTAGCAGTGTTGGGGCCTGGAGGTCAGGGAGCCTGTCCGCTGCGGGCGGCTCCGATTCCCACTCTTCGCCAAGCCCGGCTGCTTCGTTTCTGAGGGCGATCAGGTTCATCTCCCAGACGAGATCCCTGACGGAGGGATCAACGGCGTCAGGGGATCTCTCGGGGCCGACGACCCAGATCCCGACCTCGAGCTCGGAGACCAGGTCGAGGTCCCCTGCTTCGTCGGCGGCGACGAGCTCGTCCCACTCCTTCGGGGGATCGAAGTCCGGCCCGAACCCGCCTACGGCGGATCCCACCAGGACGAGGTTCCCTACTCTCTGCGGATACTCGAGCGCGAAGTCCAGCACCGCCCCACCACCCATGGAACAGCCCAGGAGGTGCGTCCGCTCGACGTCCAGGTAGTCGAGCAGACCACGCAGATCCTCATGGTGGGAGAACGGTCCCTCGACCATCTCCGTCCTCCCGAAGCCCCGCATGTCGTAGCGGATGACCCTGTAGCGTTCGGCGAAGGCCTTGAGTTGGCCCTCCCACATCCTGCTATCCGCGATCCCCGCGTGTACGAGGACCAGCGGCTCCCCTTCTCCCGCAGCCTCGTAGTAGATCCGCGCGCCGTTGACCTCAGCCGTGCCCGTCTCCCGAAGCATCTCTTCCCTTTCCCCGATACTTTACGTCTCTTCCGACCCCGCCCCGGGGTATGGCACGCCGGCACCAGGGTCCTATTCCGTCTCGATGGGATACTATTATGAAGACGCATCGGCTGTCCGCACGCAGCAGTATACGCACACCGCGCCAGCGGCACAGGAGGGTTAGCTGCGGGCGTAACCGGCTACGACCACTGCGTCTGCGGGCGCTGCTGCGCCTCGCCGTCCACTTCCAGATCCACCTTCTCATTAAAGAAGCAAAGATGGTCTTCCAGGTCGGCGGCTGCGGGTATTGGGTTCGGGTAGTACCAGACGATTGCTTCCCTTGTCTCACCGCCAGCCTGCACCGAGTGGTAAGATGCAACCCCCTTGTAGGGACACTGAGTCTCTTTGTCGCTAGGAAGCAGTACGTCGTCACGGACGTCTTCAGGGGGGATATAGTAGCGTGGCGGCAGGCCGGTCTCGAAGAGGATCCTGGGACGATCCGTCTCCGCCACGACCTCCCCATCAACGAGGACTTTGACGTGCCTGGAGCTCTGCAGGACGTCAACGCGATGATAGGGGTCGCGGGGATGGACGAATACCTCCTCGTCCTCCTCATACCAATGGTCCATCTTGTTCCAATAGAAAGCCAGGTAATCAGTGAGCGGTGGGGCCGAGACTATGGGCTCAGGATATCCCCACACAGCGTTCTCCGCGACGCGGTCGCCGACAGGTACCGACCAGTAGGAGGCGTCGCCCTTTACCGGGCAGTGCGTCGTGTGGTCCGTCGCTTGGAGAAGATCCATCCGCATATCCGCACTGGGGAAGTAGTAGACCGGCAGGTATCCCTTCTCGTGCATGAGCTTTACCCGCCTGCTGTCAGCCACGGTCTCGCCACCGAACATTACCCGCACCCGGCGCGGAGAATCCTCGAAGAACAGCACGTGGTCTCCGGGCGCACGCACCTCGAAATTGAACATCTTGTCGCCCTGATCGCCGAACGGTCCAGTACCGATCGTAAGGGTCATCGCGCCTCTCCTCCCTGTCGACCGCCACTCGGAAAGAGCAGCTGGCAGATCCGCATCTTCTGGCCTTTATAGTACATGCGGTGCACAATGGGTCGGATGCCCTACCCAGAATTACCCAGCTTGGCGTGGTCCAAAAATCCGTCGACAACGCTGCCCGCGCTCACGATCATTCAAGGGACGAAGTACTTAGGATCTCCACCGGTTCATCTGTGACACACTTGGTGGACAGCGGATACAGTTAGAGTCGGACCGGAATTCGAAGGGGCAAAGGGCGTGAGGTATTTGAACAAAGTAGGCGAAGATATCATCCGCGTGGCGGTAGTGGACGACCAGCGGCTCTTCACGAAGGGTCTCTCCGGCCTCGTAGACATGTTGCCCGGCGTCGAGGTGGTAGGCGTAGCATACAACGGCGAGGAGGCCATAGCGCTCTGCCGCAAGGAAGAGCCGGACGTCGTCCTGATGGATATCTCCATGCCTAAGATGGACGGCATCAGCGCCACGCGCGAGATCAAGGATCTTCTGCCGCAGACCGCAGTAGTCATCCTCACGGGCCACGAAGAAGACGAGCACGTCTTCGAGGGCATAAAGGCGGGCGCGCAGGGCTACCTACTAAAGGACTCAGAACCCGAGGATCTCTCGCGTGCGATCCACACGGTCTACGCGGGCGATACCATAGTCGCCCCAGACCTCGCCCAGAAGATGCTCAACACCTTCGAGGGCGACAGGCCCGCGGGGGGTACTCATCTCGCGCCTCCGCTGACCGAGAGGGAACTCGAAGTCATCAAGGCTCTGGCCCACGGCATGAGCGACAGGCAGATAGCAAACTCTTTGGGCATCTCGGAGAAGACGGTACGCAATCACACCTCCAACATCTACAGGAAGCTGCACATCTTCGACAGAACCCAGGCGGTGATCTACGCCGTAAGGGAAGGCGTCATAGACGTCCGGGATCTGGAGTACCGCCCCCCGGGTGAATCCTGACCTTAACCTCCGTGCCCTGGCCGGGTTGGCTCCTCACCTCGAACTCCCCTCCCAGCCCCTCGACCCGCTCGCGCATCGCCGAGAGTCCGACGCCTGCCCTACCCGACCCGGGATCGAATCCCCGACCATCGTCGGCGACAACTATCAGAATGGCTTCGTCTTGCATCCTCAACCCCACCTCGACATTCCTCGCTGCGGAGTGACGCCGTACGTTCGTGAGGGCCTCCTGCAGTACGCGCAACAACTCTACGCTCTCCTTACCGGAGAGGCCTACGCTGAACCCTTCCTCGATGACCAATCGTATCCCGCGCTCGGGTGTGGCCTGCTGGTTCAGCTCCACCAACGATTCGACCGACTCCAAGAACGGCCGCTCCTTCTCGCGCCTCAGGTCGTAGATGGCGCTGCGCAGACCCGAGCTCGCCCGCCCGAGTGCCCCGAGTTCCTCATCGAAGTCGAGACTTGTCCCGGAACTCTTGGCCTGCAGGTGGGTAAGCCGCAACGACTGAAGCGCGCCTGAGAGGTCCTGGAGTACTATGTCGTGCAAATCCCGGGCTATCCTGCGACGTTCGGCACGACGGATCTCCGAAAGGATCTCCTCGGCCCTGATGCGCTCAGTAATGTCGTTCTGAACCCCGACGAAGCTGGTCACGCGTCCCTCTTCATCACGAACGGGATAGATGCTAAGCTCGTTCCAGAACAGGGTCCCGTCCTTACGGTAGTTCCTGAGAACAACGGTGCAGTGGCACCCCTCGCGGACAGCCGTCCTGAGCTCCTCTAGCGCCGGCTGGTCCCGGTCTTCGTCCTGCAGGAAGCGACAATTGCGGCCCAAGACCTCCTCGGCAGCGTAACCAGTAGTCATCTCGAAGGCAGGGTTTACGTAAACGAGTGGGTCGTCGGGCTGGTTAGGGTCGGAGATCACGATGGAGTTGGTGCTGGCGGTCACCGCCCTTTCGAGCAACCGCAGTCTGTCAGGACCATCCATTGATTGCCCTCATATGCGATCCCACCTGCTACAAGTCGCCTATCAAACCAACTTACGTTGCCTACTCTACTTTATACACCTTCGTAACGGGCGCCCGCCAGAGGCAGCGTCATCGGCGCCGCGAACTAGGCGAACGCCGCTCCTCCCACGACGAACTGGGACGAAGACCCTGGGCCCAATTACCCGGTCACAGCTAGTCGGAAAATCCGATGGCACCCGGACGCTCCCGGACCATACTCGTTCTAGTCATATGAGGAAAGGAACGGCGTGATGTGCGATACGAGGTTCAACGTTTCGAAAGGAGAGCGCCCATAATGTTCAGCCACTACGTCGAGGCCCTTGCGCCTGCCGCGAGGCAGCCTCATCTTTGCCTCGAGGATTTTGCGAGGGCGGGCATCCGGGTGGCCGAGCGGCGCTTCGGGGCCAAGGAGACCATCTATGCCCCCGGCGATCCGGATGGTCACCTTCACGTGTTGCTAGAGGGCACGGTGCGCTTGTACAAGATCTACGGCGACTACAAGGAGGCCACGGTCGCGCTGTTGGCGGAGGGGGACGTCTTCGGCGAGCTTAGCCTCGAGGAGACGCCTCGCCAGAATGCCTTCGCCGAGACGGTCACCGACGCCCGGGTTGCCGTGGTGCGAAAGTCTGTCTTCAAAGAAGCCATAAAGCGCCACCCGGAGTTTGCCCTGAAGCTGTTCTCTGCCTTCTCCGAGCGCTTCAGGCAGTCCAACGAGACGATCGGAGGTCTTCTGAACAGGGAGGTATCGGCGCGCCTGGCCACATTACTCTCGCACCTGGGCGAGCGCTTCGGAGAGTCCGACGGCTCGTTCACGACCCTCAAGGTGCGCCTCACGCACCAGGACCTGGCGAACATGATCTTCTCCACCAGGGAGGCCGTCTCCAAGGAGATGAGCGAGTTTCAGCGCGCCGGTCTCATCGAGGTACGGAACCGCAGGATATCCATTACCCCGCGGCTCTCGAAGAGACGACCTGGTGAGATTTTCGCAAACTCGGGTGCAGCAGCATAAACGCCTAAAAGGGGTGATGTGTAATACGCGACATGTGAGACACAAGCATTCCTGATCATTGCGTCAGTACGCAATCTGTGAACATGATCGACGAGGAGGTTACTGTTGAGCAACATATTTCGTAAGGTGCTCATCTTGGGATTGACGCTGCTCGCGGCGCTCGCCTTGGCGGCACCAGTCCTTGCCCAAGGGAGTGGAGAGGCTCAGATGCGGGTGGCCCACCTCTCGCCCGACGCCCCGAACGTCGACGTCTACGTCAACGATGAGCCAGCGCTCACCGATGTCCCCTACACTACCGTCTCCTCATACCTGTCGCTCCCTGCCGGTACGCAGCAGGTTACTGTCTACGCCTCGGGTGACACCTCGACACCGGTCATCGACGTGCCAGTGAAGCTGGCCGCAGGCGGCGTTTACACCATAGCGGCTGTGGGCCTGGTCACCGACGGCTCGATAACCGCGCAGGTCTACCAGGACGACCTGAGGGCTCCCTCTGCGGGTAACGCCAAGTTACGCGTCATTCACGCCTCGCCGGACGCGGGCCCCGTCGACGTGGTGCCCAGGGACGGCGAACCTCTGGTCACGGACCTGAGCTTCCCAGAGGATACCCCCTACGCTGAGGTGCCCGCCGGGACCTACACGCTCGACGTGAATTCCGCCGGAACGCGCCAGACGGTCCTGACGGCCCCTGATGCCGCGCTGGCCTCGGGCGGTGTCTACAGCGCTTTCGCGGTCGGCACAGTCTATGCCGACAGTCTTGACGTCCTTCTGGTGCAAGACAACGTGAGCACGGGCGCAAGCGCGACAGCGAGCGCTTCTGCGAGCGCAAGTGCTAACGCCTCCGCAAGCGTGACAGCTAGCCCTTCCGCGCCGGCGCGCCCGCTGCCAGACACCGGGGGGAGCGCCTGGCTACCCTTGACCGCTGCCCTCACGCTGGCTTGCTCCGGAGTCGTAGCGGTGGCACTAGTACGGCGTATCACGGCAGCGTGAACGAGCGGTGGAAGGCGCCCACCAGGCGCCTGACGAAGCTAGTCGTCTCGTAGGTTCGCATCCCCCACTCTCCTTAGAAGACCCGGTTTCCCTGTCGGGTCTTCTCTTGGTTTCTTCGTCGCTGTACGTCGTACACACGTTGGTTATCCGCGCGATCCGCCCAACCCGCAGCGGCGCCTTCGGGTTTTTAGCGTCCGGTTCTTGTTCTCGGTGGCGGCCGGCGCAAAGACCCGGGCTAACTCTGCGAACTCACCCGGGGGCGAGACCTTTCTTACGCAGTTCCTCCAGTGCTTTCTGAGACTTCTTCAACTCCTTGAGGCCCATGCCCTCGAGGATTTCAGGCGCTTTGGTGAACTGGATCTCGGAGTAGTCAACGACCTGCCAGTGGTTGCCCCACGGATCGAGGAAATCTAGGCCCCTGCCCGGAAGGATCTCAACTCCCAGCTCCCTGAGTGCCCGCCTGACCACCCTCCTGTCGTCAACCACCATCCCGATGTGCCTGTGCTTGTCGGGGGAGCGGTTCTCGCCTTCGGCTATGGCGATGAACTGGTCTCCAGCGTCTATGAACGCCATCCTGGGTCCGCGTCCTCGCAACTCGATCTCGAAGAGGCGGCCGTAGAATTCGAGTGCCTCCTCTATATCCCCGACCTCGAGGGCTACGTGGTTGAACCCGATGAGCTTCGCGCGATCTGACATCGTGCCATTATCTACTCGTCGGGGTCGTCCCGCCACCCTGCAAACGGCAAACAAAAAGCTGACTGGCTGAAATGCTGACCAGCGCGGGTTGAGGAATGGGCATTCCTCAACCCGCTGTGAGTTGCGGCAGGACCGTGTGCGCCATTGCCTCCAGGGCGTCTATGTCGTCCACCTCCAGCCATTGCAGCATTGCCCGCTGCACGCCGACCTCAGAGAGTTGTCCGAGCCGCTCGACGATCTCGCCCGTCGTCCCTACGAGGACGGCGGCGGGGAGGTGATCCCGCAAAGCCCCGTCGAGCTTGCGGTCTACGTCGGCCTCCGTGCGGCCGAAGATGACGCGGGTCATCAGGGTTCTGCGTACCTCTTGGGGCGCCCTCCCGGCCTCGCGCACCAACTCGTCGAGGCGGGCGTTGAGATCCATGAAAGCCTCCGCCTTCAGAAAGACGGCGTTCCACTCGTCAGCGTAGCGGGCAGCCAGCGGGAGCGTCCTCCGCACACCGTTGCCCCCGACGACCACAAGGGTCCCTCCCGGCCGCGGCGAGCGTGGCATGAGCAGGGCGTCGCGAAGGCTGTAGAACTTGCCGTCGAAAGACACAGGCTCATCGTTGCGGAGCAGCCGGGTCACGACCTCGAGCCCCTCTTCGAAGCGAACAAACCGGCGGTCCGTGTCTAGCACCTCGAAGCCGAAGGTCTCATGCTCCCACTCATTCCAGCCTGCGCCAAGGCCGAGCCGGAGGCGCCCCTCGGCCAGGTTGTCCACGGCCGAGGCCTGCCAGGCTGTGATTACAGGATGCCGGAACGAGACGGGCGAGACCAGGGGTCCGAACTCTATGCGGCTGGTATTGTCCGCCAGCCACGCGAGCGAGGCCCACAGCTCCAGGCCATTCCGGTAGGATCCCGTCCGTTTGTTTGGGAAGTGATCGGAGCGGTACAGACCAGCGTATCCGAGGTCTTCGACCGCCCGCGCCAGACGCCGCCAGCGATCCCAGTCCACACCCTCCTGCCCCTCGACCATGATCGCGACTTCGATCATCTCTTCTCCCCTCAAATAGGTCGACCGCCTCAATTCTAGCCTGTGGCAAGGCTGCCGAATACAATGCTCACTATGTTTACGTTTGAATTCTCAGACCTTCGCGAACAGATGATCCGGTAGGCATATGTATGGCGGAACGGCTCTTCGGACACGTACCCGGTTACCCTGAAGGAAGCCTCTTCGAGAACCGCTCTGAACTGAACGCGAGTAGGGTTCACATACCAACTCAGGCGGGCATCTCTGGAAGTCAGACAGAGGGAGCGGAATCAATAGTTCTTTCCGGTGGCTATGAAGACGATGCAGACTACAATGATATGATCATTTACACTGGGCATGGAGGGAGAGACCCACGTACGGGGCAGCAGACCCACGATCAGCCCTTCACCCGCGGGAACCGGGCTCTCGCGCTCAGTAAGCAGAATGGCCTTCCAGTCCGTGTTATTCGAGGTGCCAGTCACGACTCGCCGTATTCACCACCCTCCGGCTACAGCTACGATGGATTGTACGTGGTCGAAGATTTCTGGCATGAGGTTGGCAAGTCGGGGTTCAAAATCTGGCGCTTCCGCCTTGAGAAGATTCCGGAGAATACAACTGTTGGTCAAGAAATAATCGCCGAGGACCCCGGCGACTATTCGGTTCCGAACCGCCGAGAAGTGAGGGTATCGCGGATCATTAGAGATACGGTACAGGCAAGAGCAGTCAAAGCACTTTACGACCACAGATGCCAGATCTGCGGAACCCGCCTAGAATGCCCCGCTGGTCCATACTCAGAAGCTGCTCACATACGCCCGCTCGGTGCGCCACACAACGGGCCGGACACAAAAGACAATATCCTCTGCCTATGTCCGAATCATCACGTGCTCTTCGACAACGGCGCCATCTCGATTGCAGTTGATCTATCGTTGATCTGCACTGAGGGTGACCTCACTGTTCACAGAGACCACCACATCAACCAGGACCATCTCGCCTACCATCGGGAGCATCTCCTCGTGACCTGCGAAGATTAACCTTTCCTATACTGAGGCTACTGCACGCGCGGTAAGTGCCCTGGCCGCGAACGTTCGAATGTTTCGAGATCCTCCTCGTAAGTCAGCGTGAGGCTTATGTCGTCGAGTCCTTCCATGATGCGCCGACGGGTGAAGTCGTCCATCTCGAAGGTCTCGCGGACGTTGGGTGCTGTAACGGTTAGCTCGTCGAGTTCGATCGTGATCATGGTCTCAGGGTCTTCCTTGACGGCCTGAAGAAGGTTCTTGACGGTCTTCTCGGGCAAGTCGATGGCGAGTAGGCCGTTCTTGGTCGAGTTGTTTTTGAAGATGTCAGCGAAGGAAGGGGCGATTACCGCGCCGAAGCCGTGATCTTGTATCGCCCAGACCGCGTGCTCGCGGCTTGAACCAGAGCCGAAGTTTTCGCCCGCGATCAGGATCACGGCGTCTTTATGCTCGGCCCTGTGCATTATGAAGTCCTCGTCCTCGCGCCAGCTGGAGAACAGGTACTCACCAAAGCCGGTGCGCTCGATGCGCTTGAGGGCGTCGCTAGGGACGATCTGGTCAGTGTCCACGTCCGAGTAACCAAGCGGAAGCGCGGTCCCAGAGACGCGCTCGACAGGCTCCATCTAACCCACCTCCATCGGTACGCCGAGCTCGCTCGGCGAGGCGAACCTGCCCATTACGGCCGTCGCGGCGGCCACCACGGGACTAACCAGGTGCGTTCTGCCACCCTTGCCCTGGCGCCCCTCGAAGTTGCGGTTGCTGGTCGAGGCGCACCGCTCGCCTGGCTGCAGTATGTCGGGGTTCATGCCGAGGCACATCGAACACCCCGCGTTGCGCCAGTCGAAGCCTGCCTCGGTGAAGATCTCGGCGAGTCCTTCTTCCTCGGCCTGCTTCTTTACGCGCATAGAACCAGGGACGACCATCGCCCTAATGCCTTCCTTGACCTTGTGGCCTTCCAGGACGCCGGCGGCGGCGCGCAGGTCCTCGATGCGGGCGTTGGTACAAGACCCGAGGAAGACGGTGTCCACTTCTATATCCCGGATAAGGGTTCCCGGATCGAGCGCCATGTACTTGAGCGCCCTCTCGTGGCCATCGCTCTGCGGCTCAGGGACCTCGCCGTCGAGCGGAACGGTCTGAGCCGGGGTCGTGCCCCAGGAGACGTAGGGAACCAGATCCTCAGCCTGGATCACGACCTCCTTGTCGAACTCGGCGCCCTCGTCGGTCGGGAGCTCTTTCCACTCCTCGACCGCGGCGTCCCAATGCTCGCCCTTGGGAGCGTACTCCCTGTCTTCGAGGTACTCGAAGGTCGTCTCGTCCGGGGCTACGAGGCCTGCCCTGGCCCCACCTTCGATGGACATGTTGCACACGGTCATGCGGCCCTCCATCGAGAGCTGCCTGACGGCCTCACCCCTGTACTCTATGACGTGCCCGACTCCGCCGCCCGTCCCTATGCGGTTCAGGATGCCGAGCATGAGGTCCTTGGCCGTGACGTCGGCGGGAAGCTCGCCCTCGACGGTGACGGCCATGGTCTTAGGCCGGCTCTGGGGAAGCGTCTGTGTGGCGAGGACGTGCTCGACCTCGCTCGTCCCGATGCCGAAAGCGAGCGCGCCGAACGCACCGTGGGTGGCCGTGTGGGAGTCGCCGCAGACGATCACGAGCCCTGGCTGGGTAAGGCCTGTCTCAGGCCCGATGATATGCACGATGCCCTGCCCGATGGAGCCCCACTCATTGAGCTTGATGCTGAACTCCTCACAGTTGTTCCTCAGGGCCTCCATCTGCCTTGCCGAGACCTTGTCTTCGATGGGCATGCCGAACTCCGACGTCGGGACGTTGTGGTCCATCGTCGCAAGGGTCAGATCGGGACGGCGCACCCCCCTGCCGGCTAGCCTCAGGCCCTCGAAAGCCTGCGGGCTCGTCACCTCGTGAACCAGGTGCAGATCTACGTAGATGAGGTCGGGCTCACCCTCGGCGCTGCGCACCACGTGCTTCTCCCAGACCTTCTCTACCAGCGTCTTCGGCTTACCCATC
Organism: uncultured Rubrobacteraceae bacterium; assembly: GCA_902806095.1. GTDB lineage: Bacteria > Actinomycetota > Rubrobacteria > Rubrobacterales > Rubrobacteraceae > Rubrobacter_D. The sequence goes on from CADCVF010000039.1 coordinate 68,753, forward strand.
ATCATCCTTCCTGTTCTCCAGGTTCCCGTATCCCTTTCTACCATTGTAGACCGCGAACCTGTGGTCTCTGTATCTACACCCGATCCCCTCGAAACCGACCTCCCCGAGCCAGAGGAGCTGCGCCCCGAGCGTCGCGTTTCTGTCGGCCCTCATGCGCGAGAGCGCGGCGGCCAGGTCCTCCTCCGAGACGCCCGCTTCGCGCACCCGCCGCAGCCACCATTCCACGTAGAGATCCTCTTCCTCAGGCGTCTCGCCGGAGATTTGATCCGCGTTGACGAAATAGCCACCTCCAGCGAGTGAATCGTGGACTTTTTCGAACAGCTCCCTCTTGTCGCCATGCGTGAGATGGTGGACCGAAAGCGCGGACACCACGAGATCGTAACCTCCTTCTGTTCGGGGCAAAGGCTTGCGTGCATAATCCATGGTCCGAAACTCGAAACGACTCTGTTCCCCCGAGAAGCGCCGGCGCGCCACCCTGAGCATCTCCACCGAGAGGTCCACAAGTGTCACCTGCGCCCGCGGAAACTTCCCAGCCACCACCGCACTAAGGAGTCCCGTCCCGGCCCCAAGGTCGAGCACCCGGATCTCCCGTTCTTCTCGGAAAGGGATACTCTCCAGTACGGCCCCGTAGAAGCGGTCGAAACCAGGCACGAGCTTCCGCCTGGTCCTGTCATAGTCCCACGCAGCCTGCCCGAACAAAGCCCCGACCGTCACGCCGACCTCCTCGCCATCATGTTCAAACGGACGTAATCCAGGGCGGGCCTGCCGTCCACCCCGGCCACCTTCTCCGCCACCCTTGCTGCAAAAGGCAACTGCTCCTCCTCAGGTAACTCCTTCAGGTGCCCGCCCAGCACGATCGTCCCGACGAAGCGGGCGAGCTTGTCCACCGAATCGAAGGCTGCGATCTCGTCGTGCAGCCAGGTCTGGACCTCCTCGAAGCCTGCGGCCTCGAGGCGCTTCGCCGTCGTCCCGGCGTCGGCATAGTACTTGTCGTCATGCCAGCACACGAAATAGTCCGAAAAGCGTTCCTCTTTCATCGTCTCCTTCGTCGCCCTCGTGGCGCGGGAGATGTTGCCCTCGCCCCCGCACTGGGCGACGAGGCGCCCGCCCGGCTTCAAGGCCCGCGCCAGGTTCTCGAAGAGACGGTCATGGTCCCATATCCAGTGGAACGTTGCCGTAGAGAAGATCAGATCCACACGCTCCTCTACCTCCAGCGACAACAGATCCTGACGCTCCACCCGAACCCTCGGCTCTCCGGCAAACCGTCTTCTCGCCGCCTCGACCATCGCCCGAGAACCGTCTATGGCCAGCACAGACCCCTCGGGTAACTTCGCCAGCAATAGCTCGGTCACCCGACCAGTACCGCAACCCGCATCGATCGCAGCCTCGTCCCCACGTACTTCCACACGCCCCAGAACCTCGCCCCCCCAACGGGTCTGCGGCGCGGAGAGCTTCTCATACTCGCCTGCGTCCCACTCGCGAGCCAGGATTACACTCCCTTGCTACATCTCGAAATGTGAGACATAATGACCGACATATGGACAGTGTAGAAGTTCTTTCTTCCGGAAGCAAGAGCGGGGTCGGGGTGTTGGACAAGTCTGTAGCGATCCTGGCTTTTCTTTCGGGTGATGGTCCTGCGTCGCTGTCTGAGGTGGTCGAGGGGACCGGGTTGCCGCGTCCCACGGCGCACAGGCTCTTATCGGCGTTGGAGACGCACCACCTCGTATCGCGGCGGGATGGACGATACGTACTTGGCTTGAGGCTGCTTGGGTGGGGGAACAGGGCTGCAGGGGTAGGTCTCGTGGAGCGGGCGCGGCCCGTGCTGGAAGAGTTAAGGGACGAGAGTGAGGAGAGCACGCAGCTCTACGTGCGGGAGGGCGAGCAGAGGGTGTGCGTAGCCGCTGTGGAGCGGGTGACCGGTCTGAGGGACACCGTACCCGTAGGGTCTATCATGCCGCTCTCGCGGGGATCGGCGGGGAAGGTCTTGCTGGCGTGGGCACTTGGAGGGATCGATGGAAGGCCTGATGCGGCCCAGTTACGAGGGATCAGGGTCAGAGGTTGGGCTGAGAGCGTGGCCGAGCGGGAAGCCGGGGTGGCCAGCGTCAGCGCGCCCGTATTCGGGGAGGACGGCAGGCTGAGGGCGGCGGTAAGCGTTAGCGGTCCCATCTCGCGTCTCGGGGAGAGTCCGGGCCAGCGGCTTTCGCAACTGGTCGTAGCAGCGGCAAGGGAGATAGAAAGGGCCGCTGGCTCGTAGTTTGGCTTCAGACGTGACCTGTCGCGCTCTACGTTAGATGGTATTGGTAGAGTTTTTCCAGGGTCGGTTCTCTCGAGGCGTCGAGGACCGCCTTCTCGAAGGTGATTGTGGCACTCCGGTCTTCGAGCTCGAGGGTGGCGATCTGGTTGTCGAAGAACGTGGTGTCGTGGGCGAGGCGCCAGGTGAGGGGTTCTCCTGCGAGGCGGGCGAGGAGGCGAGCAGCGAAGATGGCAAGTTTCGCCCAGGAGTGGCTCTGCAGGAAGGACTTCTTGCTCGGGAGAGCGTTTCGGAGGGGGGAGCAGACGGCCTGGTAGATGCAGCTCTTCGGGCTGCCGGCGAGGGTGGCTTCGGCGAGGTAGCCGTGGTGGACGTCGCCGGAGAGGATCAGGACGGTTGAGGGCGGCTCCCCCTTCTCTCCGCTCGCTACATCTCCCAGCAGGCCCACCATCGCGGCGAACGAGTCGTGGAAGGAGGCCCAGTGGTCGAGGTCTTCGGAGCGCCGAAAGCCCTCAGCCCAGCGTGCGGCGCTCTTTCCCCAGGCACCGGAGCATAATCTCTCGTCCCAGCTCTGGATGTGGTGCATGCCGGGGCCGAGGAGCAGGGGCAGAGATGTGCCGATGAGGAGGTGGTCGAAGCCGCCGGTCGCATTGTCTGAGATCCAGGACCATTCGTCGGCGTCGACCATCGAGCGGCGATCCTCTTCCAGCACCCTGCCACCGCGGGGTCCATCATCAGGAGACGCGTGTTGCCGAAGTCGAGATGATAGCTCCAGCGGGTGCCGTCCGCTCCGCGGTGGGCGCGGTAGGCGAAGTCGCTCAGGATGGCCAGGCGTCGTCCGCGCCTGCGACCTTCTTGTAGAGGTCGTCCTCGTCGAGTGCTTCGGGGGAGAGGTTGCCGAGGTGCTGGTAGATCCAGTACGAGGCGTAACCGCCGACGATCTGGTCGTTCCAGGCGGACGATACGTCCTCTCTCTGGAAACAGAGGCACAGGATACATCAGAGGACGTTTAGCAGACCCCGATACGTCCGTTAGAAGAAGATGATTCATCTGGGGATGTACCATTTCTCCTCGATAGTGTAGAGTGCCCCTGCAACATGGTGAACGTAGGAGGGGATTATGCAGGAGGAGAGCAGAGTCACGGGCCTCGCCCGGCGACCAGACATGGCAGGCACCCTACGGCGCTTGCTGAGGCTCATCCTTGTCGTGGTCCTCCTCGTCGGTGCTTCGCAGGGAACCACTCTCGCCGCGCCCACCTCGTGGGACTATGTGGCACTCGGCGACTCTCTGGCCACAGGCTACGGTGCGTTCAAGGGCTATGTGCCCCGCTACGAAGCGCACATTGAGACCGACACTGGAGTAGCGGTCACACGCACAAACCTCGGCCGGAACGGATGGACCAGTTCCCAACTGCTCTCTGCGCTCAGCAACGATCCGACGTTCCGACGCGCCACCCGTGAGGCTGAGATCGTGACCTGGAATATAGGCGGGAACGACCTCAGGGCAGCCCGCAAGTCTTACAAGAACGGAACCTGCGGTGGGGACGACAACCAGGACTGCCTCCGGGCTAGCGTGGCGACACTAAAGACCAACTGGACCGCCATCACGGCGGAGGTTCTCGAGTTGCGTTCGACCAGCAACACAATCGTGCGAACAATGGATATCTACAACCCCTACGTCAGGACCGACATAGTCTCCGACACCTGGCAGGATGACGGCGGGATGAACGACTTCCAGGTTTTCAAGAAGTATGTCGACAGGGTCAACCGTCACATCGCCACCACCTCTTACACAGAGGGTGTACCCTACGCCCCGGTGTATCTGGCCTTCAACGGGACGCTCGGCGATGAGGATCCGAAATCCAAAGGTTATCTTAGTTTCGACGGAATTCATCCGAACAACACCGGACACATGATCATAGCCGGCGAGCTGCGAATTCTGGGATACGCTCCCTTGAGATAGGTCTGGTTACTCTAGTTCTCCGGTAATGGAGGTTGGGCCGGTACTGAGCCGGCTCAACTTCCTCCAAGTCCGTTAGAATAACTACCATGCACAGCAAAGAGCGCGTTTTCAGCGGAATCCAACCGAGCGGCACGTCCCATCTAGGTACCTATCTGGGGGCGTTGAAGAACTTCGTCGCCCTCCAGGACGACTACGAGACTTTTTACTGCATCGTGGATCTGCACGCGCTCACGACGCCGCGGGACCCGAAGGTACTGAGGAGCAGCGTGCGAGAGATCGCGGCCATCTACCTCGCTGCGGGCCTCGATCCTTCGAGGGCCATCATCTTCCGCCAGAGCAGCGTCGGCGAGCACGCGGAGCTCTGCTGGCTCATGAACTGCGTCGCTAAAGTGGGCGAACTCTCTCGCATGACGCAGTTCAAGGATAAGACGCAGAGGGGCGGGGCCGAAGCCGCGAGTGTCGGGCTCTACGCTTACCCCGTTCTGCAGGCCGCCGACATCCTCCTCTACAATGCCCACCTCGTACCCGTCGGCGAGGATCAGCGCCAGCACCTCGAGCTCGCCCGGACGCTCGCGCGGCGGTTCAACAACCTCTACGGCGATACCTTCGTCGTCCCAGAGATTATGATCCCCAAGACCGGGGCGAGGATCATGGCCCTCGACGAGCCGACCGCGAAAATGAGCAAGAGCCGCCCGACCCCAGGAGGTTACATCTCGCTCCTCGACGAGCCCGACGAAATACGGCGCAAGATCCGTCGCGCGAAGACCGATTCAGGTACCGAGGTAACCGCGACCCCCGATAAGCCGGCCATCTCCAACCTTCTCGGCATCTATGCCGGCTTGTCGAACAGGACCGTACCCGAGGTCGAGGGACAGTACCGGGGCAAGGGCTACGGGGACTTCAAGAAGGACCTCGCCGAGGTAGTCGTGGAAGGCCTCTCTCCAATCAGGGAGCGGGCGCTGGAGCTGCTGGATGATCCGAGGGAGCTGGACGCTCTTCTGGAATCCGGCGCCGAGAAGGCCCGGGCCGTCGCCCGTCCCGTGTTGCGCGACGCCGCATCCAGAATGGGACTAGACTAAAGGAAAATCTCGAGAAGACCTACAACCAAGGGAGGAGGTGAGAAGATGGGTGCTCAATACGTGGTGGACGAGAATGGCAAGCACGTAAGCGTCCTCCTGCCCATCGAGGAATACGAGCGATTGATCGAAGAGTTGGAGGAACTGGAAGACGTACTCGCAACTCAAGCTTACGATGAGGCAAAGGCCGAACTCGAACGTGGGGAAGACGAGTTGATCCCGTGGGAACAGGCCAAGAAGGAGATCGAAGAAGAGCGGGCCAAGCGCAGGCACCAGGACGCTGTATAACCTCGTACTCAAGAGGAAGGCTCGTAAAGCCATCGCCGGGTTGCCGGATCGTGCCCGCGAGCGCCTAACTCGGACGGTGAACCAACTGGTCGAAGATCCTCATCCGCCAGGGAGTCGTAAACTTCAGAACCGTGAAGGTTGGCGCATCCGCGTCGGAGTCTACCGTGTTGTCTACGAGATAGACGACTATCAGCGCACGGTAACCATTCTTCTCATCGGACACCGGCGAGACGTCTACCGCCGGGGGTAGAGATGCAGCACCTCCGCTCGACGCTCGACCGCATAGACCGCAAGGGATACGGGGCCTACAGAGACCTCTCCGGCTCTCACGACTTCCGTTCTTTCACGCTCGTCGTAGACAGGGTGCAGCGGGATCCCTTCGCCCCGCCTTCCCTGATCCGGGTCAGAACCAAAGAGAACCGTTTCGACCGGGATCTGTTCGCGAACCTTGTACGTAGGGTCGCCTTCGAGGACTTCCTGACCCGGAGCGTCGAGAGGGAGATCCGGCGCGTAGTGCACGGAGACCGGGGCTCGGGCGGGAGCGGGCGGGTCGAGATACAGCGAGCCTCCCAGGTCGTCTTACCACGCACCTCGATGGTCGTCGAGCCCGGATACGTCGAGGCCCGCATGGCCGTGGGCCTCCCCGCGCGAGGCCGAAGCGTCGACGCCCGCGCGGCCAGAACAGTGCTGCTGGAAGAGTTGCCCGAGGTCGTGCGTAGGGGACTCATCCCGGCTCCTGAGGGTGGCATAGTCGTGGAGAAGGCGAGGCTCCATGTCGAGACGGTCGAGGACGCGGACCACCTGCGGGGTCTACTGTCCGACCTTGGTCTGGTCGCGTTCGTCGCTGAAGGGGCGGTGTTGCCGAGGGAGAGCGGGGCGAGTGACAGGCCACTCGAAAGCGGTGCCATACCGTTCCGTAGCCCGGAAGAGTACAGAGCGGAGGTGGAACTGCCCAACAGGGGCGTCGTCACTGGGATGGGGGTTCCTGAGGGCGTCACGCTCGTTGCCGGGGGTGGGTTCCACGGGAAGAGCACGCTCCTCTCGGCGCTCTCGTGGGGGGTTTACGACCACGTGCCTGGGGACGGTAGGGAGCTAGTGGTCGCGCGAGAGGATGCTGTCAAGGTCAGGGCCGAGGACGGCAGGAGCGTCTCCGGGGTGGACATCTCGGCCATGATCGGGGTCCTCCCCGGTGGCCGTACCACGGAGGACTTCTCGACGCCGAACGCCTCGGGCTCGACCTCGCAGGCTGCGAACATCGCCGAGGCCATCGAGGTAGGGACGTCGCTCCTGCTCGTGGACGAGGACACGAGCGCGACGAACTTCATGATCAGGGACGAGAGGATGCGCGAGCTGGTGAGGCGCGAGCCCATCTCGCCGTTTATAGACTTCGTGCGTCCCCTCCACCGCTCCCTTGGCGTCTCTACGGTCGTGGTCGTCGGGGGCGTCGGAGACTACCTCGACGTCGCCGACCGTGTGATCCTGCTCGAGGAATACTCGCCCTCCGAGGCGACGGCCCGCTCCCGCGAGATCACCGGGAAGTTCCCGCCCCGCGCTCCGCTCACGGACAGAGACGTGCCTCCGCCCCGGGAGCGCACTATCAGGGCCTCCTCGGTAGACCTGAGACGAGGCGAACGTCAGAGTGCCCGTGGCAGGGGCCTTCACGCCATCGAGCTGGGGCGCGAGCGGGTAGACCTCTCCTACCTGGAGCAGCTCGCTGAGGTCGGACAGACCGAGGCTATAGCCCGTATCATCGGGGAGTGGGCCGCCGCCGGAGGGATCCGTGGGATGGGAGAGCTCGTCCGGGGCGCTCTGGCCTCCGTCTCGGAGAAAGGCCTCGACCCTCTGGGTAGCTTCCAGGGACATCCTGGCGAGATGAGCCTGCCTCGCGCCCAGGAGTTGGCTGCTGCCATAAACCGTATCCGCCCGCTGCGGGCCGGCCCGCGGATGTAGAAGCCACCCCGTTCTGGCTGGTATCATTAAGTACTGAGTATGGCGGAGATCAGGGACGACTGGATAGAGGAAGCTACCGACGTGGACAACCCGGATACGCCATCCTGGTTCAGGTCGAAGGCTGTGGCCGTGCACCTGTACACGGCGAGCGGCGCCGTGCTCGCGCTCCTGATGCTCGTCGCCGCTTTCCAGGGTGAGGCCGTAAAGGCGCTGTGGCTGATGCTCGCTTCGCTCCTCATCGACTCAACAGACGGTCTCCTCGCCCGCCGCTTCAGGGTCAGGGAGGCACTACCCTTCTTCGACGGGGCGCTTCTTGACAACATAGTCGATTACATGACTTACGTCTTCGCCCCCGTGGTCCTCCTGTGGAGCGAGGGGTACCTGCCCGACGGTAACGCGGGGATAGTCCTGGCCGCACTGCCGCTCCTGGCCTCCAGCTACCAGTTCTGCCGCGTGGACGCCAAGACCGAGGATCACTACTTCCTCGGCTTTCCAAGCTACTTCAACGTCGTCGCCTTCTACGCCATAGTCTTCCATCCGGGCCCGCTGATGCTCGCAGCCATACTAGTGGCCTGCTCGTTCCTGGTCTTCGTCCCGATCCGCTACGTCTACCCGACGCGCACTGTCGCCTTCCGCAAACTCTCTCTCCCGCTCACAGCCCTGTGGCTCGCTAGCTGCGCCGCCATCCTCTGGCAGATGCCTGAACCCAACCCTCGCATCCTTGCATTCTCCATCCTCTACCTCGTCTACTACTTCGGCCTGAGCTTCTACCTCTCAGGCAAGCTGCTAGAAGCCCGCCGCACCCAGGAGCGCGAAGCCTAGAGCAGCATTTCAGCGTCTCAGCACGCTTCGGGCCTTGGGCCCTCGCTCGTCAGCATTTCAGCACGCTCCGGCTTACGCCTCCGCTTGTCAGCAGGTCGTACCGAGCCCGTTTGAAGGAGCGCGTGTCTGGACTGCGACACGTCGATGCTCTCCCTTACCCGTCGTTCCCGCGAAAGCGGGAATCCAGTGGCAGGAGTAGTAGTCCCGTGCGCGGTGGCGGGCACCCTCTCGTGCCGTTAGCATTCACCCGGACTCGGTATCAGGAATTGTGTTGGGAATGGGCTATATGATGAACAATTCCTAGTTCCAAAGTCAACAATCCAAATTCATAACAGCTTGACAACCTCATGCTACCGTTCTATCATCTCATAAATGAACACGTTCATTTTTGTTGGAGGATGAGATGGAGGAACCTTTGGGGCGGGGGTTGACGCCGAAGGCGCGGCGGACGAGGGAGCGGATTCTGGAGGCGGCGTTGGAGTTGTTCGCTGACAGGGGATACGAGGCGACGACGATGCGGGACGTGGCGCGGGAGGCTGGGGCCAGTTTGGGGCTCGCGTACAGGTACTTCGCGTCGAAGGAGGAATTCGCGCTCGCGTTGTACATGGGGCTGGCGGAAGAGTCCGAGGAGTGGGCACGGGATGGGTTGGCCGCGGGGACGGTGGCGGAGCGGTTCGAGTGGGCGATGCTTGTGAAGTTGGATCAGGTATCCTCCCATCGCGGGCCCCTCGCCGCCCTCCTCGCCCGCGCGCTCGACCCCAACTCCCGGCTCTCCGCGCTCGGCGAGGGCACCGCCGGCGTGCGGGAGAAGATGGGCGGCGTCTTCCTGAAGGTCGTGAGTGGGGCGAGCGACGCTCCTCGTGAGAAACAAGCGAGAGAACTAGGGAACGTCCTCTACGCGCTGCACCTCGCCATCCTGCTGTACTGGTTCCACGACAAAACGCCCGAAGCTCGTGCCACCCGGGAACTCGTGGGATCAGCCCGCGAGACGCTCCGGTACCTGCGGCCCGCGCTCCGACTCCCGCCGATGTCCCGCGTCCTCTCCCGACTCGCCGGCGCGCTGAACGACATCGGCATGAACACCACCGGCCCGTCCAGAGGCGAACCCAGGAGGGCGTGATGACCACGCATCGGCAAGACGCTGACCTGTCACCATGGGGGTTGCTCTGGGGCGTTTTCTGGCGCAGCGTGCTGTGGTACACGGTGGCGGGGGCGGTGCTAGGCGGGTTGTACGGGTGCGCGATCATCGCGGTCGCCATGTTTTCGACCGATGCGAGCGAGGCCATAGAGCCCTCCGAAGTGTGGGCCGCGCGTGCGATGGTGGCGTTCTTTGGTATGACGGGATTCATCGGAGGGTGGGCGCTGGCGCGCACGCTCGGGCGGGAGATGCGGCCACTGCTCGGCGCCGCGATCGGGGGTATGACCGGCGTCCAGGTGGGCGGGCTCCAATACTCGTTCGCCTATTTCATTGCATTCCCCTTCGGCGCGATCTTCGGGGGAGCGTATGGTCTGGCGGTAGGGTTCGTGAACGCTAGCCTGGTGGCGGCTCTTACGCGGGCGCTCTTCTTCCCGCTGTCGGAACCCCGGCTCTACCGGCGGGCGGTCACGTGGACGAGTCTGCTCGGCGTGCTGCTCTTGCCGGGGTTCTGGTTCGTGGTTCTGATACGCTCGTCGGGATACTCGCAGATCGGCGGCATGACCGGCCATTTCTGGGGCGACGTTCTCATCTACGCGGGCTTTCCGCCGCTGATACTCGCTCTCGTGGCCCAGTGGTTCGGCGGAGGCCTGGCAACCTGGTACGGGATAGTAGCTCCCAGGACGTCAGCAACGACAGAGGCGCCGACGCTTCGGCGGACCCTGCGCCGCGAGAAGCCCCGGCGGATTGCGTACGCGGCGCTCGCGCTCACGGTGCTCGTGCTGCTCGCGGCGGGCTTCAGGCTGTACCAGACGCGCACGATACTGACGCGCATCCCGAGCAGTGACGCCGCCCTCAGCCAGGACGGGAAGAGGGCAGCGGTTCTCACTCCCACACGGTTTGTGGTCTACGGCGTCCCGGAAGGCCAAAGACTGCACGCGCTGCCGCTCAGCCGGGAGGAGACCTACGATCTGGACTCGGCCGTATGGGCCTCCAACGGCAGATTGCTGGCGACATCGGACGACGATCGCGTACACGTCTACGAGGAAGCGGAGGTCGCGTCGCTGCCCGTCGAGGCCGTCGACCAACTCGCCTGGAGCCCGGACGGGTCTTTGCTGGCCGTCTCGACCCTTCGGGGAACGGGCGATCCGTTCGGCGCTAAGAGCGAGGTGCGCATATGGAGCAGGGAAAGCAGGAGTTGGACGCACACCCTCTCCATAGGAGACGTGTGGTCCGATGCCGAGGCCTTCGACGAGAACGGACACACCTTCGCGGCCACGACGATGGACGATGGAGTCCAACTCTGGGATACGAGCAGCGGAAGGCTCCTGCGCGAACTGCGGTCGGGAGGACAAGAAGACTACTCCTGCGCCGCATACTCCATAACCTTCAGCCCGGATGGAGAGCTGGTGGCGTCGAGCGGGTGGGGCGGCGTGTGCGTGTGGAACACGAAGAGTGGAGAGTTGCTTTGGGAAAAGAGGATCCAGGAGCAAGAGGTATGGGCGCTGGCATTCTCTCCCGAAGGCGACCTCCTCGCCTCCGGCGGTATTGCCGAAGAGGTCAAGGTGTGGCAGGCCAGCGATGGGACTTTGATCCGGACGCACGATGGACCCGAGGGGAGCATCGGCGGCATCACGAGCGTGGCTTTCGATCCGGATACGGAGCGTGTGATCTCGTTCCACAGTGGGGAAGGCGTTGTGAGGACCTGGCCCCGGTGAAGTCCTCTCGCACTCCCGGAAGCGGAGGACCGATGCGCGGTGACCGCGACGAGAAGGCATGGGCCTTCGAGTCGGCGGTGGAGAAGGCGCTCTGGTGGATGCTGCGTTCGACGCTCGGGCGGGCGATGGGCCTGATGCTCCGTCTCTGGCGGGGCAGCAAGATGCTCAGAGTTGCGTCATACGCAGGCACGGGCATATTGGTGATCGCCGGGATAACCTTCGCCAGCGTCCGGACGTATGAGAACCGGCACGCAAGCATACACGTCGGTCCCGGCGCATATGAGTTGAGCCCGCGGGGTGACCGGTTCTCCATCTACGCGCCGCAGGGCATCGAGGTATGGAACCTGGATAGGAGGCGGCGGATAGGGACGGTTCGTGCTGGAGATCAGACAGTAGACTTTATGAGCCCGGACGGGCGGCTGCTCGCCGGGGGAGTGCAGCACGGCGAGTACCCGAAGCACACCGTGGAAGACATCCGGCTCCGGCGGACCCAGGATGGTTCGGTGGTGCGCGTGATCGATACCGCCAAAGACACCGGCTGGCCCGTGTGGAGCCCGGATGGCGAGCTCATCGCGGCGCTTACCCCGGATGCCGTACAGATCTTGAGGGTGCGCGACGGTCGTCTCCTGGCAACCATCGAGGGCCATCCGCCGTTGGCGGATGGCCCGGAGCAGATAGTCTGGGCTCCTGACGGAAGTTTCCTCACTATGAGAGGTAAGCGGGGCGGCATCTCGCTCTGGGACGCGAGGAGTGGACGCCACATCCGCACGCTCGATGGAAAGTTCGAATCAGGCATCTCCTTCAGCCCGGACGGACGGCTGTTCGCCGAGGGCGGCGCCCCGGTGAAGCTAAGGAGCATGGCCGATGGCCACCTCGTCCGGGAACTGAAGAGCGGCGTACGTTCCGGCCCGGTGTACTCTGGCTCGGTGCTCGCCTTCTCCCCCGACGGCGAACTCATGGCGACCGGCGGGACCGACGGCAAAGTTCGGCTCTGGCACGTGGATGACGGCAAGCTGCTGAAGACGTATTCCAGCCACGGATACAACGAGATCGACCACACGTCGTCGGTGCTGGCCGTCGCGTTCTTCACGGACGGGCGACACATCGCCTCGCACGGGTCCGACGAGACGGTACGCATCTGGCCCGTCAGGGAAGAGTCTTGAAGTTCCGTGCACCGGACATCTACGACGCCGGCTTCGTGGAGCGGCTCTTCGACGAGATGTCGGGCACCTACGAGCGCGTCAACTACCTCTCGTCCTTCGGGTTCTCCAGGCGCTGGCGAGAGCAGTTCGTAGGCGAAGCATCTATCGGTCCCGGGATGACCGTGTGCGACCTGATGTGCGGCGTGGGCGAGTGCTGGGAGGCCGTCTCCGCACAGCTCGCCGGTGGACGTCTCGTGGCACTGGATTTCTCCGGCGGGATGCTCCGTCTCGCGGAGCACAGGCGGGCGGACCTCCCCGACCTCGACATCTCGCTTCGCCGCGAGGACGCCCTTGCTAGTTCCCTGCGAGATGGCTGTGCGGATCGCATCGTCTGCGGCTTCGGGGTGAAGACCCTCTCGGACGAACAGAGAGAAGTGTTCGCCTCCGAGGTTGCGCGCCTGCTCCGGCCGGGAGGCGCGTTCTCCCTCGTCGAGGTCTCCATCCCGCGAGGATGGTGGCTGAAAGGTCTCTACATGCTCTACCTGAAACACATCATCCCGATTATCGGGTGGGTTCTATTGGGCAACCCCGAAAATTATCGTATGCTGGGCGTCTACACGGAGCAGTTCGGGGATTGCCGAAGTATGCGAAACGCGCTCGTTCGTAACGGGCTGCGGACGACGTACCACGATTACTTCTTCGGTTGCGCCTCGGGAGTGAGCGGCATCAAACTGTAGGAGCGAAGACTGCCCGGGGACCACTACACCTGCAACCTCCTCTCGCGGCTATAGGCATAGCACTACCGGACGAGTCTTGCTGGTGGGTGGAGGTTTCGTTACCATACTCACAAAATAGCGGAGAGGACTACCCTTGAGCTCCGTCTCCGAAGGAGGAACGTATGCGCAGAACCATTGTTGTGGTCGTCAGCCCGTTGTTGGGCATCGCCCTGGCTGCTCCGGCGGTGCTCGCCCGCCGGGACGCACCGTACACCGGCGACAACTGCGGCAATGGCTGCGGCCTCGACCAGAACATCTACGGCAGCTCTCTGCTTCTCCCGTAGCGTAAGGTCCAGCGCAAAGACCGGTACCCCGAACGGATCCGGGGCACCGGTCCGATTCGGGGAGCGTGCTCGCGGAGGACCCAGCACCCCGACCGCCAGTCAGGGAGGTATTTTGACGGTCTCCGGGGCTGCTGGTACGCTCATCGGGTTCACGAGTTCGAGGAAAGGGATTGACATGGCACTCAACGAGACGCTACTCAGGCGGTTGATCGAGACGCCCGGCGTGCCAGGGCGCGAGGAGCAGCAGCGTGAGATCGCACGCGAAGTGCTCGAAAACCTGACGGACGAGGTCCGTACCGACGTGATGGGCAGCGTCATCGGCACGAAGCGGGGCAACAGTGATGTGCGGGTGATGATCGCCGCCCACACCGATGAGATCGGCTACCTCGTCAAGTACATAGACGACAAGGGTTTCTTGAGGCTCCAGACGCTCGGCGGCCACGACCCGGCGAACATGGTCTCACAGAGGGTCCTCGTAACGACCGCCGATGGCGAGACGCTCCGCGGCGCGCTCCAGCCTTCGCGCAAGCCACCGCATCTGTCGCACGGCGAGGAGCAGAAACCGCCGAAGGCCGATGAGTTCTACGTCGACCTCGGCTTGGACGCGGAGACGGTCAAGGAGAAGGTGCGCATCGGTGACTACGTGGTCATGGACCGCACCCTGGAGAAAGTCGGGGAGAACTACGTCGGCAAGGCGATGGACGACCGCGTCGGCGTCTTCGTGATGTACGAGGCGCTTAGGGCCATGGGGGATCACCAGGCCACCATCTTCGCCGCCGCCACCTCGCAGGAAGAGGTCGGCCTGCGCGGGGCCGAGGCCAGCGGCTCGGCCCTCGAGCCTACGGTCGTCGTCGCGCTCGACGTGACGCTCGCGATGGACGTACCAGGCGCCGGTAACGAGAACACCATAACCGAGCTAGGCAAGGGTGTTGCCGTCAAGATCATGGACGGCTACTCCATCTCCCACCCCAAGCTGGTGGATCATCTCCGCGCTATCGCCGAGCGCGAGGACATCCCCTACCAGATGGAGATACTCCCCGCCGGCGGTACCGACGCCGGCGGCGTACAGCGCCAGCACGGTGGCATCCCGGCCGTCACGCTCTCTATTCCCTGCCGCTACGTCCACACCCCGAATGAGATGGTGAGATCCACTGATGTCGAGGCGGCCATAACGCTCCTCGCCCGCTACCTCGAAGAGGCCTCAGACGCCGACTACGATCTCTGAGGGGGCATCAGGTTTCAGGATTTCTCTGGGAAGAGGAGTGGGGACTTGTTTACTACCTTGATGGTTCAACCAATCGGCAAGGTTCTGTAGGGTGTGGATAAGGCCCTGGCCATCGAGGAGAACGGGGCCGAGTTCCTGGTGGCGCTAGGGCGGGCTGCGGGCGCCGAGGAACGCGACGACGAGCTTGTACGTTGGGTCATCGGGAACTCTCCAATCGACTACCACAACTGCGTCGTCCACGCCGACCTGACCGAGGAAGAGGCGGACGCGGAGATCGAAGCCTCCCTCGAACGAATGCGGGCATACGTGGTCCCTGGCTCCTGGCACGTAGGGCCCTCGATGCGCCCATCCGACCTGGGCGAACGCCTCGTCGCACACGGCTTCGAGTACGGCGGCGACGATATCGGGATGGCCGTGGACCTCTCCGGCTTGCCGGAAGGAGTACCGGTGCCCGAAGGCTTCGTTATCGAGCGCGTGCGCGACGAAGCGGGGCTCGCGGCGTGGGTCGAGACGCTCGGCTCGGGCTTCGGGGAGGGACCCGTCGAGGCAGAGTGGGTCGGGGAGATGTACCGTAGGTTAGGGTTCGAAGGGCCGTGGCTTCACTACCTAGGGCTGTTGGGTGAAGAGCCCGTGGCCACGGCCACGTCGTTCTTCGGGGTCGTGGGGGTCTACTTCGTCTGCACCGTCGCGCGTGCCAGGCGTAGGGGTATAGGGGCGGCCATTACGCTCGAGGCGCTGCGCGAAGCAAGGGATCTCGGCTACACCATCGGCGTGCTCGGTTCCTCAGAGATAGGCTACCCCGTCTACCGCGGGCTCGGCTTCGAGGAACACTGCAGGATCGGGCTCTACGAGTGGCGACCGGGAAGGCAGATCACAACCCCTCGAAGAGTCCCGAATACTGACTCTGGCCAGCCACCAATAGGCACGTAGCGCTATACTTGACCATAATGGTCACAGAATGACGAGGAGGTTAGCGGGTGGAGTCGGCGGGCATTGCGCAGTTGAAGGCGAAGCTAAGCGAGTACCTGTCGCGGGTAAGGGCTGGCGAGGAGGTTCTGGTTACGGACAGGGGCAGGCCAGTCGCCCGGCTCGTTCCTATCGGCCAGGACGTTGGTCCCGAAGATGAGGCGGAGAGGGCGCGGCTACAGGCTATGGAGCGGGAAGGCCTCTTACGGCTGGGGCCTGGCGGGCTGCCTGATAAGTTCTTCGAGAAAGAGCGTCCGCCCGATCCCGATGGATCTCTGAGGAAGGCCGTGGCCGAGGATCGCGAGTAGGAGCCGTAGGCTGTGAGGTTCTGGGACACGTCGGCGATAATGCCCCTCGTCTCGCGCGAGCCTCTCTCTGACAACGTCCGTAGACTCCTCGAAGAAGACACAGGGGTCGTGGTCTGGTGGGCGACGCGCGTCGAATGTGTCTCGGCGATCTCACGCCTTGCGAGGGAAGGTTCTATGAACCACGAACAGGAGGCGGCGGTACGGGGGCTCCTCAACGACCTGTCTGGAAGCTGGACGGAAGTTCAGCCTTCGGCCAGGCTGAGATCCCTGGCCGAACAGAGTCTCATCGCCCATCCGTTACGGGCAGCCGACGCTCTTCAGCTCGCATCGGCCCTCGTCTGGTGCGCGTCACGAACACGGGGACGCAATTTCGTCTGCCTCGACGAACGCTTGAGAACGGCCGCCTCCCGCTGGGGATTTCACGTCCTGCCCAACGGCACCGGGTGAGGGCTCGTATGTGGGATCTGCCGCCTGGTAGAGCCACCGGGAGCGCGACACCCGGATTGTCGAGCGGGCGACAGCGAAGCTGGCGATACTAGACCAAGCCGAGAGTATCGGGGAGCTTAGGAGGCCGCCGTCCAACAGATTGCACAAGCTCTCAGGGGACCGCGAAGGGCAATGGACCATCAGGATCAACTCGCAGTGGCGCGTCTGCCTCGAGTTCGACGACGATGCTGGCGACGCGCACGCTGTGGAAATAGGCAAGCACTACGAGTGAGGGGAAGTGATGATCGACAGGGAAAAGCTCACCGAGGAGATATTGGCGGAGGAGCGGGTGTACGCGCCGATGCACCCTGGGCGGGTTCTGGAGCTAGAGTGGCTGGAGCCCCTTGGCATGAGCGTCAACCGGCTCGCCGGGGCCATAGGCGTGCCTCGCCAGAGACTCAACGAGGTGGTGCGCGGCCGGCGCGCCATCAGCGCGGACACAGCTTTGAGGCTTGCCCGCTGGTCGGGCATGAGGGCGAACTTCTGGCTCGGGCTGCAGGCCCGCTACGACCTCGAGATGGCCGAGTGGAAGGAAGGCGCGCGGATAGAGCGAGAGGTCACGCCGCTAGCGATGGCCCAGCACAAACGATGGTCGTCAGCAGGGTCTCGGGCTCTTGCCCGGTCCGCACCAGCTAGCCTCGCAGACAGCCACCTCAGAGCAGACTACCTACGAGGATTTGAAACGACGACATCCCGGACAAGGTAGATCCGTTCATGGGCTACCTACCAAGCATACTGCAGGATCGGTCTCTATGAGGGGCGTCCGGTGTAGACGTTGCCGAAACGGGGCACCTGATGCGGTAGCATGTGCGTTCGACGTTTGGGCGAATACCAACGGAGGAGATCTCCATGGCAAACAAGACTTACGACCGTCCGCCTGAGATGGCGCTCGCGCCTGGCTACGAATACTACGCCAACTTCGTCACCGAGAAGGGCACTGTGAAGGTGAGGTTCTTCGCCGGGGAGGCGCCTGAGACCGTCAACAACTTCGTCTTCCTGGCGCGCGATGGATACTTCGACGGGACGACCTTCCACCGTGTCATAGAGGACTTTATGGTCCAGGGCGGGGACCCTACAGGAACGGGGACCGGCGGTCCTGGGTACAAGATCCCGGACGAGTTCCATCCTGAATTGCGCCACGACAGGCCTGGCATACTCTCGATGGCGAACGCCGGCCCGAATACCGGTGGGTCACAGTTCTTTATCACGCACGTGGCGACACCTTGGCTGGACGACAGGCACGCGGTCTTCGGGGAGGTCGTCGATGGTATGGAAGTCGTTGGCGCCATAAGGGAACGGGACCCACAGCGCGACCGCGAGCCTGGCGACAGGATAGAACGGATCGAGATCGAAGAGCTTCCCCGTTCGTAATCTGTCCCCTGGGTGCGGATTTACAGTCCTCTTGGCGGGGTAAGCAATACCCTCGTTGGACAGTCGAAACCGCATGAGAGGTGGTCTTGTGTCTAGAGACGTGGCTGACAGGTTCGTTGAGGCGCTCCGGAGACTTGAGGAAGACAGGGACGTCGGTGCCCTTGTGGAGGTCCACACCGAGGACTGTGACGTGGGCAACGTCGCCGTGCCGAGGACCTTCTCGGGTCACGACGGCCTGCGCGAGTTCTGGACGAGCTACCGCGACACCTTCGGCGAGATGAAGAGTGAGTTCCGAAACGTCTTCGCCGACGATGCAGGCCACGCCGCGCTGGAATGGAACACCTCTGGGGAAGCCAACGGCAAGAACGTTTCCTACGATGGCGTTAGCCTTCTCGAGATAGAAGACGGTAAGGTCAGCCGCTTCCGCGCCTACTTCGATCCCCGCTCCCTCAGCGAGCAGGTGGTTGATTAGCTTGTCAGCACGCCGCCAGGCTTCGCCAGGCGGCTTGTCAGCACTTCAGCATTTCAGCTTCTCCCGTTCCGGCCTCGCTCTGCAGCGTGGAAACGGACCGCTGCTGACGATGGTCGGGTTCGATGCGCGTGGCGAGACACCGAGACGACTTGCTGAAGTGCTGACAAGCGAGGGCCTAAAAGGCCCGAAGCGTGCTGAGAGGCGCGAAGCGCCGTGCTGAAGAGCGCCCGACAGGGCATGGGCTGACCAGCTCTATAGCAGTCCGATACGGTCGGGTGGCCAGAAGCGTAAGAAAGCCTCGCCTTCTATATTCTTCTCTGGCAGTGGTCCGAAGACCCTCGAGTCCGCGGAGTTGCCGCGGTTGTCACCCATTACGAACACATGGTTCTTGGGGACCGTAGTCTGGGCGTAGAAGCTCCTGTCTGGAAGCTTCTTGTTCGTGAACGGCTCCTTCTGAGGCTCACCGTTCACGAAGAGCTTGCCCCCCCTGACGGCGATCTTATCTCCAGGGAGTCCGACGACCCGCTTTATCAGGTCCTCATTGCTGTTGTCGACGCTCCGGAAGACGATGATGTCCCCGCGCTCGGGTTCCGTGAAGCGGTAGATGAACTTGTTCACGAGCACCCTGTCGTCGATCTCCAGCGTCGGGATCATACTCCCCGAGGGGATCCAGAAGGCCTCCATGACGAAAGGCCTGACGAAACCGAAGACCAGCGCGAAGGAGACGAGCAGTATGACCAGGTACTCGAGCGCCCCTCCGCCCTTCTTGGTGGCTGGCCGACGTTCCTCGCTGGAGGTCTGGAACTGCTGGTCGCGGTAGTAAGGCTTCTCGGTCATGAAATAGTAGGATAACGCACCTTGACTGATATGACCCTAAGAAACACTTACTTTCCCTAAAATACACCGAGTGCCTCGCCGAAGAGGCGGAGGGCCACGATCACCATGAACACGCCGAAGCCGATCCTCACCGCGCTCTCAGGCAACCAGTCCCTGACGCGTACCCCGAGGGACGCGCCGATTACGGACCCGATAATGAGGGGAGGCAGGCTGAGCAGGTCCTGAACGTCCCTGAAGCCGGTCGCCACGTAGCCGGCGGCCCCGACGAGGCCAGTGAACATCACGACAGCGAGGCTCGTAGAGACGGCCCGCTTGGTCGTGAGCCCCATGCCAAGCACCATAAGCGGGACCATTACAACCCCGCCACCGACCCCGACCAGCCCCGAGAGCGTCCCTATAAAGATGCCCGCCAGGAAGACGAGGGGGAGGGGTATGTCCTTGCGATCACTATCGTAATCGCCCCTGCCGCGGGCGGTCGGGTAGGCGAGTGCTATGAGGAGCGTGGCGAACGCAACCTTCACGACGACCTCGGGCGAGACGCGGCTTATGAGGACCCCGATCAAAGACGAAGGGGCGACCGCGAGGGAGAGGAGACCGGCGACCCTCCAGTTCACGGGGTCCGCGCTCCTGGCGTTGCGGATCGTGCCGGAGAGGGCACTGAAGATGATGATCACCAGGCTCGCGGCGACGGCATCCTGAATACGCCATCCGCCGACGTACAACAGACCGGGGACGAAGACGATCCCACCACCGACCCCGACGAGCCCCGAGAGCATCCCCCCGACGACCCCTATGATTCCAAGGAACA
Source organism: uncultured Rubrobacteraceae bacterium (assembly GCA_902806095.1). Taxonomy (GTDB): domain Bacteria; phylum Actinomycetota; class Rubrobacteria; order Rubrobacterales; family Rubrobacteraceae; genus Rubrobacter_D. The sequence goes on from CADCVF010000039.1 coordinate 88,630, forward strand.
GGAACTCTAGATAATCCACCGCGCTAGGCCGCGGAGCGCCGCCAGCGCCAGAACAGGTAGACGGCTCCGGCTACCAGGGCCACTGCGACGGCGTAGTCGAGGTAGTGCAGGTAGTCGCCTATCGTCGTCCAGTTCTCGCCGAGCACGTACCCGAAGTACGTCAGCGCGAAGACCCAGGGTATGCACCCGAGGAGGGTGTAGAAGCTGAACTTGGCGAAGTTCATCCTGGCAGTGCCTGCGGGGAACGAGATAAATGTTCGGACGACAGGCAGGCAGCGGGAGACGAAGACGGTGAACTCGCCGTATTTATCGAACCACTTCTCGGCGATCTGCAGGTGATGAGCCCTGACGCCGACGTACTTCCCGTAGTGGAACCAGAGCTCGCGCCCGCCCCAGAGTCCGATGAAGTAAGCGATCCAGGAGCCTACCAGGTTCCCGAGGACCCCGGCGGTCACCGCCGCGAGGAACCCCATCTTACCCTCCGAGACCAGGTACCCGGCGAAAGGTGAGATCGCCTCCGAGGGGATAAGGATGCCCATGCTCTCGAGCAACATGAGCACGAAGACCGCCGGTACGCCGTAGCTACCGATGGTTTCGGTGACGAACTCTATGAGTGGATGTAGGATCGCTTCTAGCACGATGAGAAGCTACCACTTAGAGACACGGATGTACAACGACTATCGTCATTAGACGATACTATCCTTCTTCGCGGCTCGACTCATCCGCCTTCAAACCCCGGACGGAGAGCCACAGCGCGTACACGGCACCGACGCAGACCAGCCAGAGGAGGGCGGCGAGGTAGCCGGCCACTACATCTGTCGGGTAGTGCACCCCGAGGTAAAGCCTGGAAAAACCGATCAGGAGCACAACGAGTATCCCCGAGAAGGCCACGGTCCATCGCGCCGTCCCACGCAGCCGGTAAGCCAGGACGAGCGTAAGCATCCCGTAGAACCCCACGGCGACGGTTGCGTGGCCGCTCGGAAAAGAATAGAAGGAGGCGTGGTAGCCGGAGTCGAAGAGCTCGGGACGCGCCCGCCTGAATACGCTTTTCAGGACGGTGGTGAGCACGACACTCCCGGCTGTCGAGACAAGGAGGAGTGTGGCGGAGAGCCTCCAACCCTCTCGGTAGAAGAGAGCTATGACCACGCCAAGGAGCGGCAGCACGACCCAATAGTAACCGAGCGCCGTGACGATACGCATCGGCCCGTCGAGCCAGCCGGGGAAAGTCGTGTGGATCCAGAGCAGCACGGCCCTGTCGACCCTGCGGCTCTCTCCCTCGATAACCACGTCGCTTAGCTCGGTAAAGGCCCAGATAACGAAGGCCGAAAACACGAGCCCCGCCGCAAGCCAGGCTGCGGCGACCACCGTCAGGCGGTCCGCGAGCCACCTGACTATCTCTCTTGAGGCCTCGAGCATGGAGAGATTCTAGCCCGTTTCCGTACCCTGGGCGGCGCGTATAATCTCTGTGGCGGACGGTCGGTCCGGAGAAGGAGGAGCAAGCACCTTGCAGAACAAAGACATCGTCCGGGCGCTAGAGACGATCGCGACGCTCATGGAGATCAAAGACGAAGCGTACTACCGCGTGCTCGGCTACCAGCGGGCAGCCGAGGCGGTGGCCGCCCTCGGACGCCCGGCGACCGAGGTCGATGATCTCAAGACGCTGCCGCACGTCGGCGCTACGACGGCCGGGGTGATAAGGGACCTCGCCGAAGACAGGACGCCCCAACTACTCGCCGACCTGACGGCCGAGATACCTGAAGGCCTCGTCGAGATGACACACCTGCCGAGCGTCGGGCCGCGCACGGTCGGGCGCCTGTGGAAGGAGCTCGGCGTTACGAACATCGAAGAGCTGGCCGGGGAGGATCCGGAGAGGATCTCCTCCCTCAAAGGGTTCGGGAACAAGAGCGCGGAGAAGATCCTGCAGGCAGCAAGGACGTACAACACTACCGAGCGCCGGATGCTCCTCGACGAAGCGACGTCCCTGGGGGAGCAAATCCTCTCGTTCGTCCGCTCGCACCCCGCGACGGAGAGGGCCGAGGTCGGGGGCTCCCTGCGCCGCATGAAGGAGACCATCGGCGACATCGATATCGTCGCCGCAAGCGAGGATCCCGCCTCACTCGCCGACGAATTCGCCGGGGCCCCGTTCGTGGACGAGGTGCTCGCCCACGGTCCGAAGAAGGTCTTTATCCTCAGCGGTGGGACCGAAGTAGACCTTAGGATCGTCGAACCCGAGTCCTATGGCACCCTGCTGCACCACTTCACCGGCGGCCAAGCCCACAACATCGCGCTGCGCGAGCGGGCCGTCAAGCTGGGTATCAACATCTCCGAGTACGGCCTGGCCCGCGCAGGGACAGGCGACTACAAACCCGTCGCCACGGAGGAGGATCTCTACGCGCGCCTCGGCCTCGTCTACATACCGCCGGAACTGAGGGAGGACACGGGCGAGATCGAAGCCGCAGATAGAGACAGGCTGCCCGACCTCGTCTCCGTCGAGGACGTGCGCGGGGACCTGCACGTCCACACCAACTACTCCGATGGCAAAGGCACCATCGAGAGCATGGCCGAGGCGGCCATCGAGCTCGGCTATGAGTACCTCGTCTTCTGCGACCACTCACAGAGCCTCAGGGTGGCGAACGGCCTATCGCCCGAGCGCCTGAAGGAGAAGATAGAGGCCGTCAAGAAGGCCGACGAAGGCTACGAGGAGATCCACCTCCTCTGCGGCTCCGAGGTCGACATCCTCAAGGACGGTTCCCTCGACTACGAGGACGACGTGCTCGCCACGCTGGACTTCGTTGTGGCAAGCGTGCACACTTCTTTCGGGGTCGGCGAGAAGGCCATGACCGAGCGCATCGTACGGGCGATGAACAACCCTTACGTACGGACCTTAGGCCACCCTACGGGCCGCCTCCTGAACCGCAGAGAACCTTATGAAGTGGACGTGTCGCGTCTGATCAGGGAGGCCGCCGCAACGAACACGGCCATCGAGCTCAACGCCTACGTCGACCGCCTCGACCTCGCGGTTCCCTACGTCCGCGAGGCCGTGGGGGCAGGCGTCAGAATCACCATCGACACGGATGCCCACGACGAGCGGGCCCTTGGCTTCGTGAAGTACGGCGTCTCTCAGGCGAGGCGGGCTTGGGTCGAGAAGGAGAGTGTGATCAACTGCCTCCCCTTCGACGAGTTCGAAAAGTACCTGAAGAACGGGAAGTAGACTTTCCTGTGGGGGACGCCTTCCACGACCTTGCCGAACGCTACAATTCGTCGGGTGGAATCCTGCGCCAGGTTCTCCGCCACGAGCTCGTTGATCGTGGGCTCGCCGAACACCTTCCCGGCCCGCCGGCCTGCATCGTCGACGTTGGTGGCGGTGCCGGCCAGCAGGCGATCCCACTCTCCCGCAGAGGCTACGAAGTTACCATCATCGACCCTTCCCAGAAGATGCTCGCGGAAGCGCGAAAGAGGCTAGCCCTCGAAGAGGCAGGGGTGCGGCGGCTGGTGCGGCTCGTCAGGGGTACAGGGGAGCGGGCCCACGAGACGCTGGGCGGGGAGACGTTCGACGCGGTGCTGTGTCACGGGGTGCTGATGTATCTGGAGGACCCACGGCCCATGATCCACGCCCTCTCGGCCATGCTCCGTCCCGGAGGGGTCGTCTCCGTCCTCGCCAAGAACGCCACCGCCCTCGCCATGCGTCCGGCCCTCGAAGGCCGTTACCAGGACGCGCTCTGCTCGCTGAAGGCGGACCGAGACCGTGGGCGCCTCGGGGTGACAACCCGCGGGGACACCGTCGCGAACCTGTACGGGGCATTCCGGGAGGCCGGTGTCGAAGCCTTGAAGTGGTACGGGGTAAGGGTGTTCACGGATCACCTCGGGGACAGGATGCCCGGCGAGGACCTGCCTGAGGTGCTCGAGCTGGAGTGGGAGGCCGGTCGCAGAGAACCCTACAGGTCCGTAGCACGGCTGATCCACCTCGTTGGACGCAAGAAGCCCATCCAGGGATGATCCTTGTGCAGGTCCTGCACGTGACAGTGGAAAAGGTCCGTTTGGTGAATGTACTTTCCGACCGCGTGCTACTAGGATGTACTAATTGGTCGGAGAGCGGGAGATGAGATGATCGAGAGGGTAAGGGCGCTGGCGCCCCCGTTGAAGTATTTGGTATACGTGGCTTGCGTGCTCCTGGTGCTCTTCGTGGCGGTCGGCGTAGGCGCGTCGGCTGCGGTTGTGGTCGGCTGGCAGTTCGGGCGGATCGCGACCGACTCCGCTGGGACCAATACGCTCGAAGGCAGCAAGTCGGAGATGACCGGCTCTGCCAAAGCATCAGAAAACACAGCCATCGAGGCGTCCGGCGATCCCGAGAACTCCGAGGATACAGCCTACAAGGCTTCGTTCATCCATCGCGCTACGGATGAGAACAGCCGCGGAGATTACACCTATATCGGCGACCCGAGCATAAACGGGAATTCTAATGCCATCGTCATTATCTCACTCGAGAGAGTCACCGGGGCCACTTCCTATAACCACAACATTGGTGTTTGGTACGAGGCTGGGGCCCGGAAGTGGGCGATCTTCAACCAGGATAGAGCAGCGGTGCCCGCAGGAGCCACCTTCCGGGTGGAAGTTCCGCGAGAATCCGCGACGTTCGTCCACTACGCAGGTCTCGTGAACACCGCCGGAAACTACACCTACCTCGATGATCAGCTAACCAACGGCGAACCCGAGGCCGTACTCTCGGTCACGCAGAACTGGAATCCTGGGGGCGGCAGGGGAGTATACAACAACCATCCAGTAGAGACCGCGTACGATGAACAGGTGAGAAAATGGGCGGTCTACAACCGAGATGGTGCTTCGATACCTGAGGGAGCCGCCTTCAACATCGCCGTCTCGGTAGACGCCAACTAGCTTCACCGTTCGACGCCTCCCGAAACTACACTGGGTCCGTCCCGACGCGCTCGGCGGACTAACCGACGGTGTCCGATTCGGTGCCAGCGTAGGCGTGTACGCCACTGTCACGCTCGTCCATCCAACCAAACGATCTGAAGGGTCGGGCTTCTGAGAAGGGAAAACAACGAAGATTCTCGGGCGCAACCTACCAAGGTGAGGTTAAATACACGTGATGAGAAGCTCACTCGAGGATTACAGGTTGTTGCAGCCAAAAGTAGGATAGGATGGTCGAACCCTTTCTCGTGTAGCGGTCACATGGCGGATCTGATCCGACAGGAAGTAGGTTAGAAATGCGGCCATACGTGCAGGAAACCGATGCTTCCGCGCTCTTGGGAGTTCGGCTCGAAACCGCGAAGACGGCGGGACGCACGTACAGAGCCTATCCGAACCTTGCCAATGTCCGCTGGCTGCTCCCGGCGAACCAGCCCGCTTTGCGCCGGGCCGGTATAGGAGGACTGTATCAGCCGAATAGTCTGCGGGGGTGGGCAGTACGAACGACCATAGGCGCCGGAGCTATGCCGGGTGAAAAGGTATGGTTGGAAGAGGACGCCCTAGCACGCTTGGAGACGATGCTGGCCTCCGTCGTCGGAGTAGAGGCGGTGCGCTTGGCTTTCTATCTGGGCGTACCAGCCCCACATCGGAAAGTCACAGCGCAGATGCTGACCCCGGACGGGAAGACGTTGGCTTACGCCAAGATCGCCACTTCGCCACTGGCCCAGGCAGCGGTCAAAACCGAAAGGCTTGCCCTGTTGCGATTATCGGAGAGCGCAGACCTGCGAGGCGCAGTACCAAAGGTCTTGGACGTTCTCGACTGGCACGGAAGCACGATACTCCTCATTACGATGGGCCCCCCGCGTCCAGGTCCCAGAGAGCTGTCATCGGTGCACCTGCGTTTCTGCGCGCAGGTTTTTCAGTCCTTCAGGGTGCAGGAAACGTTTGTGGAGAGTCCGATGTGGACTCGCATGTCCGAAACATGGCTGCGTCTTCAGCACAGTTCACCTGAAACCCTGCCTGACAATCTTGGCCCAGCCCTTGAACGGCTGCACGCCGAGTTGGGTCTGGTGAGTATGCCGTTGTCTCTAGCTCACGGCGACTTCGCCCCCTGGAATACCCGATTGGGACCGCGATCCCTGTTCGTCCTCGATTGGGAGCGCGCCTCCGAAGGAATGAGCCCCCTGTACGACGCGTTCAACTTCCAAGCCCTTCAGGCCGCCCTTCAGGGGCGGCGTAGGGGTATTCGGGATCGCCGATTTCTTCTGACCTTATTGGACGCCCTCTGGCCCGAAGGACGGAAACATCTGCCCAATTTGTATCTTGCTTACCTGGCGCACGTCACCCTACTCTATAGTGAGGCCCAGAGCCTGGTCCCCGGCGTTGGAGAGAGGAAGGTCTGGCGTTGGTTCGCGCAGCAGATCGAAATCGCCCTGAATGAGGATGCGTCGTTGTAATCGAGGACGCAATGTGGCAGCGCAGCCGATTTATGCGACCGGCCTAACGACCCCAGCGGGAAACTTGGCCTACGATCCTTGGATCTCCCCGTCGCTTAGGTAGGGTGTGAACCTATCCGTAAGGGGACCCGTTCTGGAGTTGCCGCCGGGACAGACAACCAGAATAGATCGTTATCTCGTTTCGCAACCTTCCTGGTAAAGTGCCGGTTACGCGTAAGGAGACTTCAGCAAGTGTATCCAGCGAAGCGACGTCTCGCGGGATCCAGGTTCACTTTGGTGGCACTCGACAACAGAGGTAGGCCTGGTGAGACTCGAGGTTTCCCACCATGCCTTGCACATGTGGGTATGGTAACTTGTGCCCGATGAAGATCTTGGCGGTCCACAACAGGTACCAGCGACCCGGCGGCGAGGACCAGGTTTTCTTGGACGAAACCACTCTCTTGGAGACCCAAAATCACCGCGTGTTGCGTTACGAGGTGCACAACGACCAAGTCAAGCACATAGGCCGTTTGACCCTGGCGAAAGACACGGTATGGAACACTTCAGCGTACCGTGAACTCAGGGCCTTGATTCGCCGAGAGCGGCCCGACCTGGTTCACTTTCACAACACCCTACCCTTAGTCTCTCCGGCCGGCTACTATGCAGCCAAGGCCGAAGGGGTGCCGGTGATCCAGACCTTGCACAACTATCGTCTGCTCTGCCCCGTAGCCCTCTTCTTCCGTGATGGACAGGTGTGCGAGGATTGTATGGGCAAGGCGGTCCCCTGGCCCGGGGTTGTTCACGGGTGCTACCGAGGGAGCCTAGCGGCGAGCGGGGTGATAGCGACGATGCTCACGGTCCACCGCGCTTTGCGCACCTGGACGGAGATGGTTGATTTCTACGTTGCGCTTACCGAGTTTGCCCGGAATAAATTCATCGAGGGTGGCCTCCCGGCGAGGAAGATCGTGGTGAAACCCAACTTCGTTGCCCCCGATCCTGGTCGGGGGCAAGGAGGAGGCGGGTACGCCTTGTTCGTGGGCCGGCTCGCGCCCGAGAAAGGAACGGGGACGATGCTAGCGGCCTGGGACCTGCTCGGAACAAGGTTCCCGCTCAAGATCGTGGGAGACGGACCCTTGAAGGATCAGGTAGTAAGAGTTGCCGCCAGGCGGTCCGACGTCGAGTGGCTGGGGCACAGGCCGGTCGCAGATGTCCACGCGCTGATGAGGAAAGCCGACATGCTCGTCTTCCCCTCGCAGTGGTACGAGACGTTCGGCCGGGTAGCGGCAGAAGCATTCGCGGCGGGCACTCCGGTTATCGCGGCTGACATCGGAGCGGTCGCCGAACTCGTAGAACACGGCCGCACAGGACTAAAATTCCGCCCCGGCGACCCAGAAGATCTCGCCACACGAGTAGGGTGGGCCCTATCGCACCCGGCGGAACTACGACGTATGCGCGAGGAGGTCAGGGCCGAGTTCGAGGCAAAGTACACCGCGGAACGCAACTACCTGGCGCTGATGGAGATCTACGAGGCTGCCCTGGAGCTCAAGAGGGTGACGGCTTGAACATAGCTTCCAAGTACGTGCTTGGTATGCGGGTAGACGCTACCTCCTACGAGGACGCTTCCCGGCGCGTAGCACGATGGGCTCACGATGGGCGGTCAGCGTACGTGTGTGTGGCGACCGTGCACATGACCATGGAGGCCTTTGACTCCTTGGCGTTTCAGCGGGTGGTAAACGGGGCGGACCTGATTACGCCTGACGGAAGGCCCCTGGTTTGGGCGTTGAGGAGCTTGGGGGTAAGAGACGCGACCCAGGTTCGGGGGACGGACCTGACGACACACGTGGTGGAGCGAGCTGCGCGGGAAGGCATACCGATCGGGCTGTACGGTGGCACGCCTGACCTGCTGGAGACGTTCGTGCGCATCCTGGAAAGACGCTACCCCGGGGTGCTGGTGGTGTGCCGGATAGCACCTCCGTTTCGTCCGCTGACACCCGAGGAAGACGAAGCAGTAACGAAGGAGATTCTGTCCTCGGGTGCACGCATCCTGTTAGTAGGCATCGGCTGTCCCAAGCAGGAGCGTTGGATGGAGACACATAAGGGACGCATTCCAGCGGTGATGTTGGGAGTGGGCGCAGCGTTTGACTTCCATACGGGTCGAGTGCGCCAGGCCCCGGCCTGGATGCAAGTGGCGGGCTTAGAATGGCTATTCAGGTTGCTGATGGATCCCAAGCGTTTATGGAAGCGCTATGCCAAGCACAATCCGAGATTCGTCGTGCTGTTCTTACTGGAGCTTCTAGGCCTTCTCCAGTTCGGTAGAAAGCAAGGCGGATAGGCTAGAGAACGCTCTCTCCTTACTCTAGGGCGCCCGCCAAAGGCCACTTTCCTTGCTCGGAATGAGCGGCAAAACGTGCCGGGGTGCCGAGGCAATGGGTCTCGGCGAGTTCTAGTGTATTGAGGATAAGATGTGACCTTTTCGGCGAGTTCTAGTATATTGAGGATAAGATGTGACCTTTTCGTGATGTTGGGAGGCAATACATGGCAACACGGGCTTTAGTGACTGGTGCCGGTGGCTTTATCGGGCACCATTTGGTGAAGCACCTGGTGGATCAGGGCTACTGGGTGCGAGGCGTTGACATCAAACACCCCGAGTACGAGCCGAGCCCGAGCCACGAGTTCCAGCTCCTGGATCTCCGCCGCTTCGACAACTGCCTGATCGCCACCCGGGGAATCGACGAGGTGTACCATTTGGCGGCGGATATGGGTGGGATCGGATATATCACCGCTTTCCACGCCGAGATCGCCCGCAACAGCGCCATGATCAACATCCACATGCTGGAGGCGGCTCGGATCAACGCGGCCGAGCGATTCCTTTTCTCCTCCTCGGCCTGTGTTTACCCAATGTATCTCCAGAAGAGCCCTGACGTTACCAACCTGAAGGAAGACGACGCCTACCCGGCAGAACCCGAGGAGGGATACGGCACCGAGAAGCTCTTTATGGAAGAGCTCTGCAAATACTACAACGAGGACTACAGCTTCGAGACACGGGTGGTCCGTTTCCACAACGTCTACGGGCCCCTTGGCACCTACGAAGGGGGCAAGGAGAAGGCTCCGGCTGCCATCAGCCGCAAGTTGGCCCTGGCCAACGACGGGGACGAGATCGAGGTCTGGGGCGACGGCGAGCAGACCCGCTCCTTTATGCACGTAGACGACTGTGTAGAGGGCATCTACCGCATCATGCGCTCCGACTACCCCCACCCGCTCAATCTGGGCACCGACGAGCTGGTGACCATCAACGAACTGGTTGACATGGTGGCCGAGATCTCCGACAAGCGCATCACCAAGCGCCACGATCTCTCCAAGCCGCAAGGGGTGCGGGGTCGAAACAGCGACAACAGCAGACTCCGCGAGGTGCTCGGTTGGGAGCCCGGGATCCCGCTGAGGGAAGGTTTGACACCTACCTACCGTTGGATCGAATCAGAGCTCAGGACCGCAGGAAGGGTTCCCCAGCCTGCTTAGAGCGTACGCCCCGCGAACAAAACTTCGCGTGGAGTTTGGTGAAAACAACGTTGCAAGGAGGGGTCTCTGCGTTCAGCAGAGACCCCTCCTTGCAAGGCTGACCCGTCCGTTCTCCCAGACCTTGTTGTCGTATGTATCAGCGTTGGTCGAGACTTCGAAGCGGATGCCATGATCCTCGTTGTGGTCGAGCGTGTTATCGGCGAGGTTGCGGTTGGGGTCTATCTTGAACTCGCCGCTTAGCGGTGTGGCTGTGTTGGTCGTTATCTAGCGTCCGCCGCCGTTTACCCCGTGTCTTCCAACCACATCGAGAGGTCCCGCCCGATGAGATCCTGCAGCCTCAGGATGTCTTCCTTGTAGGAGTAGGTCAGCTGCCGACGCACCTCCGGCGGGAACGGTGGAGGCTTGACCAAAATCCGGCTCTTGACGTAGTCGCGCAGCCTGGCGGGGAGGACCCGTTCGACGAGGGCGGGGTTCTGCGCGCTCAACGTTCTCACCCCTTTGTACAATCTCCCGACTCTCGGTATGCCGGAGGGGTTGTACTCGATGGATGCATCTGGGACGAAACTTTCGTCGATGCCCAGGAACCGGAAGACCTCGCCCAGAGTCCCTAAGGTGTGGTTTCTCAGGTCCTCGTATAGCCAGACTCCAACCTTGTCCCGGCCGAACGTGTCGAAGTACCGTTTTACCTGAGCGTAGTAGAAACCCTTCTGTTTGTAATACCAGAGGGGTCCCCACTTATCCTGCGTACGTGCCTCTTCCGCTTGCAAAGCCTCAGCGAAGCTACCGAGCGGTTCGCGACCGACCTGCACGCAGTATAAGAAATTGGAGTAAGCCCTATCGGCGGGGTTGCGAAGGATCGCGATGACCTTGGCGTCGGGGACAGAGCTCTTGATGAGGCCAGGGGCTCTGGGGCTATACAGGTACGAGGCGGAGGCCTCGCCGATCGCTCTCTCGCCTGAGGCGCCCTCGAAAAGGGCCTGGTACTCAGAGAGATCCCTTACCGGGGTGCTCCTACGGCCCGGCCTGCGGAATTCCGAGTGCATGCCCTCAAAGAAATGTGGCTCCTTGCGGGGGCTCATGTAGACCTGCGGGTGCTGGTTGAGGTAATGGTAGAGTGAGGTCGTCCCCGCCTTCTGCGCACCTACTATGAAGAAGTTGGGCATCGTCACGCGCATAAACCCCCTTGCTCGCAGTCTAGCCTTATCGTAACCACATCGAGAGATCTCGTCCGATAAGATCCTGCAGCCTCAGGATGTCTTCCTTGTAGCCTGCGACCAGCTCCTCACGGAGCTCCGGATCGATCGGCGGCGGCTCGGTGAGGACCCGGCTCAGCACCGCTCGACGCATCTTGAAGGCGAGCGGTAAGATGCTGGATGTGGGCGCAAGAAACTTGCGGAGGCCCCAGACCGCCTTGTTCGTTGCCCTCATCGCGGCGCGGGCGGATTGGCTCGCGGGCACGCCGGCCGGGTTGTACCTTGAGGAAGTGTCCGACGTGAAGGTGTCGTCGACCTCGAGGAAGCGGAAGACGCTCTGGGCCACGCCCGCAGGATCTTCTCTCATGTCTTCGTAGAGCCACACCCCAAGCCTCTCTCGCCCGAAAACCTCGTGATAACGTTTCAACTGCTGGTAGTAGAGTCCTCTGCTGCGATAGTGAAATATGTAGTGCCAGCGGTTACGCATGCGAAACGGCTCTTCGCGAAGCGCTTGCGCGAAGTCGGTGAGAGGCTCTACCCCCATACGGAGGGCGTATAGGAAAGCCGAATAAGCCCTGTCGGCGGGATTGCGCAGAAGGGCGATCGACTTTGCCCCTGGTACGTATCTCTCTATGCGCTCGGCAGTCCCCGGAGCGTAGATGTACAAGGGGGTCGCCTCGCCGATCGCCTTCTCACCCCTCACTCCTTCGAACAGCGTGCTGTACTCCTCGATATTGGTGAACCTCGGAGGTTGGCGGTGACCCTCGAACTCGCGTCTTACGACCTCGCCTTTGGAATCTATCTCGTGGTCGAAGAAGAACGGCTCTTTGATAGGGCTCATGTAGACCTGCGGGTGCTGGTTGAGGTAATGGTAGAGTGAGGTCGTCCCCGCCTTCTGCGCACCTACTATGAAGAAGTTGGGCATCGTCACCTGGTTATCTCACCCCCTAGCTCTCGCAAGAATGCTTTGTCATAGATCTCGATACTATCCAAGGAATACCGCCGAGCTAGGATGCCACCCCTCCTGGATTCTGTCAATGACCTTGCAGAGGCCCTCCCCTTACGCCGCCCAGGTCAAACGCGTATCGCGCGGTCCGCTGAGATTGGCGTCTACAGGGTCCGCAACCGTTTGGTACGGTCCGGGCTGCTGCTCGTGATCGGCATAAATGTCCATGACAGGTATGTTAGGGTGAGATCATCGGAGAATTCGACGGAGTATGACTCGAGCGGACCTACAGGGATGTTCCGGATTACTGTGAGATCACAAGGGGGAGCTGGATCGTAGTATGAGCGGCGACAACGGAGATTGGCCGAAAATATCTGTGGTGACACCCTCGTTCAACCAGGGTGAGTACATCGAGGCGACGATCGAGAGCGTGCTCGAACAAAGGTACCCTAACCTGGAGTACATCATTATGGACGGCGGCTCTACCGACGGCACCGTAGAGATCATCGAGAAGTACTCGGACCGACTGGCTTACTGGGTGAGCGAACCAGACGAAGGGCAGACCGACGCCTTGATAAAGGGATTCGACCGGTCGAGCGGCGACATCCTGTGCTGGCTGTGCTCCGACGACCTCTTCGAAGCCAGCACCTTGCAAGAGGTGGCCGAGACCTTCGTCGAGCATCCCGATTGGGAGGTGGTCTACGGTGACAGCTTCTGGATAGACGCTGAAAGCCGTCCCATCCGTTTCAAGAGGGAGATCCCCTACTACCGCTATATCTGGATGTACGACCACAACTACCTCCCGCAGCCATCCACGTTCTGGCGTCGCGGTATCTATGAGAAGGTGGGCGGCCTGGATGCCAGGATGGAACTGAGCATGGACGCCGACCTGTGGTCCCGCTTCGCCGAACACACCGCCCTTCATCACGTCCCGCTGGCCTGGTCCCGAATGCGCTACTATCCAGAGCAGAAAAACCGGCGTCTGCGCACCAAGAGCGACGAGGAGGATCGCTTGATCCGAAGTCGCTATCTGCCCGACGAACCCCGGTGGCTCCTCCGCTTGAAATGGTTCCTCGCCAAGGGCCTGCGGGTTGCCCTGAAGTTGGCTCGAAGAGCCTACTGGTAACCTGCTAGGGTGCCCGTCGTCCCGTGAGTGTGTTGTCTTGACCTCTATAAGCCAGCAGGAACGAGCAAGGTTTCACGGAGGCCCGCAACCGTACCGAAGATCTCGCACGGGGTTCCCCCTACGGTAAGGCCGCAAGAAGACGCGAGACGGCAGTAACTCGAAAGATTAGCACCATATCTGAGTGTGATAGGGTATAGTATTGTCTTCCAAGCCCTACATTTCACGGGATTACATAAAGCAAGCGGTGCTTGTACGGCAGCCAGAAGGGGGTGACATGGTGGATAAGGAATGGGAGTGCGGTACAAAGAGGACGCTCGTGGCCGCCATGGCGGTGTTGGTGTTGACAACCATCACGCTGGCGCTACCTGAGAGCGCCCTGGCGTTGCCGTCCGAGGTTCCCGACGACACCCCGATGGTCGACGGACGTGTCAGGGCGATCGAGCAGGTCGGCACCAACATCTGGCTGGGCGGCCGCTTCTCCCAGGTCAAAAAACGCGACGGCACGGTCTTGGGCAGCGTGGCCAACGTGGCGGTCTTCGACTCGGTGACGGAAGAGTACAAGAAGGGTGTGGCGCCGAGTCTCGGAGGCACGGGGGCCGAGGTGTGGGACATGACCATCTACGGCGACGACGTGCTGATAGCGGGCAAGTTCTCTGGGCCTAGTAGCACCCAGAAGAACCTGGTATTGGTGGAGGGTGCCGGCCCCAACGCTGGGCAGGTGATACGGTGGTACAATTCGCCCTCGCTGAAGTCGGTTCTGGCTGCGCCTGGGCTTGGGAGGATCTACGGTGGGGGGGTGAGTCTCTCGGCCTTCGACTTTGCCACGGGCAAGAAGCTTTGGACCAAAGCGAAGACTACCGTAGACCCCACCATACGCACCCACGACAGCAGTCCGGCCTATCGCGACCTCGAGCTCGACGCCGACGACCCCCAAACGATCTGGGCTGCGTGCATCTGCGACGCGGTGGACGGCAATGCAGCCAAGGCCCTGGTCAAGCTCGACATCGAGGGCAAACACTACGCCGAGGAGTGGTTGACCGACGCTGGGGAGGCGGCGTTCGGCCAATCGGTGGTGGACCACAATGGGAAGCTCTATCTCGCGGCCGGGGGTAGCGACTTTCTGGCCGAGTACGATAAGGACACCGGAGGCGCCCGAGGCTGGGTGCGCGACACCTCAGGCTCGGCACAGACAGTGGCGGTCTATGACGAGGATCAACTGGCGGTCGGGGACGAGCAGCTAGTGGTCGGGGGGCATTTCTATGAGGTCGCGGATGCGGGTGGCGACCGTTGCGGGGCAGGGCGCCCCGGGGACGTCGATAAGAACGGCATTCCTACGCTCGACCCGAACAACCAGTGCGCGACCAGGCAAGGCATAGCCGCCTACTCCTTGGGTGGGCAACTCGACCCGAACTGGGACCCGGCTTACGCGGGCGGCTACAGCCTGGTGTGGGAGCTGCATGTCGAAGGGCTCAGGCTGCACACCGGTGGAGAGTTCAAGACGGTCAGCGGGGTGGTACAGAACTCATACGCGCGGCTCTCACCGGCTTCCCCGTAGGAGGAATCATGGGTCGCCGCCGTGGAGACCTTGCGGCGAGGAGCTTCTAGCCGTCCTGCGGGAGGGGTACGGCTCGCTGTCCCCCTCCCGGGTTTGTGGCCCGAAGGACCATCATAACGCCCGGCAGGTCTTATTCACCAACGGCGGAAAGGCACCTCGGCCTTACCGTTCTACGAAGTTCGCAAAGAAAGTCCCGAAACCAGTCCATTCAAGGGATGCGAACTCCCCGGCTTGATGCTCTAGTTGCACATCCGTCACTCGGGGGTGGCCCGGAGAAAAGGTAGAGGCCGAGTTCATTTGCAAGCCGGGCACGGAATGTCCGATCATCCGGGGAGTTCTCGAGAATAGCGGATTAGACAGCATACCTCGATTATCCTAGAGACGGACTCCTTAGCCCGTGATGGGACAGAGGTTCACCGGGAGAAGTCACCCCAATCCTCATCGGAGTAGAGTGAGCCCCATACCGGATACGTTATTTCGTACACCCGAGCTATCTCTTCCTTCGTCAAGATCTCTTTCCATCGCGAGACGATCGCGGCGCTGTCCCGTCGTATCTGGTGAACGGTGCCCTCGGGAGCGGTCACGGGGTTGCCGCTCCGGGTGTACTTCACAACATCGTCTTCTACCGTCTTGGTCCACTCCAGCCCGAGGGCCTTGCACAAACTCCTGAGCTCGGCCACGGGGTTGCTTGACAGGTCCTCGTGTCTCCTGACGAGCCAGTTCGCATTGCTGTCCAGGTAGGCGAAGAGGACGCCGTATATGCACTTCCAGAGGATCGCCGCCTGCTCGGCGATGTTCTCTGGCTTGCTTACGATCTCGGCCCGGTACGGGTCCAGATACCTCTCCATGAGCATCTCCTGCTCCAGGAAGTGCTCGAAAGGATGCCACCAATTCAACCGCTTGAGGCTGGCCGCGAACGCGGCCGGATGACGCACCAGAACGACGACCTCGAGATCGAAGTTTCTCGCGAGCCAGTCGCTGGAGAGGGCCGCGATCGGATCCTTGACGATCAGGCGGCCACGTCTGAGCGGAGGGAACCAGTACTGCGGCTGGTTCTTGAGGAAGATCTTCCTTGTGCGCCGCCTGAGGACCTTGTCGAAGGCTTCCAGGGCAGCGTCCTGAGGCAGAGCCGGCGCGTAGGTGAACCAGTGTTTTGCGAGGCCATCGAGCGCGTATGCCCAGGGCTCGATGTTGAACGGCTCGTGTGCTACCAGGGTATCCTCAGTGAGCGCGAGCATGCTGGCCAGCCATGTCGAACCAGAACGATGAGATCCGGTTATGAGTATTGGTTTTCCGGATCCTTCGCGTATCATGACCCCTCGCAGCAGCCGAACGTGGCACCTATGTTGACGCTAGTATTCTACTAGATGTGTGTTGTCAAGTTCACGCCCACAACTCCTTTCCGGCCCCGGCAAGCGGGGTCGTCCCGGGACACACGGCTCGCAGGCGATCCTAGATGCCGTCGTCTACGTCCCGAAGTGCGGCTGCCCCTGGAGGCTCCTGCCCAGAGAGTATTCACCTTGGCAGACAGTCTAGACTGATCACAAACGACGAATTCTGCTTGATACGCTGCGCATCCTGGTACAGCGCTCGGCGTCGCTAGGGACACGAGTTTCGGCGTGTAGCGTCTCTATACAGAAGTCGTTACTTCCCTGGTGCTGATTTGCGCATCGGATTCGTCAAGCGATCGTATACAGCCTCGGCCCTGGCGATGAGCTTCTTTCGTTTTGGGTTCTCTAGGTCATATTCCATTTCGTCTTTGATCTTCTCCCTAACGGCAGCGGGGCGTTGAACCTTGCGCTCCCACAGCGTCTCGCCATACTTCTTTCTGGCCTGTGTCTCCATGCCGGCAAACAGTTTGCTGACGTTCTCTTCGTCGTGACGAAACTGGGAGAACGTGGTCCCGAATTTGTCGTTTATGCGTTTGATAACCTGCCCGAAGTCCTCGGT
>CADCVF010000040.1 GCA_902806095.1 uncultured Rubrobacteraceae bacterium
AGAATCACGGGGTCAGCGAGCTGCAGGATGAAACCGTCGGCCTTGCGCCCGACGAGGCTCAGGGCCTTGGGGCCGTAGCCGGCCATCCACACGTCGAGCTTCCCGTCACTGACCCAGGGGATACTGACCTTGACGCCGGAGTAGTCGACCTCGCGTCCTTCGGCAAGCTCCTTTATGACGTGCATGGCCTCTTCGAGCTGCCTGAGCGTCGTCGGCTTGCGGCCAAGTACCCGCACCACCGAGTCGCCGCGTCCGATACCGCAGATCGTGCGGTTGCCGAACGTATCGTTCAGGGTGGCGAAGGTGGAGGCCGTGACCGAAGGGTCGCGGCTGACAGGATTGGTGACGAAGGGGCCGACCATGATCCTCTCTGTTGCGGAGAGCATCTGCGAGTGTATGACGTAGGGCTCCTGCCAGAGAATGTGTGAGTCGAAGGTCCAGGCGTATCCGAAGCCGAGTTCCTCAGCCCTCCTGGTCAGCTCGACGACGCGGCTTGCCGGTGGATTCGTCTGAAGCGTGACGCCGAAGTCCATGCCTTCCTCCTATTTCCTCTTGTGCCACCATTCGCGGAACTCAGTACATTTCCCGTCTGCGTCGAGCTTCACCAGGAAGATGCCGTCCAGAGCGATCGCGGATCTCGAAGGTAGGCTGGTGAACTCCGAGCGCCAGTGGGCGATGCCACCGGCTTCAGTGGTCGCGATGACTTCGTAGGAGAACTCGATTGCTTCCTGGTTACGCGTCACGCCGGACCAGTAATCCAGGATGCCCTCCCGGCCCCTCGCAGGTTCGTCGAACGGGGTCTCATGGTAGGTCGCGTTCGCGGTGAACAGATTCGCTGCGGCCTCCGGGTCTCTGGTCGCCCAGGCCCGCTTGTAAGCATCCAACCAGTACGTGAACTTTGCCTGGTCCATGCCTTCCTCCTAATCCTTCCCCGAGACCGCGGCCCCGGCGCCGAGGGCTATGTAGACACCACCCGTGACGTAGCGTCCGGCCCGCCGCAAGCCCGCGCCTGCTCTCTGCTTCCTGATCCACTTACCAGCCGTACCACCTAGCAGCGCATAGAGGCCGTCCGTGAACAGCCCGAGGGCGGCGAGTGTGGCGCCGAGAACGACAACCTGCGTCCAGGCCGCGCCCCTGGAAGGGTCGACGAACTGCGGCAGAAAGGCCAGGAAGAATAGCGCGACCTTCGGGTTGAGGACCTGCACGAGCACGCTCTGTGAAAAGACGCGGAGTCGGTTCTCTCCGCCTCCTGACAGCGGCACCTCCTCGCCACCACCGTCGCGTCCGAGGATCTGCTTGAGGCCGAGCCAGACCAGGTATGCCGCGCCGAGCAACTTCACGATAGAGAACGCGGCCGCCGAAGAGACCACGATCGCCGAGAGACCTGCTGCGGCGAAGACCACATGCAGTAGGGTTCCGAGTTCGACACCGAGGACGGAGACGAGTCCTGTCAGGCGGCCCCCTTCCATGCTGCGGGCCACGACGTAGATGACGGCCGGACCAGGCACGAGCAATAGGGCCAGCGCCGCTGCGACGAAAAGGGCGTAAGTGGAGGCGTCTGGCATCCTCTACGTGGCCTCCGGTTCGCGGGCCGGTTCCGCGGCGCTACCGCCGATCATGGAGAGCCCCAGGTACACCAGTGCCGATACCGTAAAGGTGAGGAACAGGCCGTAATTGTAGAGGCTCTCGATAAACGTTGGGTTCGGGAAAGGTCCACCATTCAGGCCGGCGGTAGTCGCCGCCTTGATAAATCCAGGTATTACGAGGATCACACTGACGAGGACGGCCGCTATCGCCCGCCAGTTCCAGCCGCTCGCGTACGAATAGCTGCCGTTCATCTTGTAGAGTTCGGCTAGGTCGAGTTGCCTCCTGCGCACGATCCAGTAGTCTACGATCATCACGGCCCCGATGGCCCCGAGGAGGCTGCCGTAGCCAACGAGCCAGGTGAAGATGTAGGCGCCCGCGGTTTCAAGGATCAGCCAGGGAAACGAGAGCACGCCGATCACAGCGGTGATGATGCCACCCGTCCTGAACGAAATGTACTTAGGCGCGAGGTTCGAGAAATCGAAGGAGGGAGAGACTACGTTCGCCGCCATGTTGGTAGAGATCTGGGCTATCGCGATGATGAACATGGCCAGGATCAGCAGGGCGGGAATATCGCCGGTGAGTCGCGTGACGAGGGCCACAGGGTCCCAGATCGCCTCGTCGAAGACGACGATGGTCGCCGCAGTGACCGCGATCCCGATAAAGGAGAAGGCCGTCATCGTAAGCGGGAGGCCAAGGGCCTGCCCGATGACCTGCGAGCGCTGGGTCTTCGCGTAGCGGGTGAAGTCCGGGATGTTGAGGGAGAGGGTGATCCAGTATCCTACGTTCGCCGCGAGGCTGGGCCAGAAGAGCGTCCAGAACGGGATGTTGTCTTGCTGCAGGTTGGCCGAGGTCGCGAAAACGTTGCCGATGCCGCCGCCAGCGACGAACCCCCAGATCAGGAGCGCGACGCCGCCGCCGATAAGGAGCGGCGCGGAGAAGGACTCGAACCACTTCACGCCCTCGACGCCGGTCAGGATGATGACGAGCTGTATGGTCCAGAAGACCAGGAAGGCTATGAAGGTGTGTCCCGTTACGTTCGCCCATCCACCCCACGCGGCGGTCAAGAGGGCGTCGAGGGCTGCTCCACCGAGCCAGGTCTGGATGCCGAACCAGCCACAGGCCACGAGCGCCCTGGCTATGGCAGCGAGGTTAGCCCCCCTCACCCCGAAGGAGGCACGGACGAAGACCGGGAACGGGACGCCGTACCTGGTGCCGGCATGGGCGTTCAAGAGCATCGGGATGAGAACCAGGACGTTGCCGAGGGAGATGGTCAGCAGGGCCTGCCACCAGTTCATCCCTGCGGCCATGATGCTCGAAGCCAGCAGGTAGGTCGTGATGACTACGGACATCCCGATCCAGAGCGCGGCGATGTTGTAGGTCGTCCACGTCCGCTGCTCCGGCCCGGTCGGCGCGAGGTCCTCGTTGTACAGGCTGGAAGCCATAGCTCCGGCCTTGATCCGATCCAACTCAGCCTGGTTGTTTACCGCCAGGTCTCTGAATTCTTCCATGTCGCTCCTCCCTTCGGTCGTCGCTAGCTAGTCAGCACGCTCAGGCTTCGCCTTCGCTCGCCAGCATTTCAGCTTTTTGGTGTGGGTACGCCGCCTGTGCTCGACCATGAATCGTTCGCCCTTAGAAACCGCCTCTCTAGAGAACCTTCTCTCCGCCATCCGAGAGTCCTTGCTGACTTGCTGACAAGCGAGGGCCTTTAGGCCCGAAGCGTGCTGAATTGCTGAAATGCTTATCTTGCCCACTCCATCGTCTTCAGCGTGAGCCGGTGGAGTGCCTGGACGGAGAGCTCGAGGTCTTCTCGTGGCGTGTCCTCGTCTTTGGTGTGGCTCAGGCCCTTCAGACTCTTGACGAAGAGCATTACGGTGGGCATGAGGCGGGCCATCTCGGCCGCGTCGTGCAGGGGTCCGCTCGGCAGCCGGTGCGATCGCCCCGCTACTTCGCTTACCGCCGCTTCTGCCAGGGAGATCAGAGCTTCGTCGAAGGGGATCGGCTCTATGCGCCACAGTCTGTTCCATTCGACGGAGACGTCTTCTTCGGTGGCGATGCGGGCCGTCGCCTCCTGCGCCGCGTCGAGCATGCTCGCTAGCACGGAAGGGTCGAGCGCGCGCTGGTCGAGGGACATCTCGCAAAGGCCATTGAACGCCGTGACGATGGCTGGGCTGACGTTGACGAAACCCGTCGTGGCCCGCACGTCGTCGCGACGCTTCGCATCGTCGCGGAACTCTATCGCCGAGCGAGCCGCGGCTATAAAGGCGTCCCTCCTCACCTCCATCGGCGTGGAGCCTGAATGGGCTTGCTGGCCCGTGAAGCGGACGGCGTGACGCTCGACGCCGAAGGTGCCTAGCACCACCCCGAGCGGCAGGCCCATCCTCTCGAGGACGGGACCCTGCTCGATGTGCAACTCGAGGTAGGCGACGGCGTTCTGGAGTTGCCGCCCCGCCTCGTTGACCCTGTCGAGGTCGATGCCGTGCTCCTGCAACGCGTCCGGCAGGGCGACGCCGTCGGTGTCCTTCAAGTTGCGCACGTCGTCAGGTTTCAGCGCGCCAGCGGCAGCGCCCGAGCCGAAGAGGCTGCGCCCGAAGCGTGCCCCCTCCTCATCGGCCCATTCCACGAGACGCAACGTAACGGGACGCTCTTGCGGGGCGAGTGCGCGCATGACTTCGAGGGCGCCGACTACGTTCAGGGCGCCGTCGAGCCAACCTCCGTTCGGGACGGAGTCTATGTGGCCACCGATCAGGACTTCGCGCTCAGAGTCACCCGGGACCGTGGCCCAGACGTTGCCGGCCTCGTCGGTCTCTATCTCGGTTATGCCCTCTATCTCCTCAAGCTTGCCCCTGAACCACTCGCGGGCTTTATTCCACTCCTGCGTCCACGCGACGCGGCGGGCGCCGTCAGGGCCGCCGGTAAGGTCGGCGAGCTCCTCGAGCTCATCGACGGCGCGGCTGGCGTCTACCCCTTCTGTCTGCACTAGCCGACCTTCTCCCTGGTGCCGGCCTCGACCTCGGCGAGGGCCTCCTCCATGATGTCCGCGGCCTCGTCGGCCGCTTCGCGGGTGATGACGAGCGGCGGAGAGATGCGGATGGTGTTCGCCTTGAGGCCGCCCTTGCCGACGAGCAGGCCGCGGGCGCGGCAGGCCTCGAGGAAGCGGACAGCCGCAGCGGGGTCAGGCTGGAGGTTCTCCCCGGCGAGCTCCAGGGCCAGCATCAGGCCCCTTCCGCGGACCTCGGCGACGATCGCGTGGTCTTCGGCCATCTTCATGAGGCGGTCTTTGAGGTGGGTGCCGACCTCGTGGGCGTTCGTCTGCAGGTCGTTGTCGAGGACGTAGTCTATGTTGGCGAGGGCGCCAGCCGTCGAGATCGGGTTCCCGCCAAAGGTGGAGAGGTGGAGGTTTGGGGCTACGGATTCGACTACCTCAGCCCTGCCGACGACGGCACCGATTGCGAGGCCGTTGCCAAGACCCTTGGCCATCACGATCATGTCAGGCTCCACGTCGAAGGCGTCGATGCCCCAGAAGTGCGTACCTGTGCGCCCGAAGCCCGTCTGGACCTCGTCGGAGATAAGGAGTATCCCCGTCTCGTCCAGTATGCTCTTTACCCGTTCGAAGTAGCCGGGCGGCGCCTCGACGAAACCCCCGACGCCCTGGATGGGCTCGGCGATAAACGCGGCTACGTTGCCCGTGGTCTCCTCCTCCACCACGGCGCGCACGTCGTCTGCGCAAAGGAGGTTGCAGCGGCCCTCGTCGCGGCACAGGGCGCAGCGGAGCCTGTAAGGGTTGCGGGCGTAGGCCACGTCTAGGGCCGAGCGCGAGGTCGGACTCCAGGTGCTCTGGCCCGTTATGCCCATCGTCATGAAGGTGGAGCCGTGGTAGGAAGAACGGAGGGCGATGATCTCACTTGACTTGCGGTGGCGCGTCGCGAAAAGGAGCGCCGCCTCGTTCGCCTCCGAGCCGCTGCCCACGAAGAAAGCCTTCTTCTCGCCGGAGATCGGGGCGAGATCTATAAGCTTCTCGGCCAGCCTGACCTGATTCTCGATCAGGTACAGCGTCGAGGAGTGAAAGACTTTGTCCACCTGGCTCTTTATGGCCTCTGTTATCTCGGGCACCGCATGGCCGCTGATGGTCGTGACGATTCCGCCGAAGAAGTCCAGGTACTCGTTCCCCTCGGAATCCCACACCCTGAAACCCTCACCGCGCGCGAGCTCGAGCGGCTTCTCATAGTACAGCGGCGTCCACGATGGCAGCGCCGCCTTGTGCCGCCGCAATAGCTCATCCGGGTTCTTCATACCCGCACCTCCAGTCCCTCCGTAGCCGTAAAGCTCCGCCCGACGAACCTCCCCGAGCCTCGCTCGCCGACGACCTCGCCGTCTCCGTACACCAGCCCGCCACGCACGTACACCGCTGCGGGCCCACCGTGAAACTCCATCCCCTCATACGGTGTGTAGTCAACGTTACCGTGACGGTTCTCGACCGTCACCGTCGTGGATAACTCCGGGTCCCACAGTACGATGTCAGCGTCGGCGCCGGGTGCCAGGGTCCCCTTTCTCGGATACGCGCCATAGATGCGCGCCTGGTTGGTGGAGAGGACGGCGACGAACTGGTTCTCGGAGAGCTTTCCTTCCCTTACGCCAAGCATCCACAGCGTCATGGCGCGTTCTTCCGCGCCTGGCAGTCCGTTGGGGATCAGGGTGAAATCGTCCTTGCCCAGATCCTTCTGTCCGTCGTAGTCGAAAGAGCAATGGTCGGAGCCGAAGATCTGGAGGTCCCCGAACTTGAGGCCGTTCCACAACGCGGGCCTGTTCCTCGGGTCGCGCAAAGGCGGCGAGCAGACGTACTTGGCGCCCTCGAATCCTTCTCTCGCGAGGTCCTCGTACTCGAAGGCGAAATATTGGGGGCAGGTCTCGGCGTAGACCGTCTGGCCACGCTCGTGCGCAAGATGAATCGCCTCCAGTGCCGGAGCGCACGAGACGTGGACGACGAGTATCGGCGCTCCTGCTACCTCGGCGAGCCTTATCGCCCTGTTCGTCGCCTCGGCCTCGACGGGCTCGGGACGAGTGAGGGCGTGGAAGCGGGGGGCCGTGTCGCCGCGCGCGAGCGCCTGCTCCTGAAGTTTGGCTATGGCGTCGCCGTTCTCGGCGTGGACCATGACGAGGACTCCTGCGTCTTTCGATAGCTGCAGAACCTCGAAGAGGTCTTCGTCCTCGGTGTAGAGTGGGGTGCCTTTGTAGGCCATGAAGATCTTGATCGAGGCGACGCCTTTTTCGGCCAGGTCGGGCAACTCGGCCTTGATGTCGTCACGCAGGTCGGTTACGGCGACGTGGAAGCTGTAGTCGATGACCGCTTTATCGTGGGCCTTCTCGGTCCACGTGTCGAAGGCCCCGGCGAGCGTGCCTCCCGCTTCCTGCAGGGCGAAGTCGATGATCATGGTCGTCCCGCCGGCCGCCGCTGCCTCGGTTCCCGTAGCCCAGTCGTCGGCCGTCACGGTGCCTCCGAACGGCATGTCCATGTGGGTGTGCGCGTCTATAAAACCTGGCATCACCAGCTTGCCTGAGGCGTCTACGGTCTCGGCACCGTCCGCGTCCAACTCCGCGGCGACGGCGACTATCTTCTCGTCCTCGACGAGCACGTCAGCCCGGTAACTACCCTCGGCCGAGACGACGGTCCCGCCGGAGAAAAGAAGCCCGCTCATAGTGTTCTCCTTCCACTTGGCAGCGGTGTATTGGCTAACTCTCGCACACCCCGCGCCTTCGCGTCAATCGTGAATTCGGGGGATCTGCACGGGCGTCAGAAGGCTCTGGCGGACCGGCAATACATCCTGTTCCTGATCTCGGCATCGTTCTGTTCTGATGTACAGAGTTCTAGCAAGTTGCTCCAGATATCCTAATCCTTCACAATTGGCCCCGTTAATCAATTCAAGGCGGGACTGAAGACCCCGCCCTCTATGTGAAGGAGGTAGGCCAAAGCTATGTACGTTGCAGTGCGGCGCTACGAGGGCGTGACCGACTCGCGAAAGGTGGCGCAGCTAGTCGAGGAGGACTACGTGCCCGTCATCAGCGAAATGCCGGGATTCGTGGCTTACTACTGTGTCGACGCAGGCGACGGCGTGATGGTTTCGACCAGCGTCTTCGAGCATAAGGACGCCGAGGAGCAGTCGACCTTTAGGGCGGGAGAGTTCGTGGCGCAGGATCTAGGTCAGTTGGCCCCGAACCCGCCCCAAGTTACGGCTGGTGAGGTCGTCGCATACAAGGCAGGGTAGGCGAGAAACTCAGCTGAATCAGATCCCTCTACCTACGCGGAGTTTGTGGCGAGGTCTATTAAGTAGAAGAGTACGCCTGGGTTGACGGGAAGCGATCCGCACGAAATGGCGCGATGAGCGGGTCCACTTCACCGGTCAGAATCTCACGCGACAGCAGACGCCCTATCAGTGGGCCGAGCGTGACCCCGCTGTGCGTCACGGCTTCGTAGTAGCCCAGGATCGCAGATAGCGCCCCGACGCAAGAGTGCCCGTCCGCAGGAACCGGGCGCATACCGAACCTCGCCTCTACGACCTCTGCTCTTTCGAGCGCCGGAAGTAAGCTCTGCGCACGCTTCAGAAGCTCCCCGCAGAGCGGGTCTTCCGCCCCGCCGAAGTCGCCCGGGAGCCGTTCGTCGACGGAGTCGTGGTGCAGCAGAATGTATCCGGGACCGTCGGGGCGAACGTTGATGCGCGGTGTGTGCATGAGATGATGCAAAGGTTCACCCGAGACGGCAACCCGGACGAGCAAACCCGGGAACACGTCGAGCGGCAACTCTCTCCCAACCATCTCCGCCACGGATGCGGCCCTCGCGCCCGTGGCGTTGACCACTGCATCGGCACGAATAGCGTCACCGTTCTTCAGTCGCAGCGTCACGCCATCGTCTACGACCTCGATACCGCGAACTTCGTTTCCTACTAGCGCCCGTGCTCCATTGCGGACGGCAGCTTCCACGAGCGTTCTCGACAGAGCCGGAGCGTCGACCCAGGACTCTTCGGGGAAGTGTGCGACCCTGGTCTCAGAGTTCGGGAAGATGGCTCCAGGTTCGAGCTTCTCGTTTACGGTGGACGCGGGAAGTATCTCGGCAGCGTAGGACCAGGAGCGTAGGCGTTCGACACGGCTTTCGAGGTCTTCCTGGTCTCGGGCCCAGATCAGGTTTCCCGTAGAGTGGAGCCAACAGCCGCCGATTTCATCGCGCAGCCGCTGGTGTTCGCGCATCCCGGCGACGTTCAATTCGAAATAGTTGCGAGGTAGCTTGTTGTTGGCGTTGACCCAGGCGAAGCTAGTCGAGGTGGTGCCGGAACCCGGCTCCGCCCCGTCGATCAGCACGACCTCAGCCCCCTCCTCGGAGAGCCGGTAGGCGACCGAAGAACCGACGATCCCGGCTCCGATGACCGCGACATCCATGGTTCCTTCAGATCCAGACTCCAAAGTTACTCCCTCCGGCTGTACAAACGTCGAAGTTTCAAAAAACGCCATAAAGTGTGACAGAGCGTGCGCATCTTGCCACAGACCGGGCGTACAATCTCTACAGCGTCGAACATCCATCAAAATCGATGCGGAGAGGATCGGGGCGATGGGCAGAGTCTACGACGACATAAGCGAAGAGCAGGCGCACTGGATTGGGGAGCAGCCGATGTTCTTGGTCGCGACAGCAGCACCGGACGCGTACGTCAACGTCTCGCCGCGGGGGCTCGACACGTTCAGGGTCCTCGGACCGAGGCGGGTAGCTTGGCTCGACCTCACCGGTAGCGGCGTCGAGACCATAGCCCACCTGCGGGCGGACGGCAGGATCACGCTGATGTTCTGCGCGTTCGAGGGACTGCCGAAGATCCTGCGCCTCTACGGACAGGGCGAGGTGCGCGAGCCAGGCGACGCCGGATATGATGAGCTGCGCTCCCGCTTCCCCGACGTTCCGGGCGAACGCGCGATAATTGACGTGTCCGTGGGCAGGGTCGCCGACTCGTGCGGATACGGCGTGCCGCGCATGGACCTCGTCGGCGCACGCGACCAGCTCCTGACCTCAGCCGAGCGCAAAGGTCCGGAGAAGATGGCCGAGTACAGGAAGCTCAAGAACACCCGAAGCATCGACGGCCTTCCAGGGCTGGATCCGAAACACCAGTAGAGACAGGAGAGATGCGCAGCAAGGGCACGAAGTGCTTACCCGGTGCCGACCACCGGGGAGGACGGGTCCGGCGCCGGAGCCTTCGCGTTCAGGTAGCCGAGTATGAATACGGCCCCCCAGAGGAGGACGAAGCCGATGACCTGGTTTGCACTCACGCCGACGCCGAGGAACGTCCAGTTGAGGACGACCGCCGTTGCCGGGAAGGCCAGCTCAGCGAGCGTCGCGTAGGAGGCCCTGGTGCCGCTGAGCCCCCTGTAGTAGAGGAGCAGGGCCAGGAGGCCTGGTATCAGGGCTAGGAGGATGACCCGGCCAGGCTCGGAGGCGAACCCGGCGCCGAGTCCACCAGCGGAGCCCTGGGCGACCACGATGCCGGCGAGCAGGGGCACGGCCAGTAGGAGCCGCGCCCCTGTCAGGGCGTAAAACGGCATGTCCTTGAGGACGAGCCGCCCCAGCACGGTCGATGAGCCCCAAAGGAGCGCCGCTCCCAGGGCGAGGGCCGCGGTGAGGAGTTCGGCGGAGCCAAGAGCGGCGAAAGCGCCGAGGTCGCCGAAGGAGATCAAGTAAGCCCCTACCATCGCTACCGCGAAGCACGGCCAGTAAGCCCACCCAAGCCGCTCGCGTAGCAGGATGCCAGCAAGCGCGATGGCGAACAGCGGCTGCGTTTTCTGAAGCAGGATCACCACGGTCGGGTTGCCCACTGCGAAGGCCATCGTGAATAGCAAGGTAGCGATGGCCGAGCCTCCCCAGCCGATGATGAGCAGCGCGACCCACTGCGCCACCCCCAAACCGCGGAAGAACCTCCACCCCAACACCACGGCAGGTACCGAATACAGAAGCAAAACCAGGTGCTCGAGGAGCACTATCTGGGACGGCAACGCCACCTTCAACAAGGGCACCCGCAAGATGCCGTCAGTCCCCCACATCGCCGCCCCGACGGCGACGAGCAGGACGCTAACGTAACCGCCGTTCCTCCAGCCCATGCGCTATCCCTTCTCCGGCCAGTCGAGTTTGGGTATCACGCGCTCGCCGTAGGCCTCTATGAACTCTCCCTGGTTGCGGCCCACGTTGTGGACGTAGACCTCGTCGAAGCCAAGGTCAACGTAGTGCTGGATGTGCTCCAAGTGCTCCTCGAGGTCGGCCGACATCAGAACCCGGTTCTCGAAGTTCTCGACAGTAACCTGCTTCGCCATCGCAGCGAAGTCCTCGGGGTTCCTTATGTCAGCCTTGGGGAAAGGCATCCCGCCGTTCGGCCACTCTCTCACAGCCTGCTGCTCGGCCTCTTGCTGGTCCTCGGCCCAGGAGACGTGGAGTTGTATCATGCGCGGCATCTCGGTTGCGTCCTTGTCGGCGCGGCGGGCCCCCTCCTCGAACTTCTCCATGAGGTTCTTGATCTTCTCGTCCGGCGCGCCGACGGTGATGATGCCGTCGCAGAACTCGCCCGTCCTGCGGCTCTGTATGGGACCCGCGGTAGCCACGTAGATCGGGGGCGGAGTATCAGGCATCGTGTAGAGCCTCGCGCTCTCGAGCTTTATGTGCTCACCGCTGTATTTGACGACCTTGCCCGTGAAGAGACGCCGGATCACCTCGATGGCCTCCATCAGGATGCGGAGCCTGGTCGGGGCCTCGGGCCAGTAGTCTCCTACGACGTGCTCGTTCAGCGCCTCCCCAGCCCCGAGTCCGAGCCAGAAACGCCCAGGGTACATCGCTTCGAGCGTCGCAGCTCCCTGGGCGATTATGGCCGGATGGTAGCGGAAGCCGGGCGGGGTCACGCCAGTGCCGAAACGGAGATTCGTCGTTGCGCCCAAAGCCCCCATCCAGGACCACACGAAGGCGCTCTGACCCTGATCCGGGGTCCAGGGGTGAAAATGGTCCGAAGCCATAACGGATCCAAACCCCGACTCCTCAGCCTGTTTGCACCACCCGAGCAGCTCCGTCGGGTGGAACTGCTCGAACATCGCCGCGTAGCCAATGGTACGCGTCGGTTTCATGAGGCCTCCTGTTCTAGCTGGTCAGTATCTCAGCCTGTCAGCACTTCAGCTTCTCTTCGGACGGAGCCCTCGCCGCTCCGCCGAACTCTAGTTTACAGTGGGACCAATGGTTGCCGCTCCTGACATGCCGCTGTCCACCAACGAGCTGAAATGCTGAGAGCGGCGAAGCTGCGTGCTGACATGCTAATCAGAAATGATCCGGCCCAAAGAGCCACGGGTCTCCCAGGGGGAAGAGATCCTCCAGGAGATCCAGAGCCTCGGGAGAGCTCGCCCTGACGAGCCCGTGCCTGGCAAGCTCCCTGGCCGGAAGGTACCCGGCGTAGAGCTGGGCGAGCTGGCGTACGTCTAACGAGACGCTCTCCCCAGCGTCAACTCCTCGGACGACCCTGCCTTCTCCGATGGTGTACTCGCCGGCGTTCTCCGGTATGACGTCGTCTGACACGTCGACGACGAGCGGTGCCTCCGATACGCGCTCAAGATACCCCAGTGCGACTTCGACATCGAGGAGGCGCAGCATCTGGTCTGGCTCGATCTTCGCCTCTACGTGCGAGCTTCTCAAATAAGGGTGGAGCGGCTCTCCGCGCGGGGTGAAATGCTTTATCCCGTAGACCAGGGGATCGAGGCCCGCCATAAAGGAGAGGAGCGCCTCCCTCGCCCTCGGCGTGGCGGCGACGCTCTCCTCTACCGAGAGGATGCGCCGCGGGTCGCGGTCTTGCCACCCTGATATCTTGTAGAGGATGTAGCCTTCCACCTCTCCGTCACGCTCGTAGACGGCGGCGTCCGTGTCTTTCTTGGACAGACTCGTTTTCCAATGTCCTTCGCTCCTGCGCATGGAGAGGGTATGCCTCTTCGCCTCCGCTGTGTAGAGATCCATCAATGCGGAAAGGTCTTCCTCCCTGTAGGCCCTGAGATGACTCTGTTCCTGGCTGGTAGGGAGGTCGGCGGGCTTGAGTTTGTACTCGATCTCCTCGGTGGCGAGCTCGTAGCCGAAGATCCTGTAGAAGGCGTGGGCGAAGGGGGCCAGCAGCGAGAGCGAGACGCCTCGTTCGCGCATGTCGCGTAGCGCGGCGCGCATCAACTCTCCCGCGTAGCCCCGCCGCCTGTAGGCAGGATGGGCCATGACGGCGGAGATGCCGCCCATCGGGCGCGGCTCGCCCGCCACAAACGACTCAAGCGGCAGCACCGTGGTGCTCGCCCTGACCTCCCCGTCCTCCTCGATTACGTGGACCTGCTCGAGGTCGAGCCTGGCGTTCTGAGCCGGATCGAAGTTCTTCTCCCAATCCGAGACGCTACCCCCGAAGGCCGCCACCCCAACGCGCGCCAGCGCATCCATGTCCCCTTCACGGTACCTGCGTAGCTCCATCATCCTCCGGCTCTGTAGCGTGCGACCGGATTCTACCGGAAGTGCTGGGCAGGAATCACCCGCGTTTCTACTCCTTGCCTACTCTCGTGGGTCCACGGCCCTCGATGGAGTCTGCCATCCACCGGCACCACCCGGCGTATTCTCTCTCGTAGCTGATGCCGCGCCGGAGCGTGGCGTAGGAAGCGAACTCGGGGCTGTTGGTAGAGGTCAGATCCTCCCGCCACTCTCCCTCCATCCAGGTCCGAAGCCCCTCGTAGTGCGCGAGCTGCTCCTCGTGCCTGAGCTCCTCTTCACGGAAGAGCCGTGTGGCCTCCTCTCTATCCGCCAGCCACACTGAGTAGGCCTTCAACGTCAACTCGTCCCGTGTCGGCCTCGGCACAGGCGGCCGGGTCACCCACTCTTTGAGATCATCCAACCCCCGGGCCGTGATCTCATACACCTTCTTGTCAGGCCTCTCTCTCTGCTCGACCACGCTGTGCGTCACGTAGCCGCCATCCTCCAGCCTCGCCAGCTCAGGGTAGATCTGACTGTGCCTCGCACTCCAGAAATACCCGACCCGTCCAGCCATCCGCTGCTTCAGATCGTACCCGCTGAGATCCTCCCTCGAAAGTAGACCAAGGATCGCATACCCTAACGTCGTCATACTCCTCCAATATTCTATTATGTCACTCTTGACATATAGACCGCTGGCCTTTAGAGTATCATATGTCAGGATTGACATAAAGGATAGAGGAAGGAGCGAGAGATGTGCGGCGGGTCATACGTGGGGCGTGGGATGAGGCATGGTGCGTGGCGCCGGCGTGGCGGGCGTGAGTTCTTGGGGCGCGATGTGGAGAAGATGAGGCCTGGAGCGAGGATCTCGGCCGCGCTCGCCGTGCTCTTGCCTGTCGGGCTCTCGGGGGTGTTTCTGGTCGCATTCGTGCCTTCTCTGTGGTGGATCTTCACGACTTACTTCTGGATCGCATTCCCTGCGGTCGGGATGCTGAGTAGTGGCATAGCGGGGTTGGATGAGAGTAGGCCTGTCAGGGTCTCCGAGCAGGAGCGAGAGCGGGAGTTGCTGGAGGCGATCCGGGAGAGCGGTGAGACCTCGGCCGCATCGGCGGCGGCGAGGACCTCGCTTACTGTCGCAGAGGCCGACAGGAGGCTCAAAGAACTGGCCGAGAACGGCCACATCGAGGTCAGGGCCAGAGGCGGCGCCATCTTCTACGCCATGTGGGAGGGTGCGCCGGAGAACCGGTTGGCGAAGGGTGACTGAGGGAGATCGAACGACGATGTATAGACCCTTCGCCAGGCTCGAAGGCGGGGAGGCACTATGAGCCGCGAGTCGCGGCTGACAGCGGGTGTGCTCTTGATCCTGATGCCCGCCGTAGTCTACGGTGGGACCAGCATCCTCTCGCTGTTGGTAGGCGACCCAGAATATGCGCAGAACCAGTTGCGCCAGGATCTCTGGAGAGCGGGGCACGCGCACGCCGGTGTTCTGCTCGTGCTCTCACTGGTTACGTTGCGCTACGTGGACGAGGCCAATCTTCCGGGGTGGCTCAAGAGTGTGGCCAGGCACTCTATCCCGGCCGCCGCGGTTCTGTTGCCGGCGGCGTTCTTCTTATCTGTGCTCTCGCCTGAGGCTACGGAGCCGAACGCCATGATCTACCTGGCATACGTCGGCGCCGTCGCTCTGGCCTTCGGTTTGCTGGTGCTGGGGATCGGGCTCGTCCGAAGGCCACGAAATCTAACGAAGGAGATCTGATGAAAGTATTGGGCATCGTCAACACCCTTTCGAATCGGATGGGAGATTAGCATGGCGCAGGTAGTCAACGGAAGGTTCACTGCTAGGACGGACGAGCCGTTCGTGGTCTTTATCATCGGGATGAGGATCAACAACCTCTTCGCCGTAAGGAAGTGGCTCCCGACCTTCCGCGCAATGGGGCCGATGCTCAGGGAGCTGTACAAACATCCGGAGAAAGGGTTCCTGGGCGGCGAGTTCTTCTTCTACGGCCGGGGACCAGCGCTCGTCCAGTACTGGCGCTCTTTTGAGGATCTTGAGCGCTTCGCCAGGGACCCGGACGATCCCCACATGCCGGCCTGGCAACGTTTCAACAGGACCGTCGGCAGGGACGGGAGCGTCGGGATCTTTCACGAGACCTTCATTGTGGAGCGGGGAAACTACGAGGCGATCTACTCCAACATGCCCGAGTTCGGGCTCGCCAAAGCCACAGAGCGCGTCAGGGCGGTCGGAGGCAGGGAGACCGCGCGGCGACGCCTGATGCGCGGAGAGAACGAGCCGGCCGTGCCCTCCCCAGAATAACCTTGTAAGGGGACCTGACTTCGCCCCTAAGACACCCGGCTTTATCCTCTTGATTTCCAGGTTCTGACTTTATTTCACTAGTGTCAGTGAGGATCCTGAAAGTATAATTGAAGGGCAATGAAAATAGCTATCTCCCGCGGAAAGAAGGTGTGGTGAGATGATAAGGATCTCGATCAAGGTGAGCAGTGGCGCGGCGCGTTTCAGGGTGGCGATACAAGCCGAGAGCATCGAGCGAGCCCTGGAGATCGTGGCGAGGCAAAACCCCGGCAAAGAGTGCGAGGTTGCGTTTCCCATAGATCCCGAGACCTTCTTCGTCGAAGACTCGGTCGCCACGGTAGGGCAGCTAGCGGCGTAGGGTGATCGATGCGGCTTGTGCATCGTCGTTCGCGCGTCGGTTCTTGCGAAGGGTCCCACGAAGTTGTCTGACTTGTGGAGCCATTGGGAAGGGATCTTCATGAACTCAGGCACGATGACATTGCAGGCAGTGAATAAGGACGATCTGCAGAAGCTATCCGAACTTCCTATGAGACTAGCCCTACAGGAAGCCGCTCCGTTTCTGGCTCACCTTGTAGAGGACCCCTCCTTTCTCGAGGCTGAGATTCATCCTCTCCTGGAAGAGGCTAGAGGCACAGGAGGAGATTGGTACGTGGACCATAGCTACGAAGGCGAGGACCATTCCTACTCTTTGCAGGTATTTGTCTGGCCTCCGGGCACGGAGACAATGATCCACGACCATTCCTGCTGGGGAGTTTACTGCTGTGCAGTGGGGTCCGTACTCGAGGAGCGCTACGAGCGTCTGGATGACGGTTGCCGGCTAGATCACGCCCACCTGAAGAAGATCTGGCAACTCAAGTGGAGCAGGGAAGACGGAGCCTCGAGCGTCCTGCCCAACGACGGAGGCATTCATCGGGTAGGGAACCCTGGTGACAGCGTGGCGATCTCGGTGCACCTGTACGGACCACGCCTGAGGGAGGTGGACGGTCGGGACTACGACCCCTCCTGCGACAACGTCTGTGACCGGCGGGAAGACTAGACGGGCTGAATGATCGACCGGTGCTCTAGGCTCGCCAGAATGCCGGGCTGAGCAGCACCAGAACCGTGAAGAGCTCCAGGCGTCCCAGGAGCATCAAGATGGCGAGGGTAGTCTTGGCCGTTGCGGGAAGATCCGCGTAGAACTGCGAGGTCCCGGCTGCGCCGGGGAACGTGCCGGTGATGTTCACGCACGAGAAGACCGATCCAAAAGCCTGGCCCACGGGAACCTGGTGCATGGCGATGAGGAGAGTGCCAACGGCCACGGTTGCCACGTACACGAAGAAGAAGCCGAGGGCCCCTACCCGAATCCGTTCGGGCAACACCCTGTCGCCCAACACGAGGGGGGTGACGGCCCGCGGGTGGACCAGGCGAAAGATCTCCTGTGCGGCGTTGCGCGAAAGCAGGTAGACCCGGATCGCTTTCATGCCCCCGGCCGTCGAGCCCGCGCAACCGCCTACGGCCATGATCAGCACGAGCAACGCAACGGAGAACGGGGGCCAGGCGCTCCAGTCCGTCGTGCTGAAGGCGGTCCCCGTGGTAAGACTTGCGCTCTGGAACAGGGCTTCGCGGAAGGCTATGGCCAACGAAAAGCTGTGGTCGGAGGCGCGAAGATCGGCGGTTATCAACATCGTACTCGCGAGGATCACCCCGAGGTAGGTGACCAGCTCGGCGTTGCCGACTGCACGCCCCAAACCGCGCCGGGCCGCTATGTAGTAGATGGTGAAGTTCGTGCCGGCCAGCACCATCCCAACCGTGATCGCAAACTCGACGGCCCAGGAGTCGAAGGCTGCTACGGAGTCGGAGTCGGTAGAGAACCCGCCGGTCGAGACCGTGCTTAGCGCGTAGTTGACCGCGTCGAACGTTCCCATCCCGACCAGGTGCAGGACGACGACCCCTCCCAACGTAAGGCCACCGTAGACGAAGGACAGCACCTTGACCGTGTCCCGAATGCGTGGGGTAATCCGCTCCTGCACCGGCGTCGCCGCCTCGGCCGAGTAGAGCTGGGTGGCGCCGAACCCAGCCACCGGCGCGATGGCCACGAACAGCACGATGATGCCTATACCCCCGATCCACTGACTCAGGCTGCGCCAGAGCAGCAAGGCGGGTGAGAGCCCTTCCGGAGTGACCGTTGAGGCCCCTGTGGTCGTGAAACCGGCCATGGAGTTGAAGAACGCGTCGACCGGACCCATGACCCCGGCGAGGAGAAATGGCGCAGCACCGACCAACACCACACCCAACCAACACACAACCACCATGAGGAAGATGCTCTGTCTCGATACGTACCTGTTTTGCCTGGCCCGTGTGAGCGAAAAGAGGGCCGCCCCCAGGGCCAGGGCCGCCGTCCCTGGTGACCAGAAGGTCCAGCCGTCGTCCAGGCCTGTCAGCAGCGAGTAGGCCGCAGGGACGAGCATCAAAGCGCCCACGGCGGCCAGGAGTGCCGCCAGTGCATTCGCTATCAGCCTCAGATTCAGAACGCTCACGCTATCCGCCCGATCAGCCAGGAGCCGATCGGCGTCAACGCCGGATGCTCGGGCCTATGCGTTTCACGGCGGTGCGGAAGTCGTAGGTGGTGACGGAGAGGGCCGAGAGCTGGTGGGAGGCTATCCGCTTCTCGAAGTCGCGGAGGTTTATGGTGCGGCGCATGCACACGAGGGCGGCCTCGCGGCAGAGAGCTTCGAGGTCGGCGCCAGAGTAGCTCCCCGTGAGGCCGGCTATCTGATCCAGGTCCAGGTCGGGGTCCGTCGGCATCTCGCGGGTGTGGATCCCCAATATGTGCAGCCTGGCCTCGGCGTCGGGAAGTCCAATCTCGATCTCGTGGTCGAAGCGACCAGGACGCCTTAGGGCGGGGTCGAGCGCGCCCGGCCTGTTGGTCGTAGCGATAACACACACCCTTCCCAGGCTATTGAGTCCGTCCATGAGGGAGAGCAGTTGCGAGACCAGGGTGGCCTCGAAGCTCTCGCTCATCATGTCGCGCGATGAGGCGAAGGAGTCTATCTCGTCGAATAGGACGATCGCCGGCGCTTTGGCGCGGGCCTCACTGAAGATCGAACGCAACTTCGCCTCGCTCTGGCCCCAGAACTTGTTGAGGATCTCGGGCCCCGAGACGGCCACGAAGTGGGCCCCGCTCTCGTGGGCCACAGCCCTCGCCAAAAGCGTCTTGCCCGTCCCCGGCGGCCCGTAGAAAAGGATGCCCTTGTGCGGCTTGATGTGGAGCTTGCGGAAGATCTCGGGGTGGGTTATGGGTAGCTCCACGGACTCGCGGATCAGATCTATGGTCTCGCGCATCCCGCCGACGTCCTCGTAGCGGGTCGCCGGTACGTTGCGGTTGCCCGGCGCCGTGCCGCTCGCCGCTGCGACACCAGCTCCCCCACTCCGTACACTCCGTGCGAGGCGTTCGATGAGCCCCTCCCTGTCCTCCTGCGGGGCGGCCTCTTCGCGTCCGTCGCGCGTCTTCACGACCTTCCAACCCGAGAGTTCGCCGTCTTCCCTGTAACCCCAGGACTGGTCCCTGCTAGGATCTATCCTCTCGGGGAGACGGGCCACTATCTCGGCTGTCGAGTCGAGGTCCAGAATGGGGCACCTGACGCACGGGCCGAGGTCCGAGAGGACGCGCTCGGTGATGGCGTCCTTGTCCACCTCGAAAACAGCCTCATCGTCCATCTTGCCGAAGGCGTACCACGAGTTGTCCGTGAGGTGGTCGTTGTCGTATACCCGGATCTGACGGCAAGGGAACAGTTGCTTGTCCGCGAGGGAAAGGGGCGTGCACCACTCCCTCGCCGCCCTCCCGGTGCGCTGTTTGCGCAGGAAACACCTCAGGCCCCCGAAGAGCTCCTCCGCCGAGAGCTGGACCCCGTCGGCCGCGTACTCGGTATCACCCTCGCCGCGCAGGAGGCCGGAGAAGTCGTCGAGGAGCCGCCAGTCGGAAGGGAGGTCCAGGTCCACACAGACCCGCGCCGTACCGTTCGCGCCATCGACGTGGTAGGAAGGGTGGCGGGAAGCGAGGGCCGCGGCCCGGCCGAGGTGGCCTTCGGATCTCAACGGGAAACCGACTCTCACAAGCATGGCCCGCAGATTCTAACCTACGCCACCCGGGACGGTCGGTGATCGCAAAGTGGGAACCTCGTTGCCAGCATTTCAGCTCTTTGGTTACCGAAGCATTCCTTCGGCTTGCGCTAAGCGGTTCCCCGGGCTACCTTGCCTGTGCACTCCGAAGAGAACAGGAGACTTTTTGAGTGAGCACGAGAGCAACCCGCCGGTCTCGACCGGCAGGGGCGACGACGGGACGACGACCCTGCTCGGGGCTGGACGGATGGGCAAGGACGACCTACGGATAATCGTGCTCGGTGACGTGGACGAGGCGAGCTCCTTCCTCGGCCTGGCCCGCGCCGAGGCGGATGATGAGGTCGGGAAGCTGTTGATCGAGCTGCAGCGCCTCCTCTACCGCGTCATGGGCGACGTGGCGATGCCGAAGGAAGATAACGCGGTCGGCGAGGAGGAGCTGAAATTCGTTGACGGCGTCCTCGAAGAGTGGCGTGGCCGAAGCGAGATTTCCAAGGAGTTCGTCATCCCCGGAGAGAGCCGGCTCGGCGCGCTCCTCGACGTCGCCCGCTCCGTAGCGCGACGCGCAGAGCGGAGCCTCGTCGCCGCCGGGTACGCGGGCGAGCACCCCTACGCCGCGCGCGTCGTCAATCGCCTCTCCGACCTCCTCTTCGTCCTCGCGCGTAACGTCGACGGCGAGAAGACCCTCTCGAAGGGGTAGGGGCTGTTCGCGAACTACTCCTGCATCAGGTCAGCTTGTCCACCCATTCGGGGTCAGGGGTGATATGGGACTCGGGGTGTGGTCCTGGGCCGCAGCCTCCCGCATCTATCTACACCGGCAGACCAGGCGCGAATGCCAGGCCGCTCACTTTCGGGGTTATGCATCTCCAAAACCGTCAGTGGATCGGCTAAACTGGCGATTCACGAAAGGGGGTCACGCTTGGATCACCGTCCGCCCTCCATAAAGGTAGACAAGCCCTGGGGTAGGTTCGAGCAGTACACGCACAACCTGCCGTGTACGGTCAAGATCATCACCGTCGCTCCTGGCGGCACTCTCTCGCGCCAGTACCACCACCGCCGCGACGAGCTCTGGGTCGTCCTGGATGAGGGAGCCCAGGTACAGCTCGGAGAAGAGGTCATCGAGCCCGAGACCGGGGAGAAGGTGTTCATCCCGCGAGGGACGGTGCACAGGCTCTCCACGTCAGGCGAAAAGGAGGTGCGAATTCTGGAGATCTCCTTTGGGGAGTTCGATGAGGAGGATATCGTCAGGCTCGATGACATCTACGGTCGTGTGCCGCAATGACGATTCTGGTGTAGATCCCCGGTGAGCTTCAGGGATGAAGAGGGGTCCCGACGCGGCGGGCGAGCACGAACGCCCAGCGGTCATGTACCCACCGGGTCGGAGAGGGAACACGGGCGGCCCTCCCGCGTGTCGCCGCTGCTCTTGTCGCTCGCCGTGCTGCTCCTGGCGCTGCTCGCTGTGGCCGCGATCCTCCTCTGGAGGTCCCTTAGCGAAAGTATCTCAGGCACCAGCGTCGCCAGGGATTCCATGGATTCAGCCGGTCCGGACCCGCGCGTACGACTCGCCAACGCTGCAGGACAGGTGCGAGTCGAGGGCATAGAGGGATCCGGGTCCATAGATTACGAGGCTACGCGATACGCGATGGCCGCCGACCCTGCCGCCGCCAAGCAGCGGGCCTCCGAGGTGCCCGTGGACATATCCCGCGAGGATTCGGAAGTCGTCATCGAGACGGACGGAGGCGAGGATACGGGGGCCGACTACACGCTCGGGGTACCGACTGGCGGCTCCGTCGAGGTCGAGTCCGAGGCAGGAGACGTCGAGGTCTCGGGCATCTCGGGCAACGTGACGGTCGCAGCCGAAGCCGGGGACGTGACGGTCAGGGACGTGGGTGGCGACGTCGAGGTCGAAGCCCCTAGAGGAGATGTTACCGTCGGCAACGTCAACACAGATACCGGGGGCGCGAATCTCGAGGTCGGCTCGGGGGACATTTTCCTCGAAGACATGATCCTGGGCACCCTCGAAGCCAGCGTCGAGGCCGGCGACGTCATCCTCTCGGGGCGCTTCTCCGGCGACGGCAGGGTCTCCGTGGAGACCGGCGACATCATCGCCAGGCTTCCCCCCGAGGATACGAGGGACCTGATCCTCCAGACGCGCGTAGGCAGCGTCTTGCGCGAGCCTCCTGACTCGGACGGGCAGGGTTCCGAAACACAGAAACAGCAAGGGTCGTAGTGGTCCGCAGGGACCACCGCGGAGACGTGGGATACAGTGTTGAATCGCCTGAGGACTTCTGGGGCGTCCTGCGAGGAGTTTGGTTCGCCCCGGTCCGCTTCTTCAGGGGGCTCGACCCGCAGGGAGGAGTGATCCGGCCCGCCATCTTCGCTTCCGTGGTCCTCTACCTCGACCTGCTCCTCGAGGCGGTGCTCCAGATGCTCTGGCTCCGCGAGTTCAACTTCGGAGTGGTCTACGCTCCCTTCCTGGCGCTAGTGGTCGCGATCGTGCTCGCGCCGCTGCTCGTCGCCGGATTGGTGGTCCTCGTCCTTGTCATCCTCGGGGGAGGCACGCTCTCGCGCGGTGGCTTCGGTTCTCTGTTCCGCTCTCTAGGCTACGCGAGCGGGATAGGGTTCGCGCTCTGGATCCCCTTCGCCCCACTCCTTGCTGTCCCTTACGGTGCCTTTGTGGCCACCGTCGCCGTAAAGGAGACGCTGAACCTCACCTGGGCCAGGGCCGCCACCGCGACCCTCATCCCGCTCGGAGCCGTCATCCTGACGGTACTCGTCCTGCTCGGTCCCGGCGAAGCTACGAGCTTCCTCGTAAACCCGCCGGGGAGCTAGTCAGCATTTCAGCTTCCGTATGCCCAAACCCTGGCTGACCGGCTGACAAGGCGGCGCAGCCGCCGTGCTGACAAGCGGAGGCGTTAGCCGGAGCGTGCTGAGTCGCTGACAAGCGCGAGCGCCGCGAGCAGCGCCGACCCTCGCGGCAGGACTTCCTCGTCGAAGGCGAACCGGGGCGTGTGCAGCCCGGAGACATCCTCTCCGACGCCGAGCCAGATAAATGCTCCCGGCACCTTCTCCAGGAAGTACGCGAAGTCCTCGGCGCCCATCGAAGGATTGGGCAGCTCGAGGACGGCCTCACCGCCGAAGAGGTCCTCAGCGACACCCAGGGCGTGGTCCGCCGCACCTCCGTCGTTGACGGTAACGGGGTAAGAGAAGGTGTAGTCCAGATTCGCGTCGCCACGCATTCCCTGCGCGACGCCGCGGGCCAGGGCCTCTATACGCCCTGGCATCCTCTCTCGGAGGTCCTGGTTCAGGGTCCTGACCGTCCCCCCGAGGCGGGCCTTCTCGGGGATGATGTTGAAGGCTGTTCCGGCCCCGATCTCCCCCACGGTAAGAACGGCCGACTCCACCGGGTCTACCTCCCGCGAGACTATGGTCTGCAGCGTCGTCACTACCTGCGCCGCGATGACCACGGCGTCGGCGGCGAGGTGGGGCATCGCGCCGTGCCCGCCTGACCCTCTGATCTCCACCTCGAAAGCGTCGGCGGCGGCCATGATCGGACCGGCCTTCGTCGCCACCGTCCCGAGCGGCAGGCCTGGCCACAGGTGCAGCGCGAAGATGGAGGAGACATCGTCGGCCACCCCCTCATCGACCATGACTCTCCCTCCGCCTCCGCCCTCCTCTGCAGGCTGGAAGACGAACTTTACTGTGCCGCCTAGTCGGTCCCTCATCCCCGAAAGCGCGTGGGCCGCGCCGACGAGCATGCTGGTGTGCCCGTCGTGGCCGCAGGCGTGCATCCTCCCCTCTATCTCCGAGGAGAAAGGCAGGTCCGTCTCCTCCTCTATCGGGAGGGCGTCCATGTCCGCCCGCAGCGCCACCGTCGGTCCGTCCCCTTCCCCCCCGAGCGTGGCGACGATCCCATTCCTCGCGACGCCCGTCTCGATGTCGAGTGGCAGACCGTCGAGGGCCGCGAGAACCTTTTCTGCGGTCTTCTCGGTATCGAAACCCAGTTCGGGCTCGCGGTGGATGTCGCGCCTGAGTGCGACGATCCTCTCTCCTATATTCTCTTCGATCTCTTGCTGCAAGCCTTCGAACCTCTGAGACACGTCCACAAAGTCTCCTCTCATGGCGATTTGGAAGGGTGAACTCTTCCAAATCGCGCTGGTCAGCTAGTCAGCATTTCAGCTTGTCAGCTTTTTGTTTGCTGATGGCTGTCAGATACCGCTGCGGCGCTGCTTAGGAAAGGTACCATAGAGCGCGGCTCAGACTGCGGTCTTTGGTGACCAGACGGTCGGCTCGCGCGGCAGGCGTTCAGGGTCGAAGCGGGCGATGAGGTCGTCCGGTGACGGCATCTCCCCGACTCTGGCGAGGCCGAGCGAGCGGGCCATCCAGGCCCGCACCTCGTCAGGCCCCTCATCTCCCTCCGAGAGCGTGACGGCCCCGTGACGCTTGGCGAGACGCTGTTCGTCCGGACCTAGAACGAGCGGGACGTGGGCGTATCGGGGCTCTGGAAGGCCGAGCAGTCGCGCCAGCAGGATCTGGCGCGGGGTCGAGTCCGTGAGGTCAGCACCCCTGACCACCTCTCCTATCCCCTGCGCGGCGTCGTCGACGACGACGGCAAGCTGGTACGCTGGAGTACCGTCGTTGCGGCGCACGACGAAGTCGTCCACCGCTTCCTCGAAACGGCCGAGCAGGCGGTCATCGAAGACTATCCGGGCTCCTTCCGAACGCACCCGCAGCGCTGGAGGGCGTCCTGAGGCCTCGCGCACCGAGCGCTGCGCCACTGTTAGTTCACGGCAGGTTCCGGGATACCGGTCCGAAGCCGGGATGCCGTGCGGCGCTGAGGCGGCGGCCCGGATCTCCGCCCGCGTACAGTAGCAAGGGTAGAGTAGGCCGTCGGTATCGAGTCTGGCTATGGCCTCCTCGTACAGCTCCATCCGCCCCGACTGGCGCACCACGGGACTGTCCCAGTCGAGTCCGAGGGCCCTGAGATCGGAGAGCTGAGCCTCCTCCACACCAGGACGTACCCGCGAGCGGTCGAGATCCTCCACGCGTACCAGAAATCGCGCCGCGGCCGAACGCGCGAACAGCCAAGCCAGGAGAGCTGTCCGTAGGTTCCCGAGGTGGAGCTGGCCTGTGGGGCTCGGCGCAAAACGTCCGTCGGAGACGTTTTTCTCCCTGTATCCTTGCTGCTGTCGGGGCGGGGAGCTTAGCAGGAGGAGGCTAGGGGATCCAGACTCGGGCCGGTGATTCGGTGGGGAGAGAGGCGAGGACGACATCGTTGACACCGAGGCGCCAGAGTTCACGGGTGATGACGGCGGCGTCGGACATAGTGCGGCCTGGTTCGACGCCGGTTATGAGGGCGGCCGTTCTGGCCCTCTGCGGCACTCTGGCGAGGGAGCCTTGCGAGAGGGCGATGGCGAATGCTCTTGGGGTTATGCTCTGGCCCTGGCCGATACCGGTGAGGTCGGAGAAGATAGTGGGGCGATGGACGTGTTCTTCGTCCACGGGTGTTCCGAGGGCGTGGACGTTGCCGACGGCGACGACTAGGGTGGCGGCATCGGGGATGGCTGGTTCGTGACCTGCAGTCCCTTTGATCGGGCGCCGCCTCGATCCATCCGCCTCGACCAGGACAACATCTGCGAGACCGGCGAGGTCGCCGACCCAATCGGGATCGACGCCGCCTACCCTGTTCTTGGAGAGCAACCTAGATCCCACGACCACAGCGGTCGCTCTGGAGAGTGCTTTCTCGGCCTTCGCGCGCAGGTCAGCGGGGTCTTCCGAGGTGACGAGCGGGCCCAGCACGTCGGCCTCGCTCGACAACATCTTCGTCGTCGGGGCCACGAGAACCTTCATCCCCTCCTGCGTGAGACCACTGGAGACAGCAAGGATCGCACCTGACTTGCCGCCAGCCCCGACGAAGGTGGCCATGTCCCCAGAAGTGATCCCTAGTGCCGCGTGCAGCTTCAATACCACTCCCATCCCGCCAAGAGGCGACGGGTTTTGTACACCTGTATTCATGTTACATCATAGATTCACCTCGCGTGCTTTATGACATGTTGGATACTAAGATCTGGTGTAGGATAAGGATGGCCGCTCCCACGAAGCCAACCGGATTACGTGGAGCATGGCAAGGGTAATCTAGTGAGTAAGAAAGGCAAGAAGAACTCGTAGTTCTAGGATCAGTGGAAAGGAGCGTGGGGATGGATGGGCGAGAGCGGGTAGCGGAATTCGGCAGGGAGCTCAGGGAGGGGCCCGAGCCTTCCGACCGGAGCATCAAGGAGATCATCGACGCCCTGAGGCCCCAGCTTCAGGAGCTTGTCGACAAGCAGATCGAGTTGGCGAAGATGGAGATGGCCCCTGTGGCCAAGAGGGGAGGGTTGGCTTCAGGCCTCCTCGCGGCCGCCGGCGTCTTCATGCTCGTCTTCCTCATAATCCTCTCTCTTAGCGGGGTTTGGGTACTTGATGTCTTCCTCTCTCTGTGGGTCTCGGCCCTGATCGTCAGTGGTATACTGCTGCTGATCGGTGGGATACTCGGCGCAGCCGGAGCCAGCATACTGAGGAGGTTGGATCCCACGCCCCACCGGACGATCCTTACCCTCCAGCAGAACATCAACTGGATAAAGGGGCAGTTGAGGTAATGAGCGAGATACCTGAGCGCATAGAACGGGAGATGTTCGAGATCCGGAGCCGCATGGCCCCGGACGTTCGGGACCTCAAAAAGCACACCGAGCCTCCGGTCATCGCCAAGCGGGTCACGACGAGGGTCAAAGAACGCCTGAGGGAGGCCGCGATCCGCTTCGGCAAGAGCCTCAAGGAATCGGCCAGTCGCCAGGCGAAGATGATCGGTGAGGCGGGCAGAAAGAGGAACCCGGCGCCCCTCACGGACGCCGTGAAGAGCGACCCGCGGCCCCTCATACTGCTGGCCATCAGCCTGGCCGTAACCCTGATGGCCGCACGTAGAATCTCCAACGGACGAGGGGAATAGCGGGGCGGTTCCCCTCGCCCCGAATACTCCCACGCACCTGAGACCGGTAACCACGAAACCAGGGGACCGGTTTTGACCCACGTACATTTTCAACCCGTTGGTGGAGCGGCTGGTGACATGACCCTCGCCGCGCTCGTCGCGGCTGGAGCGTCGCTGCCCGAGATCACATCCTCCCTGCGCGGCCTCGGCGTGGCCTTCGACCTGACTACGGAACGAGTCGAAGTAAACGGTGTCGGCGCACTCAGGGCGGACGTCGAATACCTCGAGGAGCACTCCCACAGGACATTCACGGACGTCCGCGCCCTGATAGAAGTGGCCGAACTACCGGAGAGAACGTCCTCACGCGCGCTGGAGGCCTTCCGCCTTCTGGCCGTCGCGGAAGGCGCCGTCCACAACCAGGACCCTGAGGACGTTACCTTCCACGAGGTCGGGGCCGTCGACTCGATAGTGGACGTGGTCGGTAGCTGCGTGGCGCTGGAGTTGCTCGATGTGGCCTCAGTAAGCTGCGGTCCTCTGCCCATGGGC
Organism: uncultured Rubrobacteraceae bacterium; assembly: GCA_902806095.1. Lineage (GTDB taxonomy): Bacteria > Actinomycetota > Rubrobacteria > Rubrobacterales > Rubrobacteraceae > Rubrobacter_D. Next base: position 26,983 of record CADCVF010000040.1, read on the forward strand.
ACGGGTGTCGTCGATGCCGCCCACGGTCTTCTTCCCGTGCCCGGGCCGGCGACGCTGGAGATCCTCGAGGGCTCGCGTGTCCGCTGGACCGACGAGCCCGCCGAGACGACTACCCCGACCGGAGCCGCGCTAATGAGATCCTTCACCGGCGGCACCTTTACGGACGCGCCACCGCCCATGACCCTGCACAGTACGGGCTATGGTGCCGGAAGCATGCGTCTGCGGAGATCGCCGAACCTGCTGCGCGCCGTCGTCGGGGACCTCGAAGGTCCAGAAGGTAGCGTCGAGTTGCTAGAGGCCAACGTCGACGACGCGCCGGGCGAGCTTCTCGGGGCTGCCGTGGAGCGTCTCCTCGCGGCCGGCGCCATCGACGCCTGGCTCGAACCCATCGTGATGAAGCGTGGTCGCGGCGCTTACAAGGCGTGCGCCCTGGCCCTCTCCGGCGACCGCGAGCGCCTGGCCAGGCTCCTGATGCGCGAGACCGGAACGCTAGGCGTGCGCCACCACGCAGTCGGACGCACCGTCGCAGGGCGCAGGCGCGTCCTGGTAGCCCTTCCCTACGGCGGGTGCCTCGTCAAGGTGGGAAGCATAGAAGGTGAAGACTTCGTCGTCGCCCCCGAGTACGCCGACGCCGCCAGGCTCGCCGCAGAGACCGGGCTTCCACTGCCCAGGGTGTACGAGGACGCGAGGGCCGCCTTCGGCGGCAGCTAGTCAGCATGCTCCGGCCTTCGGCCTCCGCTTGTCAGGTTTCATGGTCAGAGAAAAGTCTCAATGAGTACGTTCTCCTCTGGCATTCTCTGGAGCGCACGAGCGTCTCGTCACACCATACATAGCTGACATGCTGACAAGCCGCCTGGCGAAGCCTGGCGGCGTGCTGACTGGCTGAAATGCGCGGGTTGGGAAGGGTAGACCCTTCCCAACCCGCTAGCAGGCTGGTGTTACGTTTACAGCCTGCAGTCCCTTCTTCCCCTGGGATGTCTCGAAGGTCACGTTGGCGCCTTCTTCGAGGGTCTTGAACCCGGTGCCCTCTATCACAAGACCCCCTGGCTTTCACGCGAGCCAGGCGCTACTCGGGGAAGTCGGAGTCGAGGAGAGCGGCGCAGTCTTCGTAGACGGCGACCGCTCCGGCCTCTTCGAGGACTTCCCTGTGGTAGGCGCCGCCGGAGAGGACGGCGACGGTGCGTATGCCGGCCTCCCTGGCAGCCTCGACGTCCCACACCGCGTCACCCACGGCGACGGTCTCGTCCGCAGTCGCCCCGGCTCTCCGCAAGGCCTCCTCGAAGATGTCGGGGGCCGGCTTCGGGTTCTCGACGGCACTCGAGTTGACGACACCGTCCACGCTATCCTCGGCTTCCAGTTCCTGCATGTGATGCTCCAGCTCTTCGTCCTTGGCGCTGGTGACGAACCAGACCCCGTAGCCGCGCTCCTTGAGCGAGGAGATCAACTCCCTCGCCCCAGGGAGCGGGTGGCCATACTCTTGTAGCTCCTCGTAGAACTCGCTGTGGAGGTCCTGGATCTTCTCTACTGTCTCATCGTCGTCGACGAACTCCTGGATCAAGAGCCCGGCGCCCTTCCCGACCTCCCTGTGTAGCCTGACCCTCGGTACCCGATGGCCAGCTCTCTCGAACGCCCGCGCCCACGCCTCCGTGTGCAGGTAATTCGTGTCCATCAGCGTGCCGTCGACATCCAGTACGACCACTTTCACCATCTAGACTCCTCTCGTGCCGTAGAATCAGACTCATGAAGTCTTCGAAAGTTCCCCAAAACAACGCCGGCCCAAACGATACCGGAGGCTACACAGCCCTGCGAGATGGCGCCGCCGTAGTCGCCCGTCCTGGGAGAAGGATCTTCCGTCTCGCAGGCAGGGACCCCATAGGAATGCTCAACGCCATCTTGACGAACGAGGTGCCGGCGCAAGGAGACCGCGGCGCCTACGCCATGCTCCTGGATCCGAAGGGTAGGGTCCAGGCTGACCTCCGCGTCGTCAAAGCCGAGGACGCGATACTCATCGACACAGAACCGGAAGGCGCTGAGGCGGCGAAGGAGATCCTGGGCCGCTATGCCCCCTTCTCCCGAGTCAAACTGGAAGACCTCTCCGACTGGGAGGTGCTCGGCATCTACGGCCCACGGGCCACAGATCTACTCGGAAACCCCGACCTCGCCGAACACGAGAGTACACGGGCAGAGGTCGGCAGCGCTTCGGTTCTCATCGTGGGCGTCGCTGTGCCCACCCGTGGGTACGACCTCATCGGACCGGCGAGCTCCTTAGGCACCATCCGCGGGCTCTTGATCCGAGCCGGCGCCCCGCCAGCCGGCCACGACGCTTACGAGACCGCCAGGATAGCTGCAGGCGTTCCCCGCTTCGGAACCGACATCACACCCGAGAACTTCCCCGGCGAGTCAGAGAACTCTCTGGAGCGGGCCGTCAGCTTCGGGAAGGGCTGCTACCCAGGCCAGGAGACAGTGGCCAGGATGCACTACCGTGGAAGCCCGAACAAGAAGCTCTACCGCTTCGAACTCGAGCCAGGCTCGACGGAGCCGCCCGAGGCGGGCGATGAGATCCTGCAAGACGGGAAGAATCTGGCCGGCCTGATCCCCTCGGTAAACGTCGTCGGCTGGCTCACTTCGGTGGCCCCGTTCCCCGTGGATGGGAAGACCTACGCCCTTGGCTACCTTGCCCGCAAAGCCGACCTCGAAGACCCCATGAGGGCGGAGGACGCGAAGATACTCGCGTCAACACAAGCATGAAACATCCCGAAGACTGCGAGGGCATAGAGGACGTTCGACAAGGCATAGACGCGCTGGAGCGCAAGATGCAGCGCTGGCGAGAAACATAACGCCGAACTCTCCGAGCGGCCTATTGGGAAACGTTCTCAACAACCACCGTTTACGGGCCCGGTGCGATGTTACAAGCAGCCCTCTGCAGGGTCTTCTGACAGTGGTTCCCGAGAAGCATCCTCAGGACGTGACCTGGATCACGAAATCCTTGTAAATAGTCAGGTTTCGTGGATTTCAGGAGCAGTTCTTGGTCGTGATCTCTTTACGTTGTTAGGGCCCTGGTGCTGTGTTTTAATAGCCTTGCTGTAGCAAAGTTTTTACATCGCCTAACGGCGGGGGTTTGATGCTCAAGATAGAAAATCTTCAGGTAGAGATCGACGGTCAGGAGATAGTGAAGGGCCTGGATCTCGAGGTTGGCAAGGGTGAGATACACGCGATCATGGGCCCGAACGGCTCGGGCAAGAGCACGCTGGCCAACGTGCTCATGGGCCATCCTCGTTACGAGGTGACCGGAGGCTCCATAACCTTCCAGGGTGAGGACGTGTTCGAGTTGGAGCCGGACGAGCGGGCCAAGCTCGGGATGTTTCTCGCTTTCCAGTATCCGAGTGAGGTCCCCGGCGTCTCCGTGGCCAACTTCCTCAGGACCGCGGTCAACTCCGTACGCGAGGAAGAGCTGAGTGCAATGGAGATGTACAGGCTCATCCAGGACAAGATGAAGATCATGCAGATGGACCCCAGGTTCGCCGAGAGGTACCTGAACGAAGGCTTCTCCGGTGGTGAGAAGAAGCGGAACGAGATCCTCCAGATGCTCATGCTCGAGCCGACGCTCGCGATCATGGACGAGACCGACTCGGGACTCGACATCGACGCGTTGCAGGTAGTCGCCAAGGGCGTCAACGAGTTACGCGGGTCTGACTTCTCGGCGGTCATCATCACGCACTACCAGAGGATTCTGAGGTACATCGAGCCTGACCACGTCCACGTCATGCTCGACGGGAGGCTCGTGACCAGCGGCGGCAAGGAGCTGGCGCTGGATCTCGAGGACAAGGGCTACGAGTGGGTGCGCCAGGAGTTTGGCGCGAGCGCAGAGCTAGGGAAGGGATAGAGAATATGCCAGAAGACAGGACCATTCAGGAGCTCGGACTCGACGAGTACAAATTCGGGTTTCACGATCCAGAGGAGTACTTCTTCAAGACCCCGAGGAAGGGGATAGACCCGGAGATCGTCGCCATGATCTCCAAACATAAGAACGAGCCTGAGTGGATGCTGGAGTTCCGGCTGAAGGCTCTGGAGTCGTTCTTCGAGAAGCCGACCCCGACCTGGGGCGGCGACCTCTCGGAGATGGATTTCGATGAGATCTACTACTACATCAGGCCGATGGAGAACCAGGGCCGTACCTGGGACGACGTGCCGGACGACATCAAGAACACGTTCGAGAAGCTGGGCATCCCACAGGCAGAGCGCGATTCGCTCGCCGGCGTCGGGGCGCAGTATGAGTCCGAGGTCGTCTATCACTCGCTGAAAGAGGAGTGGGAGAAGAGCGGCGTCGTCTTCATGGACATGGACGGCGGCCTTCGCGAGCATGAGGATCTGGTGCGCGAGTACTTCGGAACCATTATCCCGCCTGACGACAACAAGTTCGCGGCGCTAAACTCCGCGGTCTGGTCGGGTGGATCTTTCGTGTACGTCCCGCCGGGGGTCCATATCGACATTCCGCTTCAGGCATACTTCCGCATCAACGCGGAGAACATGGGCCAGTTCGAGCGGACGCTCATCATCGCCGACGAGGGCTCTTACGTACACTACATCGAGGGCTGCACAGCCCCGACCTACACCACGAACTCGCTCCACTCCGCGGTCGTCGAGCTGATAGCGAAGCCGGGGGCCAGGATCAGGTACTCCACCATCCAGAACTGGTCGCACAACACCTACAACCTCGTCACCAAGCGGGGCGCGGCCTACGAGAACTCGACCATCGAGTGGGTCGACGGCAACCTGGGCTCCAAGCTCACGATGAAGTACCCCGCGGTCTACCTGCTCGGCGAAGGCGCGCGCGGTGAGATCCTCTCCGTAGCCTATGCGGGCGACGGACAGCACCAGGACGCTGGCGGCAAGGTAGTCCACGCCGCGCCGAATACGTCCAGCCTCATTACCTCGAAGTCCATCTCCAAGGGGACGGGCAGGAGCACCTACCGCGGTCTCCTCAAAGTGCACGAAGGAGCTGTCAACTCCAAGAGCAGGGTCGAATGCGACGCGCTACTCCTCGACGAGAACGCCAGAACGGATACCTATCCGTACATCGAGATCGAGGAGAAGAAGGTCAACACCGAACACGAGGCAACCGTCTCGAAGGTCGGTGAGGACCAGCTCTTCTACCTCATGAGCCGCGGGCTCTCCGAGGAGGAGGCCATGGCGATGGTCGTCAACGGCTTCATCGAGCCCATAGCCAAGGAGCTCCCACTCGAGTACGCCATCGAGCTGAACCGCCTGATCCAACTGGAGATGGAAGGTTCAGTCGGGTAGAAGCTAGTCAGCACTTCAGCTTGTCAGCTTTCTGGCGCAGAAATCGGTGCCGGAGAGTGTTGACAGAGCCTTACAGAAACGGGCAATTGATGGTGGGGCGGGCCCTCTCGGGACCCGCCCTCTTGTTAGAGAGCAAGGGTAGGTCGTATGCAGCAGAAGGAAGCGCCGGAAGTTCTAAAGAGTAAGGGTATAAGCGCGGAGACGGTGAAGGCGCTGTCTTCATTCAAAGGCGAGCCTGACTGGCTCACGGAGAAGCGCCTGGACGCGTGGCGGAGCTTCGAGAGTCTTCCCATGCCCACACTCCGCGATGAGGCTTGGCGCTACACGGATATCTCGGACGTAAGCGTGGATGACTTCCTCCCCTACGCCCCTAGCCCAGACGTAAGTCGAGAGGCCGACCTGCCAGACGCTGTCCAGAGACTCATCAACGAGGGCGAGGAGAACTCGGCCTTGCTCGTGCAGCACAACTCAGAGACGGCTTACAGCAGGGTCGATGAGGAGCTCTCGCGCAAGGGCGTCGTCTTTACGGATCTGCACACGGCGCTTGCGGAGCATGAGGATCTCGTCAGAGACAGGCTCTTCGGGCTCGTGCCTGGTGACTACGACAAGTTCGCGGCCCTTAGCGCCGCGGCGTTCGCCGGGGGGTCTTTCCTCTACGTGCCGCGCGGGGTCGATGTGGAGTTGCCGATCCAGAGCTATAGATGGCTCGACGTGGTCGGTTCGATCATGCCTCGCACCCTCGTCGTGGTCGAAGAGGGCGCGAGCGTCACGTACATCGACGAGTACGCCTCCGTTGACGACGAGGACCCCGCGTTCTCCAACGGCGCTGTCGAGTTGTACGTCGGACAGGGCGCGCACCTGCGTTACGTCTCGTTGCAGAACTGGGAGCGTAACATGCTCCACTTCAACACCATCCGCTCCAAGACCGAGAAAGACGCGACGATCAACAGCCTCGTCGTCTCCTTCGGCTCTCAGCTCTCCCGCACCAACGTCGAGGCCGGCCTGACGGCTGCTGGCAGCGACTCGGAGATGCTCGGCCTGTACTTCGCAGACCAGAACCAGGTCCTCGACCATCACACGTTGCAGGACCACATCGCCCCGAACGCCCACTCGGACCTCGTGTACAAGGGCGCTCTGCGCGACGAGTCCCTCGCTGTCTTTTCCGGGCTCATCAGGGTCGAGCCTGGGGCGCAGAAGACTGACGCGTATCAGACGAATCGGAACCTCATCCTCGGGACAGACGACGCTTTCGCGGTAAGCCTGCCGCGCCTGGAGATACTGGCCGACGACGTCAAGTGCTCGCACGGCTCGACGACGGGACAGGTGGACGAGACGGATCTCTTCTACCTCATGAGCCGCGGCATCCCGCGCCGCGAGGCCGAGAAACTGGTGGTCTTCGGGTTCTTCGGGGAGATCACGAGCAGGATCCCCCTCAAGGGTCTGAAAGACAAGCTCGACAGGGCTATAGAGGGTAAGATCGGGCTCGGCTTCGAGGAACGCGTCGCGTAGTGGCCGAGTTCCACAAGCTGGCCACTGTGGACGAGGTTGGTCCAGGGGAGATCAAACAGTACCTCGTCGAGGACCGCTTCGTGGCCCTTTGCAACGTGGAGGGCGAGCTCCATGCCTTCGAGGACGTCTGCACCCACCAGTTCACGCACCTGAGCGAGGGCGAGTTCACAGATTCAGAAGTGAAGTGCCCCCTCCACGGCGCGAAGTTCGACGTTAAGACCGGCGCGGCGAAGAGCCTGCCGGCCGTAAAGCCCGTCCCGAAGCACGAGGTGAAGGTGGAGAACGGGAACGTCTACGTCGCGCTCAACCCCAAGCGGGTCAAGATCGGCGGCAGGAGAGGCCGCAGGAGGTAGCCGAGCATGCTGCTCGAAGGTTCCTGCCATTGCGGGGCTGTGCGCTTCGGGGTCGAGTCGGAGACACCGTACCCTTATCAGGCCTGCTACTGCTCCATCTGTCGCAAGACGGCGGGCGGAGGCGGCTACGTCATCAACCTCGGCGCCGACGCGGAGACGCTAGAAGTCGAAGGCGCGGAGAACCTCTCCGTCTACGCTGTGCAGGCCCAGGATCGCGGCGAGTCGGAGCGCAACTTCTGCAAGCATTGCGCCAGCTTCCTGTGGCTCTTCAACCCGATGTGGCCTGACCTCATCCATCCGTTCGCCTCGGCGATAGACACGCCGCTCCCGAAGCCGCCGGAGCACGTTCGCCTGATGCTAGATTACGCCGCCCCCTGGTGTGAGATCCCCGACAACGGCAACGAGAAGCACTTCCCCGAGTACCCCGAAGAGTCTCTGGAAGATTGGCACCGCCGCCATGGGCTGTAGCCTGACTTCGGAGATGCAGTACAAGAGCGCCAAGCCTCGCGTGCGCTCCTGATACAATTTCCTGCAAGGTGATGCAGAGCTTCTACAGAGAGATCCTCCTCGACCACTTCGAGCATCCGCGCAACCGGCGCGAGCTGGGGGATGCCGACATCCACGAACACATTGATAACCCTCTCTGCGGCGACGTGGTGACGGTCTATGCGAAGGTGCATGATGGCACCTTCGAAGAGGTGAGCTTTATCGGGCGCGGATGCTCCATCTCTCAGGCGTCAGCCTCGATGCTCACGGAGCAGCTCACGGGAAAGAGCCGCGAGGAGGCAGAAGAGAAGATAGATGCCTTCCTCGAGATGATGCGCACGGAGGCGAAGGAAGAGCTCGGGGAGTTAGCCGCCCTCAAGGGCGTCGTTCAGACCCCTAACCGCATCCGCTGCGCCACCCTGGCCTGGGATGCCATGAGACGCGCTCTCCCAGGGCAGTAAGCACCGCCAGCACCGGGAAGTGCCAGACATCGTACCCTACCCTGTGCACCGTCTTGTCGCCGGACCATCTTGCGTCGACGGCGGCGTAGCCACAAGGTAGAGTTAGACCGTACCGTTCGCGAGGAGGCCGCGGTTGGAGACGGAAGAGCTAGGATCTGTAAGAAGGCCGGCGCCGGGTGGGTTCCGGCCCGAGAGGCTCGACCGCGCCCTGGCGCGCGCCAGCGACGCGCCGCTCCGGGAGGGCAACCGGCTGGAGCTTCTAAGGAACGGCCCAGACACCTACGACGACTGGCTCGCGGCCATCTCTGGGGCAGAGCAGTGGGTACACCTGGACAATTACATCTTCTGCGACGATGAGGTCGGGGACAGGTTCGCAAAAGCTTTGATCCGGAAGGCTCAGGAGGGGGTGAGCGTCCGTGTGCTCTACGACTGGTTCGGATGCCTCGACGTGCACCGTTCCTTCTGGCGGCGGATGCGGGAGGCCGGCGTGGATGTCAGGGTGGTCAACCCTCCGACGTTTGGTGAGCCACTCGGCGCGATCCGGCGCGACCACCGAAAGCTGCTCGCCGTGGACGGCGAGTACGCCTCGACCGGCGGCGTGTGCATCTCCGATGGCTGGCTCGTGACATCCCCCGATACTGGGCTCCCCTACAGGGACACGGCCGTCGGCATCCGGGGCCCGGCGGTCGCCGAGGTCGAGCGGGCCTTCGCGGGGCTGTGGAGTGTCGCCGGTGGATCCCTCCCCGAAGCCGAACGCCCCGACCCTGAGAGCATCCCGCAGGCCGGCGGAGCGCCGGCGCGAGTGGTCGTCCAGGAACCGCGCAGGATGCGTACCTTGAGGATGCTGCAGTTGCTCACGGCAGGGGTCGAGCGCAGGCTCTGGATCACCGACGCCTACTTCCTCTCCATGCCGATCCTCTCCCAATCCCTGATGTCTGTAGCCCGTGACGGAGTCGACGTGCGGGTCCTCGTGCCAGCGACCAACGACCTGCCCTGGATCGGGGCGCTCTCGCGCACGGGCTACCGGCAGTTCTTGGAGTCCGGAGTCCGTATCTTCGAGTACGGCGGACCGATGATCCACGCCAAGACCCTCGTCGCCGACGGCTGGTGGTCGAAGGTCGGCTCCACGAACCTGAACGTTGCAAGCCTCGTAGCCAACTGGGAGATAGACCTGGTGGCCGAGGACACCGGCTTCGCCGCCCAGATGGAGGAGCTTTTCGAGGAGGACCTCTCCAACGCCCGCGAGGTCCGCCTCGCCGGATCTGCCGAGAACCCCAGGGTGCGCCCGGAGCGCCCGATCCAGACCTCGGACCGCGATGCCCGAAGGGGTGTCGTTGGGAGCGGTTCTGGCGGATCGGCCACCGTCTTGCGCGTCGGCAGCGCGGCCCTCCAGAAGAGCGGCTATCCACTGGAGACGCACGAACAAGCCCTGGCAGCCGCGGCCAGCGGCGCCTTGCTAGGAGCATCCCTCCTCAGCCTCCGCTTCCCACGCTTCCTCGCCTGGCCCCTCGCCGCCGCCGGCGCCATCTACGGGGGCCTCGGAGTCCTGCGCGCCGCCCGCTCAGCCATCTCTGAGCGTGTCAGGGGAGGGTCAACCCTCCCCTAGCGCGCTGGTCAGCACCCAGGTGTCTTTCATCTTGCCGCCGCTGGAGATGTTGACGAGCTTGCTACCTGGCGCGGCGACTCGGGTCATGGCGCCTGGAACGACCTCGATCGTCTGGGCGTCTGGGGCGAGGGCGTGGATGCGGTAGTCTGCGTGGGCGTCGCGCAGAACAAAGCCATTCTCGGTCTCGTCTGTCTCGCAGAGGACGTGGGTAGAGAAATCTATCATCTCCTGGGCCACGTACTCGACGGGGTTTTCCTCGACCTGCCTGCGGAACTCTTCGATGTTCTCCCCGGACTCTTCGGGAGCGATGAGGACGTCTTTGCCGCCCCAGCCGCTGCGGCTCTTTACGACCAGCTCATCGAAATGGTCGAAGACGTAGCGGCGATCCTGCTCGACGGCGAACGAGTATGTCTCGACGTTGTCGAGTACCGGCTCCTCTCCCAGGTAGGTCCGGATCATCTTTGGGATAAAGGGATAGACGCCCTTGTCGTCGGCGATGCCAAGGTTGGGGGCGAAGACGGCGTCGACCAAGCCCCTGGCTTGAGATTCGATCAGGCCCTTTATGTCGTCGTAGATCCTGCCATCCTCGATGCGCTCGTAGATTATGTCGATCCGGCGCCCGCTCGTTTTGTGGACGAGCCTCCCGTCGTGGTCGACCTCGACCTCGTGCCGCTCGGCCAGGATCGCCCCGAGCTCGCTGGCGAACACTTTGTGGTCGAGGTAGTACTGGTCGTGAGGCCCCGTGGAGAGGATCGCAACAGTCGGGTCGGGGTCGGGCGAGGCAGCCCGCACGACCGCGCCGAAGGTCTCCATCAGCCTGTCGAGTGGCCTCACCCGGAGCGCCGCGTAGGAATCGGGCATCACCTCGGCTGTCCTCGACCTGAGGATGTTTATCGGCTCGATACCGACCGGCATCTTGGCGTTGTCCTCGATAACGAGGTATTTCCACCCGCCCGTCCGGCCCGAACGTTCGACGGCGACTATGTCGAAGCCCATCTGCCTGTTGGGGACGTCCCCGAATCGGGTTGGGATAGCTACATCGAAGAGGGCGCTGCTCTCGACCACTTCCTCGGGCACGACCTCATCTTTTCCTGCCTCCAGGCGCTTGAGCCACTCGTTGATCGCGAACATCCGCTGCGCAAGCCCCCGCTCCAAAACGGCCCAGTCCGCGGCAGGCAAGATGCGGGGCACGTAGTCGGTCGGGTGGATCTCATCGTCAGGGACGATCCCCAGATCTCGCTGCTTCTCGAGCAACCACCCGTGCGCCCTGTCGGTTCTCCGCCTCCATTCCCCAGAACCCATTCGCCCCATCTCTTCGAGCACGGGACTGTAATGAGAGAAGGGCTCGCCATCAGGGCCGAAGACCTCGTTGGGTGAGGAGAGGCCGCGCTCGAAGCGTATCGAGCCATCAGCCATCAGCCGTCAGCTTCCCGCCGGAGGGTATCGCTCCTGCCGGGAAAAAGAGGTTTCATTCCGCAGATGGTAGCGCTTTCGCATGACGCTCGCTAGCTTCACCTGGACAGCTGAAGGCTGACAGCTACCCGAATATCCCCGTGAGGACGCAGGGGGAGCCGAGGAAGAAGGAGAGCGAGAAGGTGACGGCGAAGAAGATGTTCTCGTCAGAGGTGTATGAGTAGAGGCGCTTGTAATGAAACATCAGTAGTGCCGAGGGGATGGCTATCCCGGTCATCAGGACGCCCGTCACGCGTACGGTGTTGAGAGGGCCGATCCGATCGAAGACGCCTTCCGAGTTGAGGAGTAACAGCCCGAACCAGTCGGCGGTGAGCATGAGGGAGATGCCGAAGACGGCCAGGAGCGCATAGAACACAGGCTTCGTAAACAGCGGCCCCTTGACGGGCGCCTCGAAGGCTTCGTGGTGCGGGTCGTCGAACAGTGTCCTCGGCGGTTCGCGGAATAGCTTGGGTATCTTTCTGGGAACCTTCATGCGAGACGTAATGGTAGCGCAAGGAGGCCGAAAATGCCGCTCAAGAGCGGCGGAAGAAGCCTCCCTCGGAATGGATGACCTGGCCCGTGATCCAGGCCCCATCATTACCGGCCAGGAACGCCACGAGCCTCGCAGCGTCCTCGGGCTGTCCGATCCTCCCCGACGGGGACTTCGTCACGATCTCACGCTTCATCTCCTCGGTCATCCAGCCTGTGTCGGTGGCGCCAGGGTTGATGGCGTTCACCGTGATCCCCTTGTGTCCGACTTCGGCAGCGAGCGTCAGGGTGAATGCCTCGATGGCGCCCTTGGTCGCGACGTAGGCGAGCTCTCCAGGCATCGGCCCCAGCGACTGTCCCGAGCTGAAGTTGACGATCCTGCCCCCAGGCCCGCCTGGATACCGCCTTGCGAAGCCGACACTGAGGAGCGCCATGGCCCGCACGTTGACAGCGTAGTGGATGTCCAGGGTCTCGGCGTCGAGCGCCTCGAAGCCGTCGCGGGTAGAGTAGGCTGCGGTGTTGACGAGGATCGAAGGCCTCCCCAGCCGCTCTTCGGCCGCATCTAGTAGAAACGCAGGTGAATCGATCCGGGAGAGGTCCATCTCGGCCGCCTCGGCCCTGACGCCGGCGGCGCGCAACTCCCCGAGCAGCGTCTCAGGCGCGTCTTCGTCCGACGCCCAAGGCATCTCGCGGTCGTACGCTTTCCAGTAGGAGAGAGCGACGTCGGCGCCGTGGGAGGCGAGAGCCCGGCAGACCGCTGAGCCTATCCCCCTCCTCCTCCCGACACCGGTCACGAGCGCCACACGACCACGCAGGTCTCCTGTCGCCGGGGGGAAAGAGGGCCGCGGGGAAATAGTGGATCGATCGTCGGACATGGGCTTCTCCTCGAGTTAGCGCCCGCCGGGCGGGCGTGAAGGGTCTGGTCGAGGCTCCGTGGAGCCCGTTTACTACCTGGAACCTATGCCAACGTATCGCCCATGGAAGGAAAGCTAGCACGACTACTGCCACGTCTCAAGCCCCTCGAAATCGAGAACTCCAGCACGTTGCGCCTGACCTGGGGCATCTTCCCGGCTCAAGCCGTCAGAGCCATAGGCTCCCGGGCTGTACCGTCGCCGGCCTTGCGCAGCGCTTCGAGGGCTTCGGTCGATTCCATACCCGAGGCCCGTAGGAGATCAACAGCCGTTGACCTGACCTGGCCTACCAGCATGCTGGTCCTGAGGTCGTTACGCTCCGTGAGTACGGCGGTCGCCCCTCCCGCGGCTTCGAGGGCAAACCTGCGGGTCTCCACGGGATGCTCCGGCTCCTCGATGTAGGCTGTAAGGGTCTCGACGGCTCGCGCGAGGTCGCGGATGGTCTCGGATAGCGCTTCTGGGGCTGGCTCTCCTTCGCGCACCGAGGTCGCGACGGCGCGCGCGAGCACCCTGACGTTGCGGACCGCAAGGTCCAACTGGTCGGCCGCCGTAGCGTAGAGCCCGAGCTGGCCGAGCACCCGCCTGCGTGGCGGAGAGAGCCTGACGGTATCGTATCCGGCGTCGAGCGCCTCCCTGAAAGCTCCCATGTGTCCATCCATCTCGCGTGCCTTCTGCAGCGCGCGCTCGGCCAGGCCGAGATCACACTCCCGCAGCGCTACCGCCGTCTCCTCCAAGACGCCGACGAGGTCGTCGAAGATCGGGTGCGCCGCCCGCTCAACCATGTGCCTCGGGTCGCTGGGGAACACCGCCCTGACCGCGAGAGCGATCCCGCTCCCGATCAGCGCGTCGATAAACCTATCAGGCGAAAGACCCGTGGTGGAAGGCTCGAGCGTGATCGCAAGTAACGCCGAGACCCCGGCCTCGGTGACGAGCAGCGTCCCACCACCGAGCATCACGGCGGCAGCCATTGCCAGGGCCACCACGATCCCGATCTGGACCGTCCCCGTCCCGATGGCGAGCACGAGCAGGTCGGCCACAGCAAGCCCGCACGCGACCCCGAACACGAGCTCGATCGCCCGTCTTCCCTCCTGACCAACGACGACGCCAGAGGAGATCACAGCCGCTATCGCGGCGAAGAACGGCTGGCCGTGCCCGAGCACCGCTGAAGCCAGAAACCATGCCAGACTCGCCCCCACCGCCGTCTGCAAGATAGGCCACACCCCAGCCCCCAACCGGCCGAACGACTCCTCGAACCGGCGCCGTAACGCCAGGGACCCACTATCAGGCACAACCCATGTAAGCACACTCAGGTTCACAACCAATCACCTCCTTCATAATTCTCTTTGTGCCTATATGCTATCTGCATACAATCGACACTAACACGCTGAACCGTACGATTAAAGGGCCCGAAGAGGAGTTTGAGCAACTTGTTATCGAGCTGTTACTTGGCTGTTACTTTTTCCGGATTCGGCCCTGGCTAGAGAAGGTTCAAAGCGCGGTCTCCGGGGAGCCCAGGATCATCTCCACCTCGTGAACCACGTGCCTGTAGAACTCCTCCGCGTGCTCCCCAGTGCGTCTGAAACCGTGGGCCTCATAGAAGCGTTGGGCCTGCGCGTTGTCCCGCTCCACCCGTAGCATGAAGCTTGTAGGTGGTGGAAACCTGGCGATGCCGGCTTGGAGTAGGCGAGCGCCAATACCACGTCCCTGGATCTCCGGCAGTAGGTAGATGGCCGCGAGTTCCACCGTTGTCTCCGACAGCCGACGGAAGTCTGCGAACCCGAGGATCACTTCGCCCGTTGCTGCGACCAGGAAGACGTTAGACCCTATCCTATGCATGAGCGAGTCTTTAGAGTGAGCTTGACTTACAAATTCCCTCCGCACGCTCTCTGGGATGATCTCTCTGTAGGTGTGATCCCAGGTGATCCGTGCCACACGTTGGATCTCCCGAACGTCATCGACGCCAGCTTCACGGAATTTCAAGGCACACTTAGCCCTCAAGCAGCCCCGGCCTCAACGTACTCGCTGCTGGACGAAGGCTCAGGGATCGGCAGCCCATCCTCGCGCATTCCCTTCAAGTGCAATTCGACCGCTTCCCGGATCAGGTGCAACGTCTCTTCTCTTGTCTCTCCCACGGTGACGCAACCTGGAAGATCAGGCACGTATGCGCCGATACCGTTCTCGCCCTGCTCCCATATCACCACGTAGCGCATGATCCCCTACCTGAACGAGTCGTCCACATCATACCAACTCGCATCTGGCCACCATCTGTACTTTGCCTCCGACATGGACAGTCGTTTCGTCGTCTTTCTCCGTCCGTAAGTACAGGAGCGAAGGGCGGCCGATCTCGTGTCCCTGCTCGACCTGCACGTCTATGGAGTCGGTTCCCAGGTAGCGATGTTCGACGAGGTACGCGGCCAGGCAGCCTGCTGCGCTGCCGGTCGCAGGGTCTTCGGGGACACCGAGGTCGTTTGCGAACATGCGGGCCGAGAGGTCGCCTGGACCGTCGTCGTGCGATTCCGGGCAGAAGACGTAGAGGTTCTTTCCAGGACCGGCCACTTCCGTATAGCGTTCCCAATCGACCTTGCAGCGCAGCAGGGCGTCCAGGTCTCTCAGCGGGACTACGAGGGTCGGAAGTCCGGTGGAAACTTCTTGCACGGGGAAGCGATCGTCGAGGTCCGCCGTTTCGAGATTCAGGGTTCGGGCGACCAGGGCAGAATCGAGGGTCGCTCCGAAGGTGGGCGGGAGCTGACGCATCCAGAGGACTTCGCCGAAGATCACGGGGATCTTACCTGCCCTCAGGTTCAGGGTGATGCGCTCGACGGGGCTGGCGAGGATCTCGTGCTGGATCACGTACGCCGTACCGAGGGTGGGGTGGCCGGCGAATGGCACCTCATCGCCAGGGGTGAAGATGCGGACATCGTAGCCACCTTCGATCTCTTCCTCCGATAGGACGAAGGTGGTCTCGGAGTAGTTCATCTCCAGGGCTATTTTCTGAAGTGTCTCATCTGACAGGTTGGCTCCGCCGCGAACGACGGCGAGCTGGTTGCCCGCGTATTTCTCTTCAGCGAAGACGTCCACGATGTAGAAAGGGAGATTCACGATCGCTCCTAACCGTAATCAGGGTCGCTGCGGGATAACATCATGACGCCGATAAGCATCTTGAAGGCCGTTTCGTAGTCTTCGTGAGTCCAGGAGACGCGCCGGTCGTCCACGCGCTCCAGGCCTGGGAAGAAGAGGACGCTCGCTGCCGAGCTTGCGGTCGCGAACTCGATAGTGAAGGAGTAGGGTGGATTCAGCGCGTAAGGGGTCAGATCTCCTTGTCCTGCCGCCCGCCGGGCCGCCTCCCTGATGCGCTCTCCGGCCACCTGTGGGGAGAGGCACCTGGCCGTGTAGCGGTCGACGGCGGTCTTCACCCTTGCTGTCTGTACGCCAGAGTAGAGATCCTCCGCCTCAGCGCAGGCCAGGTCGTCACCGGTAACGAGGCCGACGGGGATGCCCTCGAGGCCGGCGAGCGTCGCGTTCATGCGCGCCTCGCTGCACGGCTCGCCGTTCAGCCCGACTCCAGTAACGACCGTAGGACTGTCGAAGGTGTGGCTCAGTACCCCCTCAGTGCCGGCGCGGGCATGGTAGCCGACGAAGAAGACCAGGTCGGCGCCCTCGAAGCCCTGCATCATCGAGAGGGGCTTTCGCTGGCCGACGATCACCTCTGCACGCGGGTCGAGGTCCTCGAGCAGGATGTTCCGCATACCATCGTGGGCTTCGTTGACCAGGAAGTCAGTGGCGCCGGCCTCCGCCGCGCCTTCGATGGCGGCGTTCACGTCGGCGGTCAGGAGCCTCCGGAAGATTTCGTACTGCGAGCGGCCAGGTATCACGTCCTGGGAGTGTGTCACCCCAGTCACGCCCTCCATATCCGCCGAGATGTAGATCCTCATAACGTCGACTCCTCTCCCGCAGCGTGCAGGTCATAGAGAGGCCGGCACAACCATTCAGTATCGCGGGCCTCCAGTCCCGAGTTCCTGACCTCGGTCAGTATCGGGGCAAGGGTCCTCCGGCGTCTTCGATGACGTAGTCGTCGAACATACGCCGCGCGACGTCGGGACGTTTCCCTGCGACGTCCTTGTGCATGCCTGGATCTTCTCTCAGATCGTAGAGTTTGGCCTCCGTCCCGTCGTTGCGGCTGATCATGGCGTACTCTTCGTCCCTGGTGAAGACGTGGTCGTGGTAACCGAGTGTGAAGTGGGGTCGCGCCTCAGTCTCTCCACCTTCGAGCATCACGGAGAGATCCTGGCCATCCAGAGGTTGCGGTGGTTCGATCCCGAGGAAGCCGAGGATCGTTGGGGCTACGTCGTGGGTGGAGGCGTAGTAGTCGCTCGTCGTTCCTGCTCCCTTACCCTCAGGATGGCGGATGAGGAGCGGTATGTCAGTAACCTCGGGCCAGAGAGTCGATGGAAGCTTACCGACGACCCCGTGTTCCCCGTGGGCGATGCCGTGGTCGGAGATGGCGATGAGGAGGGTGTTGTCGAAGAGGTTCATCTCTTCCATCTTATCCAGGAAGCGGCCTAGCCAGCGGTCCATCATAGTCACCTCGCCCGAGTAGAGGGATCTCATCCGCTGGATCTGCCGTCTGCTCAGGTAGTCGGTGGCCCCGTCGACCGGAGAGAAAGGCTCAGGGCCATCGTAACCGTCGTCGTACATAGCTACGTACTCTTCTGGAGGGTCCCACGGCGCGTGAGGATCGTAGCAGTCCACGGTCAGGAAGAAAGGCTTGTCCGACCTGGCACTCTCCAGGAACTCGGAAGCCCGCGTGAAGACCTGCGGGGCGAACCAGTCCTCTTCCGATTTGCGGTGAGCCGTATTGGCGAAGTACCGTTGGAAGTACAGCCTGCTCCCCGTTCCCTTAACGCCTTCCTTCACCAGCACCTGCTCGACTGTCCCGGGAGGGCAGGTGTAGATCGGTCTGTAGCTGTCTGTGGTCTGCCCCCGGATAAAGTCGAAGGCGTCGAAGCCGCGCTGGAAGTTCATGGAGGCATCGTACTGTTGCAGGTTGTCTGTGACGAACATCGTCGCGTAGCCCGCACTTCGCATGGTCTCCGCGAGGGTGGTCTGGTCGTTGGGGATCGGCTGCCAACCCTGAAGGCCGACGTCTATGCCTTTGTAACGCCGCCAGTCCTCGAAAGGCCACGTCCTGAGGCCCGTGTGTATCGCCCTCCTCGCACAGATAGTCGGTGCGGACTCGGGGTAGGCCTGCGTGAAGCGCAGGCTGTCTTTGGCGAGGGCGTCGAGGTTCGGAGTCTCGATCTGCTGATTGCCATAGACGCCGACGTGATCCTTCCTCAAGCTGTCCATGATGATCAGCACCACGTTGGTGACCCTATCCGCGGACGGAGTATTGACCGGGAGGTCAGGGAGTATCCCGGGACGTTCGCACCCGGCGAGCAGCGACGCCCCGGCCACCCCAGCACCCGACACCTTCAAGAACTCTCTTCGCGTTAGAGTCCGCCTCAGCTTCTCCTCCTGCGTGCTCGTACCGCCAGTCTTCACAGACAATCATAAAACAAGTCCAGCGGGAAACTTCCACGTACCCGGAATCGCCGGGGCGAAGCGTCCCGCTGCACGATGTGATCCAGGTCAAGCCGGTGTACAATCCGCGCATGACGGTCTTTCGTTACGGGCGGGAGCACTTCGAGGAAGGGGAGTACGTACGCCGCGTGGAAGCGACGCCTGGCGACGACCTGGATCCCGTGGTGCGCATCGTCGAGGACCTTGGGACGGTCGAGATCCCCTGCGGCAAAGTAGATTGTCGCAGTAATTGCCTCGAATACATAGTCAGCGCCACCGGCAGGCGCGCCGACTATAACCTGGCCGAGTGCAAGATCTCCGCACTAGTAAGCATAATTTAGAAGCATGTCAGCATGTCAGCACGCCGCCTTGCAGGCGGCTTGTCAGCAAGTCAGCACGGCGGAGCCGCCGTGCTGAAGTGCTGACAAGCGGAGGCGAAGCCGGAGCATGCTGACATGCTGACAAGCGAAGCCCGAAGGGCGAAGCGTGCTGAAACGCTATTCCTCCCAGGAATAGCGTTTTTGTTCTGGTGGTCTTTCGGCGGCGTAGAGCCGCTGGAGTGCGCCTCCGGCCAGGGGCGCGAGGAAGAGGCCGGCGAGGCCAGCCGGCAGCAGGTCGCGGGCGATGGTCCAGGCCACGAGGAGCGGCACCCCTGTCGGATGGTTGGCGTTTTCTATGAGGCGCAAGGGGTCGAGGACGCCGCCGCTCGGGAGGATGCCCGTGGCGTAGACGAGGAGTGTGAGGACGCCGGAGACGAGCCCCGTCAGCAGTGCGAGCGCAAGGCTTAGGACGAAGCGGGGGCCTGAGCCTTCGCTGCGGCCGCGCCGAAGGAGCAAGGCCCCGCCGAACAAGGGGCCTGCGATGATCCCGGCGAGCAATCCGACGCCCATGTAGACGAGGGCGAGCGTGGTCAGATCTCCCTCGCTGCTCTGTCCTCCCTGCAGGATCAGGAGCACGAAAGGCTCGGGGAACAGCGATTTGACGAACATGAAGCCCACGCCATAGACGAGCCCTATCCCCAACAGGCGCAAGATTATCATGGTCCATCCGCCGCGCGGTCGGGGAAGATGAGGCCTTGATTGAGGGCATACGTCATCATGCTCTAGAGCCTAACCTACAGTGGACGAAGCGTCAGCAAGAGCTTTCACGAGGCTGTTACTCCCGTGCGCCCTCCCGATCCTCGACGGGCTCATGCTACAAAGCGCCAGCTCACGAAGAAGGCGCAGAACACCAGCGAGACGGCGGCGCTGAAAGAGAGCCAGGCCCCCATCGCCCGCCGTTTCTCCAGCAGCGTCGCGAGCGTTATGAAGAGCGGGAAGGCGACCAGGATGTACCGCGGGAAACCGAACAGGGGGGTTGCCGGCTTCCCGTAGGAGACGGCGGAGATGATGAGCAGGAGGGTGTAGAGGCTCAACGAGAGAGGAAGTGCCCTGAACCCCATGCCGAAGAGCGCTATCGTAAAGAGCAAGAACAGAAGAGCATAAGCGTCGTTCGCGCCGTGGATACGCTCTATCACGCCTCCGAACGCCGAACCCGCGGGAGGCTGCGCACCGAAGAGCCCTTGCAAGCTCCCGTAAGCCTCGCCGAAGATGTCTGTGACCAGGACCAAGGGACCCGTATGCCTCCGGTTCCAGAACTCCTGTGCGGAGTAGAAGAGTAGCGGGTCCCCGAAACGTACCCACAGGTAACCCATGTAGGCAATGAGTCCCGAAGGAACCAGTGCCAGGTATACTACCCTCCACCTTTCACGCCCTTCTTCCAAACCCCCTCTCTCGACCCATTCGTAGAGGAGTGGCACGACCAGAAACACGCCCACATTGCGTGTGGCAGCAGCAAACCCGGCCAACACGCACGCGAGCAGGAGGTCTCTCCTTACCCTCATCGCCCACAAAGAGCCTGCAGAGAGCGCAAGAAAGAGGCTCTCTGTATATGCGGCGTTCAAGAAGAAGGTGGTCGGGAAAAAGGCCAGTATCAGGACTGTGCCTCTAGCTACTCGCTCACCCCAGCCGTCCAGGGCTATCTGGTAGATAAAGTAGAGGGCAAAAGGTAGAAGGATAAGTGAGATCAGGGGTGCCCACACCGAGAGGGCTTGCTGGGTGATGGGGCCACCGAAGAGCTCTGCGAAGGACCTGACCAGCAGCGGGTACAGTGGGAAGAAAGCGGTAGCGGCAGGGGCGGAGGCTCCGTAGCCCTCCCCTGCTATCTGCGTGTACCAGATCCCGTCCCAATGCGACCAGATATTAAGCGTCCCGACAGGCACGTCTGGGGTGCGACGGTAGAACCAGCCCGCAGGCACGATGTAGGCGAGCAGGGAGCCGGAGATCAGGTAGAACAGGCGGCTCGCAGCGTAGACCGCGAGCACGAACCGTAATCCCGCACTCAGGGCATGCTCGCCCCGTCCTACCCGTGAGGGAGGTCGTCTTGGGCGCCAGCCAGAAATCTGCCCGTTCTGGCCATTCGTGTTGTTGGCTACCCTGGGTCGGTCCTCGGACACTTTTGTGTTTGCCCCTCATTGGCCGATGCTCCCCGGATTGTACTCATCCGAGCCCAGGGTCGTCAGCTTGAGATCCTACGCGACCCGGGTCGGCAGGACAAGCCACCCAGCGCAACGCGGTGGCGCCGTCTTCCCGCGTTGCCGGGTACAATCGGCGGCAGCATGAGTAGAGGACGAGCAGTACCTGACCCGGCAGAAGGGCGGCGCGTACTCGAGGAGAGGGCGCGAGAGGCCGGCTTCGACCTCGTCGGCGTGGCGCGCGCGGAGCCCTTGCGTGAGGGTGGCGAGCGCCTGCGGAAGTGGCAGGAGGCTGGGATGGCCGCCGACATGGGCTACATGCACAGGCCCGTGGAGTTACTCTCTGACCCGAGGAGGCTCCAGAAGAGCGCCAGGAGCGTGGTCTCTCTCGGGGTCTCGTACTATCCAGGAGACCATCCCGAGAATGAGGGTGGGGGCCGCGTGGCGCGGTACGCGTGGGGCCTCGACTACCACGAAGTCATAAAAGGGAAGCTATTCCGGCTGAGGAAGGAGCTCGAGGAAGAGCTGGGCGTCAGGATACGAGCCCGCGGTTTCACTGATGCCGTGCCCCTCCTGGAGCGCTCCGCTGCCCAGCACGCGGGGCTCGGGTTCTTCGGGCGTAACTCGTGCTTGATCAACGGCGAGATCGGGTCGTACTTCTTTATAGCTGACCTGATCTTGGACCTCGACCTGGATCCCGATCCGTCTGGTGAGGGGACCTGCGGACGCTGTACGCGCTGCATGGACCGGTGCCCTACAGGCGCCATAAAGGCGCCCGGCGTCGTGGACGCCCGCCTGTGCATCTCCTACCTCACCATCGAGAACCGGGGAGAGATCCCCCGCGAGCTACGTCCGAAAGTGGGTGACTGGGCCTTTGGGTGCGACGTGTGCCAGGAGGTCTGTCCCTACAACAAGACGAAGTCCTCGAGGAGCCGCTGGCCCGAGTTTTCCGGGGAGTCTGGGTCAGGACCGTACCTCGAGATAGAGGAGGTCCTGAAGATTAGGACCGAGGAGGAGTTCGAGAGCCGCTTCGGCGGGACCCCACTCACGCGCCCTGGCAGGGCAGGCCTGTTGCGCAACTGCTGCGTGGCCGCCGGGAACCTGAAGCTCGCGAAGGCTGTCCCTGATCTCGTGCGGTCCTTACGCGATGATCCCTCGGCGCTCGTACGCGGACACGCGGCGTGGGCGCTAGGGGAGATCGGAGGCGCAGAAAAGTCTCTCGCGGAAGCGGCCAAAACGGAGAAGGATACTTGGTGCTCGAAGGAGATCAGGCTCGCGCTGGCTGACGGGGCCACGAACGCTACCTTGGGTTAGAATAGGGAAACGATGGCGGACCAGATCAACTACTACGAGGTGCTAGGTATCTCACGCGAGGCCTCCCAGGCCGAGATCCGGAACGCTTACCGCAACCTGGCGAAAGAGCGTCACCCCGACCATCCCGGCGGGAGCGCGGAGGAATTCTCCATGCTGCAGGAGGCCAACGCTGTCCTCTCCGACCCGAACCGTCGCCGACAGCACGACGAGGCGCTCGACCTGGCCCACGCGGCCGACCAGCTAGCCGGCCTCAACCTAGACTTCGGCTCCGTAGAGGACGAGCTCTCTGCCAAGCGCAGGGAACGCGAGTCGGCTGGCCCTTCCCTGGGCGAGCGCCTGAGAAGCCGCTTCGGCAGGCAGGAAGAGGACCCCTACGAGTCCATGCGAAGAGAGGCTCGTGGCTCCGGGCGCGGAAGCGAGCGCAGAACCAGGGGCCGCTACGACGTTAGTGAGGCCCGCTGGTACGAGCCCCACCGCTTCGACCCCGAACCGATAACTCTGAAGAGCGGCGCCATAAGCTTCGTGGCCGCCTTCCTCGCGTTTATCGTGATCGGACAGATCGGGCTGTGGGCAACGGCCCCGGAGCAGGTCGACCCCGGTGCCTTCGCTTTTGTTACTGCCCTGGCCCCGTTCATGCCCATCCTGTACTCGCTGGTCGGGCTGACCGTGGCTTACTTCGCCTTCAGGGCCGCTGGTTACGCGGCTCTGGCCCTGGCCTTCGTGGCCGCGCTCGTCGTCGGTGGCCAGGGTGGGCCTGAGAACTTTTTGCAGTTCGTGACCGTAGGCATCATCGTCCTGCTCGTCGTGGTCTACCTCGGCAACCGCCGCGAGAGCGCCGCCAGGCGCTGATAGATCTTTGGCGATAACCAACTCGGAACTGGAACGCTTCATCTCCGACTTCGAGAAGCGCATGGCTCCACTGGAGCAGGCGGCGGACGAAGCCTGGTGGAACCTGGCTACCTCGGGTACTGACGAGGCGCGGGAAGAGTTCGTGCGCGCCGGTAAAGAGTACAACGGGCTCTTCTCGAATCAGGATGAGTACCGGGATCTCCGTAGCCTTTACGAGAACTTGAATGAACTGCAGAGCCCGCTCCTGCAACGGCAGGTCGAGGTGCTCTACAGGGCGTTCGCGGAACGCCAGGGGGACGAAGGGATCCTGGGTCGCATAGAGGAACTGGAGGCCGAGGCAAACGCTGTCTACGGCAACCATCGGAGCGTCGTCAGGGGCAGGGAGATGGCAGAGAACGAGGTCAGGGACCTGCTGCGCACCAGCGCGGACCAGGACCTGCGCCGGGAGACATGGGAGGCATCGAAGTCCGTCGGCCGCGCGGTCGAGGGGACCGTACGGGAGTTGGCCGGCCTCAGGAACAGTCTAGCCCGCGATCAGGGGTATGAGAACTACTACGCCCGCTCCCTGGATCTTCAGGAGATCGAAGCCCGAGAGCTAGCCGGGATCATGGACTCGCTCGAGTCGGCGACAAACGAACCGTTCAGGGAACAAAAAAGGGACATCGACGCGAAGGTCGGGCTGAAGTTCGGGGTGGATGCTGTCATGCCCTGGCACCTCTCGGGCCCGTTCTTCCACAGGGCTCCCGATATAGCGGGCATCGACCTCGACCGCTACTTCGAGGAGGAGGACATCGAGGACCTCACCCGCAGGACCTTCGATGTCCTGGGGTTGGACGTGCGGGGCGTGATCTCATCGAGCGACCTCTACGAGAGAGAGGGCAAGAGTCAGCACGCGTTCTGCGCCCGCCTGGGCCGCGAATACCCTTACGACGTTCGGGTGCTGGCCAACGTCAGGCCCGACGCCTACTGGATGGACGCGATGCTCCACGAGTTCGGCCACGCCGTCTATGACCGTCACATCAACCCGCGGCTCCCCTACCTCCTGCGCACCTACGCCCACGCCAACACGACCGAAGCCATCGCCCTCATGATGGGATCTCTTGTCGACGATCCCGGCTGGCTCAGCACCGTCGCTGACGCGAACCGAGAGAGGCTGGGAGAGGACTCAGAGAAGCTCGCCGCCCACCGCCGGGCCGGCAGAATGATCCTCACCCGTTTCGTGCTCGTCATGTACCACTTCGAGCAGGCACTCTATGCCGACCCTGATAATGGAGAGTTGAACTCCGTGTGGTGGGACCTGGTCGGGCGGTTCCTTTTCGTAGACCGCCCGACTGGCAGGGATGAGCCCGACTGGGCTGCCGTGATCCACGTGGCCGTAGCCCCCGTCTACTACCACAACTACATGCTCGGGGAGTTGATCTCGGCCCAGCTAAGGAACTACCTGGAGTCCCACATAACTCAGGGTCCCTTCTACGAGAACGAGGTCGCTGGCCGCTACCTGCTCGAATCCTTCTTCGGCCCCGGCGCCCGCGAGAATTGGCGTGACACCGTCCTGCGCGCCACCGGAGAGCCACTAAACCCCGATTACTTCCTAGAGTCTCTTAGCTAGGCTGAGGTTCGTACCTTCGCCGGTCGCCTATCGGGCGGCCCAGACAGAGATTTTCATGCCCTCGAAGGAGTCGTCGTGGGCTTCTTTGGTCCCGACCTTCAGGGTTCCTTTTCCGGAGAACGGCGGCAGATCCAGGGTAGCTTCGAAGTATCCCCAGGTGTGGTTCCAGTCGTTGCTCCGAACGGTACGGCGCACCAGTACCTTACCTTCCGCATCGATCAAGGTGATGGTGTTCGCGGCGTCACGGTTGCGGGAATAGCCACTGACTATAAGGGGGTCGGAGATCCTGGCGTGCGGGCGTGGCTCGACGAGAACCGTGTTGCCGCCCTCCGCAGGGAGCGGCACCTTCGGATCTTCCCCCGCCGGCTTGACGTCGACGACGAGGCGCGCCGGGTCTCCGAGCTCGAGCACCCTGTAGAGGAACGCCTCGCGCGCGAAGAAGTCCACGAACATGCCCCCCTCGGGGGTGTGCACGACGTGGAAGCTCTCGAGCAACCCTTCGCCGAATTCACCGTCCGATACGCGCGTCGCGCTCGCCGAAGGCAGGGATACGCGCAGGAGACCGTCACCCTCCGGGCTCACGAGGGACCACTCCGGCACGCCACCGGCGGGCTCCCAGCCGGTCCCGAGGTCGATGACCGCCCGCTCGTAGTCCTCCTGAACCCCGTAGCGCACAGCGAGCACGGTGTCCGCGTCGTAACCGGACCCGCCACTCGCCTGCATCTTCGCGACGAAAGGGACCCCGGAAGAGGCCTCAGTAGCCCCTGCGAGGTCGCCCTCGATCTCCGGGGCTACACCTGCCGTAGCCTCGGGCACGCCTACCGTATCCGACGTGTTCTTTTTCGAGGTCTCTGCAGGACCGCCCGACGCGGCCGCGGCAGAAGCCTCTACGGATTGGACCTCCGAACCTGGCTTCAGGCAGCCGGCGAGGAGCGCGGCTGCCAGGAGCGAGAGCAGCACATGGGCGGAAGCCCGCCTCACTGCCCACCCGCGTCGGATCATGCTCGTGTGTCCATATAATGATGTTCGGTCATCGGCGCGGCACATTATAGGGGGGTGCGCATTGCGAGATGTTTAAAGGGGTGTTGCGCTCCTGTTACGATGCAGGAATGTCCGCTGTAATGTGCTGGTCCTCGTTTTCGGCCCAGAGGAGAATGAAACCATGCTCGGCTTAGAGGACATCGAGGTCGCGCGGAGGCGAGTGCAGGGAGTGGCGCTCCGCACGCCGCTAGTGGCTTGCCCCGGCGGTACGCGCAAGCGGGCGCTGTACTTCAAGCCGGAGAGCCTCCAGCCGACAGGTGCTTTCAAGCTGCGCGGCGCGTACAACAAGATCTCAGCCCTCTCCTCTGAGGAGCGCAGCCGCGGGGTCGTCGCCCACTCCAGCGGGAACCACGCCCAGGCCGTAGCCTACGCGGCCCGTGCCCTGAATACGCGGGCTGTCGTCGTCATGCCACGGGGGGCATCTCGCGTGAAGCTCGACGCGACGGCGGAGCTCGGGGCCGAGATCGTCCTGGTCGGCACGGGCAGCGCCGAGCGGACTCGCAAGGCTGAGGAGCTTGCGGAGGAGCACGGCTATATTCCCGTGCCCCCGTACGACGATGAGGTCCTCATGGCCGGCCAGGGCACCATCGGACCCGAGATCCTCGAAGACCTGCCCGAAGTGGAGACCGTGCTCGTGCCCGTAAGCGGCGGGGGGCTTATCGGTGGGATCTCGGCCGCCATCAAGCTGTCACGCCCCGAAGTGCGTGTGATCGGGGTCGAGCCAGAGCTTGCGGCCGATGCCAAAGCGAGCCTGGAGGCCGGAAGTCTGGTCGAGTTCCCGCCGGAGCAAGTCGCCCGCACGGTCGCTGACGGTCTGCGCGTTCAGAGACTCGGCGAAGCGCCCTTCGAGCATATCCGCGCCTTCGTCGACGAAATCATCACCGTAACGGAAGAGGAGATCCTGGAATCCATGCGCCGTCTGGCCCTGCGAGTCAGGCTCGTCGCAGAGCCGAGCGGGGCCGTGACTTTCGCAGCCTACCTCTGCCACAGAGAGGAACTGCCAACCTCTCGCCTCACCGTGGCCGTGATCAGCGGCGGCAACGTCGAGCCAGGCCTCCTCTCCGAGGTCCTCTCCACGAGATAAGGGTAGGCGACCCGTTTACCGCGGTGTGGTCTCGATGGGGTCGCCGACACGGACGGTCCCGAGCGAGTCGTGGATCAGGTTGCGCCCGAAAAAGACCTCTCCGTCGGACTTTCGGTAGGTCGCGAGTGTACGCAGCGGCTCTTTACCGCGGGCGCCCGTTCTCTGGTCGACCGTGGTGATAGCGCAGCGCGGGCACGCTTCGGCTACCCGGAAAGGCACATCCCCTATCCTGAGCCGGCTCCAACCGTCTTCGGCGTAGGGCCCGCAGCCACTGACGACGAAGTTCGGTCTGAAGCGGTTCATGGATAGAGGATCTTCCAGTCGACCGTTCAGGTCTTCGAGTGAGGCCTCGGAGATCAAGAGGAAAGCGAACCCGTCGGCGAAGCCGACCTGATCCCCTCTCTCGGCATAGAACGAGTCAATCAACCTGAGGTCGTCGTCAGGCTTGTGGACGAGCCGGCAGGGGAACTCCAGGAACTCGCTGAACCAGCGGTCGGCCTCCCCATCCACGAGCGTGCCCCTGTTCGTGTCTCCGAAGACGCGCACGTCTATTAGGTTACCGGGACCCTGTTGAAGTGGTATCTCCAGCTCGGGCATGCCGGGCGCGCCGACGATCAGATGCTCGGGAGCGAGCCGGGTTGAGATCAGGGCCATCCGCGGATGGGCACGCTGCGACATGAACTCGCCGGTCTCGTCGACAAGCATCCAGCGCCGGTCGTGGCGGAGGCCCGTAGCATTCAGGTCGGATCTCTGCAAGGAGATCCCGGCGCAGGATTTGATCGGGTAGACGTACAACCCGCTCAGGATGACGTTCTCAGCAACGCGCAAGATCCACCTAAGACCTCTCTATTCTTTGCCCGATACGGGCGGCGAGGGCCGCCTTCTCTTCGTCGGGGATCTTCAACGCGCCCGCGGTCTCGAGCATGACGGCCGCAAACTGCTGCTCCTCGTAAGGAGTGTCTGGAGGCAAAGGTACGACGTGCCAGTGGACGTGGGCGTTACCCTGGTTGGAGCCGAGCGAGAGAATGTACACCCGCTCGGCCTGCGCCTCCGCCCGCACCGCCTCGGCCACGCGGTGGACGACTCGCTGCAATCCGAGGTACTCCTCGACCGTGAAATCGTCCGCCACCTGCTCTCTATGCTCTTTCGGCGCGACCAACGTGTACCCGTGCTGCGTAGGATTCATGGCTAGAAAGGCGATAGCCCCTTCGTCTTCATAGACGATGTGATGATCGGGGAAGGCCGAGTCCCGCGACACAATGCCGCAAACGAAGCAAGGTCCTGACCGTACCCGTTTCACGTAGGCGTCAATGTCGGGAGTGTAGCGTTCGAACATTTCCTACCCGGCGCGAAGGTTCTCGGGCTGTCTTGTGCGAGGCGTCATGGACACCATGATCCACCTTGACGCCGGCCGCTTCAAGCTCTCAGGCCAGGCTCTCACGAGACGCTGGTGTAGTGGAATCGCCAGGGGAGAGTTCAGCTTCCAGGTCTGAGATCTCCTTTCTGACCGCGGCGAGGGCCTCTTCGATGGGAACTACGAAGCTTTCTGGGCTGAGGCGGGCTTTGATCTCGACTCCTCCCTTTTGCAGGGAGCGGGGTGTCAGGGTAAGGCGAATGGGTGCCCCGATCAGGTCGGCGTCCTTGAACTTCGCCCCAAGGCTCTCGCGCCGGTCGTCGTACAGCACCTCTACGCCTGCGGAGACCAACCCCTCGTAGAGCCCCTCGGCAACCTCCCCGACTTCGGCCGCGACCATGTGGACGTGATAGGGCGCGACGGAGACGGGCCACGTTAGCCCGTCCTCATCGTGGTGCTCCTCAGCGATGCAGGCCAACAGCCGCCCGACGCCGATGCCGTAAGACCCCATCACCACGGGCTTTCGCTCCCCGTCGCTGTCCAGAAAACTCGCGCCGAGGGCCTCGCTGTAGCGCGTGCCAAGCTTGAAGATATTCCCGACCTCGACGCCCCGCTCAGCGCGCATGGCGTTGCCGCACTCGGGGCAGAGCGAACCGTCCCCGGCCGCGGCTATGTCGGCGACCGTGTCGGCCTCGAAGTCCCTGCCGTGGTTCACGTTCAGGAAGTGGAAACCCTCTACGTTGGCGCCCGCGACGAGGTTGGAAGAGGCCGGTATTGTATCGTCAACGACCACGTGCGCCCCCTCCACCCCGAGCGGGGAGCCGTATCCCGGCTCGGCCCCGACGGCCCTGACCTCCTCGGGGAGCGCGGGTCTAAGCTCGCTCGCCCCGACCGCGTTCGCCAGCTTGGTCTCATTGAGCTCCATGTCGCCACGGACGACGGCGAAGACGAACCGCTCTGAGCCGTCGACCATTGCGACCAGGAAGACCGCCTTGGCCGTGCGGGACTCGGGCATCTGTAGAGCGCGGGCCAGCGACTCGATCGTGTTTGCGCCTGGCGTTGAGACCTTCTCTATCGGTCTCTGCTCCTCGGCTTCGGCAATAGGTTTGCGGAACCTCGCCACCTGGCGGTTTGCGGTGTAACCGCAGCCGTCGCAGATGAGGATGGTGTCCTCCCCAACGGAGGCCAGGTACATGAACTCGTGGGCCATGCTCCCGCCCATGATACCCACGTCCGCGCCGACCGCTATAGCCGGTAATCCGCAGCGGGCAAAGATCCTGAAGTATGCCTCGTGGAGCGTGTTGTACTGTCTGTCCAGGCCTGCCTCGTCCCTGTCGAGGCTGTACGCGTCCTTCATGGTGAACTCACGAGCACGGATCAGGCCCGCTCTGGGACGCTGGTCGTCTCGGAATTTGGTCTGGATCTGGTACACGAGCCTTGGCAACTTCTGGTAAGAGTCCACCTCGCCCGCAGCAAGGCCGGCGACTATCTCCTCGTGGGTCATCGCCAGGACCATCTCCCGATTCCTGCGATCGCTGAGCCTTACCAGCTCCTGTCCCGTCGCAGTGTAGCGGCCGGATCTCTCCCACACCTCAGCGGGCTGTACTACAGGCATGGACATCTCCTGCCCGCCCGCAGCATCCATCTCCTCCCGCAAAATCTTCTCGATCTTGCCGATAGACCTCTTCGCCAGCGGCAGATACGAAAAGATTCCCGCCGCAAGTTGCCTGATAAATCCGGTCCTGAGCAGGAGCCCGTGGCTCGCAACCTCGACTCCGGAAGGCGCCTCTCGTAACGTCAGGCCAAATAGTTTACTCATACGCATAGGTAGTCTCTCCTCGACTCCTGACTAGCAGACAGGCTAGGTCGCCAGATACGGCGTCGTGCTGTAGTGGACGAGGCCGGTACGGCAAGTAGCCGTCTTCTCGCCCAGCTCCATCCGCATCCTGTCCTCTGTGCCCTCGAAGCCGAACTCTTGCAAGAGGGAGTGCGCGTGGCACCGGTCAGGACCAGGGACTGTGACCTGGACCGGCCCCCCTCCGGGGGTCGAGAGCGCATAGGTGAGCAGCAGGCGTGCCACGTCGGGTGTGGAAGCCAGGAAGGGACCGATACGGGTCGCGCGGTCCCTCGCGCTCCTGATCAGATAGCCCTTGATCCGCCCTGAGGAGTCGCGCGCGACGATTCCAAGGCCAGGGTGAAGTCTCAGGGTGGCGAACAGCAGCGCCGAACGGTCGGCCCCGTAGCTCCAGTGGTCCACGCCGTAGAGCTCTGGCAGGTCTCCGAACGTGAGCGTCTCGACCCTGTGGCCGTCTACCTGGCCTGGCACGGGGAGCGTCCTGTGTCCCTCCTCCAGCCGGTATATGGTGCGCGGCGTGACCTCCCCGAATCCGAGCGACCGGTAGAGGGCTTCTGCCCGCAGGGTCGAGTAGAGCCTGATCATCTCCGCGCCGCGGCTTCTGAGGTAGGCTACGGCCCAGGAGGAGAGCAGGGCGCCGAGGCCTGTGCCCCTGTACCCGTCGTGGACTGCGAGATGGCAGAGGATGCCGATGTCTCCAAGCGGCACCGCGCCGACCATGCCTGCCAGGTCGCCGTCAGGAGCCTCGGCCACGGCCCAGCGGGCGTCGCTCACGCCCCGTAGCAAGTCGAATGCCCTCGGGTCCACCGACCAGCGTACGATACTCCGTAGCTCCAGGACACGCTCCAGGTCCGCGTCTTCCATCTGCCTGACGCGGACGCCCGTGTCCAGCTCGGTCACGGTCCGTAGCCCGCTCCGGGTAATGGTTTCGTCTTTTTCGGTGTCTTCTCTCGCGGTGAATGCCAGCAACGTTATTCCCTCGATCTCTCTTTATTCATGGATAGAGACTCTTCCGCGCAAAAGGTTTCTGAGAAACCAGAACAGCCGCGGATGCCCCGAGCGCGCCCTTAGAGGGACGGTCGGGGCAGGGACGGTCGAGGGAGCCGTCCCTTAAAGGAACTCGCAGTAAACTCTATGTGATCCCGCTCCACGTCAACAATGCTACACCAGATAACGCCTTTTGGGAAGAACGTCGACACACTCGTCGGCCCGGTTCAGTCGTACCGCGCGACGCTGTCCAGTATACGTTCTATCTCGGAGACCATATCAGCGGAGAGATCTACCCCGGAGGCCGCGGCGTTGTCGTCGACCTGTTCGGGCCTGGAGGCGCCGATGATCGCGCTGCTCACGTTCTCCTGGCGCAACACCCAGGCGAGGGCGAGCTGCGGCATACTGAGTCCTGCCTCGGACGCGACGGAGCGCAGCCCGTCCACGGCCGAGAGCACCTCCTCGTTCATTAGCTGCTGCATAAAGCGGTTGGATTCAGGGTCAGCAGCGCGGGTCCCCTGCTCGGGAGCGTCACCGGGACGATACTTGCCTGTGAGCACGCCCTGGGCGAGGGGTGAGAAGACCACCTGTCCTACGCCTTCGCGTTCGCAAAGGGGTATGACTTCGCTTTCGATCCGGCGTTGGATCATGTTGTACTGCGGCTGGTTGGAGACGAGCCGATCCAGGTTCATCTCACCGGCGATCCTCATGGCGTCGGAGATCTGATCCGCCGTCCACTCCGAGACGCCGATATACAGAGCCTTCCCCTGCCGCACCAGGTCGTCGAGCGCCCTGAGTGTCTCCTCGAGTGGCGTGTTCTCGTCGTAGCGGTGGCACTGATAGAGATCGACGTAATCTACCCCCAACCTCCCGAGCGACGCGTGGCACTGCTCGGTTATGTGCTTGCGCGAGAGACCCCTGTCGTTCGGCCCCTCGCCCATCGGGAAGTACACCTTGGTCGCCAGAAAGTACGAGTCGCGCTCGAATCCTTTCAACGCCCGGCCCACGATCTCCTCGGCCGCACCCCGCATGTACACGTTGGCCGTGTCGAAGAAGTTGATGCCGATCTCGTACGCCCTGTCTATACACGCCGCCGCCTGCTCTTCGGCAACGCTCCCACCGTAGGTCAGCCAGCTCCCCAGGGAGATCTCACTGACCTTCACCCCACTCTTGCCCAGCCGCCTGTACTCCACCAAAACCTCCATCGTATCGGGAACGAAGTGCTAATAGTACACGCCCACCGGCCCGTGAACCCCTTTTCCCACCGGCCCATTGCGCTGTAACCGGCCTTGCTTACTGATTTGTTGTCGGTTAAGAGCATCTTTATTGCAAGAACGGCCTATTTTGTTACAATGCTCCCATCGATATTCGATCCACGAAGAAGGAGCGGAAGCAACGGTGCGAGCAACTTTACAGCCCGGCCTGACGAACAGGCTTACGAAGTATCTAAGGACCACGCAGCAGCTCATCGAGGAGGGCCGTGACGCGGTCTCCAGCAAGGAGCTCGGCGACTTCACCGGCATAAACCCCGTGCAGGTACGCAGGGATCTGAACGCCATAGGCTTCTCGGGGACTCGCGGGGTCGGCTACCAGGCCTACGACCTCGTCGAGGCTGTGAGGAACATCCTGGGGCTCAGGCAGACCTACAACATTGCGCTTGTCGGCGCGGGCAATCTCGGCAGCGCCATAGCGGCGAGCACGATCCTCCCCAAGCGAGGCTTCGTCATCCACGACGTCTTCGACGACAACCCGGAGAAGATCGGACGCACCGTAGGCAACGTCGTCGTCAAGCACATAGACGAGCTCAAGAAAAGCGTCACCGAGGCCGAGGAGATCATCGGCATCATCGCGACTCCAGCCTCCTCAGCCCAGGAGGTCGCCGAACTGATGGTCGACTCCGATATCAGGGTCATCCTCAACTACACAGACGTTCTCCTCCATGTCCCATCCCACGTAGACGTCCACCGCATAGACCCCACCGCCCAGCTCATGCATACGCTCTACTACCTGACTCAGGCGGAAGGACAGGAAGCCTCGTAAAGCATTTCAGCACGCTCCGGCCTTTCAGGCCTCCGCCTGTCAGCTAGTGGTCCTCGGTACTCGACCGGGGACCGCTTTCCTACAGAGAACTCCACGCAGTCGCCGCACGGAAGCGCTATGCGCGGCCTGGCTGAATTGCTGACTAGCTGAAATGCTGAGAGCCACCGTAGGCGGCGTGCTGAAATGAGGAAGAGCCCGGGGCGCACTTAGGGGTGATAGGTGGGGAAAGGGAAAGGAGGAGTAGCGCCCCGGACTCTTTAATTGTGCCGGTTTAGTTTCGCACCAACCGACTGACCGAATGATACATCGCTCGTCACACTTTGTAAAGGCTTTGAAACAGAGAATTTAAAAACTTTCTGTAGATATCTGCAAAGTGCATATAAAGGTGCATCGTGGATCTACGCAGAGTTGAGCGAGGAAGCCTGGATCAGGGGTTTGCGCTATGACTCTTCGGCTACGACCTCCTCGTACTCTCCTGGGGAGAGGAGGTCGGCTGTGTCGGAGGTGCGGAGCTTGACGAGCCAGCCCTCTCCGTATGGGTCTTCGTTGATCTTCTCCGGTGCATCTTCGAGGGCCGAGTTGACCTCGACGACCTCACCGCCGACCGGTGCGTAAAGGTCGGAGACGGCCTTGACGCTCTCGACGGTGCCGAAGGATTCGCCGGCGTCGAAGGTATCTCCTTCACCGGGCAACTCGACGAAGACGACGTCGCCGAGCTCGTCCTGGGCGTGATCCGTGATACCTATGGTCGCTGTGTCGCCCTCTGTGCGGACCCATTCGTGGCTCTTGGTGTACTGTAGGTCTTCAGGTACGCTCAAGGTTCTCCTCCTCTACTCTCTGTCGCGCTTGTAGAACGGTAGCGGAACTGTCTTGGCCGGTACGGGGTTGTCCCTTATCACGATCTCGAACCTATCTTCCACCCCTGGGTCTACGAGCGCAAGTCCTATCGCCCTCTCGAGGGTGGGAGACCTGGTGCCGCTCGTGACCTCGCCGACGATCTCGGCCCCGCTCGTTACATGGTGGCCGTGGCGGGCGATCCCACGTCCCTCCATCTCGAAGCCGACGAGCTTCTTGCGCAACCCCCCGGTGTCCTCGAGCAAGAGCGCCCTCTGCCCGATAAAGTGCGGATCTTTGTCCAGGTGCACCGCGAAGGAGATGCCGGCCTCCAGGGGCGTGGTCTCGGCGTCGAGCTCGTTCCCGTAGAGGCACATGCCGGCCTCGAGACGCAGGGTGTCGCGAGCACCGAGCCCGGCCGGGGTGGCGCCTGCCTCTACCAGGGAACGCCAGACGCGCGGGGCGTCGCCTCCGGAAAGGTAGATCTCGAACCCGTCCTCGCCCGTGTAGCCGGTGCGGGAGATGAGGCTCCTCGCGCCATCAATCTCTCCCCAGGCGAACCGGAAGGGCTTGAGGCCTGAGAGGTCCGTGCCGGTGAGGTCCTGCAAGAGCCTTGCCGCCTCGGGTCCCTGCAGCGCCAGAAGAGCCCAGTCGTCTGACTCGTCTGCGACCTCGACGTCGAGGTCTTCGGTGTTCTCGCGGAAGTGGTCGAGGTCCTTCTCGCGGTTCGAAGCGTTCACGACGACGAGGAAGTCGCCTTCGCGCCGGTAGACGATCACATCGTCCACCGTCCCCCCGGCCTCGTAGCAGACCGCCGAGTAGCCTGCCTGTCCGACATCCAGGCGACCTACATCGCGGGTGACGAGGCGCTGAACTGCGCTCTCGGCGTCGGGGCCGCGGAAGATGGCCTCGCCCATGTGCGAGACGTCGAAGAGTCCGGCGTGGTTACGGACCGCTCTGTGCTCGGCCTGTATGCCCGAGTACTGCACCGGCATCTCGTAGCCGGCGAAATCCACGAGCCGCGCCCCGAGGTCTTTGTGCTCCTCGTAGAGCGGGGTGTGCCTGAGACCTTCCTTCGCCATCGCTACCACCTGGCCTTGAGTTGCCTGGCGGCGCGGGTCTCGTCGAGGCGGCGCGTCGGGGCGTGGGTTGGAGCCGCTTCGAGGTCTTCCTGGCTCGTCTCGGCCAGCTCCAGCATCGTCCCGATAAAGTCGTCGAGGGTCTCTTTGGACTCCGTCTCGGTCGGCTCTATGAGCATGGCCTCCTTGACGACGAGGGGGAAGTAGATCGTCGGCGGGTGATACCCGTGGTCGATCAGCCCCTTGGCGATGTCGAGGGCCTTCTTGCCCTGGGGGGGTTGCACGACGACCTCGTGCTTGCACAGCTCGTCGTAGGGGATGCGGTATGTACCTCCGAGCTGCGTCCGCACGTAGTTGGCGTTCAGGACGGCCATGTCCGTCACGTCCCTGAGCTCGGGGCCGTGCATCCTTATGTAGTTCCAGGCCCTGAGCATCTGCCCGAAGTTGCCGTGGAAGCCTGCCACGCGACCGATAGTCTTGTCGGGCCGTACGAAGCGGTACTCGTCGCCTCTTTTCTCCACCGTGGGTTCGGGGAGGAAGGGCGCGAGGTCGTCCGAGCAGGCGATGGCGCCGCAGCCGGGTCCGCCGCCGCCGTGGGGGGTCGAGAAGGTCTTGTGCAGGTTGAAGTGCATGATGTCCACGTCGGCCTCGGCCGGGCGCATCCGGCCCATGTTCGCGTTCATGTTCGCGCCGTCCATGTAGAGGAAAGCTCCTGCCTCGTGCAAGACCTCCGCTATTTCCTTTATGTTCCGCTCGTAGACGCCGCAGGTGTTGGGGTTGGTGATCATGAGCGCCGCTGTCGACTCGTCAACCATCTCCCGAAGCTCATCCACATCTACGCAACCATGCTCGTCGAGCCCGACCTCCTTTGCCCTGAACCCTGCCATCGAGGCGGTCGCCGGATTGGTCCCGTGCGCCGTCGAAGGTACGAGGACCGTGGTGCGCCCTTCGTCACCAGCATCGTCGAAGAACCTCTTGACCATCAGTATGCTGGTCAGCTCCCCCTGCGCCCCGGCGAGAGGCTGCAGGGAGACGTAAGGCAGCCCCGATACCTCGGCCAGGAAGCCCTGTAGCTCGTGCATGATCCGTAGCGCGCCCTGGGCCTGCGCTTCTGCTTGGAGCGGATGTAGTCCGGCGAAGCCCGGTACGACCGCCGCGGCCTCGTTGGCGCGCGGGTTGTGCTTCATTGTGCATGAGCCGAGGGGGTAGAACGTCGTGTCGATGCCCTCGTTCTCGCGCGATAGGTTAGTATAGTGCCGTATCACGGTAGGCTCGTCCACCTCGGCGAGGCGCGGCTTCTCTTTACGGAGCACCGACTTCGGCACGACCGCATCAAGCTGTTTCATCTCCACGTCCGGCTTTGGGAGGGTGTATCCCCTCCGGCCCTCGCGGCCTTTGTCCCGGATCAGGTCAAAAGGCATCAGAGACCACCTCCACAAAAGCGTCGAGTTCGTCTTTAGTCCGCTTCTCCGTCACCGCCACGAGCATCGCCCCGTCCCCGAGATCGAGTCCGCCGACGATACCGGCCTCCAGCAATGCCTCGTTGGCTTTCGCCACGTCGGGCAGCTCCACGGCGAACTCCCACAGGTAAGCCGCATCCGGATACCGAAGCCTGAAGCCTGAAGCCTGAAGCCTGTTGCCCAAGTAGTGCGCCTTCGAGATAGAGAGTTCTGCCACCCCGCGCAGTCCCTCAGGTCCCATCAGGGCCGTGTACACGGTCGCTGCCAGGGCCGTTAGCGCCTGGTTGGTACAGATGTTGGAGTTCGCCCTCGCGCGCCTGATGTCCTGCTCGCGACCCCGCAGTGTGAGGACGTAGGCGAGCTTGCCATCCTTGTCTATCGTCTCCCCGCAGATACGTCCAGGGAGCTGGCGGACGAACTCTTCTCTGGTCGCCATGTAGCCTGTGTACGGGCCACCGAACATTAGCGGCATCCCTAGCGGCTGGGCCTCGCCTACGGCCACGTCGGCCCCGAGGTTCCCAGGGGCTTCGAGTATGGAGAGTGAGATCGGGTCGCACACCGCAACACAGAGCGCGCCCACATCGTGCGTCGCCTCCGAGGCAGCCTGTATATCCTCGACAGCTCCGAAGAAGTTCGGACTCTGCACGAAGACCCCGGAGACGTCGTCGGGGACGTTAGAGAAGTCCGTAGTGCCGTATTCGAACGGAAGGTCGACCACTTCGACGCGGTAGGTCTCTATGACCCCGCGGTAGCGGGGGTTGAGGCCGGAGGAGACGGCGACTTTGGGATCCCTCTTCGTCAGCCTCGCCGTCATGAGGGCGGCTTCCACGACGGCGTTCGCGCCGTCGTAGACGGAGGCGTTGGAGATTTCGAGCCCTGTCAGTTCGGAGATCATGGACTGGAACTCGAAGATCGACTGCAGGGTGCCCTGGCTGATCTCCGGCTGGTACGGGGTGTATGAGGTCAGGAACTCGCCGCGCGAGATGATCGCGCCAACGGCCGAGGGTACGATCCTATCGTAGGCTCCCGCACCGAGGAAGATCGGGAGCCCCCAGACGTTCATTTTCGCCAGGGCGTCTACCTCTCTCAGTGCCTCGTACTCGGAGAGGGCCGATGGGAGGTCGAGCTCTCCTTTGTACCTCGGTTCGACGTCGGCGAAGAGGTCGTCCAAAGTGTCGACCGCGATAGCGTCCAGCATCTCCTGTATATCGGCCTCTGTGTGCGGTGTGAATCGCGCCACGCGGCTATACCCCCTGTCTCGGGTGAGCGTTACTCTGTCCGCCCTGTCCCAAACCTGAGAGTGTTACCCCGTCGGCGCCGATGCGGCTTCGCGAGCGAAGCCGGTCGAACTCTCCAGGACGCCCTCCGGTCCGCGATCCTTTTGCCTGAGAGATTCAGATTGCCCCTGCAACCCTTTCACCTTCGGCGGCCGCCGCGGGGGCTCCCCGTCCCCCGGACGACTCTCTCCCGCGACCCTCATCGGGCAAGTTCGGACTATAGCATAAGGGACGTGGCACCGGATGCGTTCGCGCTTCTCTACGTGTACGCTTCGCGCCCTACCCTGACAGAGTCTCGCTCGGCGAAATGATCGCTTATGTACTTCTCCCCTTCGTCACA
This sequence comes from uncultured Rubrobacteraceae bacterium, assembly GCA_902806095.1. GTDB lineage: Bacteria > Actinomycetota > Rubrobacteria > Rubrobacterales > Rubrobacteraceae > Rubrobacter_D. Next base: position 64,745 of record CADCVF010000040.1, read on the forward strand.
GAACAGGGTGATGACGGTCTCTAGCTCGGGGTAGGTGTCGCGGACCTTCCTGGTTGCGATGAGGTTGGCGCCGCTGGAAGGGCCGACGAAGAGACCGTATTGCCTGGCGAGCCGGCGCATCTCTTCTACGGCCTCCTGGGAGTCAACGGTCAGGGCGGTGTCGACCAGGCCCCGGTGGCGCTCGAAGATGCCTGGGACGAAGCCGTCGGAGATGCCCTCTATGAGGTGGTCTCCTATCTCCCCGCACAGTATGGTCGATGACTCCGAGGGCTCCATCGCGAAGAGCTTGACTGCAGGGTTTACCTCCCGGAATGCCTGGCCCACCCCGATCAAAGTCCCCCCCGTCCCAACTCCCATCACTACCGCCTCGGGCACGACGCCGTCGGGGAGCTGGGCCAGTATCTCCGGCCCGAGCCAGATGCGGTTCTCCTCCACGTTCCACTCCGACTCGAACTGGGCCGGGCAGAAGTAGCCGGGCTCGTGCCCGAGCTCCTTGGCTTTCGCCAGGGCCTCGTTGACGTGGAAGTGTCCGATCTCCATCACCTCGGCCCCGAAGGCGCGGCTTATGGCGACCCGCTCGCCGCTCATCCCTTCGGGCATCACGACGAGCATCCTGTAACCCTTGACCGCGGCGACCATCGAGAGGGCGTTGCCGGTGTTGCCCGACGTGGCCTCGACGATGGTATCGCCCGGTCTCAAGAGCCCCTCGTCCTCGGCGCGTTCGACCATGTACTTGGCTATGCGGGCCTTGATGGACCCGGAAGGGTTCAGGTACTCGAGCTTGCAGTAGATACCCTCGACTTCGAGCATCGGCGTATTTCCTATGGCGTCGAGGATGCTCTCCGACAGACCGTCCTTCATACAGGCCACCTCCTATTCAGGGGTAACGTATGCCCCCGAGAGGCCGCCGTCAACCAGGAAGGTCGAGGCGTTGACGTAGGAGGAGTCGTCGGAGGCCAGGAAGAGGACGGCGCCTGCGATCTCCTTCGCCTCCGCGAACCGGCCCATCGGCAGGTGCACGAGTCTGCGCTCCGCTTGCTCAGGGTCTTTGGCGAAGATCTCCTGCAGAAGCGGTGTATTCACCGGGCCAGGGCAGAGCGCGTTGACGCGTATCCCCCTTCGGGCAAACTCGACCCCGAGCTCGCGGCTGAGGGCCAGCACGCCGCCCTTCGATGCGGTGTAGGAGATCTGGGAGGTCGCAGCCCCCATCACGGCCACAAAGGAGGCGGTGTTGATGATCGAACCTCCACCCCGCTCCAGTAGGTAAGGTATTCCATACTTGCAGCACAGATAGACACTCCTCAGGTTCACGTTCTGAACGCGCTCCCAGGCCTCGAGCCCCGTCTCCAAAATCGAGTCGTCGTCAGGTGGCGAGATGCCCGCGTTGTTGAAGAGCACATCTATGCCGCCGAAACGCTCGGCCGTCTCACGGTACATGCGTTGCACGTCGTCTGGGTCGGTTACGTCGGCGTGCACGTAGAGGCCGTCTATCTCGGAGGCCGCCTCCTGCCCTGGCTCGTCTGCCAGATCCACGACGCAGACGCTGGCGTCTTCCTCGGCGAAGCGGCGGGCTGTCTCGCGGCCTATACCCCCGGCGCCGCCCGTTATGACGGCGACCTTCCCTCTGAGGCGTCCAGGCATATCAGTCCTCCTCCGTGGAAAGGTAGACGTTCTTTACCTCGGTGTAGAGGTCGAGCGCGTGCGGGCCGAGCTCGCGTCCGACGCCGGACTGTTTCATCCCTCCAAAGGGAGTGGCGACCCTGACGGAGGTGTTGGAGTTCACCGAGATCACCCCGGTCTCGATGCGACGGGCTACGCGGAGAGCCCTGGCACCGTTCTCGGTCCAGACCGAACCCGAGAGGCCGTAGATGGTGTCGTTGGCGAGCCGCACGGCATCATCCTCGCCTTCGAAAGGGATCACCGCGACTACGGGTCCGAAGATCTCCTCGGCAGCCGCCCTGTCTTTGTTGTCCACCGGCGCGAGAACAACGGGCGGGTACCAGAACCCGGAACCCTCCGGGGCCTCGCCCCGGATCGCCACGGGCGCATCCTCGGGGACGTAGGAAGCGACTCTCTCGCGGTGGTCGGCGGAGATAAGGGGTCCCATTTCTGTAGCGTCATCGAACGGGTCCCCGACGCGCATCCCCGTAACGGCCGGCTCCATGAGCGAGAGGAACTCGTCGAAGACGCCCTTCTCGACGAGGATGCGAGAACGGGCGCAGCAGTCCTGCCCGGCGTTCCCGAAGACGGCGACGGGCGCCGAAGCGGCGGCCTTCTCTAGGTCGGCGTCAGCGAAGACCACGTTCGCGGATTTGCCACCAAGCTCCAGGGTGACGCGCTTTATGGTGCTTGCGGCCCCGGCCATGATGCCCTTGCCGACCTCCGTAGAACCCGTGAACGCGACCTTGGCGACGTCAGGGTGTTCGACGAGCCGCTTTCCGACCTTGCTCCCCGGCCCGACCACGACGTTGACTACGCCCTCGGGGATGCCAGCCTCGAGCGCTATGCGCCCGAACTCCAGGGCGGTGAGCGGCGTCAGCTCGGCGGGCTTGAGGACGAGCGTGTTGCCCGCCGCCAGGGCCGGGGCCATCTTCCAACTCGCTATGGTCAGCGGGAAGTTCCATGGGACGATGAGCCCGACGACCCCCAACGGTTCGCGGAAAGTAACGTCGACACCACCAGAGACCGGTATGGTGTCGCCGAGTAGCCGCTCCGGCATCCCTGCGTAGTAGTGGAAGGTCTCAGCCACCATCCCCATCTCGCCGCGGGAGTCGCCGATAGGCTTGCCCGTGTTCTTCGACTCCAGTTGCGCCAGGTTCTCTTGTTCCGAGTCTAGGGCATCGGCGAGGCGCCTGAGCAGGCGCGAGCGGTCGGCTGGCTCTACATCTCTCCACGCCGGATAGGCTTCCCTGGCGCGGGCGACGGCCGCGTCGGCGTCGTCTTCGGTGGCGGTTTCGAGCCTCTCTACCACCTCTTCGGTGGCCGGGTTCAGGACTTCGAGCATCTAGGATACCTCCGAGACTAGGGCCTTTATGAGGTGGCTATTCTCGTCTTCTTCGGGATGCCAGAGTACGCCGAGCACGAAAGAGCAAGAAGGGTCTTCGATGGCCTCGACCGCGTCGTCTTCGGCCGCCCTTCCGGTGACAGCGAGGCCGCTACCAACGTCTCTTATCCCCTGGTGGTGGTGCGACTTGACCGGCGCCCTGTCCGCGCCGGCGGCGCGGGCGGCGAGAGAGCGGGGGTCGAGGCGGACCTCGTGGTCGGCGAAGGTGCCTGGCGTGTGGCGGTGCTCTTCGTGGCCGAGCACGTCGGGGAGATGTTGCTCTATGGTGCCTCCGTAGGCGACGTTGAGGATCTGCATCCCGCGGCAGATGCCGAGGATGGGCATCTCGCGCTCCAGGGCACTTCGTACCAGCGCGAGCTCGTAGGCGTCGCGCTCCTGTTGTACGGGCCCTGTCTCGGGGTGCCTTTCGTCTCCGTAGAGGGTGGGATCCAGATCCCCAGCCCCTCCCGTGACGACGAGCGCTTCGAGAAGGTCGAGCACCCCGCCAGGGTCCTCAGCATCGTCCCTGTCCGGGGGCAGCAGGATTGCCCGCCCGCCGGCGCGCTGCACGGCCTGGACGTAGCGCGCCGGGCTGATGATCGCCGGTATCCCTTCCCAGGCGCCGTAGCTAACCCTCTCTGTCGCCGCCGTGACGCCGATGTTGGGCCTGGACTTGCCGTTCACAGGCGCTCGAAATTCCGGTAGCGTTCCCAGTCGGTAACAGCGGCCTCGAAGGCCTCGATCTCGACGCGCGCCATGTTCAGGTAATGCTCGAGGACCTCATCCCCGAATGCGGCTTTGGCCGTCTCGCTGTCCGCAAAGAGCTCCCGCGCCTCGCGCAGGCTGGTCGGGACGTGCGGCTTGTCCGTCTCGTAGGCGTTGCCGGCGAACTCGTCTTCGAGGGAGAGCTCGTTCTCTATCCCGTGCAGGCCGGCGGCGATCATGGCCGCGATGGCGAGGTAGGGGTTGACGTCACCGCCGGGCAACCGGTTCTCGACACGTAAGGAGTTGCCGTGGCCGACGACGCGCAGGCTGCAGGTGCGGTTGTCCTTGCCCCACGCCACCGCCGTCGGGGCGAAGGAGCCTTTGGCGTAGCGCTTGTACGAGTTTATGTTGGGGGCAAAGAGGAGCGTGAGCTCGCGCAGGCAGGCGAGCTGGCCGGCGAGGAAGCTCTCGAACAACGGGGAAAAATCGTGGCCGTCGGCGAAGACCGGGGTCCCGTCCTCACTCTGGACGCTCAGGTGGATGTGGCAGGAGTTGCCCTCGCGCTCGTCGAACTTGGGCATGAAGGAGATCGAGCAGCCCTCCTGGGCGGCGATCTCCTTGGCGCCGTTTTTGTAGATCGCGTGCCCGTCCGCGGTCGCCAGGGCGCGGTCGAACCGGAAGTTGATCTCGTGCTGCCCGAAATTGCACTCGCCCTTGGCGTCCTCGACCGCGAGCCCGGCAGCCGCCATAGAGTTGCGGATGCGCCGGAGCAGCGGCTCGATGCGCGCCGTCCCAAGCAGCGAGTAGTCCACGTTGTAGTAGTTGGCTGGCTCCAGATCTTTGTACCCTTTACGCCAGGCTTCCTCATAGGAGTCCATGAAGACCAGGAACTCTAGCTCCGTCCCTACAAAAGCTTCGAGGCCGCGTTCAGAGAGTCGCTCCAGTTGGCGCTTGAGGACCTGCCGGGGCGAGGCGACGACCGGAGAGCCATCCTCCCAGACGAGGTCGCAGGTGACGAGCGCCGTACCCTCCTGCCAGGGCACGCGCCTGAGGGTATCCATGTCGGGCTTGAAGACGAAGTCGCCGTAGCCGCGCTCCCAGGAGGACATCGCGTAGCCCTCGACGGTGTTCATCTCCACGTCCACGGCGAGCAGGTAGTTGCAGCCCTCGGCGTCGTGCTCGACTACTTCTTCGAGGAAGTGGGTCGCAGTGAGGCGCTTGCCCTGAAGCCGTCCCTGCATGTCGGTCATCGCGATCAGGACGGTGTCTATACGTCCCGCCTCGACCTCCGAGCGCAAAGCTTCGAGGTCGAGGCGTCCCTGCGCCTGCGTCGTGTCCAATTCTTGCTCCTCTCTAGCTTCCGGCCAGTTCGGACTCGGCCTTCTCTATCGTGGCGAACTCTTCCTCCGGCGCCTGGGCGACGAGGTGGTGGCGGCTGTACAGGCCGAAGTAGGCGAGGAAGAGCGCGTAGACGCCGAGCGCGATGAAAGCCGCCCTGACATCCACGATAAAGGTCGCGATCACCGCAAGAACCGCTAGCACGAGCGCCACGCCAGAGGTGGCTACGCCGCCCGGCGTGCGGTAGGGTCGCTCGAGGTCAGGTTCGCGCCGGCGCAGCACTATGTGCGCGAGCATCATCAGCGCGTAGGAGATCGTGGCGCCGAAGACGGCGATGTTGAGCAGCCTGGCGCCGTCGCCCGTGATCGAAAGGACGAAGCCGATGACGCCTGGCACTATGAGGGCCACCCAGGGCGTCCTCCTTCTGCCGGTGAGCGAGAGCACCTTGGGGAGATAACCGGCCCTGGAAAGGGCGAACATCTGGCGCGAGTACGCGAAGATGATCGAGAAGAAGCTTGCGATCAGGCCAGCCAACCCCGCGATGTTCACGAAGGAGCTTAGGAAATTGGAGCCGCCGTAGGCGGTCTCCACCGCCAGAGGAAGCGGGTTATCCGAATCCTGGATCACCGCCGAGCCCGCCCCACCGGGGGCGAAGACGAGGATCACGGCCGCGAATGCCAGCAGGGCCATCATCCCGGCGATGAGACCCTTGGGCATGTCTGTCGCCGGGTCGCGAGTCTCCTCTGCGGCGAGCGGCACGCCCTCTATGGCGAGGAAGAACCAGATCCCATACGGTAGCGCCGCCCAGAGGCCCACCAGACCGAACGGGAGGAACGCGCTCGCCCCTGCCGCGTTCGTCGCCTCTATGTCCAACAGGTTCGCCACCTCGAACTGTGGGATCATGCCGACAACGAAAACGACGAGCGCCACCACTGCAATGGCCGTTATGGCGAACATGACCTTGAGCGCCTCGCCGACGCCGTAGAGGTGGATGCCGACGAAGATCAGGTAGAAGGCCAGGTAGACGATCCACCCGCCGATACCGGTGAGGATTTCCACGTACCCCCCGATAAACGTCGCTATTGCCGCCGGGGCGATGGCGTACTCTATCAGGATCGCCGTACCCGTCATGAACCCGCCCCAAGGCCCCATCGCTCTCCGCGCGAACCCGTAGCCTCCGCCGGCCGTCGGGATGGTCGAAGACAGCTCCGCCAGCGCGAAGATCATCGCCGTGTACATAGTTCCCATGAGCAGCGTGGCCACGAGCATCCCGCCCCAACCACCCTCGGCGAGCCCGAAGTTCCAGCCCGCGAAGTCGCCGGAGATCACGTATGCAACCCCGAGCCCGGCCAACAGCACCCAGCCGGCAGCTCCCTTCTGCAGCTGGCGCTGCTCCATGTAATCGGCGCCAACGTTCTCGTACTCCACGCCCCCGCTGGTCCTTCTCTCGGACTCGCTCACCCTAAACTCCCTTCCCCGCCTGCCCACTACCAATCTCGCAATATCAGGCACATTAATGGCAAGCGATTCGCGCGTCAACAGTCTGTGGTAGGTATCAGGTATCCTCTCGTACCCGAGATGCCTGTAGCCTGTAGCCTGAAACCTCTAGATAAAGGAGTGTGGCTTGCCTGAGATAAGCTGGGAAGATTTCGAGAAGGTGGATGTACGGGTCGGCACGGTCGTCGAGGCCAAGCTCTTCCCTGAGGCACGCAAGCCCTCGATAAGGCTCGTCGTAGACTTCGGAGCAGAGATCGGGACCAGGAAGACCAGCGCCCAGCTCACGGCGCACTACGGGCCGGAGGGACTCGTGGGCCGCCAGGTCGTCGCTGTGGTCAACTTTCCGCCGAAGAGGATCGCGGGCTTCGAGAGCGAGGTTCTGGTTCTGGGAGTGCCGGACGAGAGCGGCGAGGTCGTGCTCCTCTCCCCGGATCATGCGGTCCCGGCCGGAGGCAGGATGTTCTAGGAAACTTCTAGACGGACGCTCCGTACCCAGGTAGTATCGTTTACTCTGACTGGAACGGGAGGTAAGGCGGTGAGTGAGACGAACCTGGAGCAGTTCAGGGAGGTTACGCCGGAGGGGCGGTTCACGCTCCAGAACTCGGCTATGCTCAAGGTGCGGTTGGAGAACGACCAGATCCAGGCCAAGCTCGGCTCGATGGTCGCCTACCAGGGCGACGTTCGTTTCGAGCACAAGGGCGGGGGCCTGGGGCGTTTCTTCAAGAAGGCCGTAACCGGAGAGGGCGTCAGGCTAATGGCGGCCAACGGAACGGGCGACCTGTTCCTGGCGCAGGACAAGCGCAAGATCATGATTCTGGAGCTCCACAACGAGCGTATGACCGTCAACGGCGACAACATCCTCGCCTTCGAGCCAGGCATCGACTGGGACATAAAGCGGGTCGAGGGCGCCGGTCGTCTCGCAGGCGGCCTCTTCAACGTCGTACTGGATGGCACGGGCAAGGTCGCCGTCACTTCAGACGGGGAGCCGGTCCTCCTCGACACCTCGACCCCGACCTTCGCCGACCCCGAGTCCGCCATCGCCTGGAGCGGCGGTGTGAGGACAGGCGTCAGGAGCGACGTCTCCTTCAAGACCTTTACGGGACGCGGCAGCGGCGAGTCGTTCCAGGTAGCTTTCGAGGGTGAAGGCTGGGTCCTCATACAGCCCTCAGAGGGATCTAGCGTCCCCGAACATTCCCACGCCGGCGAGGGCGGCGGCGGTGGTCTGGGGTCACTCTTCGAGGACTAGGAGGCCGTGAAGGTGTGGCTGTCCCGTAACTGCGGAAGGAGAAGCGTGGATGGATGAGCAACGCCTGCCCGACCTCGCAGTGCTGGACGAACAACAGGCGCAACACTTCATCACCGAGATGTTCACCCATCTAAGCGCCGCAGCGGAATACGAGATGCGCCACGAGGACTACGTAATGGAGATGCCCCAGTCCGGCGAGCGCATCAGGGGCCGGGAGAAGATGAGGGAGTTCCAGGAGGCTTACCCCACCCCCCCAACTATTCATCTACGAAGGGTGGTCGTCAGAGAGCGCCTGTGGATCATCGAAGGAGTCAACGACTACGGCGAGGGACAGGTATTTACCATCGTGCTCATCTTCGAGTTGCGCGATGGCAAGATATGGCGAGACACCCGCTACTACGCCGAGCCGTTCGAGGCGCCGGGGTGGCGGGCGCCGTGGATAGAGCGGTTTTGAGAGGCCTCAGAATTGCTCTGCAAACAGAGCGGAATAGACAACAGTACTACCCTGGTGGAGCCCGAATCGGAAGGTACTGTACCTTGATGAGTTTCTTATGTACAGAATTCGGGGGCTCCGTGATATGATGTACATAAGTCTGTTGATATGGAGGACGTGATGGAGTCGGGGCGGATCACGAGGGAGTGGTTGGAGGGGCTGGATCCGGCGGAGTTCCGGGAGATCTCGGCCATGATCTCCGACATACAACGTGAGCGCGCAAATATGCGGCGACAGAAGCTCGAACGGCGACGGTCTGCAGCCCGTGAGAAGCCCCACATCAGGCGCTACCTCAAACTGGAGCGCGTCAAATGTGGCAAGAAAGGCTGCAAGAAATGCGCCAGCGGAGAGCTTCATGGCCCTTACTGGTATCTGTACCGGCCAAAGGAGAACGGAGCAGGCCGTACGAGCGAGTACGTCGGCAAAGTGCTGCCCGAAACGCTCGCCGAGGAGTTCGACATCCCTGAAGATCAGCGGCCGTCGAACTAGCTGCTCAGTTTCTTATGTACGCGTGCAGGCCTTCGCAACGACCAATCCTACATAAGGCGAGACTACAGGTTTGGATGCGTAGTTCTTGCTAGGCGCTGTCCTCCAGCTTGATTACCCTTGTGGTGCCGAGCACCCTATTCGAGCCATTCATGGCCTTCAGGACGAGGTAGGGTTCATTGGTACGCAACGTGATAACGGTCTCGAAGCCCTTCCGGGGGGCTGACCCGAGTGACTCCAGATCATCTGGGGCCGCCCCGGCCAACACCTGCCAGGTGGCTACTTCTGTGGCGCCATTCCAGCTGACGTAGAGTGTTACCTCGTCTTCGGCCCCGAGCTCGGCGACGATGGCGGGGTCATCGGTAGGTTGCCCACTCCACGGTAAGCGGAAGGCCCTGTAGGTCTCGCTCTCGGTCGGGAAGGTGGCGCTAAAGAGCAACTCCCCATCATGGGAGAATTCCGAGAAGATTGGCGCACTGCCCCAGCCTACGAGGACGTTCCCGTTGGGTAACACCTGCACGTTGCCCTGGGTGTCAGAGAGCAACTTGTCGGGGTGGGTGTATTCGCTTATCAGGCTGGCGCTCATGGCGTCTTCGTCGACCTCGACCGCGATGCCGCGGGACTGCTCAACTCTGTTTACGTTACCGTTATCGAAGATGGTGATAGCACCGTCGGGGTGGCGACGGGCGTCGTGCTGGAAAGTGGTCCTGGTACCCTTGCCCATCTCGAAGTCGCTCCTCTTCCCGCCGAGTCGCCAGACGACCTCGCCCGACCTCCGGTCGACCTTGTACAAGGTGGATGTCGTACGGGAGGAGATGAGCAGGTGATCCTGGTCATATACATCTACGGAGTTGATGTGGAAGTAGTCGTAGGGCTTGGTGTAAGACTCCTCTAGCCCGACGTGGTCGAGGCTGTGCCACTCGAAGAGCACCTCGCCGGTCTCGATGTCGACCTCCTGGGCTATCCCGTCGAGAACTTCACCGTATACATTATCGCCCACCGGAATGTAGTCCCATGGCACCTTGTTGTAGATCGTGATCAGCGCCGTATCCTCGGGCGTGATGAGGAACTCGTGGTGGTCCCCCTCATAGCCGTTGGCTGCCCTTACCCTCTTTATCTCCCTATAGGAATGGTCACAGATCACATACTCGCCCTGGCCGTAGCCGGTGTGTTGTCCTTCCCACCAGGTGAGCACCGACTCTCCCTTGTACGTCTGCGCCCTGAAGGCCATCACATCCATATCCTCGTTCTGCAAGAGGCGCAGCCACAGGGGCTGTCCGTCGTTGTCGAGGATCATACAGCCGTCCTGCCCAGGACCAGCCTCCACTGGTCCGTTCTTCGCGGCGACGAAGATGTGGCCCGGCGCCGTGCCAGGGAGACTCGTGTTCACCTCGATGACCGGCGCGTGGAGATCCGGGCGCGAGCGGAAGCTCCACACCTGCCCAGCCTGGGCGGATGCGGCGGTAGACCGGATGCGTGCGGCCGGATCGCAGCCCAGGGTGCCGCCGAGCGCGACCAACGCGGCGCCGCCGGCCGCGGCCTGCAGGAACCTTTTTCGCGTGATCCCAGGGTTCAAGACGCCGCCGCACTCTCGCACTTGCCCCGGCTCCTTCTTCGCCTGGCGTGTCTCGTGTAGCGGCAAATGACCGTTATCCGACGACGAGGTTGACGAGCCGTCCTGGCACGTAGATGCTCTTGCGAACCTCTTTGCCTTCGAGGTGGGGACGGACCCTGGCGCTCGAAAGTGCCAGTTCTCTGGCTGCCTCTTCGGAGATGTTGGCGGGGGCTTCGATGCGGTCGCGCAGCTTGCCGTTTACCTGGATTATGAGCGTGATCTCGCTGGCCTGGATCAGGGCTTCCTCATAGCCTGGCCAAGTCTGCTCATGAACGGAGTACGTCTCCCCCATCGCGGCCCACATCTCCTCGGCGTGGTGCGGCGCGAATGGAGAGAGGACCGTAACGAATGTCCGCAGCGCCTCGTGCCACTCGTCGTCCCCGACGCGGCCCCTGATCGCGAGAAGGTAGTTCGTGTGCTCCATGAGGGCAGCAATGGCCGTGTTGAACCGAAAACCTTCGAGGTCGTCTGTGATCTTCTTGACGAGCCTGTTGGTCCTGCGGATGAGCTCCGACGGGTCGGCCTCTCCGCCCGAGGAGTCGCCTCCTGTCCCGAGCGAGAGGGCGCGTCTGAGCCAGCGCGAGACGCCCTCTATGCCCTTGCCGTCCCAGGGACCGCCTTCGTTCCACGGACCGATGAACATCAGGAACCCCCGGAGCGCGTCGGAGCCGAAGCGGTCGACGTACTCCTGCGGGTTGACCACGTTGCCCCGGCTCTTGCTCATCTTATGCCCGTCTGGCCCGAGTATGGACCCCTGGTTGCGCAGGCGGGTCATCGGCTCGTCGAAGTCGACCAGACCAAGATCCCTCATGACCTTCGTGAAGAAGCGGGCGTAGAGCAGGTGCAATATGGCGTGCTCGATGCCGCCGGTGTACTGGTCCACCGGAAGCCACTTCTCCCCCTGCTCGGGATCGAAGGGCCCCTTATCGTAGTGCGGCGAGAGGTAACGGTACCAGTACCACGAGGAGTCCATGAAGGTGTCCATCGTATCCGTCTCGCGCGTGGCCGGACCTCCGCAACGGGGACACTCCGTGTTGTAGAAGTTCGGGTCGAGTTTGAGGGGTGACTCGCCCGTCGGCATAAACTCGGTATCCTCGGGAAGAAGTACCGGCAGGTCTTCTGCGGTGACGGGTACGATGCCGCACTCGTCGCAGAAGATAATAGGGATCGGGGTGCCCCAGAAGCGCTGGCGGCTGATCAGCCAGTCGTGAAGCCGGTAAGTGACCGTAGCCTTGCCGGCGCCGCGTTCCTCGAGCCAGGCCGTGACCTTCTCCTTGCCCTCGGTGCTCGGGGTGCCGTCGAACCTACCCGAGTTGACCATCGTGCCCTCGCCGGCGTAGGCCTCTTGGAGATCTTCGCCGTTCCAATCCGGCGACGCTATCACGGTCCTGATCTCGATGCCGTACTTCTTCGCGAACTCGAAGTCTCGCTCGTCGTGGGCCGGTACGGCCATGATCGCGCCCGTACCGTAGCCCATCAGGACGTAGTCGGCGATGTAAACGGGAATCTCCTTCCCGTTCGCCGGGTTGATCGCGTAAGCTCCAGTAAATACGCCGGTCTTCTCCCTCGTCACGTCGGTACGGTCGATCTCGCTCATCCTGGCGGCCCTCTCGACGTAGGCACGGACCTCTTCGGCCTGCTCCGGGGTCGTTATTTCCTCGACTGCCGGGTGCTCAGGGCTCATCACGAAGAACGTGGCGCCAAAGAGGGTGTCCGGGCGGGTGGTGAAGACCTCGACGGGGCCGTAGCCTTCGATCTCGAACCTGATCTCTGCCCCCTCTGAGCGCCCGATCCAGTTCCGCTGCAGCGTCGCGACCCGCTCGGGCCAGTCTATGTTCGAGAAGTCGAGGAGCTCTTCAGCGTAGTCCGTGATCTTGAAGAGCCACTGCGGCAGGTTCTTCTTGATGACCGGCGTCCCGCACCGCTCGCAGCGCCTGTCCGGTCCTACGACCTGCTCCCGCGCCAGCGTCGTGTTGTCCTTCGGACACCAGTCGACGGGGGCCTCCATGCGGTAAGCGAGCCCCCTCTCGAAGAACTTGAGGAAGAACCACTGGTTCCAGCGGTAGTACTCGGGATCGCAGGTCACGACCTCGGAGTCGAAGTCGAACATCGCGCCCATCTGCCTGAGCTGACCGCGCATCCGCTCGATGTTCGAGTAGGTCCAATCGCGGGGGGGGATCCCACGGTCTATCGCGGCGTTCTCGGCCGGCAGCCCGAAGGCGTCGAAGCCTATCGGGAAGAAAACCCTGTAGCCGTTCATCCGCATATAGCGCGCCCTGGTGTCAGAAGGCGTCATCGGGTACCAGTGCCCCACGTGCAGATCCCCACTCGGATAAGGGAGCATCGTGAGTGCGTAATGCTTGGGCTTGTTCTCGTCCTCGTCAGTCTTGTACAAGCCGCTCCCGGCCCATCGCTCCTGCCAGCGGCGTTCGAGTTCCGTAGGGTCGTATGTCTTCCTCTGTTTGGTCTCGCTCACGAGAGACTCCTTGGGTTACGGGCTTGGGGTGGTTCTAGGTCAGGGGAGTTTAGCGCAGGGCTTTATAGTCGGGAGTCCGACTTCTGAACCTTGTGATCTCTGGCGCGCATTCGCTTAATATAGCATCAGGTCTGACCTTTACAAAATAGAGCCGCCCAGACAAATCCTGGGCGGCGAGTGAGAACCTGTAAGCGGGAGTTCTACCCTGCCGCCTTGGCAACTTTCCCAGTCTTCGGACGTTCGCGCCGGACGAAGAGGTCACGGACCAGCGAGATCAAGTACTCAAGAGCCGCCGCGCTCACCAGAAGAGCACCTAACATCCATACGGCATCCTCGAGGCCGGCTGCCTCTGATCTCCCGCCGAGGAACCACAACGAGTCCCGCCAGCCACCTTCGAGACGTGCTGCTTCGAGCGCGCCATCGTAGAACAGCAGGGAGCGCAGCCCGTCGATTACGGAGCGCAGGGGAAGCCAATCGGCGTAGGCCTGGTAGAAGGGCGGGAGCGCCTCCAGGGGCGCGAGGCCCCCGGAGGAGACGAGACCAAGGATCACGTTCAAGGCCGCGCTGATCCCGATGCCTGCCGCACCGAACGCCACCGCGAAAAGCATGGTCACGGACGCGGCCACCGTCGTCGCGAGCACAAGGAACAGGTACACCTGCGCCGTGCTCGCCTCGTGTTCGACGCCAAGAACGCCGAACGCGACCCACGACTCGGCCCCGGCTACGAGCGCACCGTATACGAGCCCGAGTAGGAGCCGTGTCGTCCACAACCCCGTGCTGGAAGGGCGCAGTCCCTGTGCCTCCAGGCGTTCGGCGGCGCCGGCGACGAGGAAGTAGATGGCAGCGCCCCCGATCAGGCCCGAGAGGTTGACCAAGAAGGCGAGGAAGAAAGGCGATTGCCCGTTGCCTGAGTCGGACACGACCGGCTGCGCCTCCGTAACGTCGGCCCTTACAGGGTCGCCGATCACAGCGGCGACCTCGGGAGTGAGCTGCGCCCCCTGCTCGGCAGCAGCCGAGGAGAGCCGCTCGCTCGTCGCCGCGGAGACCGCATCCACGATCCCGGTCGAGATGTTCTGAACGGGTGTTGCTACGCCCTGGCCGGCCGAAGGATTCGTGAAACCTCGATCTGAGCCGGCTCGGGGGCTTTCGGAAGCGGCCCGGCCTCGCCGGATACGTCGGCCTCAGAGACGCTCCCTTTCACGGGTCGGAGACCACCGCCTCGGACCCCTGTGGCACGGGTGCGCCCAGCTCCGAGAGCCATCTCAGTATACGCTCGCTGGTCGCCGCCGAGACCCCGTCGACGATGCCGGTGAAGGCCTTCTCGATCTGGGCCGTGGTAGAAGGCCTGACCGCCGGGCTCGTCAACAACCCGATCCCGGCAGGCTCGGGCGCTGGTGGCTGCCCCGAAGGAGGCACGCCCGCCAGCGAACCGGACAGGCCCACCAGACGCTGCGAGTAATCCTTCGGGATCACGATTGCGCCGTAGTACTCGCCGTTGCCGATGCCCTTCATCGCCTCGCCGCGAGTGTCAGGCCTTATCTAATCGAAGGTGCCCGCTGCGGGCGAGCAAGACCACTATGCCAAGGACTGGACCCCAAGTTCTTGGACTCGCGAGCACCCTCAACGCATCCACTTCACCGAATCCTTTCTTGCCACCGGCATACGGCCAGTCCCCGCTGAGGGCTCCCGGCGCTTTACGTGGTTGGGCCAGATTCCGAAGGCGATGATGCGGGCCGGTAGGCTGCGCACCGGGCGCAAACGCAAGAGCATCCTCGCTGGGGCGGGGATCGAAGGTGCCCCATCAGGGCCGAGGACCGAGGAGACAACACGCCGCTGGGCGACGGACTGGAAGACCTGTATCACGCGGGTCGGTAGCTCGCGCCTGAGCTGCACCGCCATCAGGTCGCGTGAACGCACCCGTCCGGCTCTCAGTGGTCCCACCAGGGCGTTCGCCGCTGCCACCGCGTCTGCTATAGCGAGGTTGATCCCGACACCGCCGACCGGAGACATCGCGTGGGCGGCGTCCCCGATGCACAGTAGCCCCGGCCTGTGCCAGCGCCGCAGCCGGTCAGCCTGCACAGAGAGAAGCTTCACATCCTCCCAATCTTGTAGCTCCCCTGTACGGTCTGCGAGCTCGGGTATCGTCTCGCCTACGGATCTCCGGAATACTTCGAGCCCATCGGTGCGCACCTCCTGGTACTCACCCTTCCTGATCACATAGGCGATCTGCCAGTATTCGCCGCGGTTTATCAACGCCATGAAACGCCCGCCGCCGGCGTACCCGAAGGTGTCTTCGGGGTCTCCTTCCCGCCGCGAGAGCCTGAACCAGAGCACGTCGATGGACGGAGAGGACCTGACCATCTTCAGGCCGGCCTGATCTCTGAAGGGAGAAGACCGTCCGTCGGCTGCGACCGTGAGGAGCGCACGCGCCTCGCGGGGGCCTTCGGGCGTCTCGTAGCGCACGCCGCGTACGATGCCGTCCTCCAGGATCAACTCCTTCGCCTCTGAATTCATCTCCAGGCGGAAGTTAGGGTAGCGCTCTGCCTCCCCTGTAACGTAGTCCAAGAAATCCCACTGGGGCATGAAGGTGATGTAAGGGTAGCGCGTCTTCAGTCGGCCGAGGTCAGCGACCGTGACGGTCCCTCCAGGGAGGCGAGCCTCAAGCCTCGGGGCCTTCGTATGCTCGAGTTCGAGCAGCCCGTCAGCGAGACCGAGCTCGTCCATAACCTCCATGGTCGAGGGGTGGAGTGTATCCCCGCGGAAGTCCCGCAGGAAGTCCGCATGCTTCTCGAGCACCAGCACGTCTACCCCCTCGCGCGCCAGCATGAGCCCTAGCATCGCCCCTGCGGGGCCACAGCCGATCACACAGCACGTCGCCCGCCGTAACTTTTCGGGCTTCTCGATCTTCATGGCACAGCCTCCTTCACGCTTCGTCAGGTGATCGCCTTCGTGTACGTCTCGACGATGTCTTGGATCTTCTCCTGTGCAGGAGGACGGGGCGCCCCTTCGGCGAAGAGGCCGTCGAGGACGGCGTAGGTGAGCAGTGGTCCTATGAACATGCGTGCCGCCGTCTCTCCGTCCACGTCGGGAGCGACCACCTCGCGCTCACGGCTCTTCTCGATGAAGACGGCGAAGCTCCTCATGGCTCTCTCGGGCACGGTGGCGCGAAAAAGCCCACCCAACTGCGGAAACCTGTGGGTGTCGGCAATGGTAGTCCTGAGCAGCGCCAAGTACTCTGGTTGCATCATGGTCGCGACGATCTTCCGCGCGAGTTCCAGGAGATCCCTGCGCAACTCCTCCTCGCTGCCAGGCAACATCTCCTCCATAGACTCAAGAGCCCGGGTCTGGGGATTCTCGATCGTCAGGTAGCGCATGACGCCGGCGAAAAGCTCCTCCTTACTCGGATAATAGACGTATAGGGTCCTCTTGGAGACCTTCGCCTCCGCAGCAATGGTGTCGGTGCTGGCGGCAGCGAAGCCGTCGCGTAGAAATACCCTCCGAGCGCCAGCAAGGATCTGGTCCCGCTTCGCCCTCGCCCTCGGACCAAGCTCCTCAGAAGTCGTAGCCAATGATCCCTCCCATTGTAGTAAACTAAACTGTACCGTTTATTGTGCGTTGGTAGGTGCGGTTTGTCAAGGGTAGAAGTTGGTCAGGTGAGGAGAAGGGTGAGTAGGGCGGCCACGAGCGTGCAGGCTACGTTTGTCAGCTCGTTACCTGTACGTGGTGAGAGGGCCCCGATCAGGCTATCCGCGATCGTGCCCAGGAACGCCGCTACCGTGACGAGGAGTGCGGAAGTCGGTGTCTCTAGCATTCCGAGGGTAAGCCCGAGTACGGCCGCAAGACCGGCTGCTGCTACGCCGGCGATGGAGCCTGGCAGTGAGACGGCTCCGTCGGTGCCTGGCGGGACTTTCCTGAGGTTGGATATCAGACGCGGCGTGCGGCTGAATAGCTGCCCGATCTCGGACTCTGCCGTGTCTGCGAAGGCCGCCCCGATGGAGGCGACGAAGGCGGCGGTAAGGGGCCCAGACCCTGTCGCGGCGGCGAGGATGGCGCAGAAGGTGGGGACGGAGCAGTTGGCCAGGGCGTTGCGGGCGCTGCGGCGTCCGCCGTGTTCCTGGGCTGTGCCGGTGCGCTGCTTGCTAGGGTAACCGAGTTGGGTGAGGAGGGAGCCCCCGATCACGAACAGGGCGAGGGTCGCGAAGCCGCTTGGTCCAAGGGAGGCGTAGATCGTGGTCCCGACCAGGAGACCTCCAAGGGCGCCGCTGCGGCTGATCATCCCTAGTGCGTAGGCGAGGCCGGCGAAGGCCGCGGTTACAAGGAGGGCGGTAAGGAGCTGGGAAGCCAAGTGGTCCCTACACGCTCCCGAGCCGTTCGAGGAGGCGACGGGCGTACCGCTCGCACTCCGCAGGGACGGCGTGCAGCAGTGCGGGTTCGATCATGCCGGCCTTCACGCCTGTCCCTGTCAGGCGCTGTACGCCTTGGTAGAGCAGAGATCCCGCCAGGGGACTCGGTCTGTCCGGAACGGCGACGATCACACCGTAGAGGTGCGGCGCGCCAGGGTCGCCGACCGCCCCGACGGCGTCGATGGTGTCAGGGCGGTCCTGGCCGATGGCGAAGACGTGCAGGCGCGGATCTTCCGCAAGACTACTGGTCTCCCGCAAGCTCTTCCAAAGCGCCGTAGTCTTCGTGAACCCGGCTTCCAGTGCGGCCCTGGAGAGCCCTGACCAGACGTCGCCGGCCACCCTACGGGCGAGTGGACTCTCGTAGTCCACGAGGATGCCTACCGTGGTTTCCGACACGCCCAGGATGTTAGCAGAGCGGAGGCTACCCCTCCCCCACCTCGCGTTTCTGTAAGCGGCGCAAGAAGACGTCTATCTCCTTTAAGGTCTGGAGGTCGCCGTTCTCCTTGGCTACCTCTTTGCCCTTCAGGAAGACGCTTTTGGCTTCGGTGTCTTCGTGGAGCTCGTAGTGGGCGCGGCCAAGCATCCTGTAGGCGACGGAGTAATCCGGTTTGTTCTCGACCGCGTGCTGGAGGTGGTCGCGGGCCTCCCCGTAGCGTTTCTCTTTGAAGAGCTCGTTGCCGAGCGAGTAGAGGACCATGGGGTTTCTCGGGTCCCTCTCGAGCAACTTGCGGAACATATCCGAACGTGGGGCGTTCATGGGCTCTTTTTAGCACGCTGGAGAGGGATCTGTTAGATTCGGCCACCGTACGCTCCAGATGCCTGGAAAGGCGGTTATGGACATAGAGCCACTCCTGCGGGAACTCGCCGAGTGTTCTGCGCTCGAGCCTTTTCGGGCGCTGATCGAACCCATACGAGAGCACGACAGGAGGCGCGGTAGCGACCTGGTGCTGACCCTGAAGACGTATTTCGCGGCCGGTGGCAACGCCAGCGAGGCCGCAGATCGCTTGTTCCTGCACCGCAACAGCATGCTCTACCGCCTGGAGCGCATAAAGACGCTGATCAGTTTAGACTTGAAGGATCACAGGGTAGCTCTTGCGCTACAACTGGGATTGCTGGCTACAGAGAGAGGAGAACGAGATGCAACTAAGCACCCGTAACCGACTGCCTGGCACCATCACCGAGGTCGTGAAGGGCGAGGCGGCGGCCAAAGTAACCCTCCAGGTCGGGGACAATCATCTGGTGGCCCTCATCACCCGTGAGGGCGCCGACGAGCTCGGCCTCGAACCGGGCAAGCAGGCTACCGCCCTCGTCAAGGCGACGGACGTCATGATCCTGACCGAAGGCGGAGACGTGGCCTGATAGCCGCAGCGAGGCTTGGCCCGCTACGTTCCGGGTCAAGTCCGTTGACGTGGTGTACATTGGATGATCCTTCGTTGCGGCTGGGTCAGGCCGTGATGGCTTGCAGGGTCTGTTCGGCCCCCACCTCCTCGGTCAGGTGCCGACGTAGGCCGCGAGGTGCTCGCCGGTGAGGGTGGAGCGGGCGGCGACGAGGTCGGCGGGTGTGCCCTCGAAGACGATCCGGCCGCCGTCGTGGCCGGCGCCGGGGCCGAGGTCGATGATCCAGTCGGCGTGCGCCATGACCGCCTGGTGGTGCTCGATGACGATGACCGACTTGCCGGAGTCGACGAGCCGGTCGAGCAGGCCGAGCAGCTGCTCGACGTCGGCGAGGTGCAGGCCGCTGGTCGGCTCGTCGAGGACGTAGACGCCGCCCTTCTCCCCCATGCGGGTGGCCAGCTTGAGCCGCTGCCGTTCGCCGCCGGACAGCGTGGTCAGCGGCTGGCCGAGGCTGAGGTAGCCGAGCCCGACGTCGGCGAGCCGGGACAGGATCTTGTGGGCCGCGGGCACCTTGGCGTCGCCGAAGAACTCCTCCGCCTCGGTCACCGACATCGCCAGCACCTCGCTGATGTCCTTGCCGCCCAGCGTGTACTCCAGCACCGGGGCCTGGAACCGCTTCCCCTCGCACTCCTCGCAGGTGGATTCGACGGTGGCCATGACGCCAAGGTCGGTGTAGATGACGCCGGCGCCGTTGCAGGTGGGGCAGGCGCCCTCGGAGTTGGCGCTGAACAGCGCAGGCTTCACGCCGTTGGCCTTCGCGAACGCCTTGCGGATCGGGTCGAGAAGTTTGGTGTACGTCGCCGGGTTGCTCCGTCGCGAACCGCGGATCGCACCCTGGTCGATGACCACCACGCCGTAGCGGCCGGCGACCGAGCCCTGGATCAACGAACTCTTGCCGGAGCCCGCGACGCCCGTGAGCACGCAGAGCACTCCGAGCGGGATGTCGACGTCCACGTCCCGTAGGTTGTGCGTCGAGGCGCCGCGGACCTCTAGCGTGCTGGAAGACGAACGCACCGACTCCTTGAGGGTCGCCCGGTCATCGAGGTGGCGACCGGTCATGGTGTCACTGGCCCGCAGACCCTCCAGGGTGCCCTCGAACACCACCTCGCCACCGGCGGTTCCGGCGCCGGGGCCGAGGTCGACGACGTGGTCGGCGATGGCGATGGTCTCGGGCTTGTGCTCTACGACGAGCACCGTGTTGCCCTTGTCCCGCAGTTGCAGCAGCAGGTCGTTCATCCTCTGGATGTCGTGGGGGTGCAGGCCGATAGTGGGCTCGTCGAAGACGTAGGTGACGTCGGTGAGCGAGGAGCCGAGGTGCCGGATCATCCTGGTACGCTGCGCCTCACCCCCGGACAGCGTGCCCGACGGCCGGTCGAGAGAGAGGTAGCCCAACCCGATCTCCGCGAACGAGTCGAGGAGGTGCTGCAGCCCGGTGAGCAGCGGGGCCACCGAGGGTTCGTCCAGGCCCCGGACCCAGTCGGCCAGGTCGCTGATCTGCATCGAGCCGACGTCGGCGATGTTCTTCCCCTCGATCTTCGACGAGCGGGCCTCCGGGCTGAGCCGGGTCCCGTCGCACTCCGGGCAGTTCTGGAACGTCACCGCCCGCTCCACGAAGCGGCGGACGTGAGGCTGAAGGGCATCGACGTCCTTCGACAGCATCGACTTCTGGATCTTGGGGATGACACCCTCGTAGGTGAGGTTGACCCCCTCCACCTTGATCTTCGTCGGCTCCCCGTAGAGCAGCTTGTGGAGCTCCTTCTTGGTGAACTTCGCGATCGGCTTGTCCATGTCGAAGCCGGCGCCGCTGAAGATGCGGCCGTACCAGCCGTCCATGCTGTAGCCGGGGATCGTCAGCGCACCCTCGCTGAGCGACAACGTGTCGTTGTACAGTGCGGACAGGTCGAAGTCGGTGACCGAGCCCATGCCCTCGCAGCGCGGGCACATGCCGCCGAGCCGGTTGAAGGTCGCCTTCTCGGCCCTGGTCTTGCCGCCCCGCTCGATGGTGATCGCACCGCTGGCCTTTACAGAGGGGACGTTGAACGAGTACGCGTTGGGCGAACCGATGTGCGGCTCCCCCAGCCGGCTGAACAGGATGCGCAGCATGGCGTTGGCGTCGGTGGCGGTTCCGACGGTGGAGCGGGGGTTGGAGCCCATCCGCTCCTGGTCGACGATGATCGCGGTCGTCAGGCCTTCCAAGAAGTCGACCTCGGGCCGCGACAGCGTCGGCATGAAGCCCTGCAAGAAGGCGCTGTAGGTCTCGTTGATCATCCGCTGCGACTCCGCGGCGATCGTGGCGAACACCAGCGAGCTCTTGCCCGAGCCGGAGACGCCGGTGAACACCGTCAGCCGGCGCTTCGGGATTTCGATGCTGATGTCCTTGAGGTTGTTCTCGCGCGCGCCGTGCACGCGGATCAGATCGTGGCTGTCGGCAGCGTGCCGCGCAGGCGACTGCGTGTCCGTCCTCGTGGCCTTGCTCATGGTGTCTCCAATCTGTTGGGCGGGGCCGCCTTCGCGTTCTCCGTCGGCTTCCTACTCGACGCGCTGGTAGGTCATGGTGAAGTCGGGCTGCCAGGTCACGCCGTTGTCGTGGGACATCTCCCCAGTTGACTCCATGAAGTCCGGACCGCGGAAGCGTGCCGTGTAGCGCTGTGAGACGTCCATGTCCAAGCGGATCATCGACCATCCGGCGTCGTCGACCTCGAGTTCGAAGACTCGGGTGATCCCGCGGACATCGAAGTAGTGGTACCGGTCATCCGACAGCAGCGCTATGGCGTCTGGGAAGTCGGGGTGGTCGTAGGTCCAGTGCTGGAGCACGAACGCCCCGTCCAGCACGCGCTCGTACCGCTGCCGACCGGTGACCGGTTCGGACATGGCCGAGTGATGCATCGTGAGTTCCCAGGTTCCGAGCAGCCGGTCGAGCGCGCTCATGCCTGCTCCTTTCGTTGCTGACTCCTCGCGCCTCGCGACCGGCGGACGGCTCAGCGCAGCTCCTGGATGCGGACCATGTTGCCCGCGGGGTCGCGGAACGCGCAGTCGCGGACGCCGTACGGCTGCTCGGTCGGCTCCTGGACCACCTCGGCGCCGCTGGCCTGCACCCGCCCGAAGGCGCCGTCGAGGTCGGCGGTGGCCAGGAGGATGCCGGCGTAGGTGCCCTTGGCCATCATCTCGGCGATGGTGCGGCGCTCGTCGTCGGTGATGCCGGGGTCGGCGGCCGGCGGATGCAGGACGATGGATGTGCCGGGCTGGCCTGGGGGGCCGACCGTGATCCAGCGCATCCCGCCGTACCCGACGTCGAGGCGGACCTCGAAGCCGAGGGTGTCGCGGTAGAAGGCCAGGGAGGCGTCCGGGTCGTCGTGCGGGAGGAAGCTCGCGTGAATCGTGATGTCCATGTCAGTGATTATATGTGCGGCTCGGGGCCTACACTTCTCGATTCCTGCTCGGTCTGGTCACCTGCTTCGCCACGCACGACGGCATCCCCGCCGTCGCGCGCGCCGCCTGGCGCCGATAGACGCTGGGCGGCACACCGACCAGCTCGGTGAAGCGAGTGCTGAAGGTGCCCAGCGACGAGCAGCCGACCTCGAAGCAGACCTCCGTGACGCTGAGGTCGCCGCGTCGCAGCAGCGCCATCGCGCGCTCGATGCGCCGCGTCATCAGATAGGCGTACGGCGACTCGCCGTAGGCGAGCCGGAACTGGCGGCTGAAGTGCCCGGCCGACATGTGCGCGCCGCGGGCGAGCGCCTCGACGTCCAGCGGCTGCGCGTACTCCCGGTCGATCCGGTCGCGAACGCGGCGCAGCCGCGCGAGGTCGCGCAGATGCTGCGCTGCGGCGGGTCTGCTGTTCACCTGCACGATCATACTACCTCGCACCGGGGGAGTCGCTCAAGAGCGCATTTCAGAACACTTCGGGTAAGTAGTTGAAGCAAATAAGCGAGCAGGCTAGAGTCACTTACGAAGTAGGCGCAATGACTCTTCCCAGAGCTGGTCAGCGGCGGCAGGGTCGAGCGCATAGTCGCGCACACCGTGGACGCCGTCAGCGATCTCCGGCACGACCTCTGCCTCGTTGCAGTCCTCGAAGTACCGCCCGCCGATACCCTCTACTAGCGGGGAGGCGGCAAGAAGCACTGAGGTCGCCGCCCCCCGCTCCGGGGTCTTGTTTATCGACCGGTCGTCGCTGTCGGCGGTCATCTCCTTCATGCCCTCGAGCACCTCCGGGTCCCAGTGGCGCTGGAGGTTCGTCCAGATCCCGCCCGGCATCAGAGAGTTTGCAAGTATGCCCTCAGAGGCCCAGCGTTGGGTGACGCCGACAGCGAACAGCGCATTGGCCGTCTTGGATTGGCCGTAGGCACGCGACGGGTCGTACTCGCGCCGCCCGAAGTTGATGTCCTCGAAGACCACCGGGGAGGCCCCGTGTCCGCTGGAGCTTACTGACACGATCCGGGCGCATTCCGAAGGGCCCGATCGGGAGGCCGCCTCCGCTAGCGCACCATGCAGGCCCATGGCGAGGGCGAAGTGGCCCAGGTGGTTGGTTGCGAACTGCATCTCCCAGCCTTCGGGTGTGTGCATTAGCTCGGGCAGATCCATGATCCCCGCGTTGTTTATCAGCGCGTCGAGCGGACCTTCCCATGAAGTCACAAGAGCCGCGACCGAAGACTGGTCGGCGAGGTCGAGCGGCGCTACATGCAGGCTCGGGTTGCCGGTCGTCTGCGTGATGTCGGACGCGACCCGTTCGCCAGCGTTGGTGTTGCGCACGGCCAGCGTAACCTCGGCCCCGGCTCCTGCCAGCGCCCGCGCGATCTCGACTCCTACGCCAGATGAGGCGCCGGTGACGATCATGCTCTTCCCCGAGAGGTCAATCCCTTCCAACACCTCTTGTGCGGTGGACTCCGCCCCGAAGGGCGTGGTGGCGCGCTCCGTAGAGTCTATGGGCTCAGGCATGTCCATCCTTTCGTTGTGTTGCTTTTTTCGTTGCTTTTCCAACCAACTATACGGTTGGCAATCGGAGGGTGCCATCGCCCACGCCCAGCGTCAACTGACTGGTTGGTATAAAATGCTCGCATGAGTACCAGACGGGACAGTAGACAGCTCTTGCTAGACGCCGCCACCACGGAGTTCGCCGCCGTTGGACTGGCCGGTGCTCGCGTCGACCGTATAGCGGACACGGCGGGGGTGAACAAGTCGCAACTGTACTACTACTTCAAGAGCAAGGACGGCCTGTTCGACGCCGTGCTGCGCGACAACGTCGAAGCACTTCTGGACGCCGTGCCGCTAAGTGGCGAGGATCTGCCGGGCTATGCGGTGCAGCTCTACGACTACTACATTGAGCGTCCGGAACTCTTGCGCTTGGCGACCTGGAATAGGCTTGAGAGGGTGCCGAAGGGCGACCTGTTCGCGGAGTTTGGGGATCACGACGTCCACAAGCTCCAAGCCATCGCCGACGCGCAGCGCGCTGGGCGGGTTGATCCTACGCTAGCGCCCTCCGACGCGTTCTCCTTGGTCATCGCTGTGGCGATGACGTGGTCGCCCGTGAACGTCACCTATGCGGCCAGTGCCGATGAGGCGGAGTCCGAGCATACCCGTCGGCGCGCCGTCATAAGGGAGGCGTTGTCGCGAGCACTCGCTCCTAACGATCATAGGTGAAAGCAGAGGGTCCCAAAAACGCAGAGCGAACAGGCACCGGAAGGGCAGCCCTTCCGGAAACGGCGCCGATCAGCAATCTAGCACTGCAGCACGCTCCGGCCGGAGCGTGCTGCAGTGCAAAGAGGTTCACCCTCTTTGCCCACTCTAAACGTACGGACCGACGCTTTCGTCCTTCGCGAGTCGCCTGTACGCCTCCGCCACGGCGAGGACCTTCTTCACGTACCAGTCGGCGTGGTTGTAGGAGTACAGCGCCCTGTACCAGTCCTGCGGCGCCCCACCATCTTTGAGGTAGCTTGCGGCCGCGGGTATGGCGTCTTCAGGGTCCATTATGTTGGCGACCCCGTCGCCGTCGCCGTCCACGCCCGAGGTCTCCCACGTCGATGGCATGAACTGCATCGGACCCATCGCGCCCGCGCTGGACGGTCCCATGCTCTCGCCGTGGTTCGACTCTACCTTCCCGACGGCCGCAAGGACATACCAGTCAGGCCCGAATCCGTAGGCCTCCGCTGACTCCCGGTAGAGATCCATATACTGATTCCTGGAGGTAGGATCGACGTCCCTGGCTACTATCTCGTTGCGCGCGACCTCGCGCTCGTACCTGCTATTCACCTCTCCCCAGCCGGTAGCAGCCGATCTCTTCTGAATATGCGCCCTCTCCGCCGCCTCGAGCTTGTGCAGGCGGGCCTCCGTCCGCGCGTTGTTGGTACTCAGGCGGTCAATGGATTCATCGAGATCCTGCTCGCGCCGGCGAAGGTCCTCCGTCCTCACCCGATGCTCCCTCATGGCAGCGTTGTAGTCGCGTCGTTTCTGCGAGATCTGACGTTGCGTGTTCTTCAGCGTTTGCCTGGACTCTTGGAATGCGGCCAGATCCTGCCTACTGTCGAGGAGGATGCGGGCCACCACGGGATCATCGGCCCCGGCGACACCCTGCCAGGAACCGAAGAACCACCCGTCTAGCATGTCAGCCAGGCCTTCGAGGCTTCCGCCCTTGTAGGCGGCCAGCGCCTGTTCCCTGTACCTGGCTTGTGCCTCGCGGAAAGCCGCATCCTGCTCTGCTATCTGTCGCTTCAAGTGCCTGGTCTGTCGTCCGAGATCCCCGACGCGCGCCCTCGCACTGTCCGCCCGCGATTGGGCCCGGTCCAACTCGGCGCCTACGGTGGAGATCTCCCGGATACTATCCCGCAAGGCGGCATCCTGATCGCTTATCTTTGCCTCGAGCATAGGCATCCGCTCGGACCCTGCGATAGTAGTGTCCTCAGTCGCGCCCCGCGCTGGTCCCTGTGCCTCTGCCGCTCCCGCACACATAAACGCCAGAGACAATACGCCTAGAATCGCCGAAACCTTGAACTGTCCACCCGACATGCCGTCTCCTCCCCCACGCGCCACAAACCTCCGAAAAGCGCAGACGGCTAAGTCTATACTACCGTCGAGTGTCGCGGTAGGTCTTATAGCGGACCAGGTGGCATCCATTTTCTATGCACACAAGACTATCTGTGCCTTCAACGACTTATGTCAGCCATCATCCCGTGAGGTCAGGAGGGACACGAGGGCTTCGAGTTCCTCTATCTGGCGGAAGCGGATCTCGACCTTTCCGCCGCTACTGAGGCTCTTTACTCTGACCGGCAACTCGAGGGATTCGCGCATGAGTCGCGAGGCTTCGTGGAATTCGTCCGGAGTCGTACTACCTTGCTGGGGCGTGGCATGGGATATCTCGCTTGGGCTGCCTAGAAGTTCGCGGACGAGCTCCTCGGTCCTTCTGACGGAGAGCTTCTCGGCTGCTACCTTCTGCGCCAGACGGGTCATCTGCTCCTCTGTCTGTAGTCCCAGCAGCGCGCGGGCGTGTCCTTCTGAGAGCTTTCCATCGCCAAGGAGGGCTTGTATCCCCTCCGGCAACTGCACGAGCCGCAGAGTGTTGGTGACCGCGGCCCTGCTCTTGCCCAGCCTGCGCGCGAGCCGCTCTTTGGTAAGCCCGAACCCATCCATGAGAGCCTGGTAGGCGGCCGCGGTCTCCAGTGGGCTAAGGTTCTCCCTCTGCAGGTTCTCAACGAGCGCCAGTTCCATGGACTCGTCCTCCCGTGCCTGCCTGATAAGGACGGGTACCCTGTCGAGGCCGGCCTCCTTCGCCGCCCGCAGCCTTCTCTCCCCTGCTATGAGCTCGAAGCCGCCCGGCGTCGGTCGTACTACCAGAGGCTGCAATATACCGACCTCCTGTATGGAGGCGGCAAGCTCTCGTATCCCTGACTCGGGGAAGCTACTTCTCGGCTGGCGCGAGTTCGGGCGGATCGCCGTTACCGGTAGCTCCTCGAATTTCAGTCCTCCTAAGCTCTCTCCGGTCGCGATGAGGGCGGATAGGCCCCGGCCTAGGCCTCGCTTACCCACGACTTACCACCTCGTCCGCAACGGCCGAATACGCCTCCGCTCCTGTGCTCTTCGGCGCGTACAGGGCTACAGGCATTCCGAAGCTGGGGGCTTCGCTCAACCTTACGTTCCTCGGGACGATGGTGTGGAAGACGCGATCTCCGAAAAAGGAACGGACTTCTTCGGCCACCTGATGGGCCAGGTTCGTACGCGGATCGAACATGGTCAGGAGCACCCCGCCAATCTCGAGGCCAGGGTTCAACTCCTCTCTGACCATCCTGATGCTCTGCATGAGCTGGGTGAGCCCCTCCAGGGCGTAGTACTCGCACTGTATCGGGATAAGGACTTCATCAGCGGCGGTCAGCGCATTGAGGGTCAGCAGATCCAGAGACGGCGGGCAGTCTAGCAACACTCTGTCATACGATGATAGTCTCTCCAGTGCTCGCTTGAGCTTGAATTCTCGTGCCAGGCTCGAGACCAGTTCGACTTCAGCGCCGACGAGGTTGATGGTGGCCGGCGCAACGTCAAGTCCTTCGACCTCAGTCTTCACTGCCACGTCCTGCAGGGGTTTGCCTTCTAGCAGAACATCGTACATGCATCCGCCCGTGCCTGGTGACGCACCCAGGCCACTGGTCGCGTTTCCCTGCGGATCCATGTCGATGACGAGTATTCTCTCGCCCTTTCCAGCGAGATAGGCCGCCAGGTTGATGGCGGTCGTGCTCTTGCCCACACCGCCTTTCTGGTTCACTATGGCTGTAACCGTCCTCACCGCCGGCATCTTAGCACGTCGTTTGCCGGCATTGCTCAGCCAACGCCGAGCGGCCTCTTGGCCACGACGCCAGGCCGCCGAGGATATCGTGCCGGGGTCTCCCTCACCTTTTCGAGGATTATCAGGTTTCGCTCTTTCTCCCCAACCTCCGACATCATGGGGACCTTCGTGATCCCCGCCACCCTCGCCCCGAGCGCATCGACCGCCCTACTGCCCTCTGACAGTTCCTCCTGTTCCAGCCCGCCTTTCATCGCGATAGCCCAACCACCGCTCCTGAGGAGCGGCACACAATACTCCGCGACTACTGATAATCGGGCGACCGCCCGCGACGTCACGACGTCGTAAGTGCCACGGTACGCCTGCGCCAGGCCGAGATCTTCTACCCTGGTATTTGTGACTTCTGCGCCATCAAGGACAAGGCTATCGAGCGCGTACTGCAAGAACGCGGCCTTCTTGCCGGTCGATTCGACGAGGGTCGCCGTTAGGTCAGGCTTCATGATCTTTATCGGAATGCCTGGAAGCCCGCCACCACTGCCAACGTCAGCCAGACGCCCGGCGTGAAGCAGCGGCTCGTGCAGAAAGCAACTCAACGAATCGAGAACATGGGCCAGCAAGATACCGTCCACGTCCCTGGTGCCGATGACGTTCGCGCGATCGTAGGACGCGAGAAGGCGGGCGTACTCAAGCAAGTGCTCCCGCCGGCCGGGGCCGAGACGCAGCCCCCAGGTAGCCAACTGTTCCTCCAACAATCTAAGAGAATCCATAAGAGCGTTTCACGTGAAACGTACTTGCGCGACAAAAAATTGCACAAACAAACTCCTGTCGCGCAGGGCATCCTGCAGGGATAATAGCAGTCCATGTTTCACGTGAAACGAGGTCCGTGAGCCTATGGAGTGGGAGAGACCTTTACCCGGCGGCTATCGCCGCTGCCTTCGCTCTCGGTCGAGACCCTTGGGTTCTCCGAGAGAAACATATGAACGACACGTCTTTCCGACGAGTTCATAGGAGGCATTTCCACAGTCCGTCGCTCGCGAACAGCACGGCGGGCGGTGCGATGGGCCATACCCTGTATCGCCTCGACGCGGCGTTGGCGGTACCCCTCAGCATCGAGGACCACACGCTTGAAGAAAGGGCGATCTCTGAACGCAGAGACGTTGACCAGGTACTGGAGGGCATCGATAGTCTCGCCCTTCTGTCCTATGAACAGGGCCGTGTTATCGGGAGCGACATCCGCGGCGATAAACCCTCCTGCGTCGTAGACCTCTACACGAGCATCGAAGCCCATTGCTTCGAGGATCGAGGACACGAGCAGCCTTACCTCCTCCAGCAACTCATCCGGGGCCTGGACCCGTTCGGACTCCGAGGACCCACCGTAGACTTCAGACAAAGTGGACGAATCCGCAGCTGCGGCATTTTCGGAAGGTTCCTGTTCGGGCACGTCTACCAGGTCCGTCTCGGCCGGGGCGGTCTCCGGAGGCTCCGTCTCTGGGAGAGCTGAGTTCTGGGCTGTAGCCTCGACGATAATGCGGGCGTCCCGCGCACCGATACCCAGGAAACCAGTATTGCCCTCATCGAGCACGCGGTAAGCCACCTCTTCCGAAGGCAGCCCCAGTTCGATGGCCGCCTTCTCCACGGCCCCTTCGATCGTAGAGGCGTAAAACTCTCGATTATCCGTCATTTCTTCTTCTTTCTCCGCTTCCGCTTCGCGATCTTGGCGGCCTGTTTGGCGGCGTCCTCTCGGCTGTTTCCGGACGTTTGTTCCCTGCTGGAATCTTGCTCCTGCCGGTCACCTGCTGTGGCTTTCGACTTTGCGTTATCGGAGCCCTTCGAATCATCAGTGCTCTTCTTGCCTGGACCATAGTTGTAGATAGCGAAGTTCTGGACCAGGGTAACGAGGTTCGAGGTGATCCAGTAAACAAACAGTCCGGCGGGGAAGCTGAGGAGAAATATGGTGAAGCCAATGGGAAGCAGCCGCATCAGCCAGCGCTGCTGCGGGTCTATGTTCTTCGCTGTTATCTCGGTGGCAGCCAGCATTGTCAACGCCGAGATGATCGGCAAGAGGTAGGTGGGATCGGGATTCGACAAATTCTGGAACCACAAGATGCCACCCTCGTGAAAGCTGTCGAACCTCGGCGGCACAACAGTGTCGCCCGCCCTGTAGCCGCCGAACTCCCTTATGACGTAGAAGATGCCGATAAATATGGGCATCTGGACCAGGATCGGGAGGCATCCGCCGAGGGGATTGACCCCCTGATCCTGGTAGACCTTCGCCATCTCCTCCCGCTGCCGCTGAGGATTGTCCTTGAACTGGGCGCGGACCCTATCCATGTGCGGTTTCAGGTCCTGCATCGCGCGCATGCTCCTGACCTGTTTGACCGTCAGCGGGAAGAGGAGGCTGCGCACGATCACCGTAAGCATCACGATCGCAAGCCACCAAGGCGCGCCGAGCGTCTGATGGAAGTACAGCAGTACTACGCCGAGGACGCTTACAATGGGTTGGAAAAGGTTCGCGAAAAAGTCTGCGATATTGTTGATCATGAGATCCTACTCATCTTACGGGGTCGAATCCTCCCTTTGAGAACGGGTGACAGCGGAGCACCCTTAGGACGCCCATGAAAATGCCCCTCGGTACGCCGTGCTTCTCTATGGCCTGCAGCGTGTAAAGCGAGCAGCTCGGTGTAAATCTGCAGGACGCCGGTAGCATGGGGGAGAGGTAACTGCGGTAGAGACGAATCAGCCCCATGCACACCTTTCTCGAAGACATGGCCCGCTGCCGTCAACCCGACCGGCGCTCGACCTGGGAACCGACCCTGCCCAACGCGTTGCCGAACTCCTCCCTGAGCTCCTCGAGAGTAGCCTCTGCCGCAGCCGGCCTCGCCGACACAACGAGGTCAAGGTCCCCGACGATTTCAGAGATGCAAGAGTGAAACACCTCTCTGAGTCTGCGCCCCACGGCGTTCCGTGTTACAGCGTTGCCGACCTTTCGTGACACGGAGAGACCCAGCCGCGGGGTGCCATGCTCATTGGGAAAAGCGTGCACCGAGAAGAGCCTGCCCCTGTAAGCGGTGCCCTGGCGGTAGACCCTCTCGAACTCCAGTGAGTCAGTCAGACGCATACGTTTGCTGCGTGGCAACGCTCAGACGGCCAGGCGCTTGCGACCCCTGCGCCGGCGGTCAGCGATGATCCTGCGCCCGCCCACCGAACTCATGCGCTGGCGGAAGCCGTGCGTCTTGGCTCTCTTACGACGATTTGGCTGATAAGTACGCTTCATCGAACTCCTCTACGGGCACTCCGAAATATGCAGACGAACCACGAGAGTATATCCGAAGCCAGCAACACCATCCAGCGGTCCTGGAGGCGAGTCCGGCACAGCGAGCACGAAAAAACCAGGTTCCTTTTGCAGAAAAATGCTGCAAAATAGCTTCTAGGATGCGTGCCTAGCCAGGGTCATCCATCGTGTTACAGGGTCCGAGACACGCCCAATTCAGCCTCGAATCCGGCCCGAAGCTTGGCTCCTTTGCGGTTATCCACAGGCTGTGGATAAATTTGTGGATAACCATCTTAATTGCCTGCAAAAGCCGAATTTATGTCCCTGGGCTATAGCGCTACGATGAGGGGTGCGCTAAATTCCCTTCTGGGGATGATGCACGCGCAGCGGACACTAGGGGAGACGGACCAGGCGGGCATAGGCGTCCGCATAGCAGTCTATCCCAGCGGCGGCCCGCCAGAGATAACCGAAGTCTCGGCGGCCAACCCTGGTTCAGCCACGCAGAAGTTCACCAGGTTCGTGACGGAGAAGGCGAGAGAGGCTGGCGGCGGAGTTCCCGAAGAAGCTATTCGGGAGGTAGTAGAGAACCTCATTCACGCTGGCTACCGCGGGGTGGTTATCTCCGTTCTCGACGAGGGCAACGTGGTCCGTGTTTCGGACAAGGGGCCCGGGGTGGAGAACAAGAGCAGGGCGATGGAGTTCGGGTTCAGCGGCGCCACGCCCGAGACGCTTGGTGAGATCCGGGGCGTCGGAGCCGGGCTCGGCATCGCACGCGCGGCGGCCGAGAAAGTCGGCGGGACCCTCACCATCGAGGACAACATCGGTGGCGGCACCGTGGCCACCGTCTCCGTTGCCGGCGAAGAGAGAGTGGTCGAGGCGCGGGAGACGTCTCCGCCGCCACCGCAGAGACGGTACCCCGACGGAGTACCGCGGATGAACATCTCCGAGAGGCAGCAGAAGGCACTCATCACGGTCCTCGAGTGCGGTGAGGTTGGTCCATCGACCGTGGCCGACAGACTGGAGATAAGCGTAAGCACCGCGTACAGGGATCTCTCGGTCCTCGAAGAGCACGGCCTCGTCATGGCCGACGAGTCGGGCAAGCGCCTCATCTCCCCGCTCGGCAGGGATCTGGTCGAGGCCATAGTCAATGACTGGGTCAAGTAAGCGTGGCCGGTAAGGCCGAGCAAGTCTGGAGCGAGGTCTTGGATCGGGCCTCCGAACACATAGACGTCTCGTCGCTCAGGGTCTGGTTCGAGGGCATACGTCCCGTAGCCCTGTACGAGGATCAACTGGAGATCTCGGTCCCAAACACGTTCGCCAAGGAGTACATCGAGAGTCGCTTCAGGCCGCTCCTGGAGGAGGCGCTCGACGACGTGGTAGGCCAGGAGACCTCCCTGGTCGTCAGCGTCGGGGGACCTGGCATACATAAGGGGAACGGCGCTGCCGCGGAGGGCGCCGAGTCCGTTCTGAATGCGCGCGCGCCGAGGTCTTTCAGGGCCAAGTACACGTTCGACACGTTCGTCATCGGGGCGGGAAACAGGTTCGCCCACGCGGCCACGCTCGCCGTCGCCGAGACCCCTGGCCTCGTCTACAACCCGCTCTTCATCTACGGCGGTGTGGGTTTGGGGAAGACCCATCTCTTGCGCGCCGTTGGACACTACGTGGAGGACCAGGATCCGAGCATGAGGATCCGCTACGTTACGTGCGAGCAATTTACGAACGACTTCATAAACTCGATGAGGGACAACGCGCCCCTCGAGTTCCAGAAGCGCTACCGCGAGAACGACGTTCTCCTAGTCGACGACATCCAGTTCCTGGAGAACAAGGTCGAGACCCAGGAGGCTTTCTTCCACACCTTCAACGCCCTCTACGAGGAGAACAAGCAGATCGTCATAGCCTCGGACAGGCACCCGAGGTACATCCAGACACTGGAGAATCGGCTGGTCAGCCGCTTCGAGTGGGGCCTGGTGACGGACATCCAACCGCCCGACCTCGAGACGAGGATCGCCATCCTGCGCAAGAAAGCCCTTATGGACCATCTCGAGGTCGACGACGACGTGCTTACCTTTATCGCCTCCAAGGTCTCGACGAACATCAGGGAGCTCGAAGGGGCCCTCGTGCGCATCCTGGCCTACGCGTCGCTCTACGGCAGGCAAGTCAGCGCCGACCTCGCCGAAGAGGTCCTCAGGGACATCCTGCCCGACCAGGCTTACCGCGAGATCCCCATAGAACTCATCCAACACGAGGTCTGCCGCTACTTCGGTGTCGCGAAGGCAGACCTCATCGGCC
>CADCVF010000041.1 GCA_902806095.1 uncultured Rubrobacteraceae bacterium
AGCTCAAGAACCTCGTCCTGCTCACTACGCCCGTGGGCTTCCCGAGGGACGAGATGGGAACTTATAGCCTGTTCACGAGCCAGAAGAACCTCGACCCGGACATCCTCGCCGACGCTTTCGGCAACATCCCCGGGGAGCTGATCGACACGGGCAACAGGATGCTCAAGCCCGTCACCAACTACGTCGGCACCTACGTAAATATGTGGGAGCGCATCTTCGAGGACAAGCCCATGGAGACCTGGCTCGCGATGAACAAGTGGGTCAATGACGGCCCGCCGTTCCCGGGCGCCGCGTTCAAGACCTGGATCAAGGACTTCTACCAGCAGGACAAGCTGGTCAAGGGTGAGATCAAGCTGCGCGGCCGCCGCGTGGACCTCTCGAACATAGAGACGCCCCTTCTCTCTATCGCCGGCAGGAAGGACCATATCTGCCTCCTGCCCCAGGCCGAGGCCACGATGGACCTCGTCTCCAGCGAGGACAAGGAGTTCTTCGTCCTCGACGCCGGCCACGTCGGCCTTATGACTGGTCGCGGCGCCAAGAAGGGCCTCTGGCCAAAGGTCGTCTCCTGGCTCGAGACCCGCTCCGGCGCCTAAGTACCAACCACCGAAGACAGTGCAGAAACGACGAGGGGGCCGAAAGGCCCCCTCGTCGTTCTCGCTACCGTGGGGAAGGGCGGCACCCCTTCGACTAACCTTCCTGGGCGCTCCGGCGCACGTCGTCCACCGTGATCTGGCCGTCCTGGCCCGTCCCCTCGACCTCGGCGAGGTCCACGTTCATCTCTTCGGCCCTGCGACGGGCCGCCGCCGTGGCTCTAACTTCCTCCCCCGCAGCCTGACCAACCTGCTCTGCGCCGCGCGCGGTCCTCTGGGCGGACTGGTTCGCCGCCTCAGCGCCCTGCTGCCCGGCCTCGCTGATCGCCTGAGCGCCCTGCTGACCGGCCTGGTTGGCCGCCTCCATCGCCTGCTGACCCGCCTGGCTCGCCGCCTGCACTCCCGCCTGCATCCCCTGCTGGGTCGCCTGGGCCCCCTGCTGCATGTTCTGCTGCGCAACCTGCGTCGCCGTGCTCAACGCCTCCTGGTAGAACGACAGCGCCGAGTTGAGAAACTCAGAATACGCGTTGGTCGCCTCCTGGGAGAGCGTCTCGAAAGCCTCCCGCTGGCGCTGGCCCTGCTCCTGGAGGTTCTGCGTCGCCTCCCGGGTGCCCTGGGTCTGGTTCTGGACCTGCTCTATCCAGCTCTGGAAGAAGCTCTGGGTGAGCCTCAGGTTGCTCTCCTGGAGGGCTACCGTCCTGTCGGCCAGCATCTGGAACGACTGGCGTGCCGAGTCCGTCAACTGCTCCGTCGCCTGCTCGATGTTCTGCGTCTGCTGCTGATCCATACTCTCTGCTTCCTCCCACATTATACGCGGTTTGCTTTACTTCGCACTGCCTGTATAAGGTACCCTATGACGGTCA